>NZ_FNFZ01000046.1 GCF_900101015.1 Sarcina sp. DSM 11001 | reverse complement strand
GGCTCGTTTCAGATCCTGCCGCATACCGGTCAGGAAGGAAACAAACTGCGCGCCGGCAGGAGTGAGCGAAGCGCCTTTTCCGCTTCTCTCAAAGATCGCAAAGCCGACCTCATCCTCCAAAAGCCTGATCTGATAAGAAAACGTGGGCTGGCTGACGAACATGTTGTCGGCTGCCCGGCTGAAGTTCAACGTATGGGCAAGCTCTATACAATAATCGATCTGTTTCGTGGTCATGGTCTGTCCTCGCTATTTAAAAGTTAAATAAAGTATAGCATGTTTCGATTGGACTTCGCAATACAGCGCCGATATAATAAAGCCAGAGAAAAAACATGGCGGAGTCTGCGGGGACGGTCCTTTTGTGTCCGTCCCCTTGTTTATGTCAGTGTAAACAAGGGGACAGATACAAAAGGACCGTCCCTCTGTTTCACCTCTGTTTCAAAAAGGGGGTATGCATTTAGCAGAGACGTGTTTTAAGTTCCTGTAACAGCAGGTTTGCAATCGGTGTGAATGTCTGGTACTTTCTCCAGATCACATACATTTCTGTTTGCGGAACCCCTGACAGTGGTATAAAAGCAAGGTCGCTTTCTTCACCCGTATTGACCAGCTTGTCCAGAACAACGGCATAGCCCATCCCGGCCCTGACCATAACAGAACCGTTGAATACAAGATTATACGTTGCAACGATATTCATATCCTCTGCGGCAGATCCAAGCCACCTGGGAGATTCCTGGTCGATCCACTGTCTGGAACAGATGAGGGGCAGCTTATCCAGATCGGAAGCTTCGAATGAGTTTTTCCCCGCAAGCGGATCGTTTTTCCGCATCAGGATCCCCCATGTATCCTTCATAGGCAGTTCCAGATAATTATATTTTGAAAGATCTACATAACTCATGACTATGGCAAAATCCAGCAGTCCTTTATCGAGCCGCTCACAGACATCAGAGAGGTTCCCGCTGTAAATGTTGCATCTGATCTTCGGATAGTTTTTCTGCAGAGAATGTACCGCTTCTGCAAACAGGGACATGGCTTCAGACTCCGGGGCACCAACGAAGATATCCCCGCTGTTTGTTTCTTCAAGGGATTTGAATTCAGCTTCTGTTTTATCCACCAGTGAAAGAATATCTTCCGCACGGTCACGCAGCAACATCCCCGCCTCTGTGAGCCTGATACTGTAGTTGGACCGGATGAACAGTTTAGCGCCAAGTTCTTTCTCCAGTTCCTTCAGCTGCTTTGACATGGTCGGCTGGGAGATAAAGAGTCGTTCCGCCGCACGCGTCATGTTGCCTTCCCTGGCTGTTTCAAGAAAATATCTGAGTACACGGATCTCCATAGCAGCACACTCCTTTCCAGATATTCTATTTCAGAATAACTAAAAATGCAATATGGGTATTAGACATTTCTGGAACCGCAGAATAAAATGGACTCAGAAAAGAGATCACCCCATTGAAGGAGGAACAGAGCATGGCTCTGGCTAGTAATGCGAAGGAATGCCTGCATCAGAATCTGCATGATGCAAGATGTAGCAAAGAGCAGATCGAAAGATGCATGGCGTTTTCAGATAAAGGAGACCTGGGCAGGATGCTTTTCATTCTTAAAGAACACCGGAAGGAGCTCTTGGATACGATCCATGCGAATCAAAATGCGCTTGACTCCCTCGCTTATCTCATAGTGCAGACAGAAAAAAAGGAAGGTAACAAACGATGAAAAAGCGGATTTTAAGTGTTTTTATAGTATTGGCAATACTCATAGCCATGACAAGCTGCGGAAGCAGGCAGGGTCAGAATACATCTGTTGACCCTGCCGCAGTAGAGGCAGCAGCCGCTCAGACGACAGAGTCAGACAGAGCAAGTGATTTGATTCAGGGGGATGAGGCGCAGATGTCAAAAGAGGGCACTTCAAATACAAGTGAGATGAACGACCCGGCTCAGCCGTCAGAAAAGGCGGGCATAGAGGAAACGTCCACAGAAGAGACAAGCACAGAGGAGGTAAAAGCAAAAATGCTAAGGATGATGATCGGAAATACGGCAGTTGATGTTGACTGGGAAAACAATGAATCTGTTGAAGCGCTGAAGGAGCTATGCGAAAATGAGTCGCTTGTGATCCAGATGTCCATGTACGGCGGTTTTGAGCAAGTAGGACCCATTGGCAGCATTCTCCCTTCGAATGACACACAGACGACTACATCTGCCGGAGACATTGTGCTGTATTCATCCAATCAGATCGTTGTATTTTACGGTTCAAATTCCTGGGCTTATACGAGACTCGGGCACATTACCGATCAGGATGCGTCCGGAATGGCCAGCCTCCTCAGTAACGGAAATGTGACGATTACGATCAGTATGGAGGACGCAGAATGAAGATCCTTGTATTAAACGGAAGCCCGCATTTAAACGGCGCAACTTCGGACATGGTCAATGCCTTCGCACAAGGGGCGAAGGAAGCCGGTCACGAAGTGGAAATCATCAATGTCGCTCACAAAAACATCCATGGCTGTATGGCCTGTGAGTACTGCAGGGAAAAAGAGCAGGGCATCTGCTGTCAGAAGGATGATATGCAGGCCATCTATCCGGAGATCCTGTCCTCGGATATGGTCGTGTTTGCCTCCCCGATCTATTACTTTACGCTCTCGGCCCAGCTGCAGGCAGCGATCCACCGGACCTATTCGATTGACATTCCGAAGAACGTGAAGAAGGTCGCATTGATCATGAGTTCCGGGAGTCCTTTCGTCTATGGGCCGGCCATCGCACAGTATTTCCAGTCCATAGTGGAATACTGGGGCGTGGAAAACGCCGGGATCTTCACGGCAAACGGGAAGAAAAACAAATCGGAAGAAAAACGTAATGAACTGTACAGGTTTGGTAAAGACCTGAGAGCATGAAAAAACATTTGGAGAGAAAACAGATGAAAAAGAAACTTATGGCAATTATAACGGCAATGGCACTTTGCCTGTCCCTGGCTGCATGCGGAAGCAGCAGCACAGCCGCATCCGGACAGCAAGCCGCTCAGGACACCGCCCAAAGTACGGAAACCACAGGTCCGGCGGAGAATGATAATTCTTCACAGGTGCAGGAAGAAGAAAAAAACAAGGTTGCCAAAGACGGCGCTGACATGCAGACAGAGGATAAGTCCATTGCAACGCGGATTCCTATGGAAGGCGGCACAAAGATCAACATGTATTTTGGCGATACGCTGATCACCGGAGTGCTGAACGATTCCGAAACAGCGAAGGCGCTGATCGAAAAGCTGCCGATGACGCAGCACATGAGCCGCTACTCTCACGATTTCTGCGGCGTAACGGAGGAACTGCCGTACAATGAAGATGACGTCCATTACGGATGGCTCAACGGTGATATCGATTATGCCCTGAATGCGCCGTACTTCACAATCCTCTTCGAGGATGAAGATGTCTCGGAACAGTATGGCTATCAGGTCAATATTGGCGTGATCACCTGCCCGATCGCGGATATTGCCGCTCTGCAGGGCTCATATGACGTTCGGATCGAACTGGCTGACTGATTCAGGGAGTGGCATTGATGAAGCATTTTTCAAAAATCATTTCGATATTACTGACCATAATCATTATCGGCACCGTACTGACAGGCTGCTCCGGAAAAAGTAATGAAACATCCACCCAGGCACCTGTACAGACCGATACGCAGAATGAGACCACGTCTCCCTCTGAAGCTTCCGGATCAGAACAGAATGAGTCTGACGCGGCTGAAGACCATAAAATCCTGGTCGTTTACTTCTCTTATACCGGTCATCTGGACAGCATGGCGCACTGGATCGCCGATGAGACCGGCGGCGATATTGTCCGTGTAACAGCAAAAGAGGCTTATCCGGATGATTATGACGAAACCGTTGACCGTGCCAAGAAGGAGCGTGACGATAACGCAAGGCCGGAGATCACTGCTGACCTTACGGAAGAGAAACTTGCGGAATATGACACGGTTTTCTTCGGCTTCCCGGTATGGTGGTATGATCTGCCTATGCCGATGTGGACCTTCCTGGAAAGCTATGATTTTTCCGGCAAGACGATCATCCCCTTCATTTCTCATGAGGGGACATCCAATGGAGGAAGTGCTTTTCAGAACATGAAGGAACTGGCTCCGGATGCCGAGATCCGCTCCGATGATTATCTGTCGATTCGCGGAGGCAGGGTGGATTCCTCTGAGCAGGATGTCCGTTCCTGGGTAAGCGGACTAGGGTATTCCAAATGAGCAGAAAGCAAATGATGCATATGACCGTCGACTGCTTACTGACGGTCCCCAAAAACGAACGAAAGAATAATCAATGACATGAGGAGGATTTTAAAATGCAGGCAAAAATGCTGGACGGAAAAGTAGCAATCGTATCAGGCGCAAGCTACGGCATGGGATATTCCATGGCAGAGCTTTTCGCAAAAGAAGGCGCTAAAGTCGTCATGACCGCCAGGGGAAAAGAAAAGCTGGACGCTGCGGTGCAGCAGATTCGAGACCAGGGCTATGACGTCACCGGTGTCGTGGCAGACAATAAAAACCTCGATGATGTGAAGAGAGTCATTCAGACAGCACTGGACGTATACGGGGATCTGGATATCGTCATCAACAATGCCGCCATTGGCGAGCAGAAGATGATCGACGAAACCGACGACGAATGGCTGGAGCATGTATACCAGACCAATGTGTTCGGACCGTTCCGCTTTATCCGGGAAGCACTGAAAATCTTCCTTCCGAAGAACGAAGGCTGCATCATCAATATCTCTTCTGTAAACGGTGAACGCCCCTTCTGCGGCGCGTCTTATACATCTTCCAAGGGCGCGATCAATACGCTGACAAAAAACGTTGCTATGCGGCTGATCGATACCAACATCCGCATCAATGCTGTCGCACCCGGCGCAACGGTAACGCCCGCACATCTGGCCAATAAGGCCGGCGAGCAGCCCGGCGGTGCGAAGATGCTGGAATACAGCAAGCACTTTGTCTACTTCCCCGGACCGGAATGCGACCCCATGGATCAGGCGAACGCGTGCCTGTTCCTGGCTTCCGACATGGGAAAGCATGTAAAGGGCCAGGTTATCCAGGTCTGCAACGGGGCATTTCTTTGATAGGCAGAGGATAGTCCGTGGGGACGGTCCTTTGATAGTCCGTGGGGACGGTCCTTTTGTGTCCGTCCCCTTGTTTATGTCAGTGTAAACAAGGGGACAGATACAAAAGGACCGTCCCTCTGTTTTCCAAAAGGACCGTCCCTCTGTTTTCTGCAAAAGCCTGATCTGGTAGGAAAAGGTTGGCTGGCTGACGAACATATTGTCGGCTGCCCGACTGAAGTTCAGTGTATGGGCAAGCCCTATACAGTAATCGATCTGTTTGGTTGTCATGACACGCTCATGCTATTTAATTATTAAATCAAGTATAGCGTGTTTCGATTGGACACTACGATACTCTGCCCATATAATAAAGACAGATCAAATAACGGCATTTGCCGGATAAGAACAACAGGAGGAACCAACCATGGCTAAAACACTGATCGCATTTTTCTCAAGGGCGGACGAGAACTATTTCGGCGGCGCGATGAGGTACGTAAAGGTCGGAAATACCGAGATCGTCGTGAATCTCATGAAGGAAATGATCGATGCCGATACCTTTAAAATCGAGATGGCGAATCCCTACTCCCCTGTATACATGACCTGCATTGAGGAGGCGAAGAAGGATCTGCGCAGCCAGGCAAGACCCGAACTTAAAAGTTACCTTGAAAGTATTGATGAGTATGATACCGTCATTCTTGCCTATCCGAACTACTGGGGCACCTTCCCGATGGCTGTTGCCACCTTCCTTGAGCGTTACGATTTCACCGGCAAGACGATCCTGCCTCTCTGCACGAATGAAGGAAGCGGCATGGGCGGCAGCGAAAGCGGCATTAAAAAGCTGACTCCCGGTGCCACCGTTGTGAAGGGCCTTCCGATCACCGGAAGCAGCGCGGCAAGCGCCGGTCCGAGCGTAGAACACTGGCTGAAAGCCAATCGTCTTCTGTGAGGCTCGTAAGAGGAGAAACTGATATGTCGGGGAATCCGGATACAGAAGCAATCAGACAGGCATATATCCGCTTGTATGAAGGCATGATCGCAAAGGACGAAAAGACGCTGAATGAAGTACTGGATGACAGCTTTGTCCTGGTACACATGACGGGTATGAGGCAGCCGAAGGAAGCCTTTCTCAAAGCAGTGCTGAACGGGACTCTGAATTACTATTCTGCAGAGCATGAAAATATGCCTGTAGAAATCAGCGGAAACACAGCAGCCCTGACCGGGCAGTCCTATGTGGCTGCAGCCGTGTTCGGCGGAGGCAGACATAACTGGCACCTGCAGCAGAAATGCAGCCTGAAGAAAATAAACGGCGTCTGGAAGATCACCCGGAGTGTGGCAAGTACATACTGAAATGGAATGGAGCAATCAGATGAAGAAAGAAGTTATGATCGTGACCGGCGCAGGGCAGATCGGCATGGCCCTGGCCCGAAGGACCGGATTTGGAAAGAAGATCATCCTCGGCGATAAGAGCATGAAGAATGCGGAGAACATCGCTGAGATCATGAATAACGCCGGATATGATGTGATTCCCTTTGAAATGGATCTTTCTTCCAGAGAAGATATCCTGGCGATCATCCGTAAAGCACAGGAATGCGGCGAGATCAAGTACCTCATCAACGCCGCAGGTGTGTCACCATCCCAGGCTCCCATCGAGGCGATTCTGAAAGTAGATCTGTACGGAACGGCAGTCTTACTGGAAGAGGTCGGAAAAGTGATCGCGGAAGGCGGTGTCGGTGTGACGATCTCCAGCCAGTCCGGATGGCGCATGCCTCAGCTTACACCCGAGGAGGATCGACAGCTTGCCATGACGCCGACCGAGGAGCTGCTCTCATTGCCTCTCCTGCAGCCGGAAAACATCCGGGATACCCTGCATGCCTACCAGCTTGCCAAGCGCTGCAATGAAAAGCGGGTCATGTACGAGTGCATCCGCTGGGGTGAGCGCGGCGCAAGGCTCAATGACATTGCCCCCGGCATCATCGTGACACCTCTGGCAGTCGATGAGTTCAACGGTCCGAGAGGCGGCTTCTATAAGAACATGTTCGCAAAGTGTCCTGCGGGAAGACCCGGAACGGCGGATGAGATGGCGAATATCGCAGAGCTTCTGATGAGCGATGCCGGAGCCTTCATCACCGGTTCCACCTTCCTCGCGGACGGCGGTGCAACGGCGAGCTACTATTACGGGCCTCTGCAGCCGTGACCATGGCACAGGGTCCTCAGAAACTATGGAATATAGGATAGTACCTATAAAGAGGCAGATCATGAAAGTATTGCTTGTTAACGGCAGCCCTCATCAAAACGGCTGTACCTATACAGCACTCGCCGAAGTTGCCGGCGCGCTTCATTCAGAGGGGATCGGGACAGATTTCTACTGGATTGGAAATAAACCGATCGGCGGCTGCATTGGATGCTTTCAATGCGCAAAGAAGCAGAAATACGTTTTCGACGACAAGGTAAATGGGATCATCGAGAATCTTGATTCTGCGAAAGTGGAGCTGGCAGACGATGAGTTTGAGCAGTTGGAGAGCTCTTTGAATGGTCTGAAGGTATATGGTCACAGAGGCCTGGGAGGATTTTAACATGAGTAAGAATATCAAAAACCTGATCTGCCTGATACTCTCTTTGGGGCTGATCCTTTCGTTGACTGCATGCAGCAATGCAGGAAGCAACAGTAAGAATCAATCTTCTGCAGCGCCTTCTGGGGGAACAAGCAGTCAGGCTGCAGATGCAGACGACAAAACGGCCCCAGAACAAACGGATGAATCTGCAAATGAAACGCCTGCGGACAATTCGGATGGAAATGATTCCGAAAGCTCACGTATCCTGGTCGTGTACTTCTCCCGTACCGGTGAGCAATACACCGTTGGTGTGATCGATCACGGCAACACAGCAATCGTTGCGGAAATGATCGCGGACGAAACCGACGCGGATTTTTTTGAAGTAGTGCCTGAGGATGATCATTATCCGATGACCTACACTGAACTCACAGATGTGGCAAAGAAAGAGCAGAATGACAACGCAAGACCGGCCTATGCAGGAGAAGTTCCCGATCTTTCGCAGTACGATACCGTCTTCATTGGAGCCCCGGTGTGGTGGGGAGACTGGCCGATGATCATGTACACGTTCTTCGAGGAAAATGCTGACGCGCTTGCCGGGAAAAGCCTGGTGCCTTTCTCCACCCACGAGGGTTCCGGCCTTTCCGGGTTTGATAAAAAGCTCTCTTCTTCCATTCCCGGAAGCACGGTGCTTAGAGGACTTGCGATCCGCGGGAACGATTGCCAGAACAAACAGGACAGCGTCAGAGAATCCGTAAAGAACTGGATCGCAGGTTTAGAATTCTGAACATAAAGATCTCTTACGCATTGATCGCTGGTGCAAGAAATAGATAAAAACTGCTCGTCGTGATGATGCTGCAGGCCCGAGTAAAACAGGCGCTATAACAGAATAACACCACTATGAGGCCCGGAACAAAAACAGTATCCGGGTCTTTTTTATGAAGATATTAAAACGTCCTTGACAAGAGTTCATGGGGACGGTCCTTTTGTGTCCGTCCCCTTGTTTATGTCAGTGTAAACAAGGGGACAGATACGAAAGGACCGTCCCTCTGTTTTCAGTTCTGTTTTCAGTTTATGGACGTTGTGGTTTCAAAGAAAAAGGCGCTGATCTCTTCCGGGGTATACTGCCTGTTTGCCGTCCACCAGCGCACTGTTTCCGCAAAATCACAGATCATATGGTTGAGCACGTAATCATAAGGAGCATTGTATGCAGACTCCGGAACGATGGCGGAAAACAGGTCTTTCAGATGCTGTTTAAAGAAAAACAGGAATGTCTCTCCGCTTTCTCCTGTCACAAGGCCTGGCAGATAGTCCATATGTTCCTTAAAATGGTACAGGACATGAGTGACCATTGCCCGGGTATCATGTTCATCAGAGAAGTCATGTGTCTTCTCCTTCTTCAGATCCTCTGAAAAAACGTGGTCAAAGATTTCTGTGCAGAGGGAACTGAGAAGATCATCCTTCGTTTCAAAATGGGCATAGAAGGTGGTCCGTCCGATATCAGCCATATCGATGATCTCCTGAACGGTGATCTTTGAATAAGGCTCGTTTTTCAAAAGGTTTGTGAATGCGCTGTAAATCGCGTCTCTTGTCTTTCGTTGTCTGCGATCCATGAAATCCCCCTGCTCCTGAACACATTAATGGTTTTGTTCCGTAACGAATGATCCGCCGATTCTGATTATTGTCTGGAGAGAAACACTCGGCTATACTGCAACAGAACACTATGTTCTGTATCAAACATAATATACGAAAGTGAACACCGGATGTCAAGGAGGACATATGATAAACAGATGGCTTGAGAACGAACCGAAAGAGACGCTTGTATGTGCAGTGACATCTGCCATTGCATTGGTGCTTAGCATCACAGGGATCCTGAAAAACGTTCTCCCTTTTGATATTGCCTGGGTGGCGATTGTTCTATGCGGTATCCCGATCCTGGCAGGAGCATTTAAAGGTGTTGTCTTTGAACATGATATCAAGGCAGACCTGCTTGTCTCGCTGGCGCTTATCGCATCGGCTGCCACAGGAGAGTTCTTCGCGGCAGGAGAGGTCGCCCTGATCATGCAGATCGGTTCTCTTCTGGAGGATTACACATCCGGAAAGACCCGTGAAGGAATCGAAAAACTGATCGGGATGACTCCGCGCACTGCGAGGGTGATCCGTGACGGTACTTCGGCAGAGATCCCTGCAGAGGAGGTAAAGGCAGGTGATGTCCTCAGCGTTCTTGCGGGGGAAACTATTCCTGTGGACGGAACGATCCTTGAAGGAGAGACCTCGATCGATCAGTCGATCATGACAGGCGAAAGCATACCGGTGGACAAGAAGGCCGGCGATCAGGTATCAAGCGGAACGATCAATCAGTTCAGTACATTTACCATGCGTGCGGATGCTGTCAGCACGGACAGCTCTCTTCAGCGGATGGTTCGCCTCGCTGAAGAAGCGGAAGAAAACAAGGCACCGATAGTCACAGCCGCGGACCGCTGGGCTACATGGCTGGTTGTGATCGCTCTTTCCTGCGCTGTCCTCACCTGGATCTTTACCGGGAAGTTTATGCGGGCCGTAACGGTGCTCGTGGTATTTTGCCCCTGTGCCTTTATCCTTGCTACACCTACGGCGGTCCTGGCCGGGATCGGCAACGCGGCAAAATACGGCATTATTGTACGGTCCGGAGATGCGCTTGAGCGTCTGTCTAAGATCCGGAGGATCGCTTTTGACAAAACCGGTACGCTTACTTATGGAAAGCCTCAGGTGACAGCCGCTGTGAGTACATCTGAAGCCTGTTCGGATGAAGAAGTCCTGCGGATAGCTGCTCTGACGGAACAGAAATCAGAACATCCTCTTGGGAAAGCAATCTGGACAGCCTATGAAAAGGCCGGAGGAAAGGCTGAGGAAGCAAAGGACTTCCGTGTACTCGCCGGACAGGGCGTTTCCGCTGTGGTGGATGGAAAAAGAATTCTTGCCGGTAAAGAGGATTTCATGCGTTCACAAGGAATCGACGTATCCGCCGCTTATGATTCATGCCGGAAGGAGCTTGATCAGGGCGCTACGATCGTCTATCTTGCTGTGGACAATACGCTTGCCGGTTTTATTGCACTCCGTGATACAGTCCGCGAAGATGCAAGGGAAACGCTTGACAGACTGAAAGCAGTTGGTATAACACCGATGCTGCTGACAGGAGATAATGAGCGGGCGGCAAAAACGATTGCTGCAAATGTTGGTATTTCTGATATACAGGCAAATCTCCTGCCGGAAGAAAAGATGGAGATCATCAAAAAACTCTCCGGCGGAAAAGAACCTGTCTGTATGGTCGGAGATGGAGTCAATGACGCATTGGCTCTGACAAGCGCAGATGCCGGAATCGCCATGGGCGGTATCGGTTCGGATATCGCAATTGAATCTGCAGACGCAGTTCTGGTGAGCGATCAGATCAGGCGGCTTCCTTATCTCTTCGGATTGATGCAGAAGGTCATGAAAAAGGTCCAGGTCAATATCATTGTTTCACTGATCATTAATCTTACCGCTGTTGTTCTCTCCGCAGCCGGTATTCTGAATCCTGTAACAGGAGCACTCTGGCATAACTGCGGATCTGTATTTGTTGTCGTCAATGCAGCACTTCTTCTCAGAGAAAAAGATCGATAAGACTACACTGCCTGGCAGAAAAGCAGAATACGATATACATTTTATCAGGGACCACAAGCAACTGCAGGTCCCTTTTTTCATGGAGACACTAAAAAGGCTTTGACTTTTTGTCCTGGGGTGTATAATTATAACCGTTTTACTGGAATCACAGAAAGTCTGGATTAAGGCATTAAGATTAAGGTATTAAGATTAAGGTATTAAGATTAAGGTATTAAGATTAAGGTATTAAGATCAAGATATTAAGATCAAGGTATTAAGATTAAGGTATTTAAAAAATAAGTCGTTAAATCGAGGAGGAAAAGATGAAAAACAAATGGCTCATTGCAGGAGCACTGGTACTGAGCATGCTGGCTTTTACTGCATGTGGCAGGAAGAAGGAAGAGAGCTTTGAGGAGACAGATCCCGAAGCAGTCGTAGAAGAGGTGAAGCAGGAGGTTGAGGAGACCTCAGAAAAGACACAGAAAGAAGTAGAGGCAGCAGATGAAATGGCGGAAGAGTTCCTGTCTGATTTTACCGACGAGATGAATCTCACCGGCAGCTGGCAGGACGAAGTCAGCCAGCGCGCAACCATGGATATTGAAAAAGCCCTTACTGGAACCTATCATATCCTGATTCATTGGGCTTCGGGGGCCAAAGAAACTTCCATCTGGGAAATCAGCGGAACCTATGACGAGACAACCGGGATGATCTCTTATGAAAACGGCAACTATTCTGTTCATACCTGGGATGACAATGACGAAGAGACGATCTCAGGCCTGGACGTGACCAAAGGTGCCCTGATGAAAGAGGGCGAAAAAATCCGTTGGAGCGACTCTAAAAACGAGGATGACTGCGTGTTTATAAAAGTCTCGGAATAATTGAACTGTCAGATCATGGAGATAAAAACGTTTTAATATTTGTCGGCAAAAAGTAAAAAGCTGTCCACCAGACGGGAAGGGCCTAAAATACTGGTGTCCAATCTACCGGGTACAGTTTAAAGCATTCATTTTTGAGGAGGGAGGCAATCTGGCTGTGCAGATCAGATTGTCGGAGAAAGTTTGATGGAAAAACAGAAAATAAGGAATAATAATCGCGGGACTGAAAGCAGCAGGGAGGCGATGATCGTCAGGACCAGTATAATCGGGATCATCGCCAATGTATTCCTTGCCGCCTTTAAGGCAGTGATCGGCGTCCTGACCCATTCGATCGCCATCGTGCTGGATGCAGTCAACAACATTTCCGATGCGGGCAGTTCCCTGATCACCATAGTTGGGACCAGGCTTGCGGGAAGGGAGCCGGACAAAAAGCATCCCTTCGGTTATGGACGGATCGAGTACCTGAGCGCGATGATCATCTCTGTCATTGTTCTTTACGCCGGCATTACATCGCTCGTGGAATCTGTCAAGCAGATCATTCACCCTGAAAGACCGGACTACAACGCGATTTCTCTGATCATCGTCGCGGTGGCGGTCGTGGTGAAAATCCTTCTGGGCCGCTATGTAAAAAGTGTCGGAGAGAGAGTCAACTCCGATTCTCTTGTCAACTCGGGCGAAGATGCCACACTGGATTCTGTCATTTCCGCCTCAACGCTTGTGGCTGCCGGCATTTTCCTCATCTTCCATATCTCCCTGGAGGCCTGGCTCGGTGCGATCATCTCTGTCGTGATCATCAAATCCGGGATCGGGATGCTGCAGGAGACGATCTCCCGGATACTGGGCGAACGCAACGATGCGGAGCTGGCCAAAGCGATCCGGCACACTGTTGTATCCTTTCCCGAAGTGCAGGGAGCCTATGACCTGGTCCTGAACAACTACGGCCCGGACACTTGGAACGGCTCGATCCACATTGAGGTGCCGGACACCTGTTCAGCCAATGAACTCGATCTGCTTCTGCGAAACATCCAGGTGGCTGTCAACAAAGAGCACCATGTTATCCTGTCCGCGATCGGTGTGTATTCTGTGAACACGAAAGACCCGGAAGTGATCGAAACCCGGCAGAGAGTGCAGAAGATCGTGTTTTCCCATCCTCATGTGATCCAGATGCATGCCTTCTATCTGGTTAAAGAGCCCAAGGCGATCCGCTTCGACGTCGTGATCAGCTTTGATGCGGAGGACCGAAGCGCGGTCTATAAGGAAATCGTTGCTGATGTCCAAAAGGAATTTCCGGATTACCAGCTGCAGGTCGCTTTGGATGCCGATTTTGAGGAGGAATGACTGCCCCGGAAGAATTATTCCGATAGGCCTGGATGAAAGACTGCGGGGACGGTCCTTTTGTGTCCGTCCCCCTGTTTATGCCAGTGGATAAACAGGGGGACAGATACAAAAGGACCGTCCCTTTTTTTCCCAAAAAGGACCGTCCCTTTTTTTCCCTTTTTTTCCAGGAAAGTGACAAGGCACTTTTTTATTGGAAACAGGAATCTGTAAAAAAAGCAATAAAACTTCAATCTTGTTTCAAGCTATCTCCTTTACACTGATCCCGTCAACCGCAAGGGAGATTATTATTTAAAAAGATTACTTATTATGAGATAGTTTTTATCAAGTATTAAGGGAGGTGTCTTCTATGAAAAACATAACAAAGAAGAACATAACAAAGAAGAACATGACCAGGACAGCCGCGATCCTTCTGGCAGCTATGATGACTACTGGACTGTGTGCCTGCGGAAACGGCACAACCAGGAAGACTGCGGGGACGGTCCTTTTGTGTCCGTCCCCCTGTTTATGCCAGTGGATAAACAGGGGGACAGATACAAAAGGACCGTCCCTTTTTTCCCACCTTTTTTTCCAAAAGGACCGTCCCTTTTTTCCTTTTTTTTCCAGGAAAGTGACAAGGCGCTTTTTTTTGGAAACAGGAATCTGTAAAAAAAGCAATAAAGCTTCAATCTTGTTTCAAGCTATCTCCTTTACACTGATCCCGTCAACCGCAAGGGAGATTATTATTTAAAAAGATTACTTATTATGAGATAGTTTTTATCAAGTATTAAGGGAGGTGTCTTCTATGAAAAACATAACAAAGAAGAACATAACAAAGAAGAACATGACCAGGACAGCTGCGATCCTTCTGGCAGCTATGCTGACTACTGGACTGTGTGCCTGCGGAAACGGCACAACCAGTGTTTCCAAGGACTCCGGCCAAACGGTGGAACAGACAGGAGCAGACACTGATCCGGGTGAAACAGAAGAAGTTGACAAGCCGGCTGCGGCAGGAGTAGCTGTCAGTCCGGCTGCGGCGGAAACAGCTGACGATTCAACTGCAGAAAAGGAGAATAACATTTCAGGCAGCACTCCTTCAGAAAAAACGGACGGGGACAGCAGCTCTGCCGGCACCCCTCCTGAAGGCAGTACCGGCGGTACGCCTCCCGAGAAACCGGATGGAAATGGCGGTTCAGGCGGTACACCCCCTGAAGGCGGCACCCCTCCTGGAGGCAGCACCCCTCCTGAAGGCGGCATCGGAGGAACTCCACCTGAGAAACCGGATGGAAATGGCGGTCCCGGAGGTACCCCCCTGAAGGCAGCACCCCTCCTGGAGGCAGCACCCCCCCTGAAGGCGGTCCCGGAGGAACCCCCCCCCGAGAAACCGGACGGGAATGGCGGTCCTGGCGGAGCTCCGGGCAGAGCTCCTGGCGGAAGCAGTACGGACATCAATTATTCCGGCGCTGTGGAGATCAGCTCAGCAGACACCCAGAGCGGCCAGATCTATGACAGTTCGGCTTCGGATGAAAACGCTCTTTTGATCAGCACTTCCGATGACGTAACGATCACTGATCCCACCGTCACCAAAACCGGCGATTCCGACGGCGGTGACAGCTGCAACTTCTATGGCCTGAACGCAGCTGTCCTGGTCAAGGACGGTGCGCAGACCACCATCACGGGCGGAACGATCACCTCTGATGCAGACGGCGCTAACGGTGTCTTCAGCTACGGCGGGAACGGCGGCCGGAACGGGGCAGAGGGTGACGGAACCAGCGTGACCATACGCGATACGACTATTACTACAACAGGCAGCGGCTCCGGCGGGATCATGACCACAGGGGGCGGCACCACCTATGCTTATAATCTGGATGTGACGACATCCGGACAGTCTTCCGCGGCGATCCGGACTGACAGAGGCGGCGGAACCGTCGTGGTGGACGGCGGTACATATACCTCCAACGGACTCGGTTCCCCGGCGATCTATTCTACGGCTGACATTACAGTTTCGAATGCGGCACTGACCTCCAATCTTTCTGAAGGCGTGTGCATCGAAGGCCTGAACTCCATCACCCTCAACAACTGTGAACTGGCTGCCGACAACACAAAGTGCAATGGTAACGCCACTTTTCTGGACAGTATCATGATCTACCAGTCCATGTCGGGCGACGCGGACAGCGGCACCAGCCACTTCACCATGACCGGCGGGAGCCTCACCAGCAAGAGTGGACATGTATTCCATGTGACCAACACCAATGCGGTCATCACACTCGAAGGTGTGGACATCCTCAATGAGGACACGGAGAATATCCTGCTTTCCGTCTGTGCAGATGGATGGAGCGGCGGCAGCAATGTCGCAGCCCTCAAAGCCGCTGCACAGAAGCTCGATGGAGCAGTCAAGGTCGGCAGTGATTCCAGTCTGACTCTGGAACTCACGGACGGTTCCACTTTTGAAGGGTATATTGACGGCAATATCACTAATGCCAAAGGCGGTACTGTTTCCACTGAGGCCGGCGAGGTCTCCGTGACCCTGGATGACAGCAGCACCTGGACGCTGACCGGCGACAGCTATGTAACAGAATTTAACGGCAATGCGGCCAACGTGATCAGCAACGGCTATACCCTGTATGTGAACGGCACTGCTTTGACAGAAGCACAGTAGTCCGTGGGTTTGGTCCGTGGGGACGGTCCCAATGACATTAAGGTATGAAAACAGAAAATAATAGTGTATTATTCAGGATAAGGTAAATTCAAACGGAACACAGCCAGTTCTCGGGTTTACGGCCAGAAATTATTATTTTTGGAAAAGGCAAACAGACAGTCTGGGGAGACTGCCTACTGAAAGGTGTTTTATTGTTTTGAGTTTATCTGTAGTTTAGTGTATCAGCCGACTGGCGCCGTAGGTTCCTTTTGAATTTACGGCCCGGTCGGACTGGTACCAGGTATCTACAGATCATACTTGCTATATCTTCTATCCTGCCGTTTAAAAAGCGGATACAATTCTTTTGTG
>NZ_FNFZ01000040.1 GCF_900101015.1 Sarcina sp. DSM 11001 | reverse complement strand
GTACAAGGCAGACGTTTTTACGAGAAGCCCCTCTTCTTGTTCAGGGATAGTTCCCGTAGTTAACATTCCCGCTGTCCTCTCCGCGAGATGATCTGCAATATCTTCTGCAAGGATCAGCCGTTCCCGAACCTTAGTATATTCAAGATGCCTTGGCATATAACTATCTGTATTTATTACTTCCTCAAGCAGATTATTATATTCTTCTTCAATTCTCAGCACTTCCCCACTATTCTTCAGCTGTCTGGTCAAAGAGTCTTTGATGATCTGATGGATCGTATAGTTGTTCTCCAGGCCATTTCTGCCAATCCATGCGCGCTCGACCAGTTCATCGACCGCATCCAGATCAAGCCCAGCCCACTCGGCAGCTTTCCAATATATCTCCTTCTCGGGCGTAAATATGCTGAACAGCTTCATGATCCGTTTCTGTTCTTTCGACAGGCCAGATATTTCATACAGTTTCATGACGCAGTCCTCAATCGTCCGGTTCTCATTTCTTTCATGTGCGGCCGGGAGTTTCCGCTTAAATACATCGAATACCCCTTTTTCTTCCAGATCTTTTGCAAAGTCTTCCAGAGTGCCCCCGGCTTTCGCTGCGGCTTTAGCCAGCAGTTCAACGAGCAGCGTATGACTCCCCACGGAAGTGACGATGTCCCGGGCAGCCCTTTCATAACGGCGGTCAGTGTCTCCATTGTAGTATTTGAAGAACATTGTAAGAGCCTCTTCCGGTGCAAGGACTTCCAGATCGACATTAGGGAATGCTGTGTTCTTCTGCCTCGACGTGACCATGATATGAGCATTCAGCGAGTTCAAATCTTTCAGTTCGTCATCATCTGGCCGCCTTGCCAGGTTATCCATAAAGAGGTAGAGTGCTCCATCCAGCTGGGTCTTCACGGCGCTCAATATCTTTTTATATGCAGTATCCGGCTCTTCATCATGTATACCAAATGCATCACCCAGCAACAGAAGGTCCTCCTTAAGGCTGCTGCCGCAGTCGATCCAGGCGACGTAGTTACCTTTCTCCTTGATGTCGTTGCACACCCACTGCATGACGGCTGTCTTTCCGATCCCGCCAAGACCGCTTACCAGGGCGAGACGTTTTCTCCCTTCAAGCAAAGTAAGGATTTTTTCCAGTATTTCCTCCCGGCCAATGAGCCCGACATCCAGATTGACCATGGGGATGGCTGTAAGGCATTTGGGGATGTTCTTCAGACCCTCGCGCACACTTTCTGGCACAGCAAAATACCGAGAAATAAAACTCGAGTTATCCAGCCGATCGCATTTCTTCATCCGCTGGATGATCTCATTCCCATCTATACATGAAATAGGTATCTTATTGGATTCCCTGTCTTTACAGAACTCCTCCCATTCGGGAATGTCTTCCTTCTGCATCTCACGTGGCATGCACAGGTACCAGCTGAGCATCTTCACCCCCCTGGCTTCATCACTGTTAAAAAATTCAATAACCCGGTTAAAGGATTTTTTCACCTGGGTCCAGCGGGAGGAATTCATCGAACCCATAAAGAACTTGCACTGGTAGACATCGATGCCATTTTCCTGATGGACATAAACGTCAATGCCGCCATCCCCCTGGGAGGCTTTGACCAGGTGAACCTCCTTTCCAGGATTCTCGGCACGGAGGAGTTCCTCCATCACCTTCTCAAACATATCCCGTGCTCCGGCTTCTCCGCCGTTAAACCTTATGAAAGTATACCAGTTGTCTGCCAATGCCATAGGATTCTCCTCTTAATAGTAATTGTATAAGCGGTAAATCTTAAGTGCCGTTTAAATATTCCCTTCCGAGATAATTGTCTTAAGAATCTTTAGACTGTCTCAAAAAAAGGTTAGATTATATAGAAGCAGGACGTTCAATAAAAACTGCAACATCATTTCCAATCACTGATGTTTCTGGAACAGATTGGGAACGAGCCGGGCATCCGTGAATGGTGCTCACAAAACAGTATCAACCCCAAAACGTTCTATGCTCTTTTTTTATGTATTCAACTTGCTGTACTACTTATTAAGGTTGAATTGAATAACAGTTCAATTGCTTCATCTTTGAGTCCAAAAGTAAACAATGCTCATGTAACCACAATCGAATCTATTCTGCATTTTTTAGGCTAAGGCAGTACCTCATGGAAAGCTACATGTCCTCTGTCGAAGACGCCTCAGCTATTTCTGACTCACTACAATTAGTTATGTTCTTCGCTTCCTTTGTCGAGTTAGTTCTCATAAAAAGAAATCCGGTAAAAATTCCGAGGATTATTATCATTGCTACCCAAAGCCCAATCATCCAGCATCGTAGCTTTTCAAACTGCTTTCTTGCGTTCTTTATAGGCTGATTGTGATTGAAAGCTTCCTCAATATCCTGCTTATCCAATGTATCCTGATAGTTTGCCTTCAGGTCGTCGTATGCCTGCTCCAGCCATATCCATTTCTGATTAGCCATGATAACCGTAGCGATTAAATAAAGAATCGAGCCCACTGTGAAAATACCACAAACAGCAGTAACATTCGGAGAAACAGCTTTTCTAAGAAATTGAGAAAAGTCTATGGAGTCAGTCAACAAAACTGTCATCAAAAATACAATAACTGCTACAAAATTATTCCTGAACGCTTCAGCCACATCATGTGACAATTCTTGCATCTGTTTTGCGCTATCTATAATGCACTCAGAAATTTTATTCTTCATGTCGATATATTGATCAGCATGATTCTTCTGATATATCACATAATCTGATTTGATTGAGTTGAATACCTTCTCATCAAGGGCCAAAATTGATTCTTTGCTTCTGCAATATACGTTAATAATCTTCCTTGCGATGCTGGCTTTATCGACGCACCCATCATCCTTATAAACCCAGTCATAAATCTGAGAAGCCATTGAACTCATGACCAGCTCTTCAAATTCATATTCTTCTGCCACCCCAGCAGGATCGAATTGCAGTATCGCTTTTTCATTTGCGATATACGCTGAGTTAGCAAGATATAGGAACGACCAAATATGGCGAAGTCTCTCAAACAGCTCTTTAATATCTCCAAACCCAGAGCCTTCTACAGGTCCAGTTACTGCAAAATCCTGTGGAAGCAACGGATACTTTGCCCTATCAAGAAAAACACTGGCGTCATCGCATCTTTTCAATTGCTCATGTCTTGGAATATCAACTTTCCATTCGACATCGTTGTCAGAGAACGCAATTGTTCTGGTTCTTAAAGAACCGTTCGTGTCCAACAAATGAAATACTATACGGTTCCCACATTCTTTAAATAATTGAACGAAATTATCAAATAGTTGTGTATAAGATCGTCCACTAAGAAATTCTGAGAAGGAGCCTAGATTATATACGTTCAGAACCCCATCGTGGATCTTTTTCTCTATTTTGATTGAGGCTGTTACTTCATCCGAATCATAAAGGTTATCGACGAACCCCTTGTATGCCTCAGTCCACCCGTTAGCGTTGACTGTCACGCTGGTAGTTCCGTCAGAAAAAGAAACCGAAATAACATCTGTCTCTGGAACATCGCATGTGAAGGCAAGTAGTTCTTCTATATCGGGGATATTATGTTTTCCAATCTTATAATCGGTTTTGAATTCATACAATATTTCACTATGCGCAGAAGGAACAGTCTTCAGCATATTATTTGCCCTATCGATTATGTTGAACATACGGTCCTCCTATATCAAGTTCAATAACTCATACAAGAAATCAATCCTTATCTTTCGGAAACATCCGTAACGTCTTTTCATCCTCACATCGAATCATAAGATATGATTTACCGTCTGGCTTTTCATGAATACGAAAGTTTTCTACCCAATTATTCTGCGCCTCTCGGATAAGGACATCTATCGTTGGTGAAACCGAAACCTTCACTTTCTTAAGATTCTTGATTGCTTTCGGATCCGTATGAAACTGGGTATCAAATTTTCCTTCAGCTGGAAGCGCCAAAAATTTCTCTTTTAAAGCTACCGTGTCCACACTCTCTTCTGTTGGGATGTATTGATTCAAAAGACTGTAAACCATATCTGGAAAGTTTATAGTCTGTTCTGTCTGCAACTCATGAGTTGCGGAATTCTTCAGATTATAGTAGTCAATCGGAGCCGCTTCTTTCAGGGGGTGCAGTACTTTATCCACTGCTTTCATGACAGCAATCGTATTCGTAGTATCATTCTTAGCTTCGTCAACCTCAAGAAATGATTCTGTCCAATACTTCGCTTTTGTATTAACATAGCATCGTATCGGTGACAGCAATACTGCATCTTCTACCAAGGATAAACCAATAACTGCAAATTTCCAAACCTTATTCTCGTTGGGAAATCCAAGATTCTTCTGTAAAGTTTCACCCTCAAACCATTCTTTATGCTCAACTTTAGCTATAATATAGGAATAAATATCCTCATCTTTTATCAATGCCTGAACTATGCTGCCTTTTTGAATCGTGCTCATACCCTGCACACGTTCCTGCGCATTCTTTTCTGCATCGAGCAGTTTGAGAGCAATCGAATCAGACATAGAATCGGGGACCTCCTGATTCGTTATCACGCCTTCCTGTCCAAGAGCATCAGTAAACAAATCAGATATACAACTTACGACAGTCCTGTTCTTATCTCGTACAGTATATTCCCGCGACGTATCATTTGAGGCTGTTGCAAATTCAATATATGCGTGAATAAAAGATCCAAAGTCAGAAGGGATATCCTTTCTAATCGGTCCATTCTGATTAAGATCAAGATTATGAAGAGAACTATAAAGGACTTGCATTATCGTTACTCCTTTTCTATGACTTGCTTGCTAATTTCTTCGGTCTGGCATCTGTTAAATCTTTATTGTCGAGAAAGAACTAATCCAATCTATCTTTATTTCTCAAATCTATGACTCCTATTCCAGATAATGCATCTGGGATATACCTTCTATATTCCTCAAAAAAATAATAATTTAAACTATCCATATGTTCACAATTACTATCATTTCCTCTTAGATTCTCTTTATGTTTATCAACAGAAATTATATGTTGTAAATAAGGTGGGAATTCGGCAGAAGTATGGAGGTAGTCATTTATTCTATAAGTGTTCTCTTCAAGGAATGTTATAAACTTAGTTATTTCTGTCATATGATGTTTGTAAATACTTTGATAATCGTAAGTAGTATGAAAATTGAAATAGTATGGGTGGAATGTGCTTAAAACACAATCAATTATAGATGCTGGAATTGATTTTTTTACTAACATCTCATTTCTTACGGTTATTTTCTCTCTTAAGACATATCCATAATATATAAAACTGGCAGAAAGCAAAAATATCCCATTTTTGCACCTAATGCAAGGATTAAAAAGCTTATTCTGATTGTAATCCAAAAGTAACTTTTCAGGTATTTTCGTGCAATCAGTGTATAAAGCATATAAAGGATAGGCTCTGTCTTCTTTTGCCCGTTCCATTAACAATTCTATCTGTAATCCATTTCTATTAGAATAATGAAACAGATGATAGTTGTTGCTGTCATTTACCATAAGTTTTTTTGCCTGTACTCTGAAACGATATGCAACAATATTGTCTTTTGGAGATTTATTCTCTTTCACATAATATTCATTAAGCAGTATCCACCATTCCCAGTCAGCGCCATTAAGTGCTTCCTCGTTTCGTTTAAACTCAATACACTTCACAAAAGGATTATCTGTATTCAATACATACACGATTCTATCTGTGATCGACTCCTCCTTTACATAAGGTTGGTTTCTAATCCATAGAAAGGTATCCTTAGATATGTCATGAAAGCTTCCTCTGTGATGATTATAGTAAAACTTCCTCATAGTGCTTATATTCCTCCAAAACGATAGATTTCATAGTTCTGCATCATTATCTATAGAATCTCATTTTTAGAGAGGTACTTTTGTGAATGTATATTAACAATATTTTCACTATGGTACCTCCTTCAATAGCTTCTCAATCTGAGTTGCAGTCATAGAAATAACCACGTTCTTTGTTCTAATCTATCTGTCACATGGCCTTTGTATTGCCTCTCCAAGTTTTCTGAATGTACGATTAGGTTGTCTGGAAAACTCGTTTATGCCACATTCAGCACCTGCTTTTCCGTCTCGAATAATGACAATTTTTCCGTCTTCAAATAGAACCTTGACATCTCCAATTTCAAAGCCCTGTTCGTTATCAGTCGAGTCTCTGTCCAGCACCTTCCCAGTCCTTCTCTTCAGTTCCATATAGAATCGATATTCCTCTTCCGATCTGAGCAGAAGCTCGGGAACGAATTCCACATTTTCCAGAAGGAAAGTATTTGTATAAGCATGAACGAATCCGGACTCTTTCGGGAGAATCGGTCGTGCCAGCGGGATCCATTCACGTATCACAAAACGGTAATAGATGTCATCCGGATTTCCATGTGTCATAGGGACTTCCCGGATAGATGCTCTGCGGACGCGGGCTGTCCGAAGGACTTCTCCGTAATAATAGATTCCGGCAGCATTTGAGAAGATGCGCGGGGTCTGAAACATCGCGACGTAGTGGATCGGGAGATTGTCGTCCTTTACCCGCTCCGCCGGAATATAATAGAACTTATTTTTCAGGCAGATGTCAAACTGGTTCCGGCTGCGGAATGTTCCAATCAGGACGTCGCGCCTGGACCAGTCGACCTTTGCCAGGCGTTCTTCAATACCTACCGGCAGAGTAGCCCGTTCAAAGGCGGAATCCGGGGAATCGGCGATCAGCTGGTCCAGCATGTCAGTCACCAGAGTGGTGGCCGAAGGCAGGAAAGGAAGGCCGCCGATATTGACCTTGTCTATGCTTTGGTAAAATTTGTGATTTCTGTATTCCTCTTCGTTATGATATGGAAACAGGACATATGCGCCAAACATGGTGCGCTCATAGGAAGATGCGCCACTTTCGGCAACGATGGCGTCCCGGTACCGGTGCATAGTATTGATATCGCCTTCCTGAGGGCCGGGTGTTTTATACATGGCCTTATAGAGGCTCTCCTCGGGTGCTGCGTTGATCCGGTACTTTGCGTCAAAGACATACTCGTAAACTGAATCACTTCCCATCTTCTTTTTCTCAAGCCGCAGCACATTGTCGGGTTTCTGCGGTACTGTCGCACCCGAAATCTCCTTCGGATTATATGAAAGAGTAATCCTTTCCCCGTTCGCAGGATTGCGATAACGCACCCGGCTCCTCTGTCCTTTAATCAGGGAGACAAAGAGACCGTTGCCGGCTACTTTGATGATATCCTGGGAGATCATTTCGTAGCGCTCTTTCATCAGACTGTTGAGTTTGATGAAACACCAGTATTCGTAGAGGACTGCGAGATCCTTGACGGACACATTGAAAATACTGCCGGTGACGGACAATCCATGCTGCAGGAGCAGGTAGCAGTGGTAAAGTTCCCGATAACCGGGAGCCATATTGAATACAAGCGACATGCCTGATTTTGCGGGAACTGCTTCAACTTCCCTGAAGAAGCCTGTATTGCTTCGGCGCCGGATGCCTTGCATCATCCTGTCAATCTGGTCAATCACAGCAAGATCTGTATCGCGCATAAGCTTCAGATACTGATTACGGAAATGCTCCAGCCGTCTCGCAGTGGTCTCCAGCATATATTTTGTCAGGCGGTTCTCTTTTGTGTCGTAAGTGACATGCTTTTCAGCCGCCAGAGCCTTCGCGGCAAGAATCCGGGTACCGGAGCGCATGGTCTGATCCGGATGTTTTTCAATCCAGCGCAGTGACCGGTTATCTGTGCGCCTGACCTTATGTCCGGGCAATACTTTATACTCTTTTTCAAGGATGTGATGAGGTCTGGTGATCACCATGTCCGCCGCCACAAGAAGTTCATCATAAATCTTCCTGATAATGGAGAAGAATTCCACCGGGGAGGACTGCTTTTCAGAAGAGATATCAAAAGAATCGTATGTCTTCCGCAGGAAATCAAATACCAGGTTATAGACTTCGGCCGTCACATCAGCCACAATCGCTTTATAGTCATCCTTGTAGCTGATCTTGGAAGGGAATACTTCTATCGTCAGCTTCAGATATCGCTTGCCGTCAACCAGCACAAAAAGGTCGGACATTCCGATATCATTTCCAAAATTAATAATGCCCGTCAAAATATCACCCCGTTTTCCAACCGGGGTAACATTCTTACGGACATTGTAATTGTCATGCCAGAATTCGACCTTGTGGCCGGATTCCGGCTCTATGATTATTTCATATCTCTGCTGTTCAAAAAACAGAGGGCACAGGCGGTACTGTCCCAGACACGCTCTGCCCAGTTTTTGCACAGAAAGGGTCTCTGGATTTCCGGAGAGATAGATATCAAAAGAATCGTCACATGCCACACGAAGCGTAGATTCACTGTCCCGGAATTCTATTCCGGGAAACAGAGGGTGAGAGGCTACACCTTTAACCGTAACCTCCACCAGATCCGTCTGAATATTAATCAGCTCATCATTCCGTACTACTGTTTCCATGCAGGCCGCCCTTCGTTTTCATTTTCAGTCATCGCATCACAGCCAGTAGGATGTAAATCCGTCATCTTCAAATCTTCTGACCATCATCTGCAGCTTTTCCGCGCTCTTTCTGTACCGACAAACAATGCTGTCATCCTCAAGTACTTTCCGCATTTTCTCAGAATCAGAGTCACCTGTCTTTTGAGTGTGATCCACCGCGCAGTGCCCGAACAGCTCACAGAGCATATCTCTCACCGAGGCTGAACTGCCCTGCAGACGGGGAAGGATTTTCTGCATAATCTCATTGTCAAATGCTTCCTCTCTTTTCAGGATTCCGCCGTCCTTAAGGCTCTCAAGCATATAAAAAACAATCTCGTCCCGCACACGATAGCCTACATGAGCGTTGGCTTTCCGCAGGATTTCGTTTACCGCCTGCAACTCTCCGCAGATTTCGTTGACATATACCGATTCATTGGCGCAGTCCCTGGCAAGGACCAGATATTCGCTCCGCAGGAACCTGCTAGACACTTTCAAAGGTTCCTGTGGCTCAAATGCATCGTCGAAAACAGGCATCAGATCAACGTAATTAAACTCAATTGTATTGGCACGATCCAATACCTTTCTGCTGAAGGGGAATGTCGTTTCGTCCATGTTGACAGTGCCAACAATATACAGATTATCCGGAATACCTGCTTCGTACTGTGCAATTCCTGCGGTCAGGATGCAGCCGTCCTCCTGCTTTTCTCGGGATTCTATTACAGAAAGGAAATCACTCAGATAATATTCAACACGGGCCAGATTCATTTCATCAAGGCACAGGAATACCGGCTTCTGAGGATTCGCCTCTGCCATCTCAAAGCATTCGCATACTGGCCCTTCAATAAACTTGCCATTCAGGTCATAGTGCCCGAAAAGATCACTGCCGTCGCTCCAGTCCGGCCGAACAGAGACCAGTTTATATTCTGCACCTATCGCTTCTGCAAAGAGTTTTACAAGACGAGTTTTACCTGTACCGGAAGTACCTGCAAGGATTACAAATGGCTTGCTCTTGAGGCTGAGGTAGAAGTTTTCGATCAGGCCTTCAGGGTATGAAAAGCCTCTGGAGGCAATATATGACTTTACCAGTGGTAATGCATCTTTTGCAGAAACAGACTGATCTTCCTCAACTGCCCATTGATACCTTATAATATCAAACTGTGTAAGAGCCTCGTATAACTCCGGACGAAGTTTCCAGACTGTACTACCATCTTCTTTCTGTTCCGCATCACGCATGACAAACGGTATATACCAGAACTTTTCTTTTCCATTCATTACGTAAACAGGGCAGCCAGTCTTTTTTTGAATCGCCTTTGCGAGCTGGGTGCAGTTCCCGCTGATCGATGTGGCGCTACGATGATATTTTTCGCCAAGTTGTCTGCAGGAAGCTTCTCCACCGGCGGCATAGAAAGCAGCAAGCAAGCCGCCCCAAACAGGACCTATTATTTCCGGGTCTTTTAATATCTCAAGCCATTCCAACATAGAAATGCCTGGGGAATATCCTTCCTCATTTTGAGTCTCTACTTCAAGACTAGGTTTTTCGTCTGACTTCTTAGGTGGCTCTTTTGATGTGTTTTCACCTTTCATCGCATACTTATAATAGGACATCAAATCTTTTGTTCCTTGTAATATCAGGTTAATAAGTTCAATGTCACTATTCCATTCCGACTCATCAATAATCTGTGAGACCTGAACCTTTTTATAGTTCGCATCTCTAACCTGATTGTTATCTCGCTCATCAAGTACTTTGAATTCATTTGCATTGTTCCCACCAGAAATATAAACCAGATTATCCTTAAGGGGAATCTCAAGAATCCTTCTATAGTTATCCCTTTCCTCAGTTGAGGAATTTTCTACCGCTAGTTCTACACTCACACGGAATCGGTATGTTCCATCTGCTTTTTCAGCAAACAGCGAAAGGCTTATATTACTATCAACATACTCTGATTCCTTCAGTTGACACCAAAAATAGCTTACAAACGTCCCGCTATTTTGCCACTGGGTTATTTTGCCAGGTTTTAAATCAAATTGTGCAACTATAGCATCAACCAGCTCACTAAACTCGCTTCTTGCAATCCTACCAGCTTCTGAACCTTTCTCCATATATGCTCGTTCTTCATCAGAATTGCACTTCTTGAGCATTTTATACTTTTCACCACTGAATTCTTTTAAGTAAGAAAGGATTTCATTATACGAATGGTTTTTCATAATAGGATCCTGCAATAATAATAAATGTAGTTTACTTAACTGTAGCTTGGTACCGATATATCCCTTGGTCTTTCCTTCCGAAGTTCATTATTGATGTCCATGGATGCAGAAGTCATCGGTGTCAATTCTCCTATAATCAAGGGTATGTCCATCGCACCGTCAAGACTCAGTATCTCATTCTGTAGCTTTTCAAAAGACACAAGGGCTGCAGCATCGTTAGGAGATATTAGTTTCAATGTTTGACGATTTGCCGCCATAATAAGCGCTAACTTCATACGCTCTTTTTTACAAACCTTCAGCGCATCTAGGAAATCAGACCCGAGGCTCATTTGGTGGCGGAAAGTAATACGCACCCAGGTACTCCCCTTAAAAAAGTATCCTGAATCGCCTTCCCAATCATTATCTTGAAAGCGTTTATTCAATACCTCATTAAGGTATCGCTGCATTCCCTTCGGTGCACTTCTACCAGCTCGAACCTTAGCATCTCTAGTAGCATAAAATTGTATAGAAGCATCTCTCCAGATATCGTCTCCTATAATATCTATCGCTTCAGCAGCTTCATCAGTCAAGACCGGAGTCATCCAAGGTGCTGCAAATAATCTTACCTTCATGATTCAATTCTCCCTTAGTGGCCAGAACTTGGGAATATCATGTATCTCGCATTCCACGGCATAACTCAAGTCCAGGTCTCTAGGATTACAAAGCATTTTGGGTCTGCCTGAGGAGAAATATTCTTCGCATAATCCGTTTGCGACTATATCCAATATATGTTCATGTTTGATAATAGTATCCGGATCATTCTGCAAAGCAAAGGCAGCTGTATTATCCTCGGAATCTTCCCGAAGTATTATGCTGGGTATAGAAATCTTCCAATTGTCCCAAATATCTGATTTATATGAGACACTCTCTTCCATGCCCTCTTCTGCGGTGAGATTAATCATCTTGCCGCTTTCCATTCTATATCTATGGAATAGAGTATTTTCTCCATCTGACTCCCAAGGAAAATGTCCATCACACAATGCCATCATCTGCAGACGTACTGCCTTACTGGTCGTAATCTTCATCTCAGCTGAAGACCATAGTTCCTCAAGTGCTTTTGTTTGAAATGAATTACGTATATCGCGCAGTTCCTGAATCCCTGCATCATCATTATCGGAATCCTCTAATACCGCTTTCTTTATACTGTTCGCAACTACTTCAGGGAACTCTCCTATTGCAAGGTTTGTCTCTTCCAGCCTTCTCTGAATTCGGTGATACATTCTGGCTTCGATACTGTTTGGATACCAGACGTTATAGACATCAACTTCCTTAGCTGTCTGTCCCAGTCTGGCTATTCTTCCTATTCTCTGCTCAAGTCTGGACGGTGTCCAAGGAACATCCACGTTAATCAACACCCTTGCAGCCTGCAGATTCAAACCTTCTGATGCGGCATCTGAACAGAATACGATTTTCAGTCTTCCTGCAAAAAGTTCCGATTTGATTGTGTTTTTATCGCATGCTTCCTTTCGTCCGTTTTTGACAATCACAGATTGCTTACCGGTATAAATTCCATATACATATTTGGAATCTTCCTTGCGGCGAGTAAATTCTTGCAACAGAGCGTCGATTGTATCTGTATATCTGGAAAATACTAATACCGCATCTTTTTTCTCAAGGCACTCCACAGCGAGCTCAATAGATTTTAATATCTTCAGGTCTCCCCCTGCATTCAGGATCTGCTCCGCCTCTATAACAAGTGAGCTTAGGCTAGTACATTCTAAGGATACAGCCCGTCTCAGTTCACTAATATCTGCTTCTTTATGATCCGGGAAAATTTCCTGGTCATCGACACCGCTCAGCATTTCCTCATCTGAATCCATGTCATCCATCACTCTATCCAGATTAAAATCAAACAGATTCGAGCCGTCAACAACTCCGTGCTGCGCTAAATAATCTCTCAATTCCAGTGCGCGAGCTAATCTGCGTTTTAAGCTCTCTATGCATGAATACAGCGATGACGCCACCCTCTGTTGATAGCTGACACGGACAAAACCGGTATTGAGTTTCCTGTCCGGCTCTAATGCTCGTTCTATCGAGAAGAATTCTTCTGAGATATAACGAAAGACCTTTGAATAAAACAGCTGTATCCTGTCTGAATTCACAAGGTTCTTTTCGTACAGGTTTCTTTTCGGGAAGATATATCCGACTGCCGTGAGTGATCGACGTGTGTTTCTCACAGTCAATAAACGGGCAGGATGCAGTTTAATAAATAAGCGCCTGAAAGCATCCCAGTTTTCTATAACGCAATCCGCTTTCTCATAGCTGTCATAGCCCTCATAATTCGTCATAAGGGTTTCTAAAACTTCTATTTCATCTTTCTGCAACCGTTCAGCACTAGAGGACATCGCCGTCATTGTAGAATAGACCATGTCTGCTGCACTTGCTGCATCGGAAATATCAGGTTTTTCACTAGAGGATATGAGTTTCAATGACCTCCTGTATAATCTATCCTTTTTCCAAGTCTTAGGGAGACCAAGCAGTTTCAGAATCGCATGATATTCTTCAGCGGTTTTCTGCATAGGTGTTGCTGTTGCTAGGATTAAGTGGGGAATCTTTTGAGAGATTTTTTCAAGCATGCGGTACATGCGTGTTTTTTTCTTATTACCGGAAATATCTTCAGTAACACGAGCAGAATGTGCCTCGTCTAAGATTAAAAGATCCGGCAGAACCGCATCCTCTCTGTCAAAGATTGATCCACCCCTTCCGCTTCCTCTTGCGTACTGAGCAGACATAAGGATCATATCGGGAGACGATACTCCTACAGGATTCCGACCAAACATTGCCTTAGTCGCGCCATCCGGTGCTATATATTCTTTTCTCCCAGAATTATAGAGCCAAACCCTCAGTCCAAAGTGCTCGTATAATTCATCCTGCCATTGCTGAAGAACAGACTTTGGAGTCAGGATAATCACTCGTTTTACACCACAATATTTAACAAGATAAACCAGCGTCGCAGCTGCCTCAAATGTTTTGCCAAGGCCAACCTCGTCAGAAAACAGCACTCTCACTGGCCATCGAGAAAGTGCATCAAGTACAGCTCTTTCCTGGTGCATATATAAAGCAGGGATATCTCCAGAAACGAAGAAATTGGCCGGCATCATTGCCGATTCAGATATTACATCAGTAGATTTTCTTCCCTTCATCTTCTTGGGATTTGTATATTCCGGTCCCAAAGCGTGAAGAATCATGTCCGCAGTGTCTTCAGTAATATCAAATACAAAAGTATCCTCCTGCCTATTTTCCCATAAATCACAGAAGAACTTTTGTGAATCATTCACAGCTTCAGGACAATCCCATGATTTGACGACCATTACTTGTTCAACATTTCCGCCCAAGCCATAGTCAGTTTCATTGGGGCTGCCGATTGCAACTACTTTATCTTTGTTTTCGTCCGTAAATATTAGTGTTTTTGCGTGAAAAATGCCCACCTCTTTAGTCGCAACAGCCTTGACTTCCATGAGCCCGTCTTCCATCATCCAGGCAATTGTAGCCAATCTCTTTTTTTGAAGAACATCCGTTAAAGTCGCGATGCTTTTTTTAATATCTTCTCGGACTTTTCTAACCTGTTCCTGAAGATACGTATTCATCAGAGCTGCTTCTACAAACTCTGCCGGAAAGCTGTGTACACCAATGATCAGTCTCATACGGCCACCGCAGCGATATAAATCCTCTACGCCCTGAGAAATCGCCAGCAAAGACTGGACAGTATAGAAGGAAGTAATGCGGTCGTATTTTTTTGATTTAGAAAGAGTAGGAAGCAAAAACTCCTTTAAAATCTTCTCTCCCTTCCCTGTATAGCAATACTTAATCGGCAATTCACGTAAGCCCATAATCATTTCCCTAATGCATCTAATACTCTGTCACAGATTTCCTGATCGCCATCAATACTGTTTCGGGTGATGGCACCTTTGTCCACCATTGCCTGAATGATTTTAATCAACTGGGCTGATTGTTTATCAGAAAGCGCTTTTCCTCTCTTCTTCTGTGCAGCAATACTCTTTAAGAACTTACTTTGCCATTCAGTGAGCGCACTATAATCAGACCCCTTCTTATGGAGGTATTTCAAATCGTCTCCAGAAAGATTTGCTAGTTTCTGCTCAACTGTAGGACCGGAAACCTCCACCATTTTCTGATATACGAATTCACTCTTGGTATAATGCAGGCTCTTTGATTGTGAGCTGTCTTTATCATCTTCAAGAGCCTTTAAAGCTTGTATAATCTCGTCTTCACTTGCACTAGCCAATACGCTCCATGTTGTCTTGGGCGGATTTGCCTTCGATATTTTTTCGATGATATCTTCGTCAAACTCACTCAGTTCAAGCAATGCATCCAGTTCAGCAGGTGTTGCCTTGATAAAAGCCGCAGTAGTTCCCAAATCCAGACCTGCAGAGTAATAGGCTTCAGAAATAGAATCTATTTTCTCTCCAAGCGAAATCTCTCTGTCATCCCATTTTTCTTTTATAATTTCAAGAGCTTCAATCTTGTCCATGCTTAACTCCATTTATAACGGCAGGAAAATGTATTATATACTGCCAACAAGCTATTACTCTGACTCCCCAAAAGTACGTCTTCCAACCCACTCATTACGTATTTTCAGAGCTTCTGATGTTTCAAAATCGAGCTTTTCTACTAGCATTCTGTAAATCGCGTCGGATGTCGCAAGAATCTTCTTGACTTCATCATCAACTTTTTTACTCCATAGAGGATGATTCTTGAACATGATAACCTGCAATTCAGAATGAATGTCTTCTTCCTCTTCATCTGCATCCGCTTCATCAAAGATATAGTCAAACGGTGCCTTATTATCACTTCTGCCATCCTTTTCAAGATAGGTGATATCTATAATACCTTCATTTTCCAAAACCAGCGCCTGCTCTTTTACAACTGCTTTTATTTTTTCATTAACGCTGCCTTCTTCGCCGCCTTTCTTCTTTTTCCCTTGAGTGTCATTATTTCCACCATTCTCTTGGCCTGAATCATTTCCACCTTCTGGCTCATCACCCGATGTTGATTCGCTTTCAGGAACCTCTGTGTTATAAAAATGATTTAGGTCTTCAACAATCTTTTTTAGTACAGCAGGCTTATTGATGTTACCCTGTTTGCTGACATTCCTTGATGCAGTCACAATACCTCTCAGGTACTCTTTCATATGCTCTGCAACCAGCTGCCAATCTTCCGATTGCTGGACTCCTTGTTTGTAAAAAGTAGCATCAAGGAAATCCATGTTCACCTCACCGATGATACGGCTGGTCATCAGATGCGCCTTAAACCAGGATTTCTCCCATTTTTCCACTAATTGCCCAAAACGATAAATATTAAATCCATACAGTCCATCATTATGAAGCTGTTCATCTAGTGCCACCCATCCTGTAACATGATACTTATCATTCGGTCCAAATACCTCGTCAATTTCAATCTTTGTTCCCTTTATGAACGTATAAGTTTTAGGAGTTGCTTCAAAGGTGCCTGCGGAATCGACAACAAATATTGAATCTCCTGTCTGGAGATGTCCTTTAAAAGCCTCACCTAGATAATTTAAGACTGCACTGACAATAATATTTTTATCTTTAAGCTTTGAAATAACAAATGCTGTGCCATGTTTTATGTTTTTCAACGGAGAATTATCTGATGGGGCATCATCTTCGATCTCGATATCCCATGCATCTGAACCCGAAGGCCGATTACTATAGTCACCAATATCAAATCCTACATGATACTCCCTGTCTTCTGAATCTGGCCGTGTATAGATTTCATAATACCGCCCTAAAGTAGAGCAAGACGTCTTAAAGCCCATTCCAAAGTGGCCTTTGGCTCCTTCACCTCTCTCCATATATCGAGACATATCTTCGCCAATGCATACTGCTTTCTCAAGGATATCTGAAGTCATGCCTTTTCCATTATCAATAACAACAATTTTCTGATCACGCATGTCAACAACAATCTTTATCTTCTCGTTATCAATACGTGCGTCAAAGCTGTTAGCTACCAATTCCCCGATTGCCTCTGCTGGCTTCTGGTTGGTCGCACCAATTGTCTCCATCAGTCTTGGTGAAGGGTAATTCTTTACAACTCGTTTTCCCATTTCTTATTCTTCCTCGTCAAAGATATCCGAAATCTGTTTTTCCATCTGCTCAATAAGATTAACAACCAACGCATTGCCCATCATGAAGCGTCTTTTTTTAACAGGCATTTCAATGACTTCTCCATTGGAGAGACAATACTTGGTATGGTCTGTAGGGAAGCCTTGAATGCGCTCTGTCTCAGCAGGGGTCAGAAGCCTGATTCTACCCGTCTTTTTATCTTTTACGATATGTGTAGTTCTGCTGAAGTTACCCTCAGAGGTGAGCATTGTCCTGGCTGGCTTATCGTAGTCGTCAACCATCGAAATTGCTCCTTCAGAAAAGATATATTCATGTCCATTTGCAGCAGTCCTGGGAAGCTTTTTGGCTCCCTTCAGATATTGCCATGTTTGTCTGCTCTCTTTTGGAAGGCGTACTTCGCTTTCATTACTATGTGTTATCTCGGGATCCGTATAATACAGCTTGCTCTCAGGGATAAAGAACTGTTCATCTACATCACCTGTTTCCATAATATCTCCGAGTGTAATCTGTTTTCCCTTGTAGACGGGAGTAGTTCTGACAGTATAGACAATACCATCGATCATCGCCCCGCTGTTTTCAAAAGTAAATTTGAAGTTATCCGACAAGTCTCCCAGACCAGTCGGCAGCTTCTGTGTACTTATCCTCTTCAAATCTACGCATCCCACTGGGAAACTCTTTGCAAAGAAGCCTTCTTCAGTCAACAGTTCTCTCGTACTTTTTTTCAGAGATTCCTCACTGAAGATGGGTGCAAATCTCACCTTATCCTTTATCCTCCTGGCATATGCTGTATCATTTTTATATGCAAAGATAAAGGTCCTGCGTCTTCTCTGCTGATATCCGTAATCCGCGGCATTGATCACGCGCCACTCAACGGTATAGTCTTCATCCCGGAAGCAGGCAAGGATAATACCAAAATCTCTTCCACGCTGTTTTGCAGGGGATTTAATAAGGCGATCCACATTTTCTAACAGGACAAAGGGTGGATTTTTGTCTTCCAGTACCTCGCGAATAGACCACCACAGAATGCCTTTCTTACCTTCCAGACCTTTTGATGTTGCCAGGGATGATGCAACTGAATAATCCTGGCATGGAAATCCGCCTACAAGAAGGTTAAAATCAGGAATGGTCTTCTTATCAACATCCTCAATATTCCAATTAGTTGTATCCTCTCCATTAGAATCTAAGCAGGTCCCAAAATGATAAACATAGCAATCATGTGCATATTGGGTATTTTTTTCCGCTGGTTCCCATTGACTAAACCAAACCGTTTTCCATTTTTCAGGTCTTTTTATATCTTTAAGAGTTTTTATAGAATTCAAGCCGCATCTGAATCCACCCACTCCAGCAAACAGCTCGCAAACTGTTTTTTTCATATTACTAATCGCTTTCTAAGTAAAGAATATATCATTGTTTTAAATTCTCATTTAATTGGTCGTAAATATATGTATTATTAAGCCAAAAGCACTGCTTAGGAAATGGCCTGCCATCAGGAAGCTCATACGTGTCTTGCGCATTTCTTCCATGCGGGCGCACGTGACTTACTCGATTATCAGAAGCCTTAGGAAAATTATTACGCCGGACTCCATTCACGACCGTAAACTTAACGCCATTCATAATAGCTTCTTTTGTTTTTTCCCAAACAGATCTGACTTCTTGCTCCAGATCATTGTATGGTATATTCCAGAATTGTCCCCCTTTTAACCGAAGGACATCGTTATCGTCATATTTATAGACAACAAATAAGAAACGAGTTTCCCGTAAATAATTACCAAAGGTGCTGTCTTCCCAGTCTTCTTTTATAAGCTCTTTGAATTTAAACGTTGGGAACGACATGCTCTCTTTTATTCTGTTATTCTTTCCTATTCGGATCGTTTTAACTACAATATTAGCTTTTTCAAATTCAGCAGCATGATTCCCTTTTATTCCGAGCATGCGATATGTTAATAATGCTTCTAAGTTCTTTGGCTTCTTCTCTGGATTCAAATCATACTCTAAGCAAAGTTCTTCTATAGATTCTCCACGGTGCTTTGTGATCATCGACATCACATAGTCCTCAAACGAATCCACCGCCTGCCCGGAAATAATGGGTTCATATGTTGCCTTGCCTTTGACGACAAAAGTATTCAAGACATATGTCATATAGGATGTCTTAAATGCAAATGCACGAGGTTTTGCTAAAACATCACTGCATGGCTGTTTCCTACGATTTTTTGATGTAGCTGATTTTGTAGCCGCTCCCAGATATAATGTGTCCGCTTCTGATAATTCATGTGCCCTTCCAGCCTTAACTTTTGCAACTATCAATTCGTAATCGTGCTTTATTATCACAATATCCTGCTGAGGGGGCGTAAACAGTCTCGAATAGTGAATCCGGTAATCTAGATTTACTCGAATATCTTTGCAATACAAGTAGTAGACCAAAAGGATGAGTTTCGATTTTCTCCAAAAATGGCTTTCCTCAAAAGGCTCTTTAACTACTTGAAAGTAATCAATCATAGTGAGGATCAGCCTTTCTTTTGCTGCCAGACTTCCATCCTTGTTCTTTTTATATGGAGTGACCTTAAGTTCCACACCTGCTTCGTGAAAATCCGGTCGGGAATCGCCATTGCACTGATAATGGAAAAACCTCTCTTCAATAATCTGTCCCAGATTTCCCTTATTGCGTTTCGTATCACTTACAATTGATGATCCGTAATACCCTCTTTCTTCTACAAGCCCCTCTCTGACTAACGGACTCGAGTCCTCCTCCCATATCTCTCGAAAACTTTTTCCAATCATCTTTTGTGAATATTTCTCTATAGATAATGGGCTTGACCTATCATACTCAACTAAATAATCCATCATTTTCTTCCCATCTCATTCCTGCAAGACTATTATCAAGAATTGCATCCTCTATAACGCGGATACATTCCTCTGGATTTTTCAAAATGTCTTTTCCCCAGAAATGGATAACTGTCCAACCTTCATATAGGAGTGCCTGATCCTTCTCGACATCTCTTTGCATATTGCGTTGTATTTTAGGTATCCAATAGTCAGGGTTTTTTCCCCGCTCCAATCTTGGCTTTAAAATTTCCCAGTTTTTCCCATGAAAAAATTCACTATCACAGAAGATGGCAACCCTATGCTTTGTGATAGCGATATCCGGACGTCCGGGTATCTTCTTATAATTTTTCCTGTACCTGTATCCTTTCGCCCAAAGCGCCTTACGAAGAGCCACTTCTATCGACGTATCTTTTCCCTTTATTCGGCTCATTGCTTTTGTGCTTTTTTCGGATACTTCCCCATGAAACCTTGGCTCTCGCGGCTTCATGCTGGCTTTATCATCTATCATGATTCTTTTTTATTCACCGTCAGGATTAATTTCAACAATGTCGTCCAATTTACAATTTAAAGCAGAACAGATTTTTGCCATTACTTCCATTGTAACGTTTTCATCATTTGCTAATTTCGCCATCGTACTATTTCCAATGGACGCCATTGCTCTTAGTTCTTTTTTCTTAATGCCTCTGTCAATCATCAGCTTAAAAAGCTTTTTATAAGAAACAACCATCGCAATTCCTCTATCACTATGTTCTCTGGTGTGCCTAAAACAAAACCCTTCCAAAGTAACGCTTTGCCGTCAATGATTTATCGCTATATCATCATCTTCGTCAAGATAGACTAATCTCAATGTATTATACCATAGCTAACCCAGATGGGGTAATTATTTTGCGGATTGGGACGAATTGAGGTGGGTTAGTATGCATGCAACGAAGATATGCATGTATATCCACACTATTGAAGACCTGTTAGAACATATTCTGCCTTGGGGTATTTCTCTAATCTAATATAACAACCTCTTCATTCAGGTTTTCTATAATTCGAAATTATTCAATTGCACAAATCCGCACATTTGTTTCCCACCATTGTGGTGGCATCCCCTTAATAAGAGGGATGATATAATTTATTAGGGCATGCGAATTGTTACAATGCTTGAATCTATAGGACGAAGTAGACATTGGAGGTATTCATTATGAAAAAGTTACGTTTTGGAATTATTGCTCTACTTACAGCCACTCTTTTTTCTTTACTGCTTTGCTCTTGTGGGAGTGGCCCCAGCGGCACTGTAGTTGATTACGGAGATGCCGAAGCTTTTGAAGAAGCACTTAACCGAGGGGAAAATCTTGATGACAAGACGCTTATGTTTACCGTTACAGAACTTCATCCTGACTCTCTCCTTGGCTTTAATGTTTGTGGAGGAGAGCATCTCAATTTCATTTCTAATCAAAATCCTGATTTAAAAGTTGGTGATACTGTCGGCGTTAAAGCAACCGACATTACTAATATTCTCGGCTATTGGGCTATTAAATATGAAAAAATAGATAATCCTATTATTGGTGAAAACACGATCGTATCATCTGCGCAGAAAGCCAATGTTTCTGAAAACCAGGAACAGGTTGATAAGAAGGAAGCACCAGAGGATTCTTCTGTAGTTACAGAAGAAGAAACTACCGCTCCAGAACCAACTAACACTGAAACAGAAACCATTGAGAAGGAAGCAGAAAAAGAAGTCGAAACTACCACGGAAGATAATCAGGAACAGCCTCCTTTAGAAATAGTTGATTCCAATATTGTGGTCTTTACTAACTATTCTGGAAGTCCTGCAGTAAGTTCATACATTGCCTTCAAAAACAACACGGATCATTGCATTGGTGTTAATAGCCCGAGAATGGACTATCAAGATAATGATGGAAAGCTGATAGCAACAGATCAGTTTGCAAACTGCATTCCTCAAGTTGCTAAACCTGGACAGGTATTCTACTTATATTCTTATCATTTTGATATAGCGAATGTAGATACGTCTAATGGCTTAAATTATGTGGCTGACGGAGAAACTTTTGAAGCGAACAATTATTATGAAATTGATATTAGTGATGTCAGTTTCAAAACCGGAGGTGCAATGGGTGTCTCAATCATAGGAAGAGGGACAAATAACACAAATATAAATGCTTATGGAGAGCCAGGGGCTGTATTCTATGATAGTACAAATAAAGTGGTTGGATTTTGTTATGGCTTAGAGGGTTTCGACGCTGGGCAGACAAAGTCCTTTGAAATATATGGAGACATGATGTCTAAGGACTATGATCCAAGTATCGTGGATCACGTAGAAGTCTTTATGCAGGGAAATAACTATTGAAAAGAAACACCGAGAAAACCAAGATTTCAGGAATTGTCAGCACTTCTATCTCAGTGCTCAGAAAGCAGCCGTTAGTTCAATCCAGTGCCTCGTGAAACTATTAAATCCAACATTACCGGATATGACGGTTGATGTAGAGTTCTATTAAAAGTTAAAAAACATAACAAAATTAGGCAGGCATTCCGAAGAGGTGTTCCTCTTCTGCTGTTTTTTAGCTGGGGTGTTGGGGACTGTTTCTGAAACACTACAGATTCATTCGCTCAATGAATCTGTCACAATTGTCCCCAGTGCCCCAGCTGGTTTTTCAACATCTCTGCACAACATTTACAAACTTTTCAGGAAAAAGAAAACCGCCATACTGACGCTTTCGTCCAGTACAGCGGCCTCTTGGCAATTATGTATTTTTAGAAGGAGGATATTCCTCTTGGGGATGCTTTTTTTTGCAGGTTTATATGCAGTTATTTATGCAGCCATCTTCTTGAAGTAGTTATACATAATGGCTTCGTCTTCACGGGAAGAGGTGAAGATGCCGAGCTGATCGTCATGGTCTTCTGCCAGTCTGATGATGCCTTCGATATACTCTTCCTCGTTCTTCAAGTTATAGGCTTCATCGTTGGGACCCATCAGCCATACGGGATTTGTGCATTTGTCAAGTGCTGCGTTGAGTTCTTTAAGGTCGTTTGCTGTTCTGATCATCATATTATTTAAACCTCCTGCCGTCTTACGGCTCATCATCATCCGTTCTGTTCCTCAGGATTCTTTTCTGGATTGTTTTCCCAGGTTATCCTGTGGATGTTTTTGGATTATCCTCCGGATGATTCTTAATGGTATTATTTTTTGTTGATTGCTTTTGCAGGTTGTTTTTGTTGGCTGCTTTTATCGATTATTTATCGATTGTTTTTTTGATCAGGTTTTCCCTCGATCTGTGTGATA
>NZ_FNFZ01000042.1 GCF_900101015.1 Sarcina sp. DSM 11001 | reverse complement strand
TCCATTGAACAGTGAAGGATACATATTATATTAAAATATTTGTATATAGTTTAATGATTTATATGTATTTCATGACGTAACGAATCTTTCCGCCCCGAAGACGGCAGGTTGATATAACAGAACTCTCCGTCCCGAAATGTTTCAGGAAACAGATGCAAACAGATAAAAGTACATGCAAAAAATACATGCAAAAAATACATGCAAATAGATAGAAACCGATGGCATCAGTTAAAAACAGATGAAAATAGATAGAAAAGTATAAAGGGAGAGATATGGCTGCAATAACAGATTTTTTATACATGATCGATGATTTTATGTAGGGAACCTGGATGACGATCCTGCTCGTTGGAGTCGGCATCATCTTCAGCATCCGGTTTTCCTTCCGGTACCAGTGGAAAATCGCTTTCAATTTCAAAAACACTTTTGCCAAAATCGGAGCAAAGGGGGAAGGCGAGGGCACGGTCTCCGGCTTCCGCGCAGCCTGCACGGCCCTGGCCAACACAGTCGGGACAGGCAACATCAGCGGCGTGGCGACTGCGATCGTCTCGGGCGGCCCCGGCGCCCTCGTGTGGATGTGGGTCTCCGCTTTTTTCGGCATGTCCACCAAAGCCTGCGAGAAATCCGTCAACTATGCCTTTGGCGATACCGAAAGGAATCGGAAAATGATGCCCATCTATATTGTTTACTTTATGCTTCCCTGCGTCATTTTCTACAACATCGAAGCGGAAGCACTCTGGGCCTTCACGGACATCCTCTCCGCCCTATATGTCTGCATCACCGTCTTTATCATCGTCGCCAAACGTAAGGAAATCTTCCGACTGTTTGACGATTTCTGGAACCGTTACCTTCCCGCAAAGGAAGCCGGCGAAAATCCACCGTACGTCACGTTTGACTGCAAAGAACAGGATTGATTTCTGAGAAACAATTGGCGAACAAAGGACTGTCCCCTTGCGCTCAATATTGGGGGTTGTACTTCTTTTCAATGTATGCTACAATGCCGCAGTTGGCTGAAGTACTCCTTCTGACAATGCTGGTCGTGGACCACCCAGGATAAAAAACAGGGATCATGAACTTTCATGCCGCAGGTCTTTTTCCTGCGGCATCTTTTTTGGCTTCCTGGTTTTAGACGTCGTGTTTTGGGAAAACATTGTTCCGGACATCATGGGTTTTTATACATCATGAGTTTGAACATCATGGTTCTGGACATCATGGGTTTTATACACCATGAATTTAGACATCATGTTCGCGGGCATTCTGCTTTGCTCAAACACCCAGCAGGTTTTTGCCGAATATTTTGCTGGAGTTTTTTCATGAGAAAAAGAGTGATCATAGACTGTGATCCGGGAATCGATGACAGCCTTGCCGTCATGCTGGCGCTCTCTATGAAGGATGAGCTGGAGGTGGCCGGCATAACTGTCGTCGCCGGCAATTCTCCTGTTGAAATGGGCTATCAGAACATCCTGAAGGTTCTGAAATTTATGAACAGGCTGGATGTGCCGGTCTACATGGGCGCAGACCGCCCGCTCAAAAGAGAATTTGTGAATGCCCTGGACACGCACGGCCGGGACGGCCTGGGGGAAAGCTTCTTCCCTGACGTCCCTGAATATGAGTATGTAAAAACAAAGAGCAGTGCTGTTGATTTTTTAGCGGAAACTCTGAAAAGGGAAAAAACGGGGATCATCGCCCTCGGGCCCATGACCAACCTGGCCCTGCTGGCGGAAAGGGATCCGGACGCCTTCGACAGGATCGATGAGCTGGTCTCGATGGGCGGATCCTTTAAGAGCCACGGCAACTGCTCGCCGGTTGCCGAGTACAATTACTGGTGCGATCCCGATGCGGCTTCTGCCATTTACAGGGAAATGGACCGCCGCGGCAGGCTGATCCACATGGTGGGCCTCGATGTGACTCGCCGCATTGTCCTCACCCCTGATCTGCTGACCTATATGAAACGGCTCAATCCGCGAATCGGGGATTTTGTGGAAGCCATCACGAAATTTTACATGGATTTTCACTGGGAATGGGAGCACCTGATCGGCTGCGTCATCAATGATCCGCTCGCAGTTGCCTATTTCGCCGACAGAGATCTGTGCCAGGGTTTTCCTTCCTATGTCCAGATCGAGACACAGGGAATCAGTATCGGTCAGTCCATCGTAGACTCCATGGATTTTTACAGGCATAAGCCAAATGCCTATGTCCTGACTGAAGTCCGCCGGCAGGCCTTCTTTCATCTGTTTTTCTCCAAGCTCCTGGGCCTGGAGGAGAACGGCGCTGAACCGGATTTACTGGCAGATCTGCTGAAATAGTTTTGGGCTCTTCCGCAAACAGTAGTACTTTGCAGTTATCTTTCCCGGAATTAGTGATTCCTTAAGGAAAAGTCACTAACAGATGTGGAAGAACCTGGTTTTGAATAGATTTTAATAAATTTAAATCCGGCGGGAATGGCCCCGGGGAAAACTCCCAGATCCGCCGCGTCAATTACTTGTAATATCCTGTAATAAAATAATGTAATAAAAAATAAGACCTGTCACCAATATTTACGGACCAGGGAACGGTCCTGGTCCAAGAGGAGTTAATTATGCCCGAAAACAGTAGTACTCAATTAATTTCAACAAGGAGGCTCTGCTTCCTCGCCCTGGCGATCATCCTTAATATTGTGGGAGGGCAGATTGCGCTCCTGTTACATTTACCGATTTATCTGGACAGTATGGGAACCATTCTGATCGCGGTCCTGTTCGGGCCGCTTTACGGTATGCTTCCCCCGCTTCTGTACGGACTTGTCATGGGTTTTACCATTGATATCTATTCTTTGTATTATATGCCCGTCGGCCTGATTCTTGGTCTCGTGACGGGTCTGGCCGGCAGATCGATCTCTGTTAAAAAATGGCGGATCATTCCCGGAGCGCTCCTGATCACCCTGCCGGGCACCATCGTCAGCTCGATCATCACAGCTTTCCTCTTTGGCGGGATCACCTCCTCCGGGTCCACGATCCTCGTACAGGTCCTGAACAAGGCAGGACTTGGCCTTACGGCAAGTGTTTTTGTTGTTCAGTTCCTGACCGATTATATCGACAGACTGATCTCCCTTGTTTTTATCTTCTATCTGCTGAGTATTATTCCTGAATATCTTTACAGAGAAGAATAAGGGACTTCACCGGAAAAGACTTTAGACAGAGAGTCCCGTAGCAGGCACTGTTCAATGCGGAAGAACCATTTTTGTTTTATCCCCTATGCAGGCAAACTGGAAAGTGCCAATAAAAACAAGCTTGTCTTCTTCTGTCGTGATCCGCACTTCCACTACACAGCTTGTCCGGCCTCTGTGGATGACTCTGCCGCGGCCGGTCAGCACACCGCCGTCAGCCGCGCGCAGATATTCCACACTGGCATGCTGGGTGGCGTAAGACCTTCCATCTGTCCTGCACACAATGCCGGAGCACATGTCAGCCATGGTAAAATAAGCCCCTCCGTGGACAGTTCCACGGAAATTCATAGACTCCGGCACAAGCTCCAGGCGGACCTCCGCATAGTCTTTTTTCACGACAGTCATTTCGATATGGTTATAGGCGCTGAAAGCATTTGCTTTCTGAATCACAGTCTCCTTCAGCATCATTTCCTCTTCTATCATCGTTTTTAAAAATCTCCTTTGTTATTTTTCATTTGTTTTGCCAACATTATTTATTTCGTTTGCATTGTTTGTTCTGCTGACACCTTTTTTCAATGATGTCATTTGCTTCGCTGACATCGTTTATTTCGCTGATATCATTTGTCCTGCTGGCACCTTTTTTCGCTGATATCATTTGCTTCGCTGACATCCTTAGTCCGGCTTCTGCCATCAGTTTCGCGGCCATCCTGAAATATGTCCTGAAAAATGTTGTTTTTCTGGAAAGCGAGCTGTTTCCGGATGCGTTCGCGGATGAGGGCGACAAAGCTGTCGGGCTCTGTCACTCTGATCGCCGACCCAAAAGACATAATCCTGATCACCATCTCGGTTTCATCCTGTCTGTCGTATTTGAGGGTCACCCTGTATCTGCGGTCATCCAGTCTTTTGGTCTCCTTTTCCAGGTGTGAAAAATGGAGCAGTACGCGTTCCATGGCGTTGCGGCGGTCTTCGAGTTCAAAGGTCACTGTTTTGGCCGGAGCTTCTTTGAGCTGCACACGATCATTTCTGTGAGCGGGCTCGCACGCTGTGATCCTGGAAAGGTTGATCACCCAGCGGCGCCGGTGGCCGGCCGCCACCAGCCGGAACCTGTCATCTTTTTCAGAGTACTCCAGATAATGCGGCGTAACGACCAGCTGCGGCTTAGCGTGAAGCCTCGATTCAAAACTGACGAAGATATCCTGCTCCTCCTGCAATGCCTGCAGAATGGTCCGGAAGTGCCGGATGTATTCGGGATTTTCATAATCGTCTCCATCCGAATACCGGTCATAATAAACGATCATGTCAGGCGTAAAGAGGGGCTCGACATCCTCAAGTCCGGTTTCTTTAAGCCCGATTATATCCGGCATAAAGAGCCGGATCCTCGGATCCAGCAGCAGCGCTTTCATCCACCTTTTCTCCAGAATCGTCAGAGGCATGGAAGGCTCCTCCTCCAACGGAGTGGACAAATCTTTGTGGATCAGCCTCCATTTTTCACCCTTAAGCCCGTCCGGGATCGTCAAAAGACTCTCTCCGAATGCGTGCTCCTGCACAAGGGCGTTCAGCTTTTTCCCTGTCAAGGTACCGCGCACCGCTTCCTTCAGGATAGAGGAAACCGCAATATAATAACTGCTGTAGATTTCATGAAAAAGCATCGCTTTGACCTCCGGGTTTCACAAACTTTCCAGACTGTACATTTTCGCCTGATCTTTAAAATCCTTCCAGAAACGGGCAGTGAGCTGTTTGTCTGTACACTGCAGGTCGGTGATCCTGCCTGTAAACGTCCGCAGCCACGGCAGCATTTCAAAGGCTTCATACACGTCTGCCGAAAAGCGCCAGTGGGTGTCATCCAGCTGCTCTACTGTCCCGCATCGTTTTTCGCGATGGAGCCTCTCCACGATGTGACCTTCCTCAGGATCTGCGAAAACAGTCATTTCGATATGGGTAAGGCGCGTGTGATTATTGCCTGTCACACCCCAGACATGGGAACAGAACTCGTTCAGGCGTTTTTCAAGATTGGTCTTTTCCAAGTTATTATTTTCAAAATCGGGTTCCCCTAAATCGGATTTCTCCAAATCAGTTTTTTCCAACTGATCAATCTGATCAATCCTCTGTTCCGCTTCTCCGGTCCGCGCCAAAGCATCTCCCACCTTAATATTGTCAATAAGATCAACGCGGTAGAAGGAAAAAAGGTCATTGGCAGGGGTCCAGGCGAGAAGATACTGCCGCCCGGTCTGGGTTCCAATGTACACTTTAAGGGGCAGGGCTGTCACATGCTGCCTGCCGGTTGTGAAAATGATCAGTTTCCTTTCGCCGATCGCGATAAAAAGCTCGTACAGGGTCTCGCTGTCCAGGGCATTCAGGATATAATGATGCTTGAAGCGGAACTTCTGGAATCTCTCCGGCATATGATCCTGGACAAAGGACCCAATCACTCCCAGCGGGGCAGATTCGGAAAAAAACGATATGGCCGTTTCCCAGCTTTGCAGGTCGACATAATCCTCACTGAGGACATAAAAGGTCTTTCGTCCCCGTTTTTCCATAGAAACAATACCCAGAGAAGCATACTCCCTGAGCTTCTTGCGCACCGTGGATTCATCCGGAAGCTCACCCGTCTCAAATACTGACAGGCGGTCCGCCAGTTCATCCATCAGGCTGGTAATAGAAAGGCCGCCGGTGACCTTCAGAATATCCAGGATATGAAAATGCAGAGTGATATCCCGGTCCGTAAAGGACTTGGTCCTGAAAGCCCGGTACAGAGGATTTGCAGGAATCGCCCGGCTGTCCACGGAAAGAAAGACCCGCCTACCCTCCTCATCCTGCCCAAAAGACATATACTCGCCGAGCCAGCTTTCCACCCGGCGGCGTTCATTGTCATAGCTCCGCGCGCTCTTCTGGGTGAATTCATCGCGATGCCGGAAACCGTACACATAGAATGAACGGAGATAGGTACGGATGCGGTTAAAATTTTTAATCAGCTCACTGTAAGCCATGTCGTATCTCTCTTTAACAAAGTCAAACAATGTCATAATTTACAAGTCTTAATTTACAACCATCCTACCTTAATGATTCTGAACTGTCAAAATGTCTCTGTTATGATCAGACATGTGGATCAAAATCGGACCGAAGTCAAATTAAAGTCGAATATCACAAAGCCTGATGACAAGTTTTTTAAATGTGGTAGTGTGTTTTTTAAGGTGTTAATGTGTTATTCTGAAAGTCGGAAAAACAGAGGTATAAATAGTCAAAAAACAGAAATATAAATAATCAGAGGAAAGCATAAATGAAAGTTCTGATCACCGGCACGTCCCGCGGAATCGGGCTGGCGTGCGCATTGAAATACCTGAAGGAGGGGCACGAAGTCATCGGAATGGATATATGTCCCGATCCGTTGAACGGTCGGCCTGACTACACGCATATCGTGGCGGATATCACAGGGAATCTCCCGGAAATCAGCGGGATCCAGATCCTCATCAATAACGCAGGAGTCCAGGAAGGCGGCCGCGAGATCGATATCAATCTGAAGGGATCCATTGCCGTCACGGAAAAATACGGGATCACGCCTTCAATTCTGTCCATCGTGTTTATGGCTTCCTCCAGCGCGAGCAACGGGGCAGAATTTCCCCTATACGCCGCCAGCAAGGGCGGCATCCTGGCCTATATGAAGAATGTCGCATTGCGCGTCGCAAAATACGGAGCGACCTGCAACAGTATTTCCGCGGGCGGGGTACTGACTCCCCTCAATGCCCATATCATTGATAATCCCGACCTCATGCGGCAGTGCCTGAATGAGACACTCCTGCACAAATGGGCTTTCGCGGAAGAGATTGCAGATCTCTGTTACTATCTGACATGCATCAACCGCAGCATGACGGGCCAGGACCTGTTGATCGACAATGGTGAGCAGCTGAAATCCAATTTTATCTGGTGAAAAACTGGTGGCCCTGTCATGGCTTTTTCAGCGGCAGTCAAGGATGGGCCAGAGCATGTCAAATTTTAAATCACAAGCATTTGTCTTAGTTCTAAAATCCCGGTGCCTAAGACCATAGTCCCCCCGCTCTGTACGGTTTGCCCGATTGCAAGCCTTTCTGGCATGATGTATACTAAAAAACATTGTAATTCTTACAGCACTCTTATCGTTTCACACTCGTCTCAGACAGTACTGGCGCTCATTAACAGGAGGAATCCCAGATGGCAGAAAAGCTCATGCTCCCGATCGGAGAAGAATTTTTTTCCAGCATCCGCAGAGGGAATTTCTATTATGTCGACAAGACCGCGATGCTCTCGGATTTCCTCCGCAGGCGAGGCCTCATCACCCTGTTCACCAGACCGCGCCGCTTCGGTAAGAGCCTGAATATCGACATGTTCAAATGCTTTCTGGAGATCGGGACAGATCTTCTCTCTTCGACGGCCTCATTGTCTCCGAAGATAAAGAGATCTGCGATGCACATATGGGGCAATACCCTGTCATCGCTCTCAGCCTCAAAGACGTGGAAGGCAGAACCTACGAGGAGGTCTTGAACGGACTGTCTGCGCGGCTGCAGGAGGAAGCCAGAAGGCATGATTACCTGTTTGACAGCGAGCATTTGAACAAATATGACCAGCTTTCAATTCAGGAATATTATGATTCCCCACTTGATGAAGAGTCCCAGAGGAACTTCCTGCGGTTGTTCTCTGAGATGTTGTCCAAACATTTCGGGAAAAAGACGGTCATTCTGATTGACGAATACGACGTACCCTTGGACAAGGCCTGGCAGCATGGCTACTATGAAAAAATGGTTGTACACATCCGGGCCATGTTCAGCCGCGCACTGAAGACGAACCCTTTTTTAGAGTTTGCCATCCTGACGGGGTGTCTGCAAATCGTGCGGGAAAGCATTTTCACAGGGATCAATAATTTTTTCGTTAACAGCATTTCAGACACAGCCTTCGCAAAATATTTCGGATTTACTGACACGGAAGTGCGGGAACTCCTCAATTATTATGATGTACCTGAAAAATATGGAATCCTGCGGGAGTGGTATGACGGCTATCATTTTGGAACGCAGCAGATCTACTGTCCGTGGGATGTCATCTGCCAGACATGGGAATTCTGCGCCGACCCGAATGCCCCTATGAAGCCTTACTGGGCCAACAGCAGCAGCAATTACATCGTGAGAGATCTGTTGACGAATCCATCGGAAGCCACGAAGGCGGACATCGAAAGGCTGATCTCGGGCGAAGCCGTCACAAAAACGATCCTCCCGGAACTGACCTATGCGGACTTCGACACAGACGATGAAGAAACACGGGAAAATTACGTGTGGAGTGTTCTTTACTCCACGGGATATCTCACTGATGAAAAAGACAGACGGGAAGACGAGGCCAGGAGACAATCTGTCTATACCCGCGCCCGCCGCCTCGTTATTCCCAATCGGGAAGTGCAGGACATCTACGAGACGCAGATCAAAACCTTGTTCCGTAAAAAAGTCCGCAGCCATACCGGGGAATGGGAGCAGTTCTGCGACGCGCTTATCAGCGGTGACGCGAAAGAAATGGAGCTGCGTCTGAATGGCTTCCTGTCACAGTCCATCAGCATCCGGGATACATTCGTGAAAAAAGAGTATAAAGAGAATTTTTATCACGGAATGCTTTTAGGCCTGCTGAAGGGTGACGGCCGATTTTCTGTACAGTCCAACGCGGAATCCGGCTCCGGATACTTGGACATTGAAGTCCTTGACTATGCGAAAAAGACCGGCTGCGCCATCGAGGTCAAATACGCCGAGGGCGGTACTTTCGACGCCGCCTACAGCGAAACATTGCAGCAAATCGAAGACAATGACTATACCGCTGATCTGCGTCAGGAGGACATGGAGACCATACACAAGTACGGAATCGCCTTTTATAAAAAGTCTTGTCGGGTTCGATACGAACAGGATTGATCAAACATTGATCAAACAAAAGAGAGACAGGGAAAAGATATTCTGTTTAGAGTTCGGGTTCATGAATCCTGGCTTTATCCGGTTCAATTCCGCCGGCATCGGGAATGTGTGTGATACGGAATGATTACAGAAGGCATATCAGGATATATCAGCGGTTTTCCAATTGCCTGTATCCTGATTTATAATAAGACTTACCAAAGAGGAGTTATCAGTTTATGACAAAAAGAAAGATTAATATCAGCGACTATGCCGACACAATAATAAAAGCGCTCCCCAAAGGGATCCTGCTGACAACTAAGGCGGAGAAAGTCAATGCAATGGTCATCGGATGGGGCACCATCGGCATAAACTGGGGAAAGCCAGTATTCGCCGCCTACATCCGGGAAGGCAGGTTCACAAGAAAGCAGCTTGCCGCAAACCCGGAATTCACAGTCAGTATCCCCGTCAACAGCTATGATCCGAAAATCCTGCATGTCTGCGGTGCTAAGAGCGGACGGGACACAGACAAGATCAAAGAAGCAGGACTGACCCTGGTCGAGCCGGAGGTCATCTCCGTTCCCGCCATTAAAGAATTTCCCATCACACTTGAGTGCCGTGTAATGTATGTCCAGAAACAGGATCTGTCTGCACTCAGTGAGGAGATCAACCGTTCAATGTACCCCAGGGATGTGGACAGCACCGCCACAGGGGCAAATAAAGATCCCCACGTTACCTTCTTTGGAGAAATCGTGGACGCATATATCATCGAAGATTAAGAGAATCTCTGAGATTTCAGATTGTTGTTGATCTTTCAGATTGTCGTTGATCTGATAAAAAGAACTGCACCGGGCTTTACTTCTAGGCCCAGGGCAGTTCTTTTACTGTCGATGCAGTTCTTTAAATTCTTATGAAGTTCATTTACCGAGCATCCTCATTTCTTTTACTTCTTGTCCAGTTTTTCACCGCTTATTCATCTTTTCAATCAAAGAAGCTTTCGTCTCCTCCACAATAGTAATCCTGTTCCTGTGATCAGGATTAACCCAAAGATTTTGAAAAGCATTGTTCCTGCGCCACCGGTGGATGGTAAAGCGTATCCGCAATAGTTCTTGATGATTACCGTGCTAACGCCACCTACAGGTGTAAACTCTTCTGTTGCACTTCCGTTTTGTCCAAAAATCTCAACCTTTCCATCTGCTGAAACGGTCATTCGAAGATCATCCACCAGCTGATAATAGCCTGAGGGGGCACCTGTTTCATGTAGATAATAGGTTCCTGCGGCAAGTACACCGTTAAAGAAATATCCATCTTCATCAGAAGATATTTTGTCTTTCAGTTCTACAGTGTTTCCTTCCTCCTGTCCTTCAGCAATAGTTGAATGATCTGATTTATAAATCGTAAACTCTGCTCCGCCCAAATGCTCTTCAATCGTATGTTGTGTAGTACTATCTGCACCGATCTTCTTAAGAATTACGTTAACTCCACCCTTTCTGTTCGTAAAAGTGATCATATCATCTTGTGTAACCGTCATAGTGAAACTGTTCTCGATGCTATCTTCATCGGAGGCTCCGTGCTCTGTGCTGATTGTGGCGGTATAGCCTTCCGCCGTCTCACTGAGCGCAAGCTTTGTTCCGTAGGGCACAGTCAACTCCTGCGTACTGTTGTGAGTCAGGTTAAAGTTTACTTGCCCATCGCTGTTTGTTGTCAAAGCTCCGTCATCGCCGACAGTTCCATAAACCGTGTAGCCTGAAAGTGCAGTCGCTCCGTTCATCAATATAGCCGCAAATGGAACAGTCGTGGCAGCAGTTTCAGAATCAAAAATCTTTTTCACTGTGACCGTCTGCGTTTTCCGGGTATTTGTGAAAACAACCATACCATCGTCTTCTACTTTGTTCACGGTAAAAACGGCTCCGTCTGTCCCGTTGGAATCCGTGAAGGTTTCTGACTCAGATACTACTGTCATCATCGTGTCATAGATCATTCCAACAGACGCATAATCTCCTGTTGTCATCTCAGTAATCGTCAGGCTTGCATTGATTGGTACTGTCAACTCCCAAGCTGTGACAGTCTCGCTGTTTGCAACCGGTGCAAGGGTAAAGGCACCCGTCACAGCTTCTGTCGCCCCTTCCGGGGTATAGTTGTACGTGAAGCCGAACTGTCGTGTACTGGAAAGCAAGGGGTCTTCCAGTACTTTCTTCACTGTCACCTTTTTAGTTGCTCGGTTTATAACCGTGATGAGGTATCCTTTGCTATGATCATTCTGATCTATCCAGTCCACAGTCACATTTTCGGGATCCGAGCTTACAATACCGCTTCCGGTCACAGTAAGAGTTACGGGACCATTCGGTCCGATATAGCCTGTCGGGATGACCGTCTGGTTCAGTGTATAGGAGTCTGCCCAGAAGGTGCCGCTAGAATAGAACTGGCCCGCCGGAGGATCGGTGCTTGTCGCGCTGGCGTACAGGTCGGTACCCAGCGATCCGATGGAAGAAGACAGGCTGAACATACCGTTGATCGTAGGCTGAAGATTCTGATCCACCAGTCGGAATACCACCGGATATGATTTCAGCGTGTTATCAAAGGTAATAGTATCATCCTCGGAAACCGTAAAACTGAAAACCTTGGAATCGACATTTGAATCCACTGCGTCTTTTTCAGAAGAAGTGGTTGTTGTATAAATGTCGTTAGTATCCATGGCCTCGGTAATGGTCAGGACAGCACCGGCTGGAATATTCTTCAGGGCATCCGTATTTACAGTGCCGCTCTGTGCGGTGAATGTTCCCAGATCAACTTCATTTCCTTCGAGAGTATATGACGCATTGAAAGTGAACATCGCTGACGCAGAGGTGTTGCTGTGCAAGACCTTCCCTACTCTTATGTCGTGCGTCTGCCTGATATTGTCATATACCACTGTTCCGCCGGCATCCGTATTGGTCCAGGTCACCACATTCCCATCGATATCATTAAGAGGTATAGTTGTGCGGTCTTCACTTCCCTGCATAATCAGAGGGTACACGTTGTTCACCTGAGCCAGCCTGGACATTGCAGTGGAATAATAATCAGCAGATGTTTCTGTTACAGTAATTTTTTCCGTACCGCTAAACGAACCTCCGCTCTGAGCACTATTGGCCTGTGCTTTGATGGTAATCCGCGGTATTTCGACTCCATGGGTGTCCTTTTTTCTTGTTCCATCAGCATTGTACAGCGTCACTACAGTCTGAATGAATCCCTCCGTAGTGCTGTTCGTGCTGTGCAGTTCCGCATACTCACCGTGGGATAACATAAATGATCCGCTTGCGGAAAGATTCTCTCCGGGACTGGCAGATGTCCGCTTATAAGTACCACTCACATTTACAGTAAATTCAAATTCCTTCGTCTGATTTCCGGGCAGCGGAACTTCCTTATAGACGTAGACATAAGATGCTTCCGCTTTCGCTTTCCAGACAGCATACAGTCTTCGCACAGTCGTCCCATCTTCGTCCGTAGTTCCTTTACTGAAAAAACCTGTCTCGTCATTCAGGTCGGGAATCGTCCATGGAGAATCTGCCGGAGAAGTCGCTGAATAATCCGGCACATCTGCCGCCGGATCATATGCCCAGCCCTGGAATTCATAGCCAATCCTGGTACTCGTGCTCGGCAACGTCTGTGTTTTCGGTACACCGTTATCCGGCGTAATGTCCTCAAGAGAATAGTCGTATTCCTGTATACCTCCGCCGGGATAGTTGTCATCAAGCACCAGCGCAAAGGCGTTGTCTCTGGAAGTGAATGTGACGGTCACCGCGTTCTTGTTCCGGATCAGCGTCTCGTTAAAGCTAAAGGGCTTTGTGTTGTTTGCTTCACCGGTAACGAGCGTATGGGTATCCGAATCACTTCCGTTGTGACTGTAAATAATGTCCCCGCCATTTTCAGCTGTATCGTAGCTAGTCGTTGTCCCATCCTCCACCAGTTCCAGAGAACTGTTCCAGATCAGGACATTGCCCACGCCCAGTGTGTTCGTACCGCTGATGGTAATATCCTTCTCCGCGCCTTTGGGGAAGGCCAGTGTAATGCTCTCGCCGTCCTCAATGGTGATGCTGTTCAGGCTGGCCAGAGGAATGCGCTCATTAATGCTGGTCACTATGTTAATAACTTCCAGCGCCTCACTGTTCGGGGAACTGACATTGAAGGTAACAGGGCCGACGCCGGTCTTGTTCTCCAGCTTCAGATAGACCATGGGCTCCCATACGGCATAGATCGTCGCGTCATCCTTTCTTGTGACCGCGATCACACTGTCTGCCGGATAAGTGGCAACATAATCTCCCTCCGTAGGGCTGTCATCAAAGCCCAGAAGGAAATCGCCGTTCGGATGCTCGAAGAACTGGTGGGAATCTGTCAAAACATTGCCCCCCGCGTCTTTGGTCAGTTCCGTCGCGTATTGATACAGATGTACCGCTGCGCTCGACTGAATATCGCCGAATTGGATCTGTGTAGGATCACTGCCAAGCAGATGGTCCTCCGTATTGATCCAGTTCGTTCCCGGATATTCATCCCAATCGGGCAGTTCTTCCGAGTCGCCGGTGTTGATATAGCCTCCATTGGCATCCAGAGTCAGATTCGTAATTACCGGCCTTCGGTCTGACGAATCCTTGTACTGGTAAACTGCCTGGAAATAAACATTGTTGTTGATGTCCGCATCTGCCGCACGCACGATGTAAGGATCATCCGGATCGTAGTATACGCCCGGCTCCAGCGGCGTGTAGACAGGGTTTTCTTCTGTTCCGCCCACACTCACCAGCTGCCAGCCGAGGAAGATCACCGAATCATCTGTCACCTCAGTTCCGTTCATCGTCAGCATGGTCGGCTGTTTATAGATCTGTGTCGTCGCTCCGTCAGCATACGCGATACCGCTTGTCGGCGGGTCAGGCCAGTCTTCTTCACGGACATTGATCACAGTGCCGTCTGCCATCGTGTACTCCGGCACATAGTGAACATTGTAACCGCCGTCCAGCTGCCAATGCGCCGTCAGTGTAAAGGAACCGGTCACGGGATCTGAGAAGTTATAGGGCATACTCTCCCCGTCTTTATACCATCCGAGGAAGACATAGTGTTCGCCCTCATGCAGCGTTCGGTATTTTTCCTTGGAGACATACAGAGCCCGCCACGTATCCTCGTCAAGCACTGTTACGCCTGTAATATAGCCGCCGTCAATATTCGCCTGTGTCCAGTCGCGGTAGAACAGATAGTATTGGTGGACCTCTTCCTCAGTCATATACAGCGCGTTACGGCAGTCGGAAGGCGGCCCGGAACCGTCCGTAGACCTGTACTGCACATTTACATAGTAATAGATCGTCCCCTCGTAGTTTTCTGCTGCGCGGTCACTGATCTGTACATAGTTCCTCGGCACAGTGTATTCGGAAATCGTATCACCATAACTGGCATTGATCAGCGTGGCCTGTGAACGGTTGTAGCCGGAATCCGCTACGCGCTCTCCCGGAATTTCCGTGCGGTTAAATACATGATTGTCATATCCCTCATATCCGCCGTAATTGCTGGTATATGTATGGTTGACATGGTCGATCTCACCGCCGTTCGGATTCACATAGACCGGATACCGGACCGGCTTATAGACCGCATAGAGGATAATGTCGCCGTCCGGCATCGTTGTATTGAAGTCGAACGGATTGCCCAGTCCCTCGGAGTTTTCATACCATCCCGCAAATTCATATCCTTCCGGAGTATTTGCCACTACAGTGTCTGTATAAATATCCGCAGAGGCAATCGACTGATCATAATAATACGTCCTGCTGCTATTGCCGGGATCCACCTCGTCATTATTGGCATACTTATAGGTGATGGTATGCTCGTTCGGCATGAACTTGAACTGCATGATCATACCGGTTCCCACACCTGCTTCCGTCAGTTCCGGAATCGTATAGGCGCTGTAGCTGCTGCCGGGAACCGACTCCGTGCCGTTACTGGAAAGCACCTTGGTATCTACAAGCGTATAGCCGGAATAGGTCGGGGGAGTCTGCAGGTTCGGATTACTGCCTGAGCCTGCAGTGATCACAAATTTATCTGTGGGCTCAGAAGGATACTCCCGTGTATCCGGATCCGCTAGATAAATACGATACAGATACTTCTTCGCACCTGACAGCGTTGTATACCTGCAGCGGAATTCCTGTGTGATGCCGTGCTCTCCGGTGACAGTGTTGTTCCCATCGACCGTAACAGCCGTGTAATTGTCCGGATTCGGGTTTGCAATGACTGAATTATACCCCGGGATCGTACCGCCGGTCAGTATCAGGTCCTCTGTCATCGTTTCAAAGTAGCCTTTAATACTGGTGTTGAGGCGCGCATTGTAATAGGAATCCCTCTGAGAGAGCCATCCGACGAAAGAATAACGGTTGTTGCCATTGACCTTGACTGGCTGGGACCCTGGATAGCGGTCCATGATATTTTCGCCGTATTTTGCAGTCAGATCATAGTAATAAATAATATAAGGCGTCCCACTAACCGTTGTGGTATAGGTCCCCGTATACTCGGACGCGTTGAAGGGGTTTGTTGTGCCGAGATCATAGCGCCTCTGTGTAAGGAAAGTCTCCCAGTTGTCATTGGCGCCATAGTTAGGCCCCGTCGTATTGGAAACAGAAAACTGCCATGTACCGGCCATCGTTTCCTGTTTATACAAAGACCCTTCGTAAGCGACCGATGCCGGATCTACAGTATTGTAATACCATCCCTCTGCATCATGCGATACCGTCTGCATAGCACCATCAATAAAGCCGAGCGTGTAGGAGGTGTTCGAATCGGAATTCTCTACACGATGGTAACGAGGACTGTTATTGGGATAGGGCGTGTTATTGTTGTAAGTCCAGTTTGAAGTAGTACTGGCTACTCCATTTGTCCGGGCCTGACGATACTGGCTGTTATTGTAAATATAATAAGTATTAGCACCAGGGTCGCTGGCAAACGAAGAACTGGTCGTATAGCCCGAATTTGTGTAATTGTTACCTGAAAGAGTATACAATGGTGTATTAGCAGCAGCATCACGCCACCGAGTTCTGTAATACTGCCAATCATATATGTAACTTACACTCCCGCTCAATCCCACCACATTGCCATTAACTACCCCATACTGCGGCAAGTCATTGTCGGTTGCGGCCTGATAACGATAATCGGTATAATCATGTCTTGTGGTCACCGTACCGTCATAGGTATAACCACCGTTCCCGTCCGGGGTCAGCGTGACATACTCGCCGCCCACAACACCATATACTGTTCCGGTATAAGCCGCTGCCTCGGATTCGCTCATCGCTGAATACGTTGTTGTGCTCCCGCTCGTACTTGTCCGGCGTGCAAACCCGATATCGAACCGCAGAGTATAAACATCCCTGTCGTAATACACATTGACAATGGTCGATCCGTCACCTTCGATATACTGCTGCTGGATCCCCGACTGTGTGCCGCTCTGTTCCTTGTTCTGGTCCTCACTCAGATGAGTGAACCGAAGTTTATTTTCATCATATACTTCGCTTGATGAAGGAATTACAGCCGCTGCTGTCTGTGTTCCCGCAACACCTTGCTGGGTCTCGTAATGCATCAGAGTATAACCGTCATCGTCTGCATTCTGCAGCCAATAGACAACGGTATAGTCCACCGTATTCGGCGTCCAGTTCGCGTACAGGGTCATCTCATCCAGAGCTTTATAGAAGTAAAGCTTGCCATCGGTGACCTCGAACAGCTTATCGGCACCGTCATTGATCGTATATGCGCCGTTATAGGTAATCGCTCCGTTCTCATTTACGATCTTGACAGCAGTCGTATTGATCGTTACCGACTGAATGCTGCCCGATTCGTCCACATAATTGACCGTAACATCCTGAGGTTCGGTCAGGTTCGTGATATTGCCGTCGGCGTCCAGCTTCGCAAAGGCATACCATCCTTCAAGATCGTAACCGGGACGTTCGCTCATGTGACTCGCGTGTCCGTCTGTTCCAAGGAAGAAGGTTGAGTCAAAATAGTTACCCTGGCCTTCATCATTGGTCACGCGGTAAGCTGAACCGACGTATTTAGCGCCGTTTCCGGATCTGCCGGTGTTGAATCTCAGCCAACGGGCTTCTGCAAATACCGGATAAAGATTAACTTCTGTGACATCACTGGTGCTCTTATTGATCGTGATGTAATAGCCATCATCATGGCCCTCGCTGTTCAGCTCATTTCCGTCCAGATCCCTGGTCTGATAGTACTGATCCCGCTCCAGGGTTCCGTCATTATCGATGACGGTCTCCCAGCCCACAAAAATCTTGTGCTGGGGATCCGTATTGCTGCACTCAATATCACCGATACGGATTTCTTTTGTATCACCGCTGCCGAAGACCACCAACTTGCGATCGAGCAGTTTATTTACAAGACCGCTGGTATCTTCCTTCGGTCCCATGCGGAAATTAACAAAATAGAAATCTTCGTAGATCGGAGCAAGGTACACATGGACCGTGCCTTCCTCGTCCATTGTTCCTGTGCCGGAATTGCCACCCAGAGTCCAGGTGACTTCTGTCTCTCCAACTACGGCATTCTCAGGAGCTGTTATTGACAGTTCATCTGTGAAACTAATCTTTTCAAGATCTTCGGCAGGCCATGTATAAGAAATGGTCCCGCTGTACTTACCTGATGCCTGATCCAGATCAGTCGTATCATCGGTCTCGTTAACGACATACCAGCCAAAGAAGAACTTTTCACTTAATGAACCTTCCCCATCGTCCACGACCAGGTTAGGAGGATTAACGACCATTTCCAAAGTCTCGCCATCCTTCAGGATCTGCGTAGTCTGATACTCACCGGCAGTATTCACAAAGTTATATGGAGAAGCATTATAGGAAGATGTGCCATCTGTAAAATCATTTCCAATGAAATGGAACTCTACCCGAGGCGTTACGATTTCTTCCTCGCCCTCATGATTTACAATCACATAAACTGAGAACCCGTCTGCCGCAAACTCCACAACAGAGCCATTCTCACTATTCTCTGTACTGTTCTCTAAAACATCTCCCTCTGCCTTATCATCGGCAAAGTGTACAACATTCAGTTGTTTTTTTTCTTCTGAATCCGCCAATTCGATCCTGACATCTACACTTGTCCCATCATTCGGCTGGTACTTGATCTCCGGATCATCCTTATCCGCAATTTTTATATCGAACACTCGGGCATACAGAACAGACCCGGCATCCCAGCCAAGAGCATTTTCAGTTTTTGATACATACTCATCATAAACAGAGGAACCTTCTGTAATCTCCTCAACTGCAAGATCCGCCTCCTCTGGAATACCTGTTTCGGGTCCATAGGTCGCAGTAATGTGATAATTGTGCCCATCACTTGCCAGCACAGTCTTTTCAATCACGGTCCCCACGATTGCGAAAACAGAAAAACCGTCAGTCTCGAAGGAGATTTGTTCTGTGGTGTTTTCAGTACCCTCAACCTCGGTGTCGAGAAGCTTAGGGTTCTCTTTCGTTCCCTCAAAATGAACAGTGTTTACTTCTGTGTTCTGGTCCTGGGCAATGGCTTCGTGGTAATTAATCTGAACAGAGACTGGGGCAGCGGGTTCAACCGGTTTTCCATCGACTTCAATCGAAATGTCAAAAAGGCGGATCCAGGAGAGGCCGCCGGCAGCAACGGCATTCTCAGCCTGCGCGCGGTAGGTATTGTATTCGTCCGAGCCTTCTCTGATTTCAGACACAACAAGGGAGGCACCTTCCGGGATGCCTGCGTCTTCAGTATATTTGACCGAGACTGTATAGTCAGGGCCTTCGAAGGTCAATGTTCCTGCTGAAGAAGTTTTTTCCGGATTCTCCCCGGTTTCTGCTTCAATCTCGTCTTCTGAATTGCTTCCGGCTTCCGCTTCTTGCTTCTCTTCAGAATCGCTTTCTGCTTCCGCTTCCGTTACGTCTTCCAGATCCTTTCCGGTTTCTTCTTCTTTCTCCTGTTCCGGATCGCTTTCTGTTTCCTTTTCTGCTGCTTCTTCCTGTTCATTCCCGGCTTCAGAGATTGTCTCCTCTTCTGTCTTTTCCTCTTCTGCCTCTTCCGCCTCTAGTTCTTTTTCTTCTGAGTCTTCCTCTTCAGAAGCCTCCTCTTCTGTCTCATCCTCCTCTACCAGGCGTAAGGTTCGGCGGATGGGTTCGATGTCAAGTTCATAATCTTTTTCCACAAGAGTGATTTGTGCCTCGAGGTTTTCATCGTTCTGGTCGAACTGGATCTGGTCAGCAGTCACATCGATAGAAAAGAAGCCACTGATTTTTTCGCCATTGGAGATGAGGGCTCCATCGTTATCATAGGTCTTTCTGTTTTTTTCAATAGAATATTCGTCAAATGTGAGGACGGCATCCTGCTCCAGGAGAATGGAGTCCTTTACCTCAATGTCTTCATAGGTGTCGTTATCGATATCGTCATAGACATTTTCAAAAGTAACCCAGGCGGAGACATCCTCCGGGTCAACGGGGGCTTCATCCGGGGTTCGAGTTCCTTCCAGAGCCTGTGTACCTCGCCCGTCATTCATCGCGTTGTTCGTCTCGATCTGCTCGTCAGTGAGATAAACATTGGACGGGAGCGGGAACCGAAACTCCGCGTTGGAGGCATCCAGTGTTCCGGCCGGAATGGTGTAGGCATAGTAAAGGCGCACGGTATCCGCGGCATGAACCTCTGCAGTATCATTTTCGTTAACACGGATCCAGACTGCTTCGTCAGTTTCAGTCTCTTCCCCTTCTTCGGGAAGCTCATTTCCGGTAGTTGTGTCTCCGGAAAGTGTCTCTCCAGGAGGTGTATCTTCAGAAGACATATCTTCGGGAGACGTATCCCCATCAAGCGTCTCTCCGGCAAATGTACCTCCCGAAAGCGTATAGAGAGAAGTCGCGTCAGTCAGCATTTGCTGGAAATGCAGGGAAGCGGCTGCTTTTTCAGGTTCAGGGAATCCTGCTTCTTCGAGCGCAGGAATATCTTCTTCAAGTGCAGGGGATTCTGCTTCTCCGGTTGAATAAATGTCGGCTTCTTCGAGCATGGATCCCTCTGCTTCACCCTGCGCAGAGTAGCATGATGCACTATGTGTATGGACTCCTACCCCGCAAGTGAGGACTTTTTCATAACAGGCATCAGAATGATGGTGAGGCTCCGCTTCCTCTTTTTTACACGACAAAACCCTGTCCTCCCGAAAGCATCCGCTGTCATGCGTATGCTCTTCGAGCGCACAGGTCAGGTTTCCGTTTTTATCAAAACAGTCGCCGGTATGGGCGTGCTCTTCTATTTTACATATAATTTGCGAGTGTATATCGTAGCAGTCTTCCGAGTAGCTGTGGCCTTCAGTTTCTTTCAGGCCACAGGTCAGTTTATTCTCATAGCAGCTGTCATCATGCTGATGTTCTTCGATCCCGCATGCAGCGGTCTTTTCAAGTGTGATCGCGGGAAGAAGGAGTGCATAGGTTGTGCAAAAGACGACAACGCAAGCCAGGATACTGACAAAACGTCTGAAAAAGCTGCGGCGATGTCCATCTCGCATATATCTTCTGATACGTTTTTTCAATTATGCATCCCTCAGATTATCTAATAAATCTGTTTTTTTCTATAATATTTTTAATAGCAGTTATAGATTACCAGAAACTCCATTAAAAAACATCTATTATTTGACTTAAAATAATGATCATTTTGTAAATAATGGGATCTTTCTCACCAAATACTGGCATTTGTACAGTTCAGAAGATGCAGAATACCTGACTAAAAAATGGTGTAGTTGTGACGATACGGATGAATAAAGTGAAAGAACTGCAAAGAAACAAGGAATCGGGGGTGAAAGAACCATAACCGTGTCTTCATTGACGTTTTCATTGTTCATATTTATGTTTTTGATCATTTGATACCGCCAAAAACTGCTCTCCTTGCTTGTCTGTGAGTTGCTTTGTATACTGTCTTTTAACAAAAAAGAAAGAGGGTTCCAGAGCACACCTCCGACCAAAGATCTGTACTCTGAAACCCATGGTAAAAACCATGTTCATTGTATCAGAGTATAAACAGGTAAAGCAACGTGTTTTTACCTGATGGCAGGGACTATCTTTGTCCTACGTGCAAAGAAGGCATGCTCCGGTTCCATGATCACTGTATGCGCAGCATCCGCCATTCGGGTGGCGGACAGGAATGGATTGAGATCCCCCGTCAC
>NZ_FNFZ01000041.1 GCF_900101015.1 Sarcina sp. DSM 11001 | reverse complement strand
AGGTTTTTGACAGTTGTCCTGCCTTTTTCCAGAAGGTCCTGCACCATTGTGCTGTTCAGGGCTGTCCGCAGCCTGTCAAGATAATGGTTATGCTTCCAGAGGACAAAGCTGCAGTCCCGATTAGAACAGTAAAAAGTCTTATCTCCCTCATAAACAGGAGAACCGCAGACAGGACATTTCCCAACTCCTCCACGGGTGTGGTTGCCCTGAATGGTTTCACCGCTTGCAGAAAAACGCTGTTTATCATCATCTCTGATCTGTCTGCATTCCTGCAGCATTTGTGAGATCAGCTGCGTGATCCCTCCCATGAAGGACTGCCGGTCCTGTTCCCCGCGCTCCATCATGAGGAGCTGGTTTTCCCAGTCCGCTGTCATTTTCGGGGATGTGAGATAAGCCGGGAGGATCTCGATCAGCTGTCTGCCTGCTTCGGTGGCGATCAGCTGGCGTTTATTCCTGGATACATATTTTGAAGAGACCAGTTTATCGATGATCCCTGCTCTTGTCGCAGGTGTACCAAGCCCTTTCCGTTCCACATCTGCTTCCATGTCAGACGCTCCGGCCTTTTCCATGGCATGTAAGAGGGTATCTTCCGTGTACTGGTTCAAAGGCTGAGTCCAGTGCTCTGTAACTTTTGTATTAACGGAAGGGAACTGGGCACCCTGATAAAGTGTGGAAAGATCCTGTCCGGAGAAAACACTCTCTTTTTCCTCTTTCCCCTCATCTGAAAAGGCACGGCACTGGGTAAGCATGGCGGTTTCTGCTGCTTTCCACCCCTCTTCCTTGACAATGCGCCCCATTGCTGCGAAGGGATAACCGCAGCACAGCAGGGTAGCCTTCACTGTTTCGTATACGTGATTCTGTCCTGTGGCGCAGACCAGCCTGGAAGCGATCAGCGTGAGGATCTTTTTCTGGTCCTTATCAAGAGTGGAAAGATCTGTTTTTTCGATCATTATGGTCGGAATGATCGCGTGATGATCAGAGACCTTCCGACTGTCCAGAAGCCTGCCGATATTCGGGGACTCTGCTCCCTGAACAGAGGGTATCGCGGAAGCGGATATCTCTGTGAGGGGTGAAGCTGTTTCTGCCTGAGAGAGAAAAGGGAATGTCTGGAAACAAACCTTCAGCACATCTGATGCAGTCTGCCCCATATCATCTGTCAGATACCTGCTGTCTGTCCTGGGATATGTGATCAGCTTGCTTTCATACAGTGCCTGGGCACAGCGGAGCGTGGTTCCCGCAGTCAGGCCAAACAGGCGGTTCGCGTCACGCTGCAGTGTTGTCAGGTCATAAAGCTTGGGTGGCCGCACAGTTTTTGTCCTGCGTTCAATGGAAGGGACAGTCGCTGCCCGTCCGTTACAGATCCCTGCCAGACGGTTGGCCTCCTCCCTGTCAGTAAAGTGTTCGGATACCGCATCGATTGTATTCCCCATGCTGTCTACCAGAAGATGGGTGATGAAATACTGTTCCTTCTCAAAGTTGTCGATCTGGTTTCCGCGTTCTACGAGCATGGCAAGAGTAGGCGTCTGTACTCTTCCTACAGAAAGCCTGCAGTCATAAACCGTGGAAAATGCACGGGAAGCATTGATGCCGACCAGCCAGTCTGCCTGTGCCCTGCAGACAGAGGCATCCGACAGATTCCTGTACTCCGCAGCGTCTTTCAGGCTCATGAAACCCTCCATGATCGCATCGTCTTCCATAGACGAGATCCACAGGCGTTTCACAGGAAGCCTGCTCCCAGACAGCTCGTAGACACGGTTGAAGATGAGTTCTCCTTCCCGTCCGGCATCGCAGGCATTCACCACATAATCGAAGGGAGCACACGAATAACCGCTGTCCGATCCGGCTCCCATCCGGTTGTTCAGGAGATTGCAAAGGACTTTGAACTGCTTGGCTTTGTCACTCTGGACAATGAGTTTCCACTGGTCAGGAATGATGGGAAGGTTTTCCAGCGACCATTTCCTGTAGTTTTCATCATATGCCTCCGGCATGGCGTATTCAGCCAGATGACCGAAACACCAGCTGACTGCACCGTCCGGGCTCTCCAGATACCCATCCCTTTTTCTTTTGCATCCCAGGACGGATGCAATGGTCATTGCGACACTCGGTTTCTCAGCAATTACCAAAAAACGTTCTTCAAATGGATTTTTACACATGTTCATTTCTCCTATCTTTTTAAATAGTGACCTGTACGGTTGGAGCGTTTAGGAACTCCACCATACAGGTCGAAAAAAAGCAGGCACCGCTGTCTGCGGATGCCTGCACCTTTACGATCATTTTCTCTTTCCTGTTTTGTCTGCCGTTTCTTTCTGCTTCTGCCGGGCGGCATAGGATACCATGAGCCGATAATGCCTCAGTCTCTCAAGCATATTTGTATTCTTTTTCATCTCGAACCTTCCTTTCTGCCATTCTTTTGTACGGTGACGGTTTCCCTCTGTCAAAGCTCCTCAGCCTTCGCGTGCACAGGTGTGTTCTTCTTCGGCTGCGCCCTGACTTCTTCCTTCTTGTCATTGAGGCGCGCAAGGACAGATCTGCGTTCCGTACCCGGTGCTTCCCGGTGTTTTTCAGATCTTCCGGAATCTGCTTCTGCCGCTTCCTGAACTTTCGCGGCTGCAGGCTCGGATCCATGGAGCTCTTCAGCTTTTGAGGCATCTTCTACCGATTCCTTTGATGCGCTCTCTCGAACCGCTTTTTCCGCCTCCATCTCCTTCATCTCCATGCGGGCTCCATAAGTTTCGACCTTTTCCAGAACATGGTCCTTCGCATCATAGTGATAGGCATGATCTGAAAGCCGTTCCTCCGGGGCAACAGCTGCCATATTCACATCCTGGACCATATTTTCCAGAACATCGGGATCAACAGTCCCGTCATCAGGGAGAAGAAGCACCTCATGGATACTGGACGGGAGGACGAAATAATCCGATCCGAAATAGTCAGCAATGGTATCCATCATATCCGGATAGAAGAGTACTCCGGCACCGTGGAGTGCCTGCTCATTTGTCAGGACCATGAGCTGAGGTTCATCCATCGTCGGCCTGACCATATCCGCATCCATGCCCATCATCTGTCCCATCATCTCTGCAAGGCTGACAAGATGTACAGGAAGAAGCTGCTGTGAGCTTGCCATTGCATCATTGTGGAGCTGTTCCTCCGTTATTCCATACATTTTCAACAGGTTGTTGGTAACAGTGGTGGAAGCCTCGATCCCATGTCCGTTCTCAAAGGCGATATGATAGGACACTGCCAGTCCGTCAACTTCCTTATGCGGGGAATTGCTGAGTATATAGGCATTCTCCTGCGCATCACTGACACGGATATAGAGTTTGTCTTTTACCTGGCTGTAATCCTGAAGCCATTCCGTGTCAAAAAGCAGCTGACTCTGGACTTCCTGTGAGATCGACTGCAGGACGGCATCCATGCCGGCAAGGCTCTGGCCGTTCCGCATGAAAGTACTGTAATGGGCATCCAGATTGATATTGGGGACAACCATCTGTCCTTCTCTTTTGACCTGCATCCCCATATAGGAATGGTCGAGCTTATGGAATTCTTCCACTTTGATCTCCGCGTCCCGATAGCTGTCCGGGAGATAGTCGCGGATATTCTCCCTTATAACATCTGTAAATTCTTTAAAATCCATTCTTTCCGCACTCATTTTTATGATTCCTCCTATGTGCATTGATCTATAAGCGTTTCTTTTTCTGCCCAGGTAATGAGCCGGGCTGTATAACTGAGGAAGCCGGTACCCGGCTCACCCTGAGTGTTTCCAAATACCGGCTTCCAGCAGCAATGATTTCGTCATGGATCAGCAAACAGGTCTTTATTCCTCAAATTCTGTAGGAAGGCCGTCTCCTGTCTCGATCCCCTCGCTGTCGTTCTCCTCTTCCTCATGCTCGGGTTTATAAATCTTGAAATAGTAGAAGGCTACGATCCCGGCACCGGCCAGAAGGATGATCCAGATCATGCTGTTCTGGAACGGCCCTTTTGGTGCGGGCGTCTCCTCCTGTGTCTGTGTTTTCTCAGCAGTACCCGTAGATGTCTGCGTCTGTGTCTCGGGGAGGATGACCGGAGGCGTTGTTTTCTGGGATGTCTTTGTGTCAGCATCCTTCAGGAACTCCGCCAGGTCATCTTCATCGATGAGGGAAAGCATATATACGTTCTCTGTAGAGTTTGTATGGTCAATAACCATATAAAAGGTATTGTTGTTCTTTGTGTGGATCGTATAAAAATCCTTTCCGTTTGAACTCTTGATCTGATCGCCAAGGTCGCCGTTGCCGGGAGTCGTGAACCCTGGCTCCGTTTTGGAATCATTGGAATTGTCATCTTCCGAATGGCTGTCCCCGTCGCTGCTGTCATTCTCTGTATTATCGTTATTTGCATTGTTTCCTTCGGTACTCCCATCTGAAACAGCGCCGGATGAATCCGTGTATTCACCGCCTTCGGTCTGCTCCTGAGCGACACCTCCCTGGCCGTTCCATCCGGGATCCGTCTTTGCATAGACCGGGATGTGTGAGCAGCTTGACAGGAGTATCCCTGCTGTTATGATCGCTGCCAGTTTCAAAAGGATCTGCCTGTACGTGGCTGACTTGCTCTGCGTCATTGATTTCCTCTCTTTCCGGTACATCTCAGTACCTGTTACCTTTTTCTGTATTGCCTTTAGGGATCGATCTGCAAAAGATCACTCATTGCCCGAGTCTCTTTCTCCGGCATCTTCCTCAGTTCTCTCTGCCGGTCCATCCAGGGATGTTTCTCCTGACCATCCGGCTGGATCTTCCCCGTCTTTATCCAAAGCGGAATCTCCTGCATCTTCTGAAATGTCTTCCTGGTCCGGCGCCGGCGGGCGTGCCTCCATGATCACGGTTCCTTCCTGAATACCGGTCAGCAGGTTATACAGATCCCATGCCCCAAGCTTCAGGCTGCGCAGCGTTCTGAGGATCTCTACATCCTCTTCCTTCTTCCTCGCTTCCCGGAGCTCCTTCACATAGTCCTGCAGCTCTGAGATCTTCTTCAGGGCTTTTTCTTCCTCTTCGATCAGACGTCTCTGCTTCTTGCTCGTTTTGCTCACCTCCCTTCTGCCATATGAGCCGGATCATCACGGCAGGCGTCCGAATTCCATGAAATGATCCTGCCAGTATGGTGAATTGATCGATGTGTACTGTACGGGCTCACCGCAGTGGATCATCATGCCGTCCCCGACGTAGATGCCGACGTGGCTGGCTCCCGCACAATCATAGGTATGTTCAAAAAAGATGATGTCACCCGGTCTCGCGTCCTCCGGGGAAACGTAAGCACAACGCTGTCGTATGCCTTCTGCTGTTGTCCTTCCAATGTCCCAGCCGTTTCCGCAGTGATTGACCACCCAGCAGACAAATCCGGAACAGTCGAACCCTCCCGGAGCATAACCGCCCCAGACATAAGGCGTTCCAAGATGCCTTTCCGCTTCCGCGATCATCCTGGCAAAACGCTCATCACTTAAGGCTTCCGGAGGGATCGTGTAATCGCGGCTTGCATTTCCGTATCTGGGCAGGTTATTCAGGTCGAACAGATAGCTTCGGTTGCCATAGGTCACGTTATAGAGGCTGTACCTCACTTTCTCATCCGCTGTCATCCTGTTCTGCAGGACAGTATCAAGGTCATGGTTTGTCAGGACGACGCTCATGCGGTCCACCGTCCTCGTGATCGTGAGCTCCAGTTCATCAATGCCGCCTCCCTCGGCAAGATAGGCTTCGCATGTCTGATGCCCATGTGCCAGGGCAGTCTGATGGTCATCATAGTAGACATCAAACTGAACGCCGAAACGGTCAAATGCCCCGGTATCCTCCACGACATATTCGATGCCGTTCATGATGACATGTGTCCCCATAGGGACAAAGGGGTTATATGCATCAACCGCAATGGTATGGTCCGCCATTGGATAAACACCGCTCGCAGTCGTCCCGCCGGCATACGGCCCGCAGCAGATCTCGCAGGGACAGTAGCCGCTGGTTGTGACCTGTCCCAGGGATTCACCCGGCCTCACGGTCCTTGTTTCCGTGATCGTCACACCTCTTTCTCCCGAGGTTGTCAGAGTGTACTGCTCACGAAAGATCTCTTCCAGTTCATCTTTTACCTGGTCATAAGTGAACTGCCCATATTTAGCAGTGAAATAGGAGATAAGATGATAGGGATTATGGGTGATCTCATCGATCTGGAAACGGAATTCATCATAGGTCGGGTGCGTCTGCTGCATGCGGTTGATCTGGGCATTGAGGCCTGCTTCCAGCTCTCTGTACCGGTTTTCCACAGCATAGATGTCCTCATCTGTGGAGGGATAAGTCGTGGAGATCATGGTATGGCCGGCACCCTGCAACAGAGCCGCGCAGCTTCCCAGGCTTGCCGTAACAAGAAAAAACATCAGTCCGACGAACCCGATGATCAGGAAGGTCCTGCTGTTGCGGACGATGGCATCCCGTACAACAGAAGCCGCTTTTGAGACAAGACTCTGCTGTTCCCGGAAGATCTTTTCTACCGTTTTTTCTTCCTTCTTCGCGGCTGCAAGCATCTTTCTCTGCCGCTGTTTCCGGAAGAATCTTTTGACGGACGCTCTTTTTTCAGCCTCTGTCTTTGCTGTATTGACAGCCTTTTTCCCTTCACCTTCCTCAAAAAGCAGGCGTTCTGCGGCAGATGTCTCGGATTTACGCCTTGATGCCATGGCCTTGCGGCTGGAGCGGCGGGTATTCCTTGAGGCAATGGTCCTCGCGGATCCCTCCGCCGCCATTTCGACATGGTGGGCGGCCTGTGTTCCGACATTTTCATCTTCAGCTGCCGCTTCCTCAATTTTGGAATGTATTATTCCGCCCGTTATCCCGGCAGCTTTTCCCACCGTACCCGTGACGGCACCGGCAGCAGCACCCGCAGCTCTGCGCGAAAAGCCTGCACCGCTTCCTTTCACCATGCCGTTCCCATCGTCAAAAGAAAGACGGGACGGATCCCGTGCTTTGCCCTGTCCATAATTCAGGCGCCCTTTTTTTCTTTTCGACTGTACTTCTTCCCGCAGGTCATCAAGCCCGTTGATCTCTGCGGATGTCTCACGCAGGCGGGAACCTCGCTGTGACGATGTGTCTTCATAGTCCACATTTCTGTTTCCGGGTTCCTTTTTGTGAAAGCCTTCCATATAACCGGCTGATGCCGACGCATGCCCGGCAGGATGTCCACGGATCCGCTGTAATCTCTGGGATTCATTGGAAAGGCCGCCTTCCGCATCGTATTCTTCCGTATCCTTTCCAGGATCAGTAGAATTCTGCAGAACTGTTTCAGTCCCTTCCGCACCCTGAAGGCTTCTTTTTTCATCCTGTGTATAAGAAAGTCCTTTGTCGGGCTCAGTGTAGATTTCCTCCTGGAAAGAGCTTTCCCTCTGGTTAAGGGCGTATCTTCTCTGCTGAAGCCGATGCCTACGGCTGTCCTGTAAAAGTTCATCCCGGGTCCCTGTGTTCTGAAAAGAAGAGGATCCGTCTGTACGTGTCCCTTCCTGGCCATACGGCTGTACCCCGCGTTCCTTACGCAGTGCCCCCGCATACTTTTCATGGCTCAGATGATCCCTTCCGGTCCGGGTCTCATCATCGGATGCCCCTGAAGGGTTTCCCTCCAGGTCCAAAGATCCGCTGTCGGATGCTCCCGCCAGATTCCCTTCAAAAGAAGAAGGAGCCTCCTGCAGCGAAGCTCCTTTTTTCTGTGATATCCTTCTTTTGTGCCGGCTGCTGCCATCAGGGTCATCTGTCCTGTGAAACTGCGGATCCGCCCCTTCCATGCGTCCTCCGGGATCTGTCCCGGCTTCCTGCATGCCATGCCGGTCCAGCCGCCGGTCTCTTGTAAGTGACGCATCCGTTTCATCTTCCCCGGAATGTCCATAGACTTCCATCGGCCTGTCTCCGATCCGGATCGCGTCTACCCTTCCGGTCACCACCTTGTGCTTCTTCCCGGTCCGGAGATTCTCTTCCACAAGGCCGTCACAGCTCATTTTCTGTACTGTCCTGGATCTTGCTTTATATTCTTTTCCGGCCAACTGGGATCCTCCTTTCTATGTATGGAAGCCGACCGACGGCTCCCTCAGGCCGATTGCAAAAACCGGAGAAAAGGAGCCTTTTCACAGCGTCCTTTTCCCCGGTTCTCCCACATTGATCAGTATTCGCTTTTTCTGTAGTCTTCCCACTTCATAACAATCTGTTCTGCATTTTCGCAGTACTGGGAAAATGCATCATCTCTCTGCTTTGCAGTAACGGCGCCGATATCTCCCAGAAGGATGATCTGACTGGCGGCATAGAGCAGGCCTTTGAGGCAATCCATATCTGTCAACATCTGGCGGACATCCTCTCTGTCGATCACATCGCCGTCGTCCGCCTCCCGTCCCGAATCAGGCGTGATCTCCGCAGAAGGAGAACTGTCAGTGGGCTCTTCCTGTGCGTTGCCGCTTTCACCGCCTTCCACAGGATGTTCCGGTGCCCCTCCGGGAGACTGCTCCGCAGATCCTTCTTCCTGCATGTCTTCTTCCGCTCCACTTCCAGGAGATAAAGCTGCTGTTGCGACGAGGACCTGACTGCTCATATTGTTTTCGGGATCGATCGTAATCATTCCGATCAGGGGATAAATACCAAACCCCGCCCCTGACATCTGTGACCACTCGCCAAAAATCATGTCGAAAAACCTGTCCAGGTCTCCTTCATTTCTCAGATCCAGATCCTCAACAAAGATCCTGTCAAACATGGTCGCTCTTCCGACGGTCTACCTGCAGCTGCCTGCTTCTCTGTTTTCCTCATTATTTACAAAGCGTTTTTCACTCCCGCCAATATGGCTGTTGTTCTTGTATCTGTTATTCTTCATATTCGATCCTTTCCGGCAGTCCTGCTGCCTTTTCCTTTTCTTCTTCTGCCTTCCGCTTCTGGACCTCTTCAGGCTTGGTCGTCATGAGTTCATAGAGCTTGAGGTTCTTGTTAAACCTGTCCTTGAAGGGAATGATGATGTTCCCGTAGAAGAGAAGTCCTTCGCCCTCACCGCTGTTCGTGACATAGGACAGCTGATAGGGAGAGATGTTCAGCTGCTTTGCCAGGATCTGACGGTCGCCGGAAGCCTGGTTGAGCATGTAGATGAAATCCGAGTTCTCAAAAATATTCTCAATCTCCCTCGATGCCAGCAGATCCTTGATGTTCTGGGTGATGCCGGTAGGGATCCCTCCCCATTTACGGAATCTCTTCCAGATCTCAACGGAATAGGCTGCTGTCTGTTCCTCCTTCAAAAGAAGGTGGAATTCATCCACATAGTATCTAGTGGATTTATGGGCGAAACGGTTTAGTGTAACCCGGTTCCACACCTGATCCTGTACGATCAGCATTCCGAGCTTTTTCAGCTGCTTGCCGAGGTCTTTGATGTCAAAACAGACGATCCGGTTGTCGAGCTGTACATTTGTACGGTGGTTGAAAACGCGAAGGGATCCGTTGACATAGATCTCGAGGGCTGTCGCGATGCGCTGTGCCTGGACCTCCGTCTGGGCACGCAGTGTTGTGTACAGGTCCCCGAGTGTCGGCATATTCTCCGGCACGGGGTTCTCAAAATACTTCTGGTAAACGATGGGCAGACACCGGTCGATGACGGATTTCTCTTCCGGTTCGATTCCGTTCCGGCTTCCCATAATCAGCTCACAGAGTGACAGGATGAAATCCGATTTGAAACCGAGCGGGTTATCATCGTCGGAATAATCGAGGTTGATGTCCATCGGGTTGATGTAGTCGTGGCTGGTGGGAGAGATGTGGATGACCTGGCCGCCAAGCGCATGCACAAGGGGATAGTATTCTCCTTCAGGGTCGCAGATGATCACATCATCCTTTGTCACAAAGAAGACATTGCTGATCTCCCTCTTCGCGGAGAAGGATTTGCCGGAGCCCGGGGTACCGAGGATCAGGCCGTTCGGGTTCTTGAGCTTCTTCCTGTCCACCATGATCATGTTGTTGGAGAGGGCATTGAGTCCGTAGTAAAGGGATTCACCCTCCATGAACAGTTCCTGTGTCGTGAACGGCACGAAGATCGCTGTTGATGTGGTCGTCAGGGCACGTTTGATCGGGACAAGATTCAGGCCCAGCGGGACGCTGCTCATCAGACCCTGTTCCTGCTGATAATCCAGACGGCGGAGCACACAGTTATATTTCTGCGCGATTCCTGAAGTCTGGAAAACAGCGTTGTCCAGTTCCTGTCTGGTCTTCGCCGTGTTCAGGAAAAGGACCGTGACCAGGAACATCCTCTCATTGCGGGACTGGAGATCCTCCAGAAGGCGCTTTGCCTCATTTCCGTATGTCATCAGGTCGGACGGGATGATGTCCATGTCATAGCCGGATCGGACCGCTTTTTTCTGCTCCTCGATCTTCATCCGGTTGATATCAGTAACCTTGCCCTTGACGAGCTTGATCGCCCGCATCTGGTCGATCGACTGGACATGAAGGTTGACGACCAGGTTCTTGTCCATGTCGAGGAACTCTGCCAGCATCTTGTCCGTGAGTTCCGGCGCGAGGATCTGCAGATAACTGACTGCACCAAGCGTCTCACCCATCTGAAAGGACCGCCCGTTTTTGAAGACGAAACTGGTCGGGGCGATGAAGTCCTTTGTAGAAAGCCCGGTCTTAATGAGCTGTTCATACTGGAAGGTAAACGGTGCGTCCTGCTCCGGATTAAAGGTTTCATAGAGGATCTGCAGGCGTTCTACGCCGTTTAAGGGATAAGCACGTACTCCCAGCACCTTGAAGTTATTCAGGATATCTGCCTCGATCCTTTCGAGCTTGGGTCTGGCTTCGAGGATGTTTCCTGCCTCAATGGCGAACGTGATGTATTTGGTCCTCATCAGGCCGTTGTTTCCTTTGGCCAGCTGATCCTGCAGCATCTGTGCATATTCCATACGGACATCGTCAAAAGCATCTCCCTGCGGTTCGATGCGGATCACATTCTCAAACTCAGTAAGGTTTGATTTGTGGTTGACGAAAGACAGCTGGAAATGGATGGTGCTGTCAAAATAATTGAGGAAGTCGCACCAGTTCTCAAAGATCGCGCTCTTGTCCTCGTTTTGAGCAAGCTGATAATTGATGTCATAGAAACGGATCGTTTTGGAGTAGAGACGGTCCTGCACGCGGCAGATCCCGTCGCGTCCCATCTCCTTATAGGGAATAGATTTCTGTGCAGAGATCTTCTTTTCCTTTGCCTTCCGCGAGGAGGCGCTTTTCTTTCCAGAACCCTTTCCCCCGCCTTTTCCGGGATTGCTTCCCGATTCGGAAGAAGATCCGGAGCCTGTGCTCTTGCCTGTTCCCTTTCCTTTCTTTGCGAGCCTGGCTTCGTCCTTTGCCTGCTTTGCTTCCTGTTTTGCTCTTTCACGGGCTTCCTTTTCCTCCTGTTTTGCCCGCTTTTTTGCTTCTTTTTCATCCAGCTTTGCCTGGATCCTGGCCTGTTTCTCCGCCTCCTTTCTGGCAGCTTCCCGGCGTTTCTGCTCCAGTGCCTCCTGCCTCTGGCGGATTGCTTCCGCCTGCTTCTCGAGCTTTTCTTTCTGTTTCTGTTCCCTGCGGGTCAGTGGACGTTCATAAACATCCGGATTGGTATGATCCGCAGAATATTCATCCCTGTCTCGCACGTATCTTTCCTCCTTTTTGTGATGCTGTATGGAGCGCTGCAGCCGCATTTCTCCGGCTCAGGTCCGCTTCCGTCCATCCGACCGGATTCCTGCTGTCCATATTCCGTCCATAGTTTCCGTTCCCCGGAACAGCCTTCCCTTTCCGGGACGTGTTCCCCCTCTTCCTCTTACGGCTTTTCCCTGCCGCAGGAAGGATCTCAGGTCTTTCATACAGGTTATCGGTTTCATAGACGCGGATCTGCGGCCTCCTGAATTTGACTGTGATCATATTCATAAGCACCTTTTCGAGCGGCATCCCGTCCTTCTCATACATGGCAAAAAGAAACGCAGGGATCATCAGGACTACCATACCCATCATTGCGCTGCTGTTTCCAATGACATCCCGGGTCAGGATATAGAAGGGTATGCCGATGAGCCCTGCAGCCCCGAAGCAGATGATCTGCCTCCGGGTCAGGTTGAACGCCACTTTGTTTTTTACTCTCGTCAAATCTTTCGGAACGCTGACATATGCCATTTTGTCTCACCTGCAGCTGTCGTCTGCCAGGGAATGCGGACAGCTGCTTTTCCTTTCTTTTGATTTCCCCTTCAAACAGTTTTTCAGGATCAATGACTGTTAAAAATCTGTTTGCTCAGGCTTCCTGTCTTGAACAGCGTGTAGCAGAGCAGCACTGTATAGGATGCGATGCCGAACAGTGATGCGTGCAGGTTCGTGGAGATCCGGATCGAAGCGACCAGGACACCATAAATGCCTACGCATACCATCATCAGGAAAGCCTGGAATGCAAGGGCGAAGAGCCCCCGCAGGTAGTTGCTTCCGATCTGCCCCCATTCACGGTTGGTAAGGGTGGCAAACGGGATCGGTGCTACCGAAGTATAAAGATAGATCTCTATCATTCGCCCGTAACAGGCGATCGTGATCACAATGGACATGATCTTCATGCCAAAGCTGACCAGCAGGGTCTCCAGGGCAAGCACTACAAGCTCCCCGAGCTCCATATTCACCATCGCCGTTTCAATGGATGTTAGAAGCTGCGTTGTATCAATAGCGGTGTCATGACTGATCACACCGGCTGCAGAATTTACCACGTGCTGACCAAGGTCAAACACCGCCATTGTGATGTTGAAGGTGTTGCTCAGGAGATATACAGCGATCATCATCTTGAAGACATATTTGAAGAACATCCACGTATCGATGTCGTGCATGTTGTTTTTCTCCGTCAGCATCGAAATCAGCTCGTAGCACATGACAAATGTGATGATCATGCCTGCGATCGGAATGATCACTGAATTCGACAGATTATGGATCATGTTGAAGATGCCGCTGTTCCATCCCTGCGGGGTCTGTCCAACCTGCGTCGCGATCTCGCCGGTTTTTTCATTTACATCGGTGAACATGTTCTGCAGGTTGGACGTCACCATTGTCGTCAGAAGAGTCCGCATCCATACTTCGATCGCTTCAAATATCGCATCGAACATGGATCAATTCTCCTTTCCTTAGCGCGGGAGCCCTGCTCCCGCCTGTTTAACCGAACAAGCCGGAAAGCTGGGGAACAAGCTGTGTACCGATCAGGATGACGCCGCCTCCTGCCATCAGCTGCTTGATCCCCTGGCTCTTCGCGCCGGGGTTGTCATTTCCATATCCTTCCAGAAGGTTGATCACGCCCCATACACCGAGGCCTGCGCCAATCGCAGAGACCAGAGTCTGGAGGATGGAAATAGCACTGCTGAAAAATCCCATAACCATTACCGGAACCGGATTTTTGTTTTGTTTATTTTTTTGTTCGTTATTGATGTTTTTCAGGTACTCTGGAAAGCAAAACCCGGTGTTTTTTTGTTCATTTCCGGGTCCCATCACCGGTTCCTCCTCCTTTCGTTTATGCTTGCGCTTTCCAGTGCTGTCCTGGTGTTTCCGCCGTTCAGGCGGAGCTCGTTTATCTTTCATGCAGCCACCTCCCTGCATAAAAAATCCGCTCTGAAACTTCAGGGCGGATTTGATCGTGAAAGGAACCTTAGAGGCATCCCTTCGTACTTCTTTTATTCAGCTTTTTCATCAGATCAACCGCATCCTGCGCGGTGTCTTTCCATCGCAGTAAGGGCATCCTGTTCCCCGGGCACGGATATTGGGTGAAGTCCGCCATCTGTGCCCATTCTTACATTTCCACCATATACCCCGGTTGGAAAACGGCGTCACATCCTCCGGACGGAGGTCCCCATTCATCTGTGTATCCCATTCCGCAGCAAGTTCAGGCGCATGCGTGGCAAGGTCGTTTACGCCAGGAAATACCTTATGCTTGTCTTTTTTTCGAAAACAGTACGGGCATCCTCCACCCTGCACTCTTTTATAGATCTCTGCCATCCATGTGTGCCCTTTTTCACACTTCCAATAAACTCGCCTGTGCGAACCTTCTGTATAGTTCTCCGGTTTTATTCCGGGATTTCTCACCCAGTCCCACTCCCGCATAAGTTCAGGATGAAGTGTTTTGAGATCAGTTATACCCTGCACGGGGATGCGGCCGGCGCAGTACGGGCACTGACTATTCGAATACGTCCGGTCAGCTATCCTCGCATGCCATTCATGACCGTGCCGGCATCGGAACCAGGCATATTTATTAGAGCCATAATGGACCAATTCCGGCGTAAGGCCTTCATTTCTTTCATAGCACCATTCTGCCGCAACCTCCGGACGCTGGGATAAGAGGTCGTTAAAGCCGGCCAGGATCATCCTTCCCGAACAATAAGGGCATCCGTTTCCATATATCCTGTTTTTGGGTGCAGCCTGCCATCTGTGGCCGCATTTTCCAAGCCACCATACTTTTTTTGATGATGACGGTGCCATTTTTGCCGGATCAAGATATTCGTTCCTTTCCCAGTCCCATTCCCCCATAAGGTCTGGACGGGCATGGAACAGATCTCCTTCTCCAGGAAGGAACCTCTTGCCTGAACAATAAGGGCAGCCATCCCCCCGGCTGCGCTCCGCAGTTCCTGCCGTCCACTCATGACCTTTTTTACATTTCCAATGAAACTTGCGGTTTGTTGACGGCGGAATCATATCCGGTGTGGTTTTTCCATTCTTCTCATAATCCCATTCAGCTGCGACCTCCGGACACAGGGTTTCAAGGTCATTAAAGCCAGGGAGAATCTTTCTGCCAGTGCAGTAAGGGCAGCCTGCACCGTTTTTTCTGCTGTATACAACTGCCTGCCAGCTGTGGCCTTCTGAACATTTCCACCATACCTTTTTCTCTGAACCGGCCATCACATCGGAGGGAGTGAGGCTGCCGTTTTTTTCATAGTCCCATTCCGCCGCCAGCTTTGGGTGGGTTGCCGAAAGGTCATTAAAACCCGCCAGGAGCTTCTGCCCTGCACAGTACGGGCATCCCCTTCCCAGATGCCTGTGGCTGACTGTATCCCGCCATGAATGGGAAAGGCTGCATACCCAGTAAAACTTCCGGCTGCTTGCTTTTGTCACCATCCGGGGCGTCACAGGGGCATTTTTTTCATGATCCCATTCAGAAGCCAAAGCTGGATTCAGGGTCTCGAGGTCGTTGAATCCCCGGAGTAGTTTCTGCCCTGTGCAGTAAGGGCAGCCCCGTCCGTTGCTGTTCCTGCTGTATACAGCCGCCCGCCAGCTGTGGCCGAGGCTGCACTTCCACCAGGCTTTTTTTTCGCTTCCAGCCATGACGTCTTCAGGGCGAAGACCGCCGTTGCGTTCCGTGTCCCATTCGGCGGCAAGGGGCGGATTGACTGTCCGCAGGTCGTTGATTCCCGGCTTAAGAACATTACTTCCCATCCGACACCTGCGCTTTCATAAGGGAAAGCAGGCGTTCCTGCCTGGATTTCTTTCCAGGTTGCCGGCCCTGCTTTCCTTCGTAGCCCATGGGAATGCTCCCTTCGATCAGGTCCCCGAAGGATTCCGGTTTCACTGCCGTGTTTTCCGGCACCGGGAGGTTTTCCTGGCGCAGAAGTTCTTCGGCCACGGCAGGATAAAGGTATTTCTTCAGGACGTGTCTCAGATATCTGCATTCTTCTTCAAGTTTCGTCCTGGCACGTTCCGTTTCCGCCAGTTCTGTCTCCAGGATGTTGACCTTGCGCCGCATGCTTTCAAGAAGCGCTTCCGCTTCCCCGGATATGCCCGTCCGCGACTCTGTTTCCACCTTCACGGCGGCATCGTAAATGCGGTGCCAGTAGGCGTCCATTTCCCGCAGGGTCCTCTTAAAGTCTTCCATGGAACGGCTTGTCAGGAGGAGCGCGTCGATATCAAGGTTCCTGTAAACGGCCCGCAGCGGGGACTCATCCGCATCCTCATGACGTCCCAGGACCTCGTCCATAAATGCGCGGACCTCCCTGTCCCTGCGGAAATCGTACGCCTGCGCGTCACAGCCATGCTCCCTGGCGTATTTCGCAAAGTTGGAGCACTTTAACTTTTTCGGGTTTGCGAAAGCCTCTTTCTCGTAATACTCCCGTGCAAGCGCGGCAAGCTTTCCCGAATCATTTTTCTTTTTCCGTCCCATCTATTCTGCCTCCATATGTTCCCGGTACAGGACGCCGGCGTAATCATTTCCTGCCTTCTGGATCCTGGCCATTGCTGCAAGTATGCTTTCCTCACTTCCATTTCCCCTGCGCACGGCTTCGATCATCTGCATGAGATAATCCGCCGCAAGGTCCACCGATTTTTTCCGTTCATCCAGTACTTTCAGCCGGACCCCCCGCCTGTCAGGGTAAAAGAACGGGCAGTCCCTGCATTCCCCGAGCCTGCCGACACCCCTGTAGTTTTTCAGGCAGTCAGTTACCAGGCCTTCCGCAGCCGCTTCACTTATGCACCAGCCGTCCTCCACCCTCACACGGGCTGATGGAAGGGCCGCAGGGAAATACATCCTTCCGTCCAGGACGGATCCCTGTGCTCCGGAACGGCATAGTTCGTAGACCGACGCCTCGATAACAGATGATATATTAGCGTAGTAATGCGAGCTGATATCGATATCCTCATGGCCCGCAAGCTCTTTGCACACAGCAGGAGATCCTCCGGACAGGATCAGGTTGATCATGGCGAGGTGCCTTGTGTCACCAGGATTGACCGTGAGGGAACTGTCCCCGAGCTCTTTTTTGATCAGACGGTCCAGGCGTGCGTGCAGCTGCTGGTAAGTCAGGTGCCAGGATGTTGACAGATCCCCCGGCAGGAGCAGCGCCCTGTTCTCAGGCTTTCTGTACGGTTTTACCGCAGTCTGGTAGCAGCGTATTTCCTGCGCCAGTTCCGCAGGAATGCTGTACTCGCAGACCTCGTAGTCTTCCTTCACCCGGTACGAGAGTTTCCCATGCCCCTTTTTGTTCCTTGTGCGCCTTACGGAAAGCACCCATCCATTTCCATCCTGCCGCAGGCAGTCTTCCGGCGTCAGCAGGAATTCCGTCGGCCTCAAAGGAAGGACCGCCGTGAGCTTCCACCAGAAATAGACAGGAAAATAGTGGACTTTCTGCCCGGCGTCTGCGGCAAGCCAGAAACCATCCAGTTCCTTGTCAAACCGGAGATAGTCGCGGAACTCCGACAGTTTCCGGCTTTCTTTTTCCTTCCAGCTCCTTGACAGGCGGTTTTCCTCCATAGCCTCCACAACACGGTCCCTGGCTTCACCATGTCCCGGCAGGGATGATATGAACTCCACGATGCGTGCGCCGGGGGCAAGGCGCATTGCCTGGTCTATGTCCATACCCGCAAGATCTTTCATTTCGTTTACAAGTACCCGGATTCCTTCAATGGATATCTGGCCCAGGGAATATACAGCGTATGCTTTCATGCATTTTTCAAAAGTCCTGCACCCTACGCCGCACCATTGCCCCGCACCTGCGCGGAATGCCCTGCCTTCACAGCCAAAGTACAGCCCGTAGTTCTTTACTTCATCTGTAAGCTGCCAGACATCGTCCCCGAACGTTGATCCCTTTATTACCCCGCGGTCCCTGAACCGGCTGAAGATCCGGGCTGCTTCCAGGACGACTTCCTCATCCAGCGTCCTGATCCGCAGGTATCGGGAATAAGTCCCGTGGTTTTCCTTATTTACAAGCGGCAGCATACGCGATCCCCCTTTCCATCATTTCCAGCATTGGCTCCATGTCCGCATCCGGATACAGGAGCGGCATACTTTCCAGGATCTGTGCCGCCGCGGGCAGGATTCCTTCCTCCACCAGCCTTATATATCGTTCCCTTGCCCTGCCTTTGGAAATGTTCCTCTTCTGTATAAGGACTGCGTACTCCTGCATAAGCAGATGGAACGCTGATTTTGTGTATACCTCATATCCGCACCCGAGGCAGCAGCTCCGGTCCGGATACCGGCACAGATGCCCGGATGCCAGGCAAAGACACATCATGCCGTCCTGTTTTGCGGGCACACTGTCTGCCGCGATGTTCCTGAGCACCCGGAAGGTCATCGCCCGGATATCCCCTCCGTCGGAGAAAAGCTCCTCTACGGCATTTTTTGCCTTCTCGATGGAATGCTGGACGGATCCGGCAATCCCTTCCAGTTCCCCGGCAGTAAGCCCGATGCTCTTGATCAGGAGTGTCTGCCCTGAAACGCCGAGCCGCCTGAAATCCTCTCCCCTGTATGCTTCCATGAGCATGGCCGGGATAAAACCGAAGATCCCTCTCTCAAACATTTCACGAAGGATGAAATCAGGCGTGTAGCCGCTGAAGGCGGCATCCTTCAGGTAGATGTCTGTTATCTCAGGCAGCGTACCGATGCCTCCTTTGTGGCTCCTTGCCAGGGCGGCAAGCATATATCCCTTTGCCCGCCCGGGAACCGGATCCGCTGACGCCTCGATTCCCTGCAGGTAGGCTTTGTTTGCCCGCCTCGTCCCAAACCTGCGTTGTCCTGCAGCTTTGGCAAAACGTTTCCCGAAGAACGAAGAAAGCATTGCTTTTTCTGCGCCCGGGTGCACGCATGCCTCCCCCTTACGATGATGGGAAAGTGCCATCCCGAGAATGATCCCCTCTGGTTCAAGGAGACTTTCCGGTATGAAGAACTTTATCTCCGGGATTCCCGTGTGCATGGAAGTTTTATGGGGCCTTTTTCCAGCCAGCCCGGTCAGGTATACCCAGTGTTCTGCAAATGCGGAGGCTTCCTCCCCTTTAAATTTCCCGTCCAGTATACGCTGGCGGAGTTCCGGACCCGGCCATGGCAGCTCCGGAACCGGCAGGGCTTCCATGTCACTGGAGCGGAGGCCGCAGAAAAAGTGGAGCGAGACAAAGAGCCACATATCCGCATATCTTTGTGACCCGGCAGCTTTTTCCAACAGGCAGTGGTCTTCCCACGCTTCGGGGTTGAATACGGTGTAGGCCATCAGCGCAAAGTCTTCCAACCGGTAGGCGCCGTTTTCCCTCTTTACGACCCGTTTTCCTTCTGCTTCGTACTCCCAGTCGATCCGGACCAGCTTTTTGCGATTGAGATACCCCAGAAAATCGATCAGCAGCCTTTCATTCGCCACAGCCAGGTATTTTCCGGCTTCCGCCAGGATCCCCTGGAGCTCATCCTCTGAATAGCCGGTGATGTCCCTGCTGAGGGATGAGAGGAGAAAATCCAGCACGCGCTGCCCACCTTCCTTCCCGTATACCTCATTTTCCCTGAGATACTTTGCGAAGTAACTGCATGTATCAGGGAAGGCATCACGGTATGCGTCACAAAGGATATCCATCCTTTCTTCCCCTGGCTTCCGGTATGCCCTGAGCCAAAGCGACAGCGGGGCCTTTAACACCGTACCGTCTTCAAAATAGATGTCGTCGCCGCTTCCAAAGATCTCCATGCCGAACCATTCATTCGCCTCCATAAAACCTGCAAGGTCGTCCCTGCATGGACGGGTATCACGGTACAGGGATCCTTCCTGGAATGCCATCTTCTCAACTTCCCGGTAAAGGTAGAATCTATTCCTGTCCATAGATCTCCTTTCCCGCCGCCATGAGGATTCCCGTAAGGCGTTCGTCTGCAGTCCGGAGCTCCCTGACCAGGTCTCCTTTGTTCTGCAGGTACTCAAATGCGCTCTGCGGGCTCTTGTCTCCTCTCCAGTACTGGATCCCGGCAATGTTTTCCCCCCGCAGCACGAGCTGGACAGTAAACCAGTGCCGGAGGCTGTGGAGTGTCAGGTGGTGTTCGCAAAGGAGCTGTCCGTAAATACGGAGTTCAGGGTCACTGCTGCCAAGGAGCGCCGGACGGAAGTGCCTGTCTACCAGTTCCCCGAACTTCTTTCGATAGCTGTCATAGGCCAGGGCTTTCCCGTTCCTGTTGATCATTACAGGGGCATATGCCTCCTCATACTGCCTTCCATAGATATATTTCATATGCAGGTCATATGCGGTGCAGAACGCTCCCAGGAAGGCAGGGTATACGTGTTGGATCCTGGGCTTTTTGATCCTGCCTACGGACATGCCGTCCGATCTGAGGACGAGCACTCTGCGCAGGTCGATCCGGACATCGCGGACGTTACCGGCGGTCCGGGTGAACACGATCCCCGCCCCAAGGGGGCTGTCTTCCCGCCGGACATTCAGTGCCTCGCCTGCCCGGAGCCCTGCAAAAGCCTGCAGACACATGGCGAAAGCTATTTCTGGCGCATAACGGAAAGCCATGGGCACGAGCAGCTCAAATGCCTTTGTCGGGAGGTCACGGAACTTTTCCCGTTCCTCCGGTATCATACGGATGTGGAAGTCCGGAATGAGCCGGACACTGCGGTGCCCCCGGCGGTCAACCGCCACCTCCTCCCGGTACAGCTCCGCCCGGGTGACGCCCATGTAATTCCCGAACTTCCTGTTCAGGCCCGCCATAAACCGTGTGACAGCGCTGATGCAGTTCTCGACCGATTCCTTCTGGCGGTGGCTCTCATCATCCTTCTCCGAAAGGGCATAGTCCTCAAAGAAATCCGTCAGCATCGCCTTAGTGATTCCGAATACGTGCCGGATCCCATAGTCCGCCCCATGGTCAATGAGCACGTAATTCAGCATCATGCAGATGTAGTGAAGCTTCTTTTTCGGGTCAGAGCTGATCGGGAATGCGATCCCTTCCGCGTAGACCCCTGCATAGTCCTGGAGCCTTGTAAACCGTAGGATCACGCCATACCCGTTCTTAACCACTATGAAGGACCTGGTGTATGCCAGCCCCTTCGGGGTTGCCGCCTCGTAAGAGTAGACGGCGTACCGTGCGGCTGCCTCCTCCGGATTCGCCCTTGCTTCTCCCATCGGCATCTCAACAATGTTCATCTGGTTACCTCCTTGTCTGATAATTTAGGTCTGCCTTATGGCAGAGTCCTTATACATTATCAGTAACCAGGGAGAACCAAAACCCCAGCCGCGGCACCGGTCACAAAAACAGGGGCGATCCCGCCTGCAGTCATGCAGGAATCCAAAGCCCCGGGTGCGGCTGTCCATGTCTTCTGGAAAAGGTCAGAGGGGCGCGGGGGCCGCTAAGGCGGCCCCCGGGATCCATCCATTTGTTTTTTTTATTATTTCTCAAGGGCAAACTTTCCCGCCCCCTGGGGAAGAACCCGCCTCTCTAAATGCCGGGTCATTCAATCAGCAGGACAGACAAAATCGACAAAACCCAAAACGACAAAACCTCCAGCCTTTGAACCATCTTTGTTGCCCTATTTCATTCTGTTTATTGTTCACTTTCAAAAAGTGAACAATTCGAAAAGGCCAGTATTTATGCGGGTATATGCGCTTTCTATTCTGTTCATGAAAATCCGGAGTTTCTTTCGGAACCGGATCATTATTGTGTCCATTATTCTGTTGATCTCCGGATCCATACAGATACTCTGGATAACAGATCCGCCGGGATCTCATCCGGCGTCAGGATCTGTTCCCGGTTCCTCCTCCTTTCCTTTCTGTAAAAAAATAGGAGCTTCCCTGTATATCCGGAAAGCTCCTGCCAACTCGTTCCATATTCAATTGTAATGCCCGTACCCGCCCTTCCCGAAATGAGGGGAACCACGTACAGGCTGTGTGTATTTCATCCAGCCATTCACCTTCTTATTCACCTCGTGCTCTTGCGCCCTGTGGGGCAGCAGAGCCGTCGTCCGTCAGATCAATGCAGTCAAATACTTCGTTGCGCCCCATCTTCAACTCGCGGCGCAGGTAGCTCTCCACATCAAATGCATTGGCACTGTTGTAATCGGAGAGCTCCTTGTAGCGTTTGTGCTTTGTGATGTCGTATTTATCCGACAAAAAAGGCCGCACACCCCGCAGCTGGAGGATACATTTCGTGCCATCCATGACTGCAAGCTCGTCGCGGCTCATCAATTCTTTTCCTGTTTTCTGGTAGTTCGTCCCGTAGGAACGTCCCTGTCCCCTGGTATCCGAGGTGTTGTAAAGGTCGATCGTCTCCTTTCCGAGTGTTTCCGAGATCTCCTTCAAGGTACTGCTTTCCTTGCCGCCAAGAAACAGCATGGTGTCACAGTTGCCCAGGATCGTTTCCGCCGCATCCTTGTAAATCGTCTTTAACTGGCTCTGGGACTGCAGGATGATGGAAGCGGAGATCTCACGGCTTCGGATCGTCGCGATGAGCTTGTCGAACTTCGGGATCTGGCCGATGTTCGCGAACTCATCAAGAAGAAGCCTGACATGATAGGGAAGCCTCCCGTTATATACGTCATCTGCTTTGTCGCAGAGCAGGTTGAAAAGCTGTGTGTACATCATCGCCACGACGAAATTGAACGTATCATCTGTATCGGAGATGATGACGAACATCGCCGTCTTCCTGTCTCCGAGCATATCCAGCTCCATCTCATCATAGCTCATGATCTCACGAAGCTCGGCAATGTCGAACGGGGCGAGGCGCGCACCGCAGGAAACCAGGATACTTTTTGCCGTTTTGCCAGTAACGTGCTGTCAAGGACTTTTTAGTACCCCTTCTGTTGCAGGACCATTGGTTTGACATGAAATAGCAAGAAGCAACTGTGAAAAGACTCCGAAAACTCTGCAGGGTTGTTTCATGAACAGAAACTGAATCAAAGAAATCCTTAGGATTTATCGAGGGTTATGGGCTCTATACAAAGCGCTCATAGCTCTCGATTTTTTTACTGTGTAGAGGTATAATATCTCTATAGTATAGGTATATGCCACCTATACGGAAAGGAGGATACTATGCCGGTAACACAAAAAACATACCCTGAGTGGGTCCAGCAGTATCGTACCAGGGGAAAGACGGTCAAGAAAAAGGGGGATTCTTATTACCTCTACAAAAGGACATCCAAAAGAGTCCCAGGGAAGAAATATCCCCAGCCGGTAGACACTTATATCGGGATCATCACCCCGGAAGGAGTGATCGAAAGCGATAAAAGAAAGGTGTCATTAACAGATATCG
>NZ_FNFZ01000037.1 GCF_900101015.1 Sarcina sp. DSM 11001 | reverse complement strand
CTTCTTCTCAGATTTAAATGGTGGGATAAGAGCATCGAAGAAATTGACTGCCTGATTCCAATCCTTACCTGCAGTGATTTGGAAAAGGTACGTGAACAAATTGAGGCAAGATTATGATCATACTGATTACCGGAGCAACCCACACGGGAAAAACGCTTTTGGCGCAAAAAATGCTTGAAGAGTACAGCTATCCTTATCTGTCAATAGATCATCTTAAAATGGGCCTTATACGCAGTGGTAATACAGGATTGACGCCGGAGGACGATGAAGCTCTTACAGAGTACCTGTGGCCGATCGTAAGGGAAATCGTGAAGACTGTGATCGAGAACCGACAGAACCTCATTGTAGAGGGCTGCTATATCCCGTTTGGCTGGAGGCGGGATTTTGACGAGCAGTATTTATCGTCAATCCGATTTATCTGTCTGGCCATGAGTGAAAGGTATATCGAGGATCATTATGGCGAGATCATTGGATATGAGTCGGAAATTGAAACCAGACTGATTAATACAGATTGTACGATGGACAGCCTGAAAGCTGACAACAAGAGCATCATCAATGGTTTTCAACATGTCTGGGAACAGATCGTGTTGATTGATTCTGATTATAAACGAACAATTAAAAGGCTTCTGGACTGACAATCGGAATTGACCGAGCTCTTTGAGCGAGGGATACTTCTTGTCTGAAGGGCAAGAAGGTGGGCGTGAAAAAGATTAGAACAATCGGAATTGACGGAGGGGTTGATATGGAGAAATCAATTGCCATTGATAATAAAGAATACACCATTCCAGCGATATTTTCTTACTCGGAAAAAAATGAAAAAATGCCAACAGTAATTTTGTGTCATGGAACAGGTTCGCAAAAAAATGAAGTTGGTAATTTATTTGTAGAATTGTCCAGAAAATTACTGAATATTGGTATCGCTTCAATACGGTTTGATTATGCAGGATGTGGTGATAGTAAAGCTGATCAAACGAAATTGAGCTTTTGTGGTGAAGTAAATGATACAAAAACAGTTTATCAGTATCTTTGTACACAGGAGATTGTTGATTGCAATAATATCGGTATTTTAGGATTTAGCCAAGGAGCTCGCGTAATGGCAGAGCTGTTGAAAGATATGTCTCCAATAAGATTTGCCATAAGTTGGTCTGGTGCATGCCATAATGGTATTGGAGTATTCAAAGGATGGTTTAATGAATATTATAAAGAAGCATTAGAGAGTGGCTATGCAAAGATACCACTGTTTTGGCGAGAGGATCTACTACTTTCAAAAAAATGGTTTGATGATATTTGTGATACAACTCCAATGGTGGGAATACAAAGGTATGCAGGTCCTATATTGGCTATAGCTGGTGATGAAGATGAATTGGTTCCCTATCATCATGCAAAAGAAATTGTAGAAAATAGCAAGAATAATAAAAGTAAGGTTGTGATTGTGCCAAATTCTAATCACACTTTTAATGTTCTAATACCTAATGCCTCTAAAGCAAATGATGTAATAGAAATAACCCTGAAATGGATAAAAAACATTTTGCAAATAAATTAGGTAAAAATGCTTCAGAAAATTCAAGTTTTTCGAACTGTTGTGGATTCGGTCGGGACGCAATTCGCCATGACGACAGGTTCGCAAACGCAGGGCGTTTGCTCACTGTCGCGGCATTCGCCGTATATGTCCGAAAAATCCTTTATCCGCTTGCGAGCGAGCTCGCAGCGTCTGCAGTATTTTTCGTCCACGCATGGCTCATTGCTTACGCGCAAACTTCCAGTTGTCAAAAAGCTGCAATCCTTCACCTCCTGGCGATAGCACGGCTCATTTACAATTGTGTTGAGTAGATTATTCGCATACGTTATACTTTTAATAAAGAGAGGGAGGTGCATCTTAGTGAATAAAGAGTCTTTCGCATTTGTTATTTATATGATTCATGCATGCGCAAACAGCTGGCGTAAAGTACCATCTGATGTTTATAAACTATTGCAGAATAGTGGATGTATCGATAATTATCTTGTCCCTCATTATGATGTTCTCCATACTCAGGGAACAGAATATATTGTTGAAGATATTAAAGAATATCTTGGGATCAGAGGTGTGAATATATGATTGTTTATCATGGTTCGATTATTACAGTTGATAAGCCGGATGTTAATCACTCATATCGCCCGCTGGATTTTGGTAAAGGGTTTTATGTGACATCAGTCCGTGAACAGGCTGAACGATGGGCCAAAAGAAAGGCGGCCCTGCTCGGAAGCGACAAGGCAATTATTAATGTCTACGAGATGAAGGAAAAAACAGAGGGATTAAAAGTCAAATCATTTGCCCCGGATTTGATGGATTGGATTGATTTTGTCTGTGAATGCCGCGACGGTAAGACCGAATATCAGAAATATGATCTGATTTACGGCAAGGTAGCCAATGACCGGGTCTTTCGGGTTGTGGATATGTATCATACCGGAATTTGGGATAAAGAAAGGGCCTTGAAAGAGATCAAAGTATATCCCACATACGATCAGATCGCTTTTATTACGCAGGAAGCTATTGAAAAGCTTTTGGTATTTAAGTTTTTTCAGGAGGTGTAAACAATGACAGGGGATGTATTGGAAAGAATATATCAGGAGAGTCTTGAAGAACGTATCATCTCCTACCTTGCAGAAACAGAAAAGATATCTCTGGAAAAGGCAATGAGCATTTATTACAACAGTAAACTTGCGGGTAAAATCCACGAAGGGGAGTATGGTATCCAATACTTGGATTATAAAGTTCTGGTTCAGATTTTGTGCGAAACAGAGGCAGACCTTGTACAAAAAACGAAAGAGCTTCAGAGCAAATGATACCCTTCCTTGCTATCAATACGAAAGCTCCTTACTTTAACCTTCACCTGAGCGGCCTTGGAATGATGTATGGCAGCGGATGACAACAGAATAATACCATTACATAGAACGGTCTTGAGGCGAAAACCTTCGAGGCCGTTATATTGTCAGAAATGATGCGGCAGTCCGGAACCCCGGGATATGAATTGTCGACATGGCATAGCACTCTGCAGGCTGCTCCGCATCTCTAATAAGTCAATAATGATTCCAAAAACAGTAAGGAAAGCATGCTGTACTAATGACATATGATGACGACAACTTCCAGCTTGTAGAACTGATGAGAGGAAGGAATGTAAGGAATGATAATGGCTGTATTAGAAGGCGTTGCAATGTGCTTTGTCCTGCTGATCATATGTGTTGTGGGCATTGCAAACGGACCGGTCGGTATGGTCTTCTTTTATGAAAAAGAAGTACAGGATAAAGCTGTAGAACTGGAGCTCACCACGCGGGAAATGATCAATAAGAGAAAGATGACCACCTACATTGCTCTTCTTGTACCACAGCTTTTGTTTGTGCCGCTTATGGTTTACCTTGTGAACGGCGCACAGGACTTTAAGACAGCCGCTGTCCAGATGACTGTGATCTATCTGATCTCTGGGTTATTCGACAGACTCTTTATCGACGGGTACTGGGTTGGAAAACAAAGGCATGGATCATTCCCGGCACAGAAGATATGATGCCATACATATATGGAAAGACATTGGTCGGCAAGTGGGTCTCTACGTTAATAGGATTTCCGGTGTTGGCAGTTCTGATTGCCTGGGTGGTTTCGAAACTATAACTTCTGATTGAGGAGGAGAATGTGTGAAAATCGAACATGTTGCAATGTATGTTGAAGATCTGGAAAAAGCCAGAGATTTTTTTGTTAAGTATCTTAATGGAAAATCCAATGATTTATATCATAATAAGAAAACGGATTTCCGCTCATATTTCATTACTTTTGAGGACGGCGCAAGACTGGAAATTATGAATAAACCGGATATGGTGGATGCTGAAAAACATTTGAATCGAACAGGCTTGATACATATTGCATTTTCAGTAGGCAGTAAAGAACGTGTTGATGAAATAACTCAGTTACTTCAAACAGACGGCTACCATATTGTCAGCGGACCGAGAACAACTGGTGATGGATATTATGAGAGTTGTGTGGTTGCCATAGAAAACAATCAGATTGAATTTACAGTATGATCGGGGGTTACAGGAGGAATCACCTTGACGGAATCAGAAGCATATCGTGTTCTCGGCCTGCCTGAAAATACAGGACCAGAGCATATTCGTACAAGATACCGGGAGCTGATCGTGCAAGTACATCCCGATAAAGTGAGAAGGCGTTCCGCGCAGAGCTCTGACTTGCCCTGCAGGGAAAGTGAAACAGACAGTCAGGAACATCAGGCTGCACCATTTACCACCCCACATGACGCCAGAATAATCAACCAGGCATATAACCTCCTTCAGCGTTCCTGGAGGAAAACAAGGAATTCCCGGGAAGCGCGTGCATCTTCCGACGGGCAGGATTTCCAAAAGAAAACAGCCCGATCTACAGGAAAATGGGATGCACCCTGCAACCCCTATGCATATCACCCGCGTGAGATCTACTGCAGGACAGAGGATGCGGAGGGGCTGCCCATCGGCATTTTTACAATTGCTCGTGGAAAATATCTATGGTCGCAGGATGAAGAGTTCCCTCTGTTTTTAAAGAGTGTTTATCAGTGCGGATCAGAGCTTCTGAAGGAAGCGGATGCATCACAAAAAAGAGAGCCAGATGATTCTCGCCGCCAACGGGCACTGGGTGAGCTCACTTATCTTCTTGCCCAGCAGTTTATAGATGTCCGGTCCGCCCTGGACGAACTGGCAAAGGCTGTCACAGTCGGGGATAGTTCCGCAGGCAGATCTACTGACAGGATATGGTTCCTTCCTGCCATGCTGGAATATGGCTCCCGCTCATTCCATACCGGAAGGGAGCTGCCGAAGACCGGCGATCTGCTTTATCCATCAGAACTCCGCCGCCGTCGCCTGTTTTTGAAAGACATTTCCGGGGAAGAACTTGGATATCTTTCCTTCAAGGATGACAGACTGTATTATATCGTTATCCCCCTGTTTGAACAGCGGCGTGTTCAGGTCAGGATCCGGGTCAGCGAAGAACCGGCTTCACAGGGAAAAGGTAAGAACACCTCATTCTACCAGAGCCTGGATCTTTGCATCCGGCTTGATCCTTTACAGCAAAAGTTCCTTCCGGAAAATCTGAACCTTCATATTGAAAAAGTCCTTAGAGAGTATATTTCTCCTGCTGTACATGTTCAGCCGGGAAAAAGTATGGAGTTCTCCGTTAAAGGGGAGAATAAAAGTGCAATCACAAGATAGAAAAAGCCCTTCACAACGATTCTGATCGACGCTAATGCATCAGCACCATTGTGAAGGGCTTTTCCACATAAAGGGGGAGTATGAAAATCTATTTTGGAAAGGTGGAGTTTGTTCTGGAAATCGTCATCATCCTGCTTTCTGACCGGCATTTCCTGTCTTCGCCTTACAAGTGCTATCATACACTACATTTCTAAAATACCAATTCACTATTTATAAAAAATAGAATTATGAATCGGAAAACAATGTAGGAAGCTGAAGAAATAGTGCAGGCAAGGCTTCGGATCATTCTGCGAGTCTATATTCTTACGACTCATCCTTTTTTTCGCAGGACATTTTCTTTTTATCAAATATGATCCCAAGGCAGGAACAGGAATAGCTTTGGTCTGTTTCCCTTCACTGTCCATTACTTCATGAAAGCACCGACCCTCTATCGTGCTTCTTCCTTTGAACGTGAAGCTCTTGATTCTGTCTTTTTGGAAGTGTCTTCATATCAAGAATTACTTCCACATTAGAGATAGCTGTCTGCAGGTTTTTGAGCCCTTTCCTGATCTTCTCTGCTTCTTTTTCCTGTCTTTCTCGCTCTGTTGCAAGAGCCTTCTTTCTCTCCCTCAGTTCGTTTATCAAAGGGATTTTTCCATTATTGTTCTCTTTGAAATATCTGACTGCCTCATCGTAGCGGTTTAATTCATCTTGATGCTGCAAGCGGAAACGCCCTTTATTCCAGCTTCTCATAAAATCAGAATGTATCGCCCTCGTGGCATAATACTGACCTGTGAAATGAATCATTTCATTGGTAAGCCTGATATCGCCTTCTGTTTTCCTAAAATCTTCGGCCGCATCAGAAACTGCATTTGCCATGGAACTCTTTTTCTGACGAAGTTCATCAAAAGATCCGATACCCTGCTCCTGAATAAAGGCAACTGTCCTTGCCATCTCTTTCAGATTGGTGACTTTTACCTTTTGGGCATAAGCCGCACTCATCTGTGCTTTGATATTTGTCTGCAGATCAGTTACCAAACGGAACTCTGAGTGGATAAACAGGATCGCGACAGGATCCGCGTAATAATCATAAGCAGGATCATATGCAGTATGTACATCTTGCTTCCCCGAGAGAAATGCTTCTTCCAGGGATTCTCCAAGTGTACGTCCATCATGGCTTTTGCCTTTTCCATTTTCTTCTTCATTATCTGCAGGATTATTAAGAACAGACTGAGAACTCGCCGGAAGGTTTTCTGCAGTTTCTTCATTTTCAATGGCCTGCTCTTTTTTCTGTTTGTTCATCAGGATCCTTTTGAGCAGACTCTCTTTTTCATAATCCGCTCCAAGTGCTCTGCCGGTGATATGCTTTGTCCTGTCAGGATGCAGATAGCTGTACCGGCCACGCCTGTCTTTGAGTTCTATTTCATATTTTTCCTTCAACAGTGCTTCAAACTCTTCAGGAGAAACTGCTTGTGACGCAGCATCCTGAATTGCATCCCGTAGGTACTGTTTTTGTGTCTGGAAAACTGTACTGGCGGGTTTCATCTGCGCGGCAATAATCTCTTCATTCAGCTTATCCAGTTTTCTCTGCCCATTCTCTTTAGCCCGATACTCTTTTTCAGTGATCTTAGTTCCTGCGGGGGAAAGCAGATCGACCTGGTGCAGGCCTTCTCTGTTACAGAGCTCCATCACTTCCTCTTGCAGATATTGCAGATATTCTTTTGTAAGATGGTGTTTGTAGCCGGCACGGCTGTCAATGTCCCGGTTCATAAACGGCAGTTTTTCTACATCCAGTTTTCGAAGGCTGTTGATCAGGATATGTACATGGATATTGCCGCTTTGATTATGTCCGTCATCGTGCGTACACACGATTGTCTGATGCCCCGGGAAACATCTGGATGCAAATTCCATGCCCAGCTCTTGTGCTCGTTCCGGTGTCAGTCCGCATTCTGTCTGGTCCTTCGGATCGAAACTCAGAATGTAATGATGGGATTTAATCTCATCGCGTTCCTGGTTTTTATGATATTGCCAGTTTAGCCGTTCGCACTCCATGTCAAAAGAAAATGGAGTACAGTTGATCCCTTCAATGATGAAGCACTTCCGCATCCTGAGGTTCCCCTCTTCGTCCCGGACTGGTCTGCCGTTGGTGTCATGCTCAAACATCAGATATTCCAGAGGCCTACCGTAATTGGAACTCTTACTTGCGATGTGTTTGAGCGTAGCCACGATATTCACCTCCCAGCTCCTTCACTTCTTTTCTCATATCCATGATTGCATTAATGCATCGGGTCAGTTCCTCTGTCATCGCCTGGGATCTTAATCCACCCATATTAAAGTACTTGGTCATCTGGTTAAGGTTGTTTCCAATCGCGGAGAACTCACGGTTCAATTTGTCCAGCTTCTCAAAATCGGCAACGATGTGATAGTGGATATTAACTTTTCCGTGCACAGCCTGATGACGGATATATTCTGTCATGGTCATTCCGGCTTCCTCCGCCAGCATCTGGATCGTTGAATACTGGATATCATCCAGACGAATCTTCATGTTGTGTGTCTTTCGCTGTAATTCCGGCTTTTTCCTGTTTGGCATAGTCCCTCCTTCCTGCTGTTCTGAGAATCATCTATTTCAGATTTTCAACAGCTCTGTTGATTTAATGCTTCTTCAAATTCTCATGCCATGCATGACCGATGATAGTCCCGGAGGAGGACTTCAGCGCTGCGGTCACAGGTACTGTGGAGCCAAAAAATCATTTTCTGCATTTTCTGAAATCAGCTGTTTTCGAAAAGTGTCAGAAAAAGAAACTGCGAGGGAATGGGGAGCGCAATCCCCATCAAGTTGCCAGAGAACGCATTTTCCCATTTTGGGGAAAGTGTGGTCTCCAGGCGAATCTTGCGCTTCTTATCCCGAATTCTTCGGGCTAAGAAAAAGATGGTCGCTCCTAAGTATTGTGAAGGCAGGCAAAGCGAAGATCCGTGCCAGACTGATAAACGTGGTACGGGCATCTCATAAAAATGAAGAAGAGCCTCCTCTCTATAAACCCCAAAGTGCGCAAGGCACAGGCAAACAGGAAACGGCATCTTTTCAAAAATGGCATATTTCTAATTTCTTCTGGATGGGCAATACCAGTCTTCTATTCCCTTTTGTGTTTTCTGACTTTTTGAGATTGAGTTCCGGAGGATTTTAAACTTTTTCAACTTTTTTTCGAAAAATAGGTATCCTACGGGCTTCTCAGTTTGGGGTTATTGAGGGGAGAAGTTTTTTTATCTTCCCATGATTTGCATATCGTCCGCAGGAGTGATCCTGCAGCTGATCATCAAAACCACGAGGAGGGAATCACGATGAGTACAGTAATGACAGAACAGAGATGTTATACCGTAAAGGATCTTCAGAAGATCCTGGGACTCAGCAGGCCGGTCGTCTATGAGCTGCTGAAAAGAAATGAGTTTCGCTGGATCATGATCGGCGGCAAATACCGGATCTCGAAGAAGAGCTTTGACGAATGGCTGGACGGAACTGCTGACTCTTGAATCTGGCAAAAAATGGTGGACTGCCCGGCTACAAATTGCTTATTTTCGACATCCTAACGCTTTTTCAGAATAGCGTGTATAGTGGAAATGAAAAAAAGAAAAAGCCTCGCTCATTTGCGATGAAGAGAATTCGAACACTACTGTAGGTGACGTATATGGGAAGAACACAGAACAACAACATTGACCTGCCGGCGGATCCCCTGGGAGAAGTGGAACCTGTGGAGAACAATCCTTGCGGAGAATGGATGACCGTGACAGAAATGGGAAAGCTTCTTGGTCTCCAAAGGACAGAGCGCTACTGGCTGGTCCATAAAAATGTGTTTGAGACGAAAATGATCCTGGGGAAAATGCGGGTAAATGTTGCCAGCTTCGAAGACTGGTACTCGCGGCAGATCAGATACCATAAGATCACCGGAGAAGAGCCAGGCCGAAAAGTAAAAGAAGTCTCTTACTCAGCGCAGGACATTTCCGAATTGCTCGGGATCAGTGAAGACAGAGCCTATGCTCTGATCAAAGAAAATCATCTTGCCACAGAAACAGTAAATTACCGGATGCGCGTTCCGAAAGATCTTTTCGATCAGTGGTATTGCAATCAGACCAGATACCTGACCAAAGAGGACCAGGAGAAAAATGCAGAGTTTTTTGAGTCTTCGATCAGTATGCCGCAGATGGCAGAGCTTCTGGGAATCAATCGGCACACTGTTTACAGCATTCTGAACAGCCAACGCTATAGCGGGCTATTCGAGATCATCGAACTTGCAGGAAAGAAGCGGATCATGAAAAGCAGCTTTCATGCTTTCCTCGAATCGCAGGACAGATACCATCTGGCAGAAAGCACCAGCCACCAACAGAAGAAGTCATCGGAACAATCCACAACTGAACAAGACACGCCTGCATCCGCTTACCTGTCTCTAGCCGAAGCAGCCGCCTTGGCAGGTATATCACGGCAGTTTGTGACCAAAAATGCAGAACGGGGATGTTTTGAGATGAAGATTATTTCCGGCAGGAACTGGATATGCCGGCAGGAGTTTCTGGAATGGCTGGGAAAAAGAAAAACGAAAGGAGGGGAAACTCATGGCTTCGGTGCAAAAGCGTAACGGGAAATATTGCGTCATTTACAGATATCAGGACAAGGATGGAAAGAAAAAACAGAAATGGGAAACGTTCGACCGCCGGGAGGATGCCCTGAAACGCAAAAAAGAGATTGAATACAAAGTCAGCACCGGCACTTTCATTGTTCCTCAGTGCAAAACAATGAGTGAGTTGCTCAAAGAATATATCACTCTTTATGGAAAAGACAATTGGGCACTTTCGACATACTACAGCAATGTAAGCCTGATTGGAAATTATATCGAGCCCGTGATCGGGAAAGTTGAACTGTCAGACATCAACACGCGCTTTCTGGAGACATATTACAAAACACTTCTGCGGACACCTACCTGTGCAACGAAGGATGCGCCTAAAGAAGATCAGAAATACGTCAGCACCAGCACGATTCGGGACATCCACAAACTCTTAAGAAACTGCTTTGAGCAGGCTGTCAAGTGGGAACTCATCGAGAAGAATCCATGCATCCACGCAACGGTTCCAAAATACAAAGCAGCTAAACGACAGATTTGGACGGCAGATATACTGATGCATGCAACGGAAATCTGTGATGATGAGATTCTGAAGTTGGCGATGAATCTGTCCTTTGCCGCCTCCCTTCGTATCGGAGAACTGACCGGACTGACCTGGGACTGCGTAGATATCTCAGACGAAGCCATTGAAGAGGGTCGGGCCAGTATCCGCGTCACAAAGGAATATCAACGTGTTTCAAAGGAAGCCATCAAGGCTCTTGATGGGAAAGACATCCTTCTTGTCTTTCCATCCGAGAGCAAACTCTGCAAAACTGTCCGTGTCCTCAAAACGCCCAAGACGGAAAGCAGTATTCGCCGCGTCTTCCTTCCGCGCAGTGTTGCGGAAATGTTGATCCACCACAAAGAGGCTCAGGATGAAATGAAGGCCATCCTTGGATCTGAGTTCCATGACTACGGGATAGTTCTTGCTTCTCCCACCGGTGCTCCGATCGGCGAATCTCATATCCGCAAAAAATTCGCCAAGTTCATCCAGGATAATAATCTTCCTTATGTTGTTTTCCACAGCTTGAGACATTCAAGTGTCACATATAAATTGAAACTGAACGGTGGTGACATTAAGGCAGTGCAGGGAGACTCCGGCCATTCACAGGTGAGTATGGTGACAGATGTCTATTCACATATCATAGATGAAGACAGAAGAAAAAATGCCGAATTGTTTGAAGAGGCATTTTATGGGAAGAAGAATCTCAGGCCGTTACTCAGTGATAATTCCCATAAAAAAATGGTCACTGTTCCGGAAGGTATTGATGCGGATATCTTGGCCAATATACTTAGCAACCCTGAAATGATGGCAGTGCTTTCCTCTCTAGCAAAAACAATAAAAAAGGAAACAGAAAGATGACACGTAGTTAAGAACTATCAGAAGATGTACATCTTTTGAAAACTTACAAAATGGTTTAAGAGAACTTGCCAAAATTGGGAACTTAAAGTGCATAGAAACGGCATAAACATTAAATTTATATAAAATTTAATAAATTATATATAAATTACTTACAAATTATACGATATCAGTTATTGACAGTAGTTGATAATTCATATAACATGGTGAAAGTAATTGATTTTTTACTTTGATTTGTATGAGATCAATAAATTTGATTGTTTGATATTGGTAATATGATTATATAGATTATATGGCGTTGAATGCTCTTCCTTTTTTGCTTTGTGTTATCTCTGTATTCTATATTATATTATACTACACACTTTGCGAGTGAATAAGAAGGGCCAATAGGAGATTGTATGACAAGTTATTTGATGAGTACAATTGACCCCAGAAAATTATCAAAAGATAATGAGTATAACTCGTTTCGGCCTGCATTCCAGTTTCGTTATGACAGGATATTTTCACCTGCTTATAAGTTTATAAGAGTACGAGATAAAGATGGTAATATTATTGTGCGAAAATATGATATTTTCAAGTGTGAATACGTGGACCAATGACGGATAAATCTTTAGCTGAAATACATACCCATTAGCAATATGGCGAAATCAGGAAATTCTGTTTATTAATTTCCTGATTTCGCTTTTTTGTCTTTTAACTGAAGTATATAGCTTTTGTCTTCTTAAATATTAATGAAGAGCCCCCCAGATATTTAGTGGTTTTTGAATAGATCAAAGCAAATGACCATTTAAGCCAATTGTATTTAGGATATCTGTGGATATTGATACTAATGATTAATTCCCGAGTGCTAATCTGCTGTACAGATACTCCTTAAAAATGAAAAAAGTCTTCTCGCTAATTTTACGCCATGACATTGCTTCTTCGAAATTTTTGGGTTTTCCAATAATAAAGCTATCTTTCCGAAGCAGGTACTAAGTAATTGCGTAATTGTTTAATTACGTAATCCAAATCATTTTCAAACTTCATAAGATGGAAAGAAAGATACTGAAGGTAATGGTCAAATAAGCGGATTGTCAACTAAATGGGTAGGCAAGGTTAATTCTGATAGATGTTACTTGGATTCTATAGCTATTGTCAAGCAAACGGTCGGGTTTCTATCTAACCAATTATTATTTGTTTTGCGAATTGTTCTTGTCATTTTATACCCAAAAGAAGAACTGGAAAGTTTCCATAATGAAATTGGAAAGATACAACAAATGTTTTTTCAAATATAAGTGAAACCCCTAGAAAGATTGGGAGAAAGGGACAATCCATACACTACCACTGATGTTTGGATTACACAAAGATATGAACACACTTAATAAACCAACTAAACCAACTAAACCCGAATGGCATAATGGATATATTGTGACACTAAATACACTTGCTCGTTTTTTCCCCGATACTCGGGGGGATGTTGGCTCTTATTGTGATCAAGTAAGAGAGATGGAGAAAAAGAGCAGCAATCAGCCAAACACATATCTTACATTCGGCGAATTTGATCGAATTACTTTTAATGGAGTCAACCGTTTTTCTCGTTTTTTTGATTTGGATGAGCGTTCCAAGTATTGGTTAGGTAAGCACCAAAGTGTATTCATTTACCAGATTGATGCTGATAATTGTGAGCCGCATGTTTATCCATACACCTACGAAATATCAGATGAAAATAAGGGGAGACAAAACGGTGGTGATACCCCAAAAGGTGATTTCGGTATTTGTATTAATGAAGGAAATGACGATTGGTATTTATTTTCTTCAAAGTATTGCTTAAACACTGAGTATCAGAACAAGAGTGCAGTAGGTAGTGCTCATTTTTTCCCGTTCTTTGTTTTTACCCAGATTTCTTTAAGTAATGAAGCCATCACTAGAATCTCTGACTTCACAAGTTTTATAAAAGCACTTAGGATCAAACTAAGAGAGCAAATAGATCAAGTAATTAAAGATAATTGCTGTAATATTAAATATGAGATTTTTGGATGTTTAAATACTTCTGAAATATGCATTTTATGGATGACCGAACAGTATACAGATGTTTTGTCCTTAATAGATGAGTTAAAGAATATTCAGTTTTCCGTGCGTATTAAGGAAGGTGTGGAAACTACGGATAAGAAGATTGGACCTCTGTTTTTTTCTTTCTATTCGGTCATTGGAAGAATGCTATCTAATGACATTATAATATCAGAAGAATATGACAACTATGTAAAAAAAATACAAGAATGTAAGGGAACTGCTCAAATAGATATTATCTTAAATAATGAATGTTCTGCAATGAGCCTTTATGATGAGTTATTAAAGAATATAGGCTTTGAACAAGGTGATAGTAGAATACGGGTTGGGGAGCACGATTTTTCAATACAGCTGCCCGCATGTTTAATTTATAATCTCTTTCAGGAAGTACGGCTTGACAGTCCTAAAAATGGTGTTTTTAAGAAAAGCAATATCCGAGAAAAGATACTCGGGACAAGAGTTGTTTTATCCACTGCAATTAATGACTCCCGTGACCCCCAGAAACAAATGGTGTTTAACACGATTTGTTTTGATAATGATTTGTTAAGTGATTCAGAGGATGGTGTAAAGCAATTTGCAAACCTGTGCAATGAATTAAATCCACTGTTAACAGGAGATACCAATCCATTAAAAGAAAATAATGATTCTCCTCCTATAAGAGGCATGTATCGCTGGCTAAGAAAATCTTTAAAGAAAAGATTTGCTTCACATACCGGTGCAGTAGACACATTAGACATGTTGTATACGGATTATTTGAGCAACATACATGAGTCGTATAATGCTTATTGGCGAAATGATTATAATTACCAATTCAAACGATCATTACAGTTTTTAATCACTGTGTTGGAAAGCACTCAGGATAAAGGTGACCAGGATAAAGGTGATCAGGATGCAGAATTCTGGAATTACTATTCTTTAATTATTGATAGTATTCGGCAGCAGACTGTTCACTTTTCACAATCCAGTCGTTTGGTAATGCGAATCCCCTCATCTCATCTCCGTTACACAGCATGCTGTGATTTGATGTTTCACGGGTATTATGGATTGGTAAAGGCCATACTTCATGACGCTTATATAAAGCAAACAGCCGATTTCGCGCAATCTGAATTATTGCCAGTGATTACAACTAATAGTGGTACGAATATTAAGTCTAAACTGTTTTTTATCGGGCCAAATTGTGCAGATATTCGCATTGTACAAATAGATATTCCGTATTCTTTATTATATGATCCTATTATTGGGTTTCCCTATATGATTCATGAAATGTTTCATTATATCGCTCCAGATAATCGATATAATCGAAACAGAGCATTGGGATACATGCTTGTTAATGAAATCCTGACAAGACTGTATATGCAACAGATTGTTGAGAAGATAAAACAATTCTTTTATGAAAAGTTGAACTCTAATGATGATTTCAAGAAAAAAATCAAACTACGGTATAATAAAACAGATGATGAGTTAAATTTTAAATCTGAAAATGCAAATGAGTTTGAGCAATTTTTTATTTCGATATTTAAAGCCTGTTATGGATCAAAAGGAGAATACAATGCTTTAAATTGTTTATATGACAATCTAAGAACTTTTTTTTGGTTAGATACCACAGTATCAGGTATTAGAGAGGCCATTGTAGATGATATTACTAACAGTACAGATAAAAAACTTCGTTTTTCGACGTGGGATAAGTTTCTCGATAACCTTATCAATAACGTAAGTGAATTGTCGACGACTATTTATGAAGAAATATCTGAAAGTTTACTTAAAGTGATGGACAGTTATGATAATCGTGAATTGAGCCCTACTACTGAAAGTATTCCTTGGATTTACTCTTCCTATGACATCATTGAGATGAATGAATTTGATCGTATCCTTTATGATCATAAGTTATCTGTTTTAAACCCAAAGAACCTATTAAATGCTGACAAATATTTAACAATTATCTCAAACCTTACTGATTATTTTATTAATGGATTAAGAGAAGCAACTCCAGATATTGCAATGGTTAAATATTGTCATATGGACAATGTGGAATACCTTGTATGTTATGCCAGACAAGTAGATATTAGCGTTGACAAATCAATTGGATACTATGAAGAGCTTCGAATCCCAATAGTTCTAATTTGGAATTCTCAAAAATCATTTGTTGATGATGCGGGTTTCCCACTTAAATTTGATTTCGAGCAAGAAGGATACCGATTTGTTAAAGAATATATGGCAGAAAACCTTCAGCAAGAAAAAAATGAGGGCAAACTCGTTGATTTGGTTACAAATGCTATAATGTGGTTTTGTAAATTTGTTTACATTGCCAAGGCATTCACAAATGAGTATTTTTGTTATTATGATGAGATAATCAACTATGGAAAAAGTTACGAAGTTTATTACTCTAAGGGTGATGAAACAGAGAGAGAACCAATATTAGATTCTCTTGTAAAAACGCTCGTTTTAAGAAGAGCTGATAAAATCAAGTACCGTTCAGCCTTATTAAGTGTTGAACAATGGGATCAAATAAGAAGTATTAGTGAGGATTATATTGGAACGTTTGCTGCTCTAAGATTACCGAACTATGAGGAAGTACATGATTTTGTTGAAAAACGATTGACTGAGGAAGGATTAAGCACGGATTTATATAAAAAAAATAATAAGCGATATAATCAAATAACTTTCGGCACTTCTTTAAGATTTGTACATCTGGCTACGAAGCAAATTACTTTTGAACAACTTGCAAAGACAATTAAAAGAAGGCCTGCTGTCGGTAGTGGAGAGCCTGAAGATGATAAGTTAGATAAGAAAATTATTACTCCTTCCAGCTATAAAAGTAAAAAGATACCAGTAACTAATTATGTTTCTTCAACCGCATGGGGTATGACAGAATTTACTTCGTTTGTACAAAAAACAATCAAGCTATTTCAGACTCAAAACAAGCAGTCAAATACTCTAATCTGGTATTATGCATGTAGTAAGAAGAATGAAATAATACCTACGGTATCAGCTTTATCAAATGATAAAAGTATATACAAATCTGTATATGATGAACTCCTTCTGTTTAGTGAGAAACATGCCCTTGAAATAGATTCTTTAAAAATTCCAACGATGACCATTGAGGCTGCAAATAAGAAGAGCAGTATGATACCTTGGAAGGGTGGTTTGCTTGATTCTTTAAGGCATGTCAAAAACATCAAAGGTGAAATTAATCTATTTATGTTTTCGCCTCAAACATATTTAAAGGCAAGGCAATATGTATTATCAAATCACAAGGTGTTTAAGGCGTCTACTGTTTTTCAAAAACTGAACCTGAGTACTATTCCCATGATTCATTCTGAAAATACACTGAAAGATATTCATGGGTACTATACTTTAGATTACAAAACGGAGGAAAAAACTTTAGACTCCAATGTTATAAATCAAAAAGGCCACGTTGCTAATGGAGACTTTCATTTACCATATATATTACCAATGCCTCTTAAATGTTTGAAGTTAGAAGCTGATAGTAGGTTTTTAGCTTATAATCTGGCATTACCATCTTACAAGGGTACTGATCTTGAACACTTGGAATTTGCTATATATCCACTTGAGGAAATACAATTGATATTGATTACTCAAATAAGAAAGATATTAGAAGAAAAACCATCGGAAATATTCAAAATAGAAGACTGGACATTTCTTTATAAAATTGTAATTGATGATGATATTATTAGCGGTATTGAACATCTCATTCCTGGCCTTACCATTTAGAATAATATTACTAACTGATATGGACTATATCCTGATTAGACTACACTATATCGGGGTATAGTTCATTAATATAGCTTCGTTTATCTCAAAAATAGTCAAAACACCCGTCTCTATATCTTTATTCTTCAAGCTTTTCGGAGATTATTAAAATGAGTCAGATAATAGTACCTCTTTTGTCACATATTCCCTTTATCCTCATGATGTACTGTAGTTCCCGGCTAGCAAAAAAATGGTATAAAACATTATTTCTTTCCGGCCTTCTTAATATTGCGATAATATTCCCTTTTTCACTATTTGTAGACAATGTATACCATTATGATATTGACAGGATAATTTTTTTGTTTTATGGACTACTATTGATATATATTTCTATATTTTTTTCGTGTTTAAATAGACAGGGGAAACATTTATATGATTTCACGAGCGCTTTTTTTACTTTAGCAGCTTTTGTTTTTGGATATTTAACTATTATTGCATTCCCTTATTATCTTTCTCTTCAAATGGATTCACAAGATAATGCTATTCTTTACAATAGTCTTTCACTTATTCGGCCTTTTCATTTTGCATTAAATGCGATGACATCAGGCCAATTTGAAGTAGAGGGTACCATTGCTCATAAAATCATTCTATATTATTTGAGTTCTGGTAGTTTTTATTATCCAATAATGATCATAACAATAATTGTCATTATACTTGCCCCGTTTTCTACTGCCGCATGGTTGGTAAGTATGATAAACACCAGATTGGTTTTGAAGATCATGGAAAAGATGAAGAAAAAATGCCTATATATTTGTGAAATAAATGAGTATGGAATATATTTAGCAAGGCAACTCGCTAGCGATAAAGAATTCACAAAAATTCAGTTTGTTTTTGTAAATCTTACTAATGAAGTTGTATCAAATGATGTACTTGACATGATTTATCAAATAGGTGGAATCTATTTGCCTGATTTTCAATCAATCGTACCAGAAAATAACAACTCCGTATTTCTTTTCTGTTCTTCTGAAGATAAAACAGTTAAAAGAGCACTTGATACTTCATTTTTAAATCGTGTTGATACAAATAGAATAGCACTTGCAATAGATGATTATTCTGCAGACAATATTGGTCTTATAAAAAACTATAAATTTAGTGAAAGTAATATTATTAATGCTTGTGATGTTTTAATTAATAATTACATTGATAATCTGTTGCCGGATACTGACGAATATATTGATTGCTATATTTTAGGAGAAGTGTTAGCGGTATATGATTTTCTAAACATTATAGTGAAAAAACACTTTAATAAAATCAACATCTATTTAGCGAACCCTGAACATCATAAGGATTTAGAATATATAGATGGTTCTAAATTATGTGTAAATAAGCTTCCAGATAGGGCGGACTATGATGATATATTATTACCAACTATTGACCAAGATGCCAATAAGATGATAATTATTGCATCAAATGAACAAAACACCAAAGACATATGCATAAGCGAGTTGGGACGTTATTATAAATCAGGTGTTATCAAAAACAACGATATAGTTCTTATATACCAGCATAGCAAAAACAATTATTTAATAAATAGTCAAATGAATCTTAATTGGAGTAAAGAGGATGGCAGTATATTCGAGAACTACTTTTGCTTTGGATCAAAAGAAGAATTTATTGCTACCATTCTTGAAATGGGCTTGAAAGAAACAATTACAAAAATGTACGATAATAAGCTTAGCTTTAGCTCTCTTTAAAAAGATTTGATGATTATTCAAAAAACAACTTGGGGAGCAATTAGTTTAGTCTAAGAAAAGTAAACTGTTTGTCAGAGCACCTAAAAACAACAAAACTCGTTTTGTCACAAATAGTATACAGATAAACGAGAATAAGAATGTTGGGTATTTTAGCTGATGTGATTTAAATACTTTACACTATAAGAAAAAATATCATAATACGGAAACGAATACTTCTTGGATGTTTTATCATTCTGCTATACGTAATTATTTCAATTATTTCCCACTTTCAAAATAGTGAATTATCTTAGCACATTTTTAGAACAATTTAATCTTTGCCATCATGTAAACAAAAATAGATATAGACAACGACTATCATTTTTTGTATGATAATTTTACTGATTCAAAAGAATATTGTTAGTCATTCTTTGTTTCATTTCTGGAATGGCGTGGCCAATATTTATGATTGACAGGTTGCAATTAGCTTCTTCCCAAATGTTAGCTCAGCTAACAGCCAGCTAACAGACAGTGTTAGCCAGGGACTTGCAGAGACGTTTCAGAACGAACCAGATTTGACACATGAATCGTTGATTTTCCTGATAAAATAAGGCTTTTTTTGACAATTCTATACAGTGTTTGACAGAGGCGACCGCCCCCCGATTCGTGCTCCTAAGCGGTAGGTCGGGTGTTCGAGTCACCTCGCGGACGGGCTCAAATGAGAGTGGAACGATTAGCTGGCTAATCGCTCGCTCTCATTTTTTTCTGAAGATATGTTACATAGGGCAGGTTTAGACCGATTGCATTGGTCTGCCTGCTCTGCTTTTTTATTTTAAGCGATTGAACTTTCGTTAGAAAACATATATACTTTTTCTAACGAAAGGGAGGTACAGATATATGCGGGAAAGATATCAAACCCTTATAAAACAGAGAATTGCAGAAATGCAGCCGGGCAGTGTCTTTGTGACTTCTGATTTTGCAGATATAGCACCGACTGCTGCAATTAATATGTCCCTTTCACGTCTGGAGGATTCCGGCAGCATCCGGAGAATTATACGTGGAATTTACGATAAGCCCCGATTCAGTAAGCTTTTGAATGAACCGGTTGCCTCAGATCCTTCAAAAGTGGCATATGCCATTGCTAGAAAAAACCGTTGGTCTATTATACCTATGGGTGATACAGCCTTGAACATGTTAAGGCTATCTACTCAAGTACCTGCAGTCTGGCAATATGTAAGTGATGGTCCATATAAAGAATACAGTTATGGTAATGTGCATATTTCATTCCGCAGAACATCGAATAAAGAAGCTACGGGATATTCTTACACGACTGGGTTGATTATACAAGGGCTAAGAGCTCTTGGTAAGGATCATGTCAACGAGACGGTCATAAGTACATTGAATCAGCAGTTTACTTCTGAAGAAAAGAAATCAATACTGAATGAAGCTCAGGGAACAACTGCATGGATTTACGATTTTATAAAAGAGATTTGTAAGGAGCAATCAGAATGAAACATATAGCAGCACTCTCAAGAAAAGAACGAGAAGAATTGTTTCTTAACACCGCACACAAAGTGGGGATGCCTCCTGCAATTGTAGAAAAGGATTTCTGGGTCTGTTATATGTTGGATTATCTTTTCCATCGCTGTGCCTGGAAAGAAAGACTTGCTTTTAAAGGCGGAACCAGCTTGTCGAAAGCGTACCACTTGATAGAACGATTTTCTGAAGATATCGATTTGATTCTTGATTGGAGGTTACTTGGATATGGAATTGAAGAGCCATGGGAACCTCGTTCAAATACGCAACAGGATAAGTTCAGTGAATCCTCAGAAAAGAAAACCATTCTGCTGTTGGAGGAATCTTTTATTCCAATGTTGCAGATAGGTATTTCTGCTGAAATAGGGGAAGCAGCAAATGTATTTCTGGAAAAAGCAGGCGAACCTACCGTGAATTTTGCCTATCCTCAAATATTCACAGATGTCTCTATTCTTCAGGTGATCCGCCTGGAAATTGGTGCTTTGGCATCTTGGTCGCCTACACAGGATGCAGTGATTACACCATTTGCTGCAGAACAATATCCACAGATCTTTACACATCCGGATACCGTAATCCGTACAGCTGTTCCTGAACGGACATTTTGGGAAAAGATTACAATTCTTCATAGGGAGGCAAACCGCATTCGCGGGGATTTTCCAGGTAGATATTCCCGTCACTACTATGATTTGTACCAGATGTCAGGAAGTGCTGTGAAGACTCATGCATTTCAGGATTTAGATTTACTTAAGGATGTAGTTGCTTTTAAAAAGAAGTTTTATAGATGCCCATGGGCAAAGTATGAGGAAGCAGTCCCTGGATCTGTTAAACTGATTCCTTCGGAACAGTATTTTCCGGAGCTCCAAAAAGACTATAGTAAAATGAAAAATATGATTTACGGTATAGTTCCATCTTTTGATCAAATAATTGATGGAATTAGAAAATTGGAGACTGAGATTAACTTGTTGTAGATGGAAAATCTAAAATCTTTCTGAAATCAGGGGGTATCCATAATCATGAGAATATAAAAATGCGTGGGAAAGAGATTATTACCGGAAGATGCTTGCCCCTCTGAGAAAGGTGACAATGCAATGAGAGAACTCATAGAAAATGTAAGCCTTTTGCAAAAGCAGCTGAATGAACTTCAGTTGGAAAACCAGTTGCTGAAGAATATATTGGACCGTTCTGGAATTTCCTATGCCCGGGAGCTGAAGCGTCTTCGAAATTCTGAGGCAGAGGAGGAATATGATCCCAATCAGGGCGCAAGAATTGTCCATCCGGAGGTTATTACTGAAAAAATGGCCAATGTCTTCTATTCCTGGTTCTGGGGAAGGCAGGATGTGTACGCCAAAAGGTCTGTCAATAAAAGTGGTAACGCCGGATATTATCCTCAGTGCTATAACTTCTGGAAGGAAAATTGCCCGAGAAGACTGGGGCTGAAAATAAAGTGCATCGACTGTAAGTTCAGAGAGCATAAGCCTTTGAGGAAAGAAGATATCATCGCCCATCTTCAGGGAAGAGCCCTTAACGCAACTGATGTGATTGGTGTATATCCCCTTCTGCCAAATGGATCCTGTCGTTTTATGGTATTTGATTTTGATAATCATGAAAAAGACGCTGATAAACAGGATTATGCGAATACGGACGATGAATGGATTGAAGAAGTTGATGCAATGCGAAAAATCTGCAGCATGAACGGTATTGATCCTCTGGTGGAGCGCTCCCGGTCCGGGAAAGGGGCTCATATCTGGATCTTTTTTGACAGGCCTATTGCAGCGGCGCTGGTCAGAAAATTCGGATACGCACTTTTGGAAAAAGGAGCAGAACAGGTAAACCTGAAGTCATTCAAAAACTATGATCGCATGCTTCCTGCTCAGGATGTACTGCCGGAAGGCGGTCTAGGTAATCTTATTGCTCTCCCGCTTCAGGGAAAGGCGCTGCAAGAAGGGAACAGTGCATTTATTGACAGAAACTGGAATGCCTACCCGAACCAATGGGAGGCTCTGTGCAGCAAGCCCCGGCTTTCCAAAGAATTTCTGGAACTAAAGATTAAAGAGTGGTCAGTTTTCGCAGAAGAGATTATTGAAACGAATGATTCTGATACAGTGGAAGTACGTGAAAAACCCTGGAAGAAAGGGAAAAAGCTGGATGCCGGTGATGTAGACGGCAAGCTTGATATCACCTTGTCCAACGGAATATACGTGGACTGTTTGAATCTCAAACCCCGTATCCAGAACAGGATCCGGAGAATGGCAGCTTTTTCAAATCCGGTATTTTATAAAAACCAGAAAATCGGCACATCTAATTTTGATACATCCAGGTGGATCTACCTTGGGAAGGATTATCTCGGCGGATATATTCAGATTCCAAGAGGCCTGCAGGAGGAACTCCTTCAACAGGCTGCAGATGCCGGAATCACATATGAAATAGCAGATGAACGGCAGGAGGGCCGGAAGATAAATGTTTCTTTTAACGGCACTTTGCGAGATGAACAGAAACCGGCTCTGGAGGAGATCTTAAAGTACGACAACGGTATTCTTCATGCTGCAACAGCTTTTGGAAAAACGGTTGTTTGCAGTGCTATGATTGCAGAAAGGAAAGTAAATACTCTGATCATCCTTGAATCTTCTGCCCTAATGGAACAGTGGGAAGATGCCCTGCACAGATTTCTGGATATTAATGAAGAACTCCCAGAATACAAGACAAAAACAGGAAGGATAAAAAAGCGTAAAAGCCTAATCGGAAGGCTGCAGGCTCAGCATGATTCCATGACCGGCATTATAGATATTGCAATGACCGGTTCTTTGTGCAGGAAAGGTGAGTACCACGCTTTTCTTAACGATTACGGCATGATCATTGTCGATGAATGCCACCATGCTGCATCAGAGACCATCGCTGATATATTGAAAGAGATCAAAGCCCGATATGTATACGGTGTAACAGCTACGCCAAACAGAGGAGATGGTCTGGAGAAAATTAATTATATGCTTCTCGGACCGATTCGATACAGATATACATCTAAAGAAAAAGCAAAAGCGCAGGGAATTGAGCATCTGGTCTATCCGAGATTTACCCGCACTGTTCCACCCAGAGGAGTTCAGATATCCGGCATGCATCCCAATGAAGCTTACGAAATTATCCGGAACAATGATATTAGAGATGAGCAGATTATTGAGGACGTCAGGGAATGTGTCTCATCTGGAAGAACACCGGTCGTACTGTCAAAATATAAGGATCACTCCGAGAAGCTGTATGAGAGGCTGAAATCATATGCTGATCATGTGTTTCTCATGACAGGAAATAATTCAAAGAAGGAACACAGAAAAATACTGGATGAAATGCAGCAAGTACAGTCAGAAGAGAGTCTGATTCTGGTGGCGACAGGAAAGCTGATCGGAGAAGGATTTGACTTTCCGCGGCTCGATACGCTTATCATGGCAACTCCGGTCTCCTTTAAAGGCGTTGTTGAACAATATGCCGGCCGCCTGAACAGGGATTATGACGGCAAAGAAAAAGTGATTGTTTATGATTATGTGGACAGCCATATCCCCATGTTTGATAACATGTATGCTAAGCGCCTGAAGGCATATAAACAGATTGGATATGAAATCTGTTCCGGCGTGCAGGGCGAAAAACAGACTGCAAATGCTATTTATAACTGTGATAATTACCATACTGTATACCGACAGGACCTTCTTGATGCTGCCCAAAATATCGTGATTTCAAGCCCTGCCATCAACGGTAAAAAAGTCCGTGAACTGATCAGTCTTTTACAGGAACAGCAAAGCAGAGGAGTCACGGTCACAATTGTTACTTGGGAGCCGGATGCATACGATTTCGGCGATGCTTCCTACTGGATGCAGCTTCATGAGGAGATGCGACAGGCTGGTTTCTACATGAAGCTAGTTGATGATTTTTGCGAACATTTTGCGATTATTGATCAGGAAATCGTATGGTACGGAAGTATAAATCTTCTGGCAAATTCAAAATTAGAGGACAGTCTCATGCGTGTAATGAGCAAAAGGATTGCTTCTGAATTGATGGAAATGACATTCGGATAAAGAGGAAATGTACAGAGTTAACATGATATATTGGAGAATTGATTATGACATATTGCCCCCGATGTGGAGAACCGATGACGGGAGGAATATGTAACAATGCGGCTTTCCGCTTACAAAAATGAGAAAGAAATACGCTGTTGATAATCGTAAATCCAATAAGGACAAAGAACGGAAGTGGCATATGTAAGTAGCGAATAAACTAGGGAATACCCCATGAAAAGAATGCTCATACCAAATTGTGGTGGGCATTCTTTTATATTTAGAGGAGAATGAGAGAAACACTTTTTTGATTGGTTCGCAGATTGGGAGAAATTTTTTTCAGAAGAATTAGAAGGATAATATTTCATGCGATGACCCGGGTGCGATTATTGATGATTGGATGGATAAAATAGAAAATATAGACATTACTTCTTCTAGGATTAATCGTTAGATACATTAATGATATAATGTTGCTGATACGTTGATTCGTCACTAAACTGATCAAACCATTTGTCGCCACTCTGCTCTTTTAGCTGTCTTTGCAAGATGTGGTTGAACACTGGCACTGGTCATTGACACAGTCAAGGACATCCTGTGATTTATCCCTCCCGCCCCCAAAATCGGGGCGTGAGCATAAAACACAGGATCTTCCTTGACCGTGCCCGCTTCCCGTGCCAACAGGTGATTAAGGGGTGTTACACACCCCTTGTCCATACAGGACGTGGCTTCTACTATTCGGTACCATCTGTTTCTGGAAACGGAAGGAATAATTCATCGTCCATATCATATATCTCCGGCGGATAAAGAGGCGCAAAAGACTCA
>NZ_FNFZ01000031.1 GCF_900101015.1 Sarcina sp. DSM 11001 | reverse complement strand
AAAAACCAATCAGAAATCAGAGCGGCCGCACATTTTGGGCTTTCTGTCAACCCCCCTAAGGGGAAAATTTTTCGGATTTTTACGATTTTTTTGAAACTGCCGTGGATGGAAAAAGACGGGCATGCGGTGCCGCCGACATTTGAGCAAGGGTGGGACCGCAGCGTAGAGAAAACTGCCGGATTTGGTGGGTGGGCGAAAATGGAGGCGGCATAAGTACGCAGGACGAATAGCAAACTCGTGAATGAAGCCAGAAAATTTGGGGTGGCCCCCCTACGGGAAACCACCCCTATAAACTAACTGATTGACATTGGGTGTGACCTCTGGCAGTGTGACCGGAGGCATGAAGCTGCGCTTTTTGACTGTGGCGACAGATACTGCGGAGAAAAACGAACTAGACCTGCTGCGGGAATCTAAAAACGCTACTATCGTTGTCCTGCCTGACTCTCCTTATTATGAATCCCTGGAGAGCGCTATGAAGATCCGCAAGTATGTGAAACAACGGAATGTGACACAGCTTCCCAAGTCCATGCAGGATATTATCCGGGATCAGCAGGATGAGGCGAGCCGCTATGAAGTCTCTGCTATGGAGGAACTGAAAGCAGCTATTTCAAAGGCTTCCTTCTATGTGGATGGAGAACATCTTGAGATAAAAGGCGGTGATGCAAAGTCCCGCATTGACCAGGCTCTGGAATATCTTGTCACTCATGTTTACAGTGACTTGGATCTGATCGAGAGGAACACCGAGTCGGATACAGATATTATCGCCATCCTGACAGGGGAGGAATCCATGCTTCCCGGGGCAGAGCCGAACAGAAATGCAGCAGCCAAGGTGGAGGAATTCCTGATTATGCAGGACCGCAAAAACCTTCCCACCTCTATGTTTGATGTCCAAAGCCGTTATCAGGGAATCCCTTACGGATGGCGCGAGATTGATATTGCGGCTGTTGTCGCACTATTGATTATCCAACAGAAGGTCACTATTAAATATGGCGGAGCAACAATCCAGCCGACGGATCCTAAGCTTCCTGACATGTTACGTAAGCGTTCAGAGATTGGGAAAACCAGCATCTCTAAGCGGAAAACTCCTTCTCTGGTCAAAATGAAACAGGTCCGAGAACTTCTCAGGGAATACTTCGATGTCATGGATGTCCCTGATGATGAAGACGGACTAGTCGCATTTATAGTAAAGAAATTCGAGGAACAGAAGGAGCACTATGAGGCACTAAATGAGATGACAGACTCACATGCGAAAAGAAAAACGTGTAACTCGCTTGTAACGGGTCAAAAAAATGTCGGTTATCTCGGAGATTCCGATGCACGTGGAGACGGTATGTCTTTTGTCCAAACTCAATGAAACCCATCAGCACATCGAAGTGACAGTCGATATGGACGAAATGGATGTGACCGCAGCGGAGAGCAAGGCTACCTATGACGAGATCAGGGAATGGGTACAGGAGAACTATGGCTTCCATGTCACGAACCTGAATATCGCCCTGGTGAAGCGGAAACACGGCTTTGACCTGAGGGAAAACTTCAACAAGCCTAAGTCCCCGGACAGCCGGCAGCCTGGATGCCCGGAAAAGAAGGTGAGGGCGATTGAAGAGGCGCTGAGGCATTTTCAGATGGTGTGAGTGATAAAGTGCCCTAGTGGCTTTTTCAATTTGCTGTAATTGGCTGCGGGATTGAACAATACTGTTGTATTCAACTGGAACTAACGGGGTTTCCGTCATCAGGAGCAAAAACTGCTTCGAATGATGGGAACCCTTTTTGTATGTTGAATTTGTCCGGAATCTGTCCAGAAGCAGGTTCATGGCTGTGAGCTTATTGACAAACATATAGCTCTGTTGAATGTTATACAGTTTAAAAGGTTATATATTTTGACTAATTTCTGCGAATGCATCTAATTGCCGAAATTAATTGAAATTTTAGATGAATTAATATATACTTCAGGGCAGGAGGTGATGATTGTGATCGCGCTTAATGCAAACCAGAAATATTACACGACCAGCGAACTGAAAGAGATGGGCTGCTCTTATTATAAGATTGGTCAGATGGAAGAAAACGGACAGCTACGCCGCATTAATCGTACCACATATGAAAATCTTTCTTATGAAGGCGATGAAAATGATTTCATTAACGCAGCTGCTTATGTACCGAAAGGTGTGATCTGCCTGATGAGTGCCGCCAGATACTATGAGCTTACTAACTTCCTGCCGGATGTAATTGACGTGGCAATCGATCGGAAGAAAAAAGTCAGTACACTTCCTGACTGGCCGGAAATCAAAGTGTTCTATTTTGATCCTACACGTATGAATACTGGTGTTATAGAAATTACGGAAGGCGGCGACTCCTTCCAGATCTTTGATGTCGAAAAAACCGTTGTTGATATCATTTATTACCGCAATAAGATCGGTATTGAAGAAACGTCGGAAGTGCTGCGTAACTACCTGAAAAGACAGGACCGGCAAATTGACCGGCTTTATACTTATGCAAAAATGCTGCGGTGCGAATCTATTGTCAGAACTTATCTGGAGGTGCTTATTTCATGAACGCAGATTCTGTAAAAGCGAGGCTGAAGAACTTCGCTGTCAGCTCCGGGTGCACATTCCAGGAAGCGCTTGTTTATTATGGACTTGAGCGGACAATATATCGGATCTCAGTATCTCCATATGCTGATCATTTTGTCCTGAAAGGTGGCATTTTTCTGTATGCAATCTTTGATAAAAAGAATGAGCGTGCTAAGGCTTTTGATATCAAAGATATTGTTATAATTTAATTCCTCTTATCGGCGAAGTTCGCCATCCAAGCAGGAAGGGTAACATTTATCCGGACAGTATGGTTTTCAGTAGCAGCACGATATTCAGTGGTATCAACCTGTATTAAGTAAATGACATCTTCTGAATCACGGATGATTATCGCCTGAGGGGTAGGGTCGGAGATGGTAAGCCCTTCATCCTCTGCGACACAAAGCCAGTTACTGGCAGTATCAGTGATTGCGTCGCGCAGGAATTGTTTCTGTGTCTGGAAGGTCGTGTAGCGCGGGATCATTTGGGCGGCTCTGATTTCTGCATTAAGCTTGTCCAGATTTTCCTGTCCTCGTTTCTGTGCCCGGTATTCCTCTTCCGTAATCCTCACAGCTGCAGGGGAGAGGAGATCGACCTGATGAAGGTCTTCCCTCTGGCATAGATCCATGACATCCTTCAGCAGATATTTAAAATATTTTTTGGTCACATGGTGTTTGTAACCCGCACGGCAGTCGGTGTTACGTTCCATAAAGGACTGACGCTCGACATCTTTCATACGAATGCTGTTGAGCACCATATGGACATGGATGTTACCGCTTTTGTTGTGGCCTTCATCATGTGTACAGACGAGTACCTGATGCCCGGGAAAATTTCTGGCGGAAAATTCCATACCGAGTTCCTGTGCCCGTTCCACGGTCAGTCCTCATTCCGGTCCGTCGCGAGGATCGAAGCTCAGGATGTAATGGTGTGATTTGATTTCGTTCTTTATCTGGTTTTTGTGATATGCGGCATTGACCCGCTCACAGGCTTTGTCAAACGAGTATGCGGGTATTTGAAGTCATATAGTTCATCATTTAAGCTGTCACCTCAATTCGAATGAGAAATATGTATTTGCTTTTTCGAATAAAGATTACTACAGTCCGGACCTGTTTCCATCTGGGGCATGTTGAACGAAAGTTGCACGAAAAACATGTAAAAAGAAGGATATGGGGAAGCTGTATAGGTGCAGGAAGAAAAAAGAATGATAAGGAAAGGCCAAGAGCAGTACGCACGCATGATATAACTCTCGACAAAGAATATGTTCAGTGGATACATGATATTAAACAGCGATTCCGTAGTGCCCAGATTAAAGCGGCGGTAAAGGTGAATTCTGAACAACTTCTTTTCAACTGGCAGTTGGGCAGAGACCTCGTGATAAAACGCGCTGAAGAAAAATGGGGGAGGGGAGTTGTCGAACAGGTCAGCCTTGACCTTCAGGCGGCATTTCCAGAGGCAAAGGGATTCTCTGCTCGTAACTTATGGTTCATGAAACAGTGGTATACATTTTACTCATCAGCAGACAATGCAGTTCAGCTGATTTCAAATTTAGAAAATCAAATTGATACTACCAGCATAAAACTAAAGCAAGTTGCTTCAGTAATTCAGAAACAAAAACTGAAGCAGCTTGATTCAGAAATGCTGTTTCCTTTGATATTTGCGTATGTTCCATGGATGCATCATGTCTTAATCATGCAAAAATGTAAGTCAATTGAAGAAGCCTTGTTTTACATTCAAAGGACTGTCGAAGAGAGCTTGAGTCGGAATGCCCTTGATAACATTATTCGCGCTGATTTGTACCATTCATTGGGGACAGCAATTACGAATTATGATCAGCGCCTGCCAGAGCCGCAAGGGAAACTTGCGCAGGAATTGTTGAAAGGGAACTATGACCTGGGTTTCGTCTCTCTTCCTGAAGAATATGATGAGGAAGCTCTGGAAACTGCCATTGAGCAGAGGATGACCAGATTCCTGCTTGAGCTCGGCGAAGGCTGGGCTTTTGTAGGAAGACAGAAAGAAATCATCATCTCCGGGAAAACCAGAAAGATTGATTTGTTGTTTTATCATATCTACCTGCGATGCTATGTTGTGCTGGAACTGAAGGTTAAGCCTTTCGATCCGGAATACGCAGGGAAGTTGAATTTCTATGTAAATGCTGTAAACGAGTTCATCCGAAAGGATAGCGACAATCCGACGATCGGACTTCTGATCTGCAAGGATATGGATCGTACGGAGGTTCAGCTGGCGTTTCAGGGAATCACAACTCCAATGGGCGTGGCGACTTACGATAATGTGAAAATAAAGGAAATTCAGGAATACCTGCCTACTGCGGAGCAGATCCAGCAGCAGATTGAAATTGCAGAAGAGGAATACAGGATAAGTCTTAGCGAAAAGAAAGACAGATAATACTGAAAGGAAGCTATATGGGTCTGATTGAAATAGCCAGTGGGGATTCCGTCTGGCGCGGAATGGATTATTATGAAAACCATAAAGTGGTTTCCTGGAATAAATCCGGGGATTCAACATATGAAGGGGTTGTATCCGGAAGCAACGGGGAAAGCTATAAAGTTTACATTGATAAACTGCATCCCAGGAAATCCATTTGCAATTGTGCGTTTGCCGAAGGACGGCGGGTGGTATGCAAACATATGATTGCACTGTATTTCACCTCTGAACCAGAAGCTGCGAAAGATTTCCTGAAACAAGCAGAAGAATGGGAACGTGAGGAAGAGGAAAGAGTGAAACGGCATTACGAAGATTTGCGAAAGTATGTAAAAAGCCTTTCGAAAGCAGAACTGCAGGAACGTTTATATAACGCCCTTGTTGAACTTGAAGAACGTAGAAATCGATACTGGTAAAGCAGTGCTGCGGTGGATCGTTTTACACCTACTGTTCATGTGGAGTGCGTAGTATTGATGTTAAGGAAAAATACATAAAGCCGACAAGAGTGTTTGAACTGGAAGATGGTGTCGGCATTTATAGAAACAGGAGAAGATGAAGATGTGTACAGCAGCAACTTATTATGCAAAGGATCATTATTTCGGACGCAATCTGGATCTGGAATTTTCTTATCACGAAGAGATCACTATTGTGCCAAGAAACTATCCCTTTATCTTTCGCAAATGCGAGGGCATCAATCATCATTATGCAATGATCGGAACAGCGTTTGTTGTGGAGGGGTATCCGCTCTTCTATGATGCCGTAAATGAGAAAGGCCTTGGAATTGCTGGATTAAATTTTCCCGGGAACGCTGCTTATAAGGCAGAAGTTCCGGATGCGGACAATGTAGCACCATTTGAATTCATACCATGGATCCTCAGTCGCTGTGCCGATGTCGATGAGGCAAAGACACTTATTTCCCGGATGAATCCGGTAAATATAAGTTTTAGCCCGGAGCTTCCGTTAACGCCGTTGCATTGGATGATTGCGGATAAAAAAAGAACGATTGTAGTTGAACCTCTAAAAGATGGCATCAGAGTATACGATGATCCGGTGGGGGTCATGACCAACAATCCAACCTTTGATCAGCAGATGTTTCATCTCAGCAATTATATGCATTTGTCAAATAAACCTGTGACAAATACTTTCACCAAGGGTCTGGAGATTACGGAATACAGCCGTGGAATGGGCGCGATGGGAATGCCCGGTGATCTTTCCTCTGCATCAAGGTTTGTGAAGGCGGCGTTTACCCGCATGAATTCAGTTTCCGGCAATTCGGAGGAGGAAAGTGTAAGCCAGTTTTTCCACATTCTGGGGTCCGTAGAGCAACAAAGAGGCTGTGTTTGTCTAGGCGAAGGAAAATATGAGATAACCGTATATTCTTCCTGCTGTAACATGGATCGGGGAATTTACTATTACAGAACATATGAGAATTCTCAGATTACAGCCGTAGATATGCACAAAGAGGCAACAGACGGAGAAGCATTGATTCGGTATCCGATGATCAAAGAACAGCAGATACGATATCAAAACTGAAATCGAGAGATATTTCAGTTTGTAGACTTGTTCGGTATAACGGATTTTATCATAATCAATTCGGCTTTACCGTTGACATTCATAGCAACGGCTTCAGGCATGTCGAGACGGTCTGTTCGCTACATCGGACGAATGCCTAGAAATCCTTCTTTCCCGCGATGCCGACACGGATAATTCCAAGGGCACAAAGGCTGAAAAAGCCCGAGTTTATGCGGAATTTTACCATTCCGAGCAGAAAGAAAACTACATCGAGATACTCCAATTCACTCATTTTTCAAAGTTCTGGAATTTAAATCCGAGCAAGAAAAAAGGACCCAAAAAAGAGAAAATATCGAGTATCAGAGTTTCGGTAGTTTTGCACCTCGTATGCGGGAACACATCTAAAGGGAGTCCGTAATTTCTTCAACTGAATTATAAAAATGTGAAAAAAGCGTTTGTTTTCAAGGGTTTTTGAAAGCAGACGCTTTTATGTTTACAGGAAATCAGGAGGAGGAAAGGATTGATGACGAACGAAGAGAAGATGTATTCATTAGGAAGTTACGCATCAGGCGCGTGCAGTGGAATGGTCCGGATCTGTGATCTGCAGGAATTTTCCGATCATCCATTTAAGGTTGTAAAGGATGCCGCAATGTATGAACTCATGGAGAGCATCAGACTGGAAGGCGTGCTTGTACCGCTCTTGATCAGGCCGGCAGAACAGGATGGAAAATATGAAATCATAGCGGGACACAGACGTAAAATGGCGGCTGAATGGGCAGGCCTCACAGAAGTGCCGGCAATCGTCCGTAATCTGGATGATGATCAGGCTGTAATCGCAATGATTGACAGCAATCTGCAGAGAGAAAGGATCCTGCCGAGTGAAAAGGCATATGCTTATAAGATGCGTCTGGAAGCCATGAAACATTAGGGAAGTGGTAGCCTTTCCACTTGGCGCGTTTGATTTCTGCTTCCATACCGGATGAGATGCGGCTGCCAAATACCCAGACCTCAGCGCACTTGCTCATTAGGGCATTTCCGAAGAAAAGACTAAGCTCACGTTCATCCGGATTGTCATCATCAAGGAACTGCGGAAATAGCAGGTGCGGTGCGATAGGGATATATCCCTTGTCCACGGCATACCGACTGTAGCGTCTGGCGTTGGCTACGTTTGTCTCCACATCTCCTGAAAATGGAGAGCAGATGTAGACGATAGGCCGGAAAGCACGAAGGGACTGCTTTTCATTTGCAGCAATCCGGGAGTGTGCTTCACCTGCAGTTGGGTCAGGATAGCCTTCGCAATTGCGATAATCGTTGCTCACTCAAAGTCCTCCTTTCCGGGCAGACTTAAAGGCGTCCACCTCCAATTTCCACTGGAGATGAACGCCTGATTTGAGCGGATTAAAATAAAAAAACATCTAAGTTGTTGATATTATGTCGGAACCGACGTACAATAAGTCGGAACCGACACAAAGGAGGGTGTTATGAATTTTGACAGAGTTGCTATATTAGTTAAGAAAGCAGCCCTTGAGGCAGATAAGGTACAGGCTCCAATTTTACAGTCCTATGATCTGACAGTCGCGCAGTACAAATTCTTAAAGAAGCTTTATTATTCACCGAAGGACTCTGTGAGAGTTATGGATCTGGAAAACACTTTTTCCATGACACATTCCACAGCTATTGATATTCTGCAGGTACTTGAGAAAAAAGGTTACACGACGCGCATTGTAAATCCCAAAGATGCCAGAAGCAAAATCGTCTCACTAACGGATAAAGCATATGCCGAACAAAAGGAGCTGGAGGCATTAGGTGAGGAGATGGAGATTGCAGTCACTAAAAATCTGACGGAAAAGGAAAAAGAACAATTGATATTACTACTGAAGAAGCTGATCGGTGAATAAATGGAGGGAATGTCAAATGAAAATTATTACTATAGAAGAACACTACATGTCAGAGAAGGTCAATGACCGTTTTATGGAACTCAATCAGCCCAAGGATGAGGTACAAGCCAATCAGGAGGCATTTGTAAAGCTTTTCATGCAACAGGGCACAATCACAGATATCGGTGAGCGTCGTATCGCTTTTATGGATGAAAACGGTATTGATGCGCAGATCATTGGTTATGGTAACAATCAGCCGATGCACATCCATAAGGAAGATGAGGCAGTAGAGCTGTGCCGCTTAGCGAACGATGAGCTTTATGCAGCAACAAAAAAATATCCCGGACGCTTTTATGGCTATGCAACACTTCCGGTGGATGATGTGGAAGCCTCTGTCATCGAATTGGAAAGGTGCATAAAAGAGCTCGGATTTGTGGGTGTCATGATCAATGGCCCGTTTGATGGACATTTTCTGGACGAGGAACGTTTTTTCCCGATCTTTGAAAAAGCAGCAGAGCTTGATGTACCGGTCTATCTTCATCCGACAGAGGTTCCTGCAGAGCTTCGCAAATACTATTATGAAGGCAGCTGGAACGGCAGGACGGCAAACACCTTTGCGGGCTTTGGTATCGGATGGCATTACCATACTGCCATGCACCTGATGCGTTTTATCCTCTCAGGCATCTTTGATAAGCTGCCGGGGCTTAAGATGATCGTAGGCCACTGGGGCGAGTTACTTCCCTTTTATTTTGATCGCATGAATGCTTCGATGCCTCCGCAGATGACAGGCCTTTTGCATGACATCAAGTACTATTTTCGGAACAATGTCTATACTGATCCAAGCGGTATGTTCTTTAAGGACGATATGGATTTCTGCATGAAGGCCTTTGCACCGGATCACATCCTCTGGGCACAGGATTATCCATACGGCTTGAACGAAGCAAACTATGATACCAAGGCAAGTCTGGTGAAGACTTTCCTTGAGGAGCTTGACCTTGATGAAGAAACAAAAGAAAACATCGCACATCGCAATGCCGAAAAATTATTCAGACTGTAAAGGAGACTACAAACATGACTGAACAGAGCTTAAAGGAAATCAGCAACTTTATTGACGAGGCAAAGATCTACTACCTCGCAACCGTGGACGGCGATCAGCCGAAGAACAGACCTCTTGGCGGACATCACATCTATGATGGCAGGCTGATGTTTACCATCGGTGATCACAAGAACGTGTATAAACAGATGCAGGAAAATCCGAAGGTCGAGATCGTGGCATTTTCTAAGGGAAAGTGGCTGCGCTATATGACTGGTTTCTCAGCAGCAATCATGCATCCGATGTAAAAGAGAATACGGAGATTACGGCAACCGGTGTAGTGACCTATATCGGAACAGACATACACGGACTGCCTTCATTCCGTCTTTCTGATAGCGCAGATGGTAACTGCTATGTTCACGCTTGCCTTGCTTCATCGGGCGGATACGGGAATATCAAAGTCGGTGACGAGATTACTGTCAAAGGGAACTTCCATATACTCAGTGATGAATGGGGCGTCGTGCTGAAAAATTCAGTAGTGCTGTAAGGAGAAAGCATAGCTTAGGAGGGATTTCAAATGACAGATATCAAAAGACTGGGACTTGGCTGCATGGGCATGAATATGTCCAACAAAGAACGTTCCATAGAAACCATTCGTTATGCACTTAGGTCTGGTGTGACACTTCTAAATACCGGTGAATTCTATGGTGGTGGAGAGAGTGAAATGGTGCTTCGTGAAGCGCTCGCTGGTGTTTCAAGAGATCGTTATTTTCTCTCAGTCAAGTTTGGTGTGCTGCCGCAGCCGGGCGGTGGGATCTACGGACTGGATGTGAAGCCGTGGAACGTGAAAGCTCATCTCGCCTATTCCCTGCATCGGCTCGGTCTTGACTATGTGGATTTATATCAGCCTGCCCGGATGGATGAGAGTATTCCTGTGGAAGAGATCATCGGTGCCATTCAGGAATGCGTAGATGCCGGATATGTCAGAAACATCGGACTGACACAGCTCGCGCCGGAAAATCTGGAACGTGCTGCAAAGGTGAATCAGATCCATACGGTTGAACTTGCCTATTCACTTGCCAACCGAAATATCGAGACGAACGGCATTCTGGACGTGGCCAGAAAGCATAATATGAACATACTCGCTTTCAGCGTTCTGCAGCATGGACTCCTGTCGGATAATTCCAGTGCTGGAGCGGGAAGGCCGGGTATGCCGCAGGAAGTGAAAGAAGCTATTCTCTCTGGTATCCGTGAGATTGCAGGTGAGAAAAACACAAGCGTCGAAAATCTTTTGCAAGCGTACGTGTATGCTAAGAATCCCGACATGAGCATTCTGATTGGTACGACGAGAAAAGAGCATCTGCAGGATTCCATAAATGCTCTATCAGTTGAACTCTCTGCAGAGGATATTAAGTGGATAGAAACTGTATTCCCTGCCGAGCAGCTTCAAGGTATGGGGATGCGAAATTTCATTTTCCGAGACGGCAGAATGGAAATGTAATGTATGTAATTTAATAGTGGCAGCGCCTATCACGATGCAGATAGAAATAGACGAGGAGAAAGCGCAATGAAAGCAGCAATTCTGAATGGGTATCATAAAAACGAATGTGATCTTGAAATAAAAGATATTCCTGTTCCTGAAATCGGCAAGCAGGAAGTGCTTGTTAAGATTCATACTGCAGGTGTGAATCCACTGGATAATATGATCATCCACGGCGAGGTAAAGATGATCGTTCCATATAAATTTCCGTTGGTGATGGGAAATGAGTTCGTCGGTGTGATTGAGAAGACAGGAGCGAAAGTCAGCAAGTATTCTGTAGGTGACCGGGTTTACGGAAGGATGCCGCTTCAGAAGATCGGAGCATTTGCGGAATATGCTGCCATTGATCAGAATGCCATTGCGAAAGTGCCGGAGTATCTGAGTGATGAAGAAGCAGCCTGTGTTCCTCTGACGGCACTTACGGCGCTGCAGGCATTTGAACTTATGAAGCCAAAGGCTGGTGAGACTATCTTCATCTCCGGAGGCACCGGAAGCCTTGGTGCAATGGCGATTCCGGTTGCGAAAAGCTATGGATTGACTGTCATCACGAACGGAAGTGCTGCAAACAAAGAGCGTGTGGTTGCATTAGGTGTGGATCGATTTATCGATTATAAGACGGAGGATTATTCCGAAGTTCTGTCAGATGTAGATTATGTCTTAGATACACTTGGTGATCGGGAACTTCCGAAAGAATTCAGCATACTCAAACATGGCGGTAAGCTCGTGTCCCTGCGAGGTATGCCGAATGGAGAATTTGCTGTCCGCACTGGTATGCCTGCTTTCAAGAGACTGCTGCTCAAGGTGGCCGGAAGAAAATACGACCAGATGGCCGCAAAGAAGAATCAGAGCTACTACTTTATCTTTGTACATGAAGATGGCGCAGGATTGGAGCAGATATCTGACATATTTGCAGAGCGGCATATCGAAGCATCGGTTGATGAAGTGTTCTCTCTTGATGAGGTGAACGACGCACTGCAAAAGGTAGCTGCAGGAAAATCAAAGGGAAAGACCATCCTGAAAATAAATGAATAAAACAATTTAAGAAGAACAGCTCCCGGCCACCGGTGAAAAATCCGATGATCGGGAGCTTGCTTTTTGCCGGGATCAGGCTTTGACTTCCTGCCCGTTCTTGAAGGTGATGCGGATGTCATGGCGTAGCCGTTTTCGATGACCTCTTCCTTTGTCTCCAGCAGCTTGTTTGTCGCCCGGAGGAAGGCCGCCTGAATCTCCTCATCCGTCAGGTGGGGCGTGTGGCAGGTCTGGTCGCCATCGTACTTGTGATTGCAGCGCTAGATGACAGGTTGTTCTTCTCCCTCGTTTATTTTGATTTGACTTAGGCTTGATTTCTCAACAGATTCCCACGAACTGCACTGAAAACAGAACGGTATTTCTGCTGTTCAGAAGCCAGACAGGCGATCCAGTAGGTGGCATGGGCTTCCGGGTCGGTGATGGGCAGTGCAACCCTGTCCGGCGGCAGATAGCCGGCTTTCAGCATCTGGTCCGAATTAAAGAAAGGAAGGTTGGAGGCGTCAATCAGTTCCCCCAGGGCGTCCATGCTGTTCTGGATCAGCAGATCTGAGGCATTGAGCTTTTCCAGTGTGACGTCCATCCAGAAGCCCACATAGGCTGTCATCAGGATGCGGAGTCCCTTCAGCTCTTCAAAAGTGACACTGTCCTGCTTTGCCAGCGGATGGTCCTTTGTAATGGAGATATATAATTGTTCATCCAGATATCTCTGGCAGAACAGGTCCTTATCTTCTGGACAGTGATGCAGAACGACCATCTGATAAAGATGGCTTCGAAGACCGGCAAGCAGCTTTTCATCGTTACTCACAAGCTCAGTGGACAGTGTTTTTCCGGGAAGCTGTTCCTGCAGGGTCGGCATCAGGTCATTGATCGGGAACGGTGAACAGGAGCCGATGCTGATGGTCCGGAGGCTCCGGTCAAACGCCGTGACCCTTTCGATCATCTCCTGATTTGCTTCCAGAGCTCTTCTGGCATAGTCTGCCGCCAGTTTTCCCGTCTCATTCAGCGAAATCTTGCTGTTTTCCCTGATAAACAAGGATACTCCAAGCACATCCTCCAGCTTCTTCATGGAACGGCTTAAGGACGGCTGAGATATATGCAGTTCTTCAGATGCTTTTAAAAGCGTGCCGCAGCGGGCAACGGCTTCAAACTGTTCCAGCAGGTAGGATTCGATCAGCATGACATCATTTCCTCTCTTTTTTTATCTGTAGATATATACGTAATACGTATACAATTATAGATACAAAGCAGTGTACTTGCAAGGAAAATCAGGATAAAATGGCATCATCAACAAAGAAACAAGTTATAGCCCTCATGCAATGGGCAGAATCGAAAGGAGATACAGACCATGGAATACATCACACTGAATACCGGAGCAAAGATGCCGCTGGAGGGTTTCGGAGTTTTCCAGATCCCGGATGCTGCCGAATGCGAGCAGGTTGTTTACAATGCAATCAAAACAGGATACCGGCTGTTAGACACCGCTGCTTCCTATGGCAATGAAGAGGCACTTGGAAAAGGCGTGAAACGCGCCATCGCCGATGGTCTGGTGACCCGGGAGGAGCTTTTCATCACCACCAAGGTCTGGATCACCGACATGAAAACCGAAGATTCGGCTTATGAGGCAGTGAAGACATCTCTTCAGAAACTGGACATGCCGTACGTGGACCTGGTCCTGCTTCATCAGGCAATGGGCGATTACTTCGCGGCTTACAGAGGCATTACAAAAGCATATAAGGAAGGTCTCACGAAGGCAATCGGTGTTTACAATTTCTATCCTTTCGTACTGGTGAACCTGTGTGCCAACGTGGAAGTCATCCCCGCCGTCAATCAGGTGGAGCTGCATCCCTTCTTCCAGCAGGAAGATGCGCTGGCTGTCATGAAGGAATACGGCATTGCGCCACAGGCATGGGGTCCGCTCGCCGAAGGAAAGCACGGGATCTTCAAGGATCCGCTGCTGACTGAGATCGGCGCCAGGTACGGCAAGACGGCGGCACAGGTCGTCCTCCGCTGGAATACCCAGCGCGGCGTTTCGATCCTTCCCAAGTCCGTCCATGTGGAGCGCATGGAGCAGAACCTGGATATCTGGGATTTCTCCCTTACGGATGAAGAGATGGAGCAGATCAAGGAAAAAGACCTTGGCCACAGCGAGATCATCAACCATTTTGATCCCCAGCTTGTCAAGTGGCTGCTCAGCTACAAGGCATGATGACCGTACACAGAGAATTAGGAGCAGGATATGGCAAAAGAACTGGTAGTTTACTTCTCCGTCTATGGCACGGCAAAGATCGTGGCCGGGGAGATCGCGAAGCAGACCGGCGCGGATATCGCAGAGATTGAACCGACGGTGCCCTATGACAGCAACCGGGATCACTACAACGCGCTGGCAAGACTCGCAAAGAAAGAACATGACGAGGATCAGCGGCCGGCGATCAAGAACGAGATCGACATCGAAAGCTATGACAGGATCTACATCGGTTACCCTATGTGGTGGTACACCTTCCCGATGATCATCTACACCTTTTTCGATAAGTATGATTTTTCCGGGAAGACCATCATCCCCTTCAACACCCACATGGGATCCGGGGACGGCGGCACTTATGATACGATCCGTAAGCTTGAGCCGAAGGCAAAAGTACTGACAGGCCTTCCGGTAGAGATGCGGGACGCTGAGAACGGCCCGGCAAAGGCAGTTGAGAAGTGGCTGAAGAGTCTGAGTACCTTGAAAGAAACAGCATAAGCAGAGGAATAGAGCAATGAAGAAAAAACTGATTATATCCGCAATTCTCGCTGTGGTACTGCTGGCAGGCTGCGCGCAAAGTACGGCGGCGACTTCCCTGCAGACAGCGTCATCAGAGACCAATGCAGCTGCTTTGGTGAATGAAACGGCAGAAGGAACACAGGATATCCCGAATGCCGAAACTGACACAGCAGCCGCAGCAGAGAATTCTCAGGATGAAGACGGAACACTTCGTATTGCGAAGCAGGGCATGTTTTCCGCAGGTGGAACGGTCACCGATCCTGTGTCCGGCGAGTATGACGAAACAAAGAACTGGCAGGATCCCACCCGGGCCGGGAATACAATGCACGTGGATCACGCGAATGTCTTCTATCAGATACCGGAGAATGACAACGGCAATCCCATCGTTTTTCTGCATGGTGCAGGTCAGTCCCGCATGGGATGGATGACGACCCCGGATGGAAGAGAAGGCTGGTCGGATATCTTTTTGAAAGCAGGCCACAGCATCTTTCTTGTGGATCAGCCTCGCCGCGGAGAGGCAGGGCAGACCGCTGAAGGCCCGGTAGATACACTGGCCGGAGACCAGGCCTGGTATACACATTTCAGGATCGGACGCATTGCTCCGGAACGTTATGAAAACTCACAGTTTCCGGAAGGAGACGAAGCTCAGGATCAGTTCTTCCGTCAGATGACTCCGAATACGGGCGAATACGACCAGGAAATGATCGCTGAAGCGATGGATGCGGTTTTGAAAAAGGTTTACGAGATGACCGGGCATAAGTCCATCCTTGTGACCCACTCGCAGGGCGGACTGGTCGGATGGGATGTTTCCCTGGACTATGTTTCAGCCATTGTCGCCGTCGAACCCGGCATTGCGCCTGCGGAGCAGATGATGCCCGAAGCGTGGAACAAGTTCATGACACTGGAGAGCAAGGTTCCGGTCATCTTCTATTACGGCGATAACATCGATAACGGGCCGGAAGACATTGACTCTACGGCATTCTGGCAGATGTCCAGGAATACCTGCGTCGCATTTTCAGAGGCTTATAATGCCGCAGGCGGCGACGCTGCGGTCATTGACCTTCCGAAGGAAGGAATCTACGGAAACAGTCATTTCCTGTTCCAGGAGCTGAACAACAAAGAGATCGCGGACCATGTGGAAGCCTGGCTTGCAGAACGGGGTCTGACGAATCAGAAAAATTAAATGGAGAAGCCGGATGGTGTGCGGGATCTGTGTACGAGGCCCGCGCCCTTCCGGCTGAGCTAAGTTGTGAGGAAAAGATAATGAACACATTTACCTATAGTTATCCTGTAAAAGTCTATTTTGGTGAAAAGGCGGCGGCGAAAAACCTGGCAGTCGAACTTGCCAAAGTCGGGCCAAATGTTCTTCTGGCCTACGGCGGCGGTTCCATTAAAAAGAACGGCGTCTATGATGAATTGACGGGCATCCTGAAGGACACCGGGAAGACCGTGACAGAGTTCGCGGGAATCATGTCTAACCCGACCTATGCAAAAGTGCAGGAAGGCGCTTTTCTGGCAAAGGAAAAGAACATCGACTTCATCCTGGCTGTGGGAGGCGGCTCCGTCATCGACTGCTGTAAGATCGTCTCTGCCCAGGCAAAGCTGAACAAAGATATCTGGGAACTGGAATATACTGATCACAAGCAGCCGGCAGAGTTCATCTCCATGGGAGCCGTGGTCACGGCCTTCGGCACCGGTGCGGAGATGAACAACGGCGCAGTCATAACCAACGAGGAGAAGATGCTGAAATCCGCTCTCTGGGGCGCATTCTACAGCTTCGCGATCCTGGATCCCGCCTATACCATGACTATGCCGATGAAGCAGGTCATCTCCGGAGCCTTCGATTCCCTCTCTCACAGCATGGAAACTTACATGGGATCACCCAGGGAAGTGAACCTCTCTGACGAGATCAATGAAGCTGCCCAGAGAAACATCATCCGGAACATCCGTGCCACACTGAAGGATCCGCAGGATATCCAGACCAGAAGCGAACTCATCTGGGCTGCGGCCATGGCGGAAAACGGGATCTTCAAGATCGGCAAAGCGACCGACTTCCAGTGCCACATGTTGGAGCACCAGCTCGGTGCCTACACCGATTGCAACCACGGGCAGGGGCTGGCGGTGCTGCACCCGGTGCTTTACAGACATATGATGCCGGAGGCAAATCACCAGTTTGCCAGACTGGCTGTAGAAGTCTGGGGAATCGATCCGGTCGGAAAGACTGAGGAAGAGCTTGCTGAAGCGTTTGTCGAAGCGCTGGCAGACTTTATCAGGGAGATCGGCCTGCCGACGACATTCACTGAGATGAACATCACGGAAGATACAGATTACAGAGCTATCGCGGATTCGACGGTCCTGACTGGCGGATGCGCGAAGAAGTTCACACGGGAAGAATTACTGGAGGTACTTTTGGAATGCAGATAAAGAAGATCACATTCCTGGTTCTGGCGGCTGCGCTTTCGATTTCTCTTGCGGCCTGCGGCAATAGTCAGACAACAGCTGTAACATCGAGCCAGGATAAGCGGCAGGCGGAATCCACACAGATAGCGAACAGTTCAGAAGCGAAAGAAACAGAATCTGCTCAGACTGAAAACAAAACGGAGGACCAGCAGACAGAAACAGCTGCGGAAAATGAAAGCTCTGCGGGCAATAGCATCCTGATCCTTTATTTCTCGGCAGACAACACAAAGGATGTAGATGCCGTCAGCTCTGCAACGCCAATGGCGGACGGGATGGCCTCCGTGGAATGGATTGCAAATATCATCCATGACAATGTGGGCGGTGAACTGATCCCGATCATTCCCTCTGAAGATTATCCGCTTGAGTACGAAGCGCTTGCGGATTACGCAAAGAAAGAGCGCGATAACGGCGGCAGGCCGGCCTTTGAAAATTTAAGCATCGATCCGGCAAGCTATGATGTCGTATTTGTCGGATATCCGATCTGGTGGTATGAAATGCCGATGATCATGGATACCTTCTTTGATACATATGACTTCTCGGGAACAACAATCATTCCGTTCAATACCCATGCTGGAAGCCGTGATGGTGGCACTTACAGTGATATCAAAGAGATGGAGCCGAATGCGGCTGTTCTGGACGGACTTGCAGTTCTCGGAGAGGATGTCGGAAAAGACGGCACAAAAGAAGCTGTGATTTCATGGCTGCAGGGGCTGGACCTGGAATGACGTACTCACGCCGGAGCATTACGTGTTCTACCAGAAGATAGCTTCCAGTTTGTAAAGTCACACCAAGGCTCCCTCACTGCCATCACAGGCGGCGGGGAGCCTTGTTTTATGCTGCGATCTCAATTGTAATACCGGATTTGAAGTCGATACGTGCCTTTTAAGGGCGCATAATCCTGCCGCTGTTGCCATAGTAGATCTGTTCTTGTCCGATTATCTCATCGATCCCATCTTCTGTATTTTTCTGTATGCTATCTCTCTGCCCATTGGCCTCGTCCTTCAAAGCCAACAACCAGGACCATATACACGCAGCAAAACCAGTATGCCATCCATGAGAGCCTGACTGCTCTGAATTCATTATAGAAGGATATGGGCATGGGGGCAATACAGTTTAATCAATTTAGGCTTGTTCATAGCTTACTAGAGTGACTTTGATATGTTTTAAACTCGTGTTATAATTATAATCCACAAATACATCTAGGCTTAATTCATAGATATATCCGTTATTCAAAAGATAGTAAATCTGGGATACGGTGGAGTGCACGGAAAGTAATAATATCCTCAACCCTATAAACTTTTCTCAATACCAGGATTTAATTCAGGAAATCGAGGAAAAAGGACTGGAAAAAGTGGAGGATGAAGGAGTACGCCAAGAAGCAGAGAAGAATTTAAAAGTTCTCATAGAGGGATTTCTTTCTGAATTCTCAGATTATGAAATAATATACATGTAGTAGCTAAACAAAGCGCCTCAATTCTGAGGCGCCTTTTTTCAGATAAGGAGAAATGTGCAGATTATCTGGAACAGGCACAAAAAGAGGTGGAAGAGTTTAACTTGCAGGAAGAATAATGGAAGATTATTGTTACGCGGATCACTGCAATCTCAGCTTTTTTCGGTGTTTCCGGGATACCCGATGCGGGATCCCCTTTTTCACAATATATACTCGCCTTGCCAGCTTCATCAATGCCCGGTCGTTGTAGGAATCTGTGTAGAATTCATCGATCTTCCGGTCACCGTACAGGTCGCGGAAACGGACTGCTTTGTTCTCGCCGAAATTGAACCATGTGATCTTTTTCTCATCGACATCCACTTCAGTGCAAATGATCTGGTCCGTGTTCAGCCGGGAACGGATCCCGTCCAGCAGAAACGAGGGGCTGGCCGTCATGATCACATCCTCCGGCTCGATCAGAACCAGGAGGCGCCGGTTCAGCTTGTTTGCATGCGTTTCCCAGAAGCTGCTGATCAGATCCGATTCGTTTCCGGAATTTGTAAGAACATCGGCAAAAAAGTCGTTCCCCATGTTGTTTCAATGTAATTACTTAATATATGGAAATTTGGTATCATGTTAATAGGCCTTTACGCCTGTACAAAGAGGAAATCAGATAACAAGGTAGGCGCTGCTCTGTGAATGGGGACTAAATACTGTGGCAGTCTGGTAAATGAGGGGAAATGGACGCAGATATGGATATAAAAATTCTTCATCTTCTAGAAGGGGCAGATCAGGCCAAGGGCCTTGCGGTCGTGATCGATGTCTTCCGGGCTTTTTCTCTGGAATGTTATTTGTTTTCCAGAGGTGTGCAGAAAATATATGCTGTCGGCAGAGAAGAAACAGCCTGGGAGCTGAAACGGGAACATCCGGAATATATTATGGCCGGCGAACGGGGAGGTGTCATACTTCCTGGTTTTGACTTTGGCAATTCTCCGTCCCAGACAGAACATGCCGATTTTCTGGACAAGATCCTGATTCATACTACCAGTGCCGGAACGCAGGGACTGGTGCACACCTGTGCCGCAGGTGCCGGCGAAATTCTTACAGGCAGTCTGGTCAACGCCTCCGCGATTGCTTCGTATATAAAGGATAAGAATCCAGAACGTGTTTCGCTGGTCTGTATGGGTAATTCCGGAATCGCTCTGGCTCCGGAAGACGAACTCTGTGCCCGCTATATCAGGAGCCTCCTCCTTGGGGAACCATTTGAAATGGGGCCTGAGATCCTTTCTCTTGTCAATGAGCCTTCTGTTGCCAAGTTTTTTGACACCAGATGGAAAGATGTGTTTCCTGTGAAGGATCTGATTATGTGCCTGGAATATGACAGATTTCCATTTGTTCTGAAAGCTGATCAAATTAGCGAAGATGTTTTTGAGATTACCCGTGTTAATGTGCAGGACTTGAAGTGAGATATACAGTTGGAGTGAAGAATGAAGCAGTACATAGTAGATGCATTTACGAACAAGCCTTTTTCCGGGAATCCGGCAGCTGTCTGTGTGATGGAAAGCTGGCCGTCGGAAGAATCCATGATGAAGCTGGCTATGGAAAATAATCTTTCTGAAACGGCATTCATAGTCAGGGAAGATGCCGGGTATCATCTGCGCTGGTTTACACCGGGTACAGAGGTGGAACTCTGCGGTCATGCAACGTTGGCGTCGTCTTTCGTGATCCTGAATTATTATGAAACTGAAAGCGACACCGTAAGGTTTAACACTCTCAGCGGTGTGCTTACAGTCAGGAGAAAAGGCGGCCTGTATGAGATGAACTTCCCAACATACGAGCTTACTGAGATTCCGGTCACAGATGCGATGGAGCAGGCGTTCGGTTTCCGGCCGGTCAAGGCCGTGCTGGGACTGGATCTAATCTGCGTATTTGAGACGGAAGAGCAGGTAAGGCAGATGAATCCGGATCAGCTGCTCCTTATGGGTATTGAAGGCCGTATCCAGAATGCGACAGCAGCAGGAAAAGAAACTGATTGTGTTTCCCGGAGCTTTTGTCCGAAGCTTTCCGTTGCAGAGGACCCTGTCTGCGGCTCAGCACATTGTCAGATTGCGGATTACTGGTCGAAGGAGTTGAGAAGGAAGCGAATTTATGCATACCAGGCATCAAAGCGGGGTGGATATCTGCACTGTGAATTAATTGGGAATGGCAGGATTTCTATCAGCGGAGAAGCGGCCTTAGTAGCGGTTTCAGATATTATTGCTGAATTGTAATGTATTATATAGAAAAATGACTTATACAGGGACGGAGGAACATCATGATTGATCTTCACATGCATGTGATTCTTGCTTGATGGGATTGTAGAACCTGTTCTTCTGACGGTTGGGCAGCATCGCAGTCCAGTACTGCCCCTTCTCATCGCCAAAGATCCACCCGGAATAGTTTTTGCTCTCAAAGACAAAGATTCCCTTTTGAGTGATATAGAGCACATCAATCTCAGAGGTTTCTCCGTTATCTTTGGGGAGGTAGACATTTCTTAATATTTTGCCCTTACGGCCGAACAGCTTAACGAACTTCAGCTCCTGCTCAGTCAGTTTCTCACCATGCCTTCCGACCCATTGTTCATCGAAGATTGAATCAATGAACATGTCTATAAGACCTTTAGCCATGCATACCTCCATTTTTCTTAGACCTTATCTCAAACCAGCCAATATACATCTATTAGAAATTATACAAATCTATTGTGGGCGGAGCAAGTTACATCGTAATAGTGATACTGGCCAACATTAATTTTTTGCAGATTCTATCTACTGGGATATAATGAAAAGCGACAGGATGAACCGAACTATCGGGAAAGGGTCTTTGACCTGATCGATATAAGTTTTCTGGCGACAGCATTGGCCAAGAAGAAAAGGATGAGAAAGAATGAATCGAAAAACAATTAATCGTCTGCTTATTGTTGTTTTCGCAGCTTTTGTAACATGCATGCCAGCCGGATGTGCTGGGATAACAGGAAATTCAGCAGGTAAGGTGAAAGATCCGGCGGTGGAAACAGCCTATATTTCAGAAGTATTTCCGCTCGAACGAGAAGGGATCGATCTGCATCTGGAATGTATGAAGCAGGAAGGATCAAAGCCGGAGAAAAACATTCTTTTGATTCACGGTGTGACATATTCGTCTCATGAATTTGATATCAATTATCAGGATTATAGTCTTGTGCGAAAACTGGCCCAGGAAGGCTATTGTGTCTGGCGGCTGGATATTGCGGGATTCGGAATGTCTGAAGAGGTAGAAGATGGCTTTTTGCCGGACTCGGACTATGCCGCGGAAGACATTGCATCCGCAGTTGATCTTATCTCCTCGGAAACCGGGCAGGAAAAAATCGATGTATTGGGCTGGAGCTGGGGGACGGTAACAGTAAGCCGATTTGCAGCGAAGCACTCTGAGCATGTGAACAAACTCGTCCTGTATGCTCCCATATTATGCGGCATTGGAGAATATGCGGTTGAGGAGCCCTTCCATCACAATACATGGGAGCATGCGGCGGATGATTTCCAGCGCGCCGATGATGGTTCTTTTGATGCTTCCATCACAGACCCGGTCGTCATAGAGATGTGGTGCTCAAGCTGTTGGCATTATGATGGAGAACATAGTCCGAATGGAGGGAGAAAGGACGCCTGTGTATCAGCAGAGGAGAAGCTGATCGACCTGACACAAATCAAGGTACCAACACTTATTATTTGCGGAAGTAAAGACCCTTACCTGAATTATGATCTGGTCAACAAAGCTCTGGAAGATTTACCAGAGGATTCGGCGCTGGAAATAATTGATGGAGGATCACATGCTGTCCTGGTGGAAAAGCCCTACTACCATGATTTCCAGGACAGGCTGATCCGCTATCTGGAGAACTGAGATCAGGATGGCTGACCGGGGTGATTACAAAGGAATTATGCTGGACACAGCGGAGCGTTCCTACTCAGAAAAACGTCTGAAGCAGTCGAGGCTTGTATATCGGCTGCTGGGAAGTATCGGCAAGCCAAAGTCTTTTGACCGTTTTCGAATACAGGCGGCGTCCTGTTTGTCACACGACACATACCAGCTTCTGGATCATATTACCTGTCCGACTCTGGTAATCGGCGGAAAAGAAGATAAGATCGTAACCGGACAGGCATCTGTGGAGATAGCCGGGAGAATAGCTGATTGCAAACTGGTCCTGTATGACGGGCTTGGGCATGGCCTGTATGAGGAAGCGCCGGATGCGATCTAGGGACGGTCCTTTTGTTTCTGTCCCCCTGTACACAGCACGCAGCGATGGTTTCACAAACCTTACAGATTAGCCGCTCCGATCATGCCGGCGCTGCTGCCCAGTTCCGCAACCGCAATCTCAGGAATCATACCGTGCTGTCCGCCAAAGCAGTCTCTCTCCATCATCTCTCGGATGGGACCGGTCATCTCATCCGCATGCTCGGACAGTGCCCCTCCAAGAAGAATCAGCTGTGGCCGGAACATGTTGACGATGTTGACGACACCGATCCCCAGCATTTGCTCGGATATCTGGGACGGTCCTTTTGTTTCTGTCCCCCTGTTTTATGAAGCAGGGGGACAGAAACAAAAGGACCGTCCCAATGACATTAAGGTATGAAAACAGAAAGATTTAGTGTATTATTCAGGATAAGGTAAATTCAAACGGAACACAGCCAGTTCTCGGGTTTACGGCCAAAAATCAATATTTTTGGAAAAGGCAAACAGACAGTCTGGGGAGACTGCCTACTGAAAGGTGTTTATTTGTTTTGAGTTTATCGGTAGTTTAGTGTATCAGCCGACTGGCGTCGTAGGGTTCTTTTAAATTTACGACCCGGTCGGACTGGTACCAGATATCTGCATATCACGTCTGCAATATCCTCTACCCTGCCGTTTAAAAAACGGATACAACCCTTTTGTGTTTGAGAATGGTTCAGTACATAGGTGTATTTTTTTGTTTTTTTCTTAATATCCCCAACAGCGGATGCGACAAATGAGGAAAAATTATATAAGGTCAGCTTGGCATAGATCTCCTGAAAGAGGAAATCTCTTTTCAGGGAGTGGATATGGACCATGTTTCCTGCATATTTCAGATATCGATATGCCACCTCATGGTTCCACCGGAGGTTGTAAAGCTCTTTGATCGTCTGCAGTGGAAATGCATACTTTGGAAGATTCGTAACAATATACTCATAAGAATCTTCTCCGATAGGAAATTTCAGGACACGGAGCTGCAATGCATCAGTATCATCAGATCCAGGCTCGATAAAATCATAGTGACGGTTTTTTGGCAAACAATGATAATTCTGCAGCTGAGTATTCTTTTTAGTCCTTTTTCGTCCGATATGGACAGTTATGTTTTCGTCTTCAGTTGTGTTCTCCAGCCAGTGTTTCTGCCCTTTATATATAGATTTTGCAAAGCGTTCAGGAACACGGATCAGGAAAAGCTGCTTATTATGTATAGCATGGGCTAGGACGTTGTATGAAGCATAACCTCTGTCGGCAATAAAGATCTGTTTTCGGCCAGAATCCTTTTGCCTGCCCAGCAGTCTGCAGAATGCGTCTTTTTCGTCCATCTCCCTTATACCCTGAATCTCGGCATCCAGAAAGATATCATTTAACAGGTCAAAAAATGTATTCAGGTGTACCTGGTTTATGCCTTTACGTCCCTTGATACAGTTGATATGGCTGAAAGGATCAGAAGGATTATAAGGAAGATTGACTCGGGAACCATCTGCTCCAATGAGCTGATATCCGTTAAAAGTCTTCAGGTTCGCTGCTTTTTGGGTAAAATGCAGAAAAAGCTCACGAAAAGCTTCCGGCTTTAGCTGGTTACGGCGCTGGATCATGGCAGAAGCTGTAGGGAGTGTTTCCTTACCGAAGAAATCCAGCAGTTCGGTATCGGTATTTTCAGATCCGGCAGTCATAACAAAGAGTATGGTCTGAGTAAGTGTAATTTTTCTTGTCCTGGAAAAAGCTGTATCCGGGGATGAAAATAACTCCTTTTTCCGTGTCAAGAGAGTATGGATCGAAGAGATTAGTGACTCCCTGATATGGACAGGGGCAGTGGGACTAGACTGCATAGCGGTACCTCCAAAAAATGATGTATATAACGAGGCGCGCTACATATTTTTGTTACTTTGTCAAGCTTTTTTGTGAAAAAAAGCAAAAAAATCAGAGGGTATTTCACCTCTGATAGAACTTAGAAACTATTATTTTGGACACAGGGGGTGCTTAACTTAATGTCATTGGGACCGTCCCTGCGCTTCACGGGAAGGATTCTCTATTCGGGAAATATCTGATGACCTGTTTGAAAGGATGAGAGGCGGAAATACTTATAAAGAGGACTGCATTGTTCCCCGGGAGGATCTTCGCTACATGATGGTTCTGCACAAGGATAAGGACGGAAATATCCATCAGGGAGAAATGGTTGTGCACAAGCTGATCGCGGAAGATGTGCTGGAAATTTTTGAGAAGCTTTATGATGCCGGATATCCGATAGAGAGAATGGTGCTTCCGGATAACTATATGGCTGATGATGAGACAAAGTCTGCAGCGGCCAACGGGAACGAATACGGCATATGTGTTGAGCTATGAAGAATGTCGTTCAGTGATTGACCGGATGCGGTTTGGCGATGAATCAGGAAAATTCTGAAAAGTGTACGTTGCGGTCTTTGGATATGTTTGCGCGAACAGGCAGAGGAAATGGGTATCAATCCTGTTTCCTCGTGCCACGTAGAGACTGTAGTTTTGCTGACAAGAAATACATAAGGCAGAGATGCATATTCTGTTATCACCGCACAAAATACTGTTGACAAGATGGGAAAGCCCTGATATCGTGTAAGAAAATGGCGAAATATAATAAAAATAAGTGATATAAACCGCCAAAATACCAAATATAGGCGATTGTTTGGCGATTTATAGGCTTGTGGTGATAAACATGAAAATTATAGGAAGAAATCGGGAAAAAGATGTTCTTTCAAAGTGTCTTTCATCAAAACGACCGGAATTTGTTGTGGTTTACGGAAGACGCCGCGTGGGAAAAACATTTCTAATTAAAGAATACTTCAACGGACAATTTTCTTTTTATGCAACGGGTCTTTCTGACGAGAAAACTAAAGGTCAGTTAAAGGCATTCCATGCTAGTCTGCAGGTGTATGGCTGTACGGAGAAAAAGGTTCCGACGGACTGGTTTGAAGCTTTTGCCCGACTGCGGGCACTTCTTGAAACAAGGGATATTTATAGGGATCCGGTAAGTAACAGACGAGTTGTTTTTCTGGATGAACTTCCGTGGATGGATACGGCCAGATCAGATTTTAGAAGTGGTCTTGAGTATTTTTGGAACAGCTGGGCATCTTCTCAGGAGGATCTTTTGCTCATCGTCTGTGGATCAGCTACGTCATGGATAATAAAGCATATGCTGAAAGAGCGGAAAGGTTTTCATAATCGTGTTACCAGGCGGATCAGGCTCCTTCCTTTTACGCTGAAGGAGTGTAAGGAGCTTCTGGAGAACAACGATATCGTTATGACAAGGGCACAGATGATAGAGTGCTATATGGTTTTTGGCGGGATTCCTTATTATCTGAATTTAATTGATTCCCGCCTTTCTCTCGCGCAAAATATAGATGAACTTATGTTTGAGCCATATGGCGATCTGAAAGACGAATACACTGAACTGTTTTATTCTCTATTTAAAAAGCCGGAAAAGCATATGGCGATTATTAAAACTCTTGCTGAGGCGAAAAGCGGTAAAACGAGGCAGGAATTAACGGAAGTCAAAGCAATCGGAGGGGGGTCAGTCCTGACTGAAAATCTGCAGGAACTCGAACAGTGCGGATTTATCAGAAGATACACGAATTATACCAAACCTTTGAATGGAGCTTATTTCCAACTTGTTGATCCATTTGTATTATTCAGTCTGAGATTTTCGGAATCAGGGAAACAAAGTTCCTGGATGGAATACATACATTCTCCTTCCTACAATGCTTGGAGAGGAAACGCATTTGAAATCTGCTGTGTGAACCATGTTCCTGAAATCAAGGCAGCACTTGGAATCGCCGGCGTAGATACTATGGAATATGCATGGAGAAGTGAGACGTCGGAGCAGGGAGCGCAGATTGATCTCTTAATTGATCGTAAAGATGGTGTTATTAATCTGTGCGAGATGAAATTTACAGATGATGCTTTTGAAGTAGACAAAGTTGAATATGAAAAGCTTATAAACAGGTTAAGCATATTTCAGAAAGAAACTCAGCCCAGGAAGGCAATACATATGACGCTTGTTTCTGCGAATGGATTCTTAGATGGGAAATATGCCTCTGTGTTTCAGAATATAATAACCGGTGAGCAGTTATTCCAATGAGATGAGATGGTTTGGACAAAAATGCAAACGTCGAGACGGTAGTTTTGATGTCGAGAAAAACATAACGAGAGGCTGGAAAAGCCTGAAATAAAGGGATTTCCGCGATCCGGGGTCGACACGCTCCGGGGCTGCAAAGATCCCTTTTTGTGTTTGCGGAAACATATCGAGGCTTTGGTTTTCTGAGGGTTGTGGTACCACTTTTGCTTTTCGGCAGGGTGTGGACACGATTTTGCTTTTTGGAAGGTCATGGACATGATTATGTTATCAGAGAAAACGGTTTTACGCATTGCATCATTTTTGCGAATGTGGCATCCTGTACGCAACGCATCAATTAATGATCGAGGATGATAAAATGGATTGCAAAACCAAGATAAAAGAATTAAGAGAAAGTACAGGGATGAATCGTAAGGAGTTTTGCGACTTCTTTCAGATCCCATACCGCACAGTTACTGACTGGGAGAGAGATAACCGCCATGCTCCAGATTATGTTTTAAGGCTGTTGGAATACTATATTCGAATGGAAAGACTGAATAATAAGCATGACGATAAGTGCAATTCAGAATAATGATAAAGCGGTAGAAGGTATAAAACTGCCATTTTGTGGGGCTGAATAAGATACGGAAAGTGAAATGATAAAATAGGGAAAAGGAAGAGCAATGGACATAAAATACAGTATTGTCGATGGATCGGAAAAAATGAACATTGATGAAGTCATCCGCTTATGAAGCGAACCCAGGATTCCCTGGACAGCAGACAGGTGCTGTCTGTCATAGAACGTTATAGTACAGCACTGAATTCGTTGGATGCCTATGATCATCAAAGCCTGCTGCAGTATGGATGCCCTGAGAAAAAGGCTCCCGGAGACTGGCTGGAGGCATTTTCCAGGCTCCGCAAGCTGCTGGAGGGGGATTGTGCACAGAAAGATCCGGTGAGCGGAAGGCTGGTTGTCTTTCTGGACGAGTTACCTTGGATGGACACTGCCGGATCAGGTTTTAAAGGAGCGCTGGATTATTTTTGGAACAGCTGGGGATCTTCCAGAACAGATCTGCTGTTGATCGTCTGTGGCTCCGCCACATCATGGATCATCAAACACATCCTTGCAGATACGGGAGGACTGTACAACAGGGTGACCAGGACAACATAAATTAATCCCAAAACAGATTGTGATTTGGGAGAAAGAATAATATAATTGGGAGTAGAATTATTCTCCCAACAACGACAAATATCTCCCAAAAAAGGCATGGAATTGGGCGATAATAATATTCCTTGGGAGAAAGGAGTATTAGCCAATGAGACAATTTGATTATTCTTATCTTGCAGATAGGACTTGGGACAATGAAATAATATCTTATATTTCAAAGATACACGAGTATAAGGGAAAACAGGAATTGTATTTGCGCCAAAAACCTGTTGAGCTAAACAGGCTAATAGAAATCGCAAAAATACAGAGTACAGAGGCATCCAATAGGATTGAAGGTATTATTACTACTAATGCCAGATTGAAGCAGCTTGTGGCAGATAAGACAACTCCTAAAAATAGGGATGAGGAAGAAATCCTTGGTTACCGTAATGTGCTGAATCTTGTTCGTGAAAACTATGATGTTATACCGGTCCGCAGTAATTATATTCTCCAAATGCACAGAGATTTGTTGAAGTACACGAATCTAAATTATGGCGGGCAGTTTAAAACGACACCTAATGAAATTGACATGGTGCTTGAAAGTGGTGAAAAAGTAGTATTGTTTAAGCCGCTTGAACCATATGAGACTCCAGCTGCAGTCGATGCTATATGCGAAGAATATCAAAAAGCATTAGATAAAGAGTTGGTGGATGAGCTTATTCTTATACCGTGTTTCTTGCTGGATTTCTTGTGTATTCATCCGTTTAATGATGGCAATGGCCGTATGAGTAGATTGATGACCTTGCTATTGCTTTATCGCAGTGGATATATGATCGGACAGTATATCAGTATCGAAAAAGCTATTGCTGATACAAAAGAAGCATATTATGATGCACTTCAAAAGGCAGACAGAGGATGGCATGAAGGAACTAGCGATCCTAAACCATTTATCAAATATATGCTCAGTATCATCCTTTCTTGTTACAAGGAATTTGAAGCAAGAATATCTATTGCCCATGTGTCTGGAGCTAAGAGCACGTCATATGATGTTGTTAAGGCGTATGTAAGCGAGCGAATAGGCAAGTTCTCAAAACAGGAAGTTCTTGTTGGCTGCCCTAGCTTGGGAAGTTCCTCTGTAGAGTCAGCATTGAAGAAGCTTGTTGAGGATGGAACTTTGGTAAGGATTGGAGCGGGGCGAAAAACTCTTTATGCACGAGCAGAGTGATTTTATCAAGAATATATAGATGACCGGCAATCCTAAGCCGGGTATGGGTTCGGCAAACCAGGTCCTTGATAAGATCCCGGACAAAAATGCACATGTTGAGGTCGTACTTCATGCAGACGCTGCCGGCAGCGGAGCAGGCTTTTCGCGCTATCAGTACCATCTGGATGCTTTTGGGGAAGATCAATATATTGAACGAGATTGGTTTTATTTATTTTGTTAGTATTTATCTGGAAGTGCTTGTTTCGGTATGCTTATGGAATCAGCGAGGCGCTAATATATGTTACGGTATTGATGTTCCCGCTGTATACAACAGGATTGTTAAGTAAAATCAGGATAAGCAGATCCACAAGATGCTGTCACAGGGTTTTGGAGATCAGGCACCACCCCGGATGCCTGTGCATATGAAGAGTGGAGAACGTTTTTTCTGCTCTGAAGACCTCGCATTGAAATGGCGTAACAGTATGCCGTTCTCTGAAAAAGGTTATCCGAGGATCGTGTTTGCTCCAATGAGTAAGTGGGAAGGAATAGGAATTCCCGATGTGGTTTATGTTTTTGCAGACCCTGATCAAATATCTGCATTGGTAATTATGTTGGGGTCACACAATGGCGAGGCATTGAATACGCTGGCTCCGTTCGGCGCAGCCTGCCATTCTATTGTTTATGCAGTTGATCAAATTGTAAAAGAAAAACCAATGGCCATCATGGGTCTGTTTGACATATCTCAACGCCGGGAAGCTCTTGCAAACAGTCTTTCATTAACGATGCCGTATTCCTTATGGGAAGGTTTGTCAGATGATTTAGACAAAAGCTGTTTAACAACACATGCGTGGAAAGAAATTGAAAAGCGCTTGTAAGTCGGCAAATTTTATTTTTTGATTTGTTTCTCAATTGGAAACCTATAGAATGATTCCAGTTTGAGAAAGTCCATTTTTGAAGTGCATGATAACGACAGGCATCAAAACGAGGAATATGCCCAAAAGGCTGACCAGCAATATTAATAATCGTAAAGGTCAGTGGATATCGTGGTTCTACTGACTTTTTTTATTCCGCTAGCTCTGTCTGTAGTGTTCCGATTCAGTTGTAATATTCCATTATAAGAGTCCATTATTCTACCGTATTATTCCTATAATCCGAGATATATTATTCCGACAGAGCTGATATTATTCCGCTAAAGCAGTATAATACAATGTCAGATTGGAGGTGATGGCTTATCTTTATAACTGTAAAAGAAACTGCTGAAAAATGGGGTATTTCTGAAAGAAGGATCAGAGTACTGTGTTCCGAAGGTAAAATCCCCGGGGTATATCAATACAAGGCTGGATGCTTTTTTGAAAATATTGAAGGATTGAGGTGTGGTAAATCGTGGCTGCATGAAAAGTTTATGAACAGGTTGAGCACATTTCAGAAAGAGACACAGCCCGGGAAAGCAATACATATGACGCTGGTTTTATGCAAATGGATTTTAAAACGGGAAATATGCCTCTGTGTTTCAGAATGTAATAACTGGTGAACAGTTGTTTTAAAGGGATGAGATGAACTGCTGGCAAATCGAAACAGTTTCTTCGGATGCATTAAACTAGAGTGTAACAGGTCAACCACCGTAGACGATTTGGTCGTACATCCCTGAAAAAGGTCCGTTCGTCAGGAATTTCTCCATTTTCTCATCGGGGGGGTTATATTCATTCCATCAAAACTAAAAAAGATTCATTCGATGGAGGAGGAGTGGAGATGGAAAAAAGTTGTTTCTTAACGAAGAAAGTTGTTTCAGTTTTTTTGTTTTTTATGATTGTTATGTTCACATATCTTGCCACACCGGTTCAGGCGGCAGATGCATATCCGTACCGTAACGGGTCTTGGCTAAAGGCAGATTCCTGGGGATTTTATCAAAGAGAATGTACATCCTATGCATGCTGGAAAGTCAGGCAGGCACATGGAATAGATTTTAATAACAGTTATCGTCTCTCCAACGGCAATCGATGGGGAGATGCTGGAAATTGGGACAATGCTGCCAGAAAAATCAGACTTAGGGTCGATAATATACCAGCAAGAGGATGTATCGCTTACTGTGATCCCTATACCCATGGCTCCGGAAAATATGGACACGTTGCTTATGTCTACCTTGTCTCCGGAAATAAAGTTTATGTCCAGGATTACAACTGGGGAGGCACACACAAGTATGGAGATCGGATGCTCAATAAAACTGCCTTTAGCGGTTATATTCACTTTGAAGATCTGCAACATGTTTTTTATGTTAAATACAATGCGAACGGTGGAAAAGGCAACATGGCAAATTCCACTTTTACCTATGGAATTGGAGGAAAACTAAGGAAGAACACTTTTTCCAGGAGCGGATACAAATTCAATGGCTGGAACATTTATAGATATAGTGATAAGAAATGGTATTATACGAAAGGTGGAAAGACAGGGTGGTATCAGAAAGGAAAGCAGCCGTCCGGATACTATTTGACAATCTATAATGATCAGACAACGGTTAAATGGACAACTTCCAAGAATAAAGATACTGTCGAGATGTACGCAGTGTGGAAAAAGGCATCAAATGAGAAGCCTGCGCCTCCTAATGAGAGTCTGCCGGAAGGCGTTTATAAACTCAAACATGTCGGGACTGGGAAAATGATGAACTACGCATGGGGGTGGAAAGAATTTGCGTACAAACCGATTTTCCTTGATAAAAGAGATGGCTCTGTGGAACAAACCTTCCGATTTCGACCAGTCTCGAATGGAAAGTACGAAATTGATATCATGCATAAAGAAGGTGGTGTCATGAACGTCTGGACGTCGAAAACTGTTTCGGAAGGCAAAAAAATCGGTTCCTGGAGTAGGACATACGATGACACGCAGCGTTTTCTTGTCACATATGTTGGGAAAAACACCATTATCCTTCGTTCCGCTCAAAATAGCAATTTGGCTGTAGCACCGGACAAAAGCGCCAGGGGCTATCTGCAGTTGGTGAAATACAATAAGAACGATAAAAACCAGCAGTGGGTCATTGAAAAATAAATCCTGAGAGGCATTGAATGATAATATTGCAGGTGTGCTGATAAACCGCATACTTACGCGGGATTTTGAGCCTTCATCGTCATTTTGACAACAGTTTGACAACAAATATGTCACCAATTCCGGTCCGATAAGGACAGATTTGGTGCCGTCAGAGTTAATTAGGTGTTCCGCAAGGACACTTTCTAGGGAACTAGAAGGTGTCCTTTTTAGTGCGCCGGGCATGGCGCAGTTCTTGCCGATGAAAGGTACAGTGTAGATAATGAGCTTCTGAAGCTTTCGGCCGTCCAGAACCACTACAGCCTGATCAACCGCTCTTCTGGAAGATTCCGGTATTCTCGAATATTGCAGAGAAATATGGTGTCGGCCCGGCACAGATCCCTGTGGCCTGGGCGATTGCCAAGGGTACACTGCCGATTATCGGCGTGACCAAAGAAAACCAGGTACTGGATGCGGTCAAAGCAGCGAATGTCACACTGACAGCAGAAGAAACCGCAGAACTTGAAAAGGTGGCAGACAGCCTGGAACTGAATGTAATCCGTTTCTGGGAAAAGGAGATGAAATAAGATGAGCAAGAAAAATATCGGAGCAACACTTGCACTGTATCCCTGCCCAGTCATCGTTGTCGGGGCAATGGTAAATGATAAGCCGACTTGGACGCTTGTCGCTCATGCCGGAACTGTGGCGCACAGTCACCTGATGGTATCCCTTGTGCAGGCACATTACATCAATCAGGGCATCCGTGAGAATAAAAAACTTTCCGTCAACGTTGTCGATGAGTCCTGGTTGAAGGATGCGGATCGTATGGGGACGATCAGCGGCAATAAGGTTGACAAATCTGAAGCCTTTGCCTGGACGATGGGCGAAAACGGTGCTCCTCTGATTGATGAGGCGAAGGTCTCCATCGAGTGCGAGATGGACGGCAACTACGAGCTGGAGCAGTTCGATCATTTCATCTGCAAGATCCTGGCGACCTATGCGGATGAAACTGTGCTGAACGAACAGGGTAAGATCGACTACCATACATTTAAGCCGGTGCTCTTCGAGTTCCCGACCTGCGAGTACTTTGTGACTGGCGAAAAAGTCGGCAACTGCGGAAAGATGAATTGATCCGTGGAATAGAAAAAGCAGGGGACCTGGTGTCCTCTGCTTCGGGTATTTCCTGTATTTCAGCCGTTTCCGGTCCGGAAGTTGATCCTGTCTTTGATCTGACCGGGCCTCCGGCAGCAGCTGTGATGTCTGTTTCATCGATTCATATATCTTTCCTTCAGGAAGGCGATGTAAGGGTACTGCTGCGGAATGACCGTCGGCAGCACCCTTTCTTTCTGTCATTCAACAAAGTCAGAGCCTGATTCATCTATGGAGCTATAAGGATATACATTATTCTTATTCATATTTTCCAGTCTTGCGTCATCCTCAAAAGTAATGAAATATGAACGGAAATCTGTTTTCTCTTATTGATCGTTTCCCCTGGGGGTGAGCTCCAGTTCTATGGTTTTATCCTGTACTTCTTCTTCATAAAAGAAGACCATACTAACCGGTCCATTTACTATGCCCACAACACATATGATCAGTAGGACAAAGCACATTGCGATGCCTTCCAATACAGCAATTACCATTCCTTATATTCCTTCCTCCCATCATTTCTACAAGCTGGATTTGTCGACTCTATCTAGATCGTTTCAATTTCTATATCGCGCCCAAACACTTCATCAAACAGGATCGAAATGGATCCTTCGCTGCAAAATTCTCTGACGGAATAACCGAGATTCGGAGCTTTGTAAGAATCGTCTGCTCCAGCGTCTTTTAATGCCTGCAACACACTTCTGAGATCTTCGTGCAATTCCTCTGTAAAGATCCGATCTTTCCCTTCACGATGTTCCACATAATTGTATGATGGCAATATCTGCTTTGCCTGCAGTGCAAAACGGTTTAATCCTGAATTGCCATATGAATCAAGTGCTTTTACATCTGCTCCCATATCAAGCATCTTCTTTAGGACACCGAGAGCTTCAACTGATCTCTCTTTTGTTGAGAACTCCCTAAAGCCCATATATTTATCATCTTTATTCCACCTGCATGACATCACAGCACAGTTGATCGCATCATGAAGCACCGGAGTTCTCCATGCGTTGCAGCAGGTCTCATCCTCGATAAAGTTCACATCCGCACCCATATCCAGTAAATAGTTGGCAATTGCGGTATTTCCCGTTTTGAGCGCGACCTGCAAAGGCGATTGTCCGTCATCCTTCTTAGGCGGCTTCTTTGCAACACAATTTACCAGTCCAGGTTTCTTTTCAATGATTTGCCTTACCATTTCAAGGTCAGATGCTCTTATAGCAGTAAACAGTTTCTTCATCTCGCTTCACCTTCCTGAATTATGATTTATTTTTCTCTGGCAATTTCACAAATCATATCAAACTCTTTTTTATTTTGTCGAGGCAGGCAGGGATGTCCTAATGTATTACTTTTCTTATCATTTTTTTCTCTTCCAACCACTCTGTCGTCTTAGTCAAAAGGGAATTTATCTGTCCCATTCGTATGCCAGCTTTGGGCCTCCGTCAAATTGAATCAAACCGCAATACGCAAAGCCTTCCCTGCTGAGTATGTGCTGCATCACTTTGTTTTCTTCCTGTGTATCTACACGGATTGCGTCAATCTGGTTCGACAGGCAAAAATCTTTGATGAGTTGAAAAGCTTCATGCGACAGGCCACCGCCTCTGGCTTTGCTGCTGAAAGCCATTCGATGTACCACGGCATAAGGCTTTTCTGTTTTCCATGTACAAGATTAAGCACGTTTCGGTATCCCCGATTGTGACAGCCTTTGCCAGTTCGTCCAGGGAAGACCGGACATCTATAAACTGCTGTGCAAGAAGATAGGTGAGCTCACCCAGTGCCCGTTGGCGGCGAGAATCATCTGCCTCTCTTTTTTGTGATGCATCCGCTTCCTTCAGAAGCTCTGAGCCACACTGATAAACACTCTTTAAAAACAGAGGGAACTCTTCATCCTGCGACCATAGATATTTTCCACGAGCAATCGTAAAAAAGCCGATGGGCAACCCCTCCGTATCCTTTGCCCTGCAGTAGATCTCTCGCGGGTGATATGCATAGGGGTTGCAGGGTGCATCCCCTTTCCCTGTAGATTGGGCTGTTTTCTTTTGGAAATCCTGCCCGTCGGAAGATGCACGCGCTTCCTGGGAATTCCTTGTTTTCCTCCAGGAACGCTGAAGGAGGTTATATGCCTGGTTGATTATTCTGGCGTCATGTGGGGTGGTAAATGGTGCAGCCTGATGTTCCTGACTGTCTGTTTCACTTTCCCTGCAGGGCAAGTCAGAGCTCTGCGCGGAACGCCTTCTCACTTTATCGGGATGTACTTGCACGATCAGCTCCCGGTATCTTGTACGAATATGCTCTGGTCCTGTATTTTCAGGCAGGCCGAGAACACGATATGCTTCTGATTCCGTCAAGGTGATTCCTCCTGTATATCCCGATCTGTCGAGATTCCCAAATACTCGAAGCTGTAATATGGATAGTTCCACAGCCATAGACTTTTGCTTCCTTAACAACTCTGTCAAGGAGCTCCGTAGCGATTCCCAATCTCCCCATTGCTGCTCCTGCACAGACGAAAACCCAAAACATCAATATTCAGATGTCCAAATCATATCACATTCTTTCTATTCATCAAACTGGATTTCTTATAGGGCATGTCCGCCGGAGACTTTTATGATTTGCCCGTGAGCAGCCTTGGTGTTTTGGCAGCTGCATCCGTCGGAATGCTTATCTGCAGTAGATTTCTATTGCCTGATGAGTGAACTCCGCTGTCCCTTTCCCACCATAGCTGTCGATATTCTTTGTGAAATCTCCGCCACCGGCATACATCTTACCGAGACCATTTAAAATCTCTTTTGTACAGGTGTACATGTGCTCCGTAATATAATTCTGCAGTTTCTTTACCAGATTCTGGGCTTCCCCAGATGCCGGATCCGCGTTCCGGATCTGCCCGAATTCTCCAAAGATATCGATCATTCCCTGATAAATTATCTGATCCTCTTCCTTTGTCCGGCCTTTGGATTTTTCCTCGAATTCCTTATAAGCTGATGTTTTGCCCCAGGAAGCCTTTGCCTGAGCGGCATACTCATCTATTTTTCTTGTATCAAATGCGTCAAATTTCAATTTTTTCACCCCCAATAGTTTGATTCCCTTCGCAAGGTCGATCAGGTTCTCAATGTGCTCTTTCTTAAGCATCAGGAGTTCGATCTGCTGTTCCAAAGCTGTGCTCCTGTCAAAATCAGGACTGCTGATGATCTTTTTAATGTCCTTCAGGGGGAATTCCAGTTCCCTGAAAAGCAGGATCTGCTGCAAGGTCTCCAGTGCCGCATCGTCATACAGCCGGTAGCCTGCCTCCGTGTATTTCGCCGGATGAAACAGCCCGATTTTGTCATAATACTGCAGGGTGCGTATACTGACACCTGTCAGCTTGCTGACTTCGTTTACTGTCATCATAATCTACTGCCTCCTTGCTTCCGATAAGGCCACTATAAACTATGACGTAATGTAGGGGTCAATACTTTTCAGGAAATTTTTTTTTAAAATATGCAGGAATAAGTGTCACAAAAACTTCAAATGCCAGCGATTCCCATCAGGGCGGCGTCGACCAGGCTCTCAATGATTCCGGTACCGATCGTGATTCCCATGATATCGACTTCGATCAGGACCAGAAGAAAAATTATTAACCTACTTTGAAATACCTGCCCTCATTGATATAATGAATTTAAAAAAAACTGCGGAGGCATGACAGATGACGGATCAGGAATTACAGAAATAACAGCAGGAACTTCAGAAACAACGGGATCATGAGGCGGACCTTCAGAGACTCCGCGGATTCAGACCAATCGATGATACCTTTACGCGGTGCATTTATCAGGATAACATTCCGCTTGCGGAGATGACGCTAAGGATCATCACTGGAATCAATGACCTGGTACTTACTAAGGGCGAAACCCAAAAAGATTTCAAGAGACTTCTTGGTGCGAGATTTATCTGCCTGGATTACCACGGTGTGGACACGGAAGGCAGGCAATATGACCTCGAAGTTCAGAAGGCTGATTCCGGTGCCCGGCCGGAAAGAGCAAGATACCATTCAGCAGCCATGGACATTGAGGCGCTGAATACCAATCAGTTATTCGAGGAATTGCCGGAGACATATACTATTTTCGTGACGGAGAATGACATCTATGGCTTTGGAGATGGGATTTATCCTATCGAGAGGGTAATTGTAACACATGAGCAGTTATTCAACGACCGTGCACATATCCTTTATGTAAACGGCGCGTATAGAGGAAATGATCCACTGGGTGATTTGATGCATGATTTCTGCTGTAATGACCCGGATGACATGAAAAATGCGATGCTGGCTGAGGCCTCCAGATATTATAAAGAAAATCCAAAGGGGGTGGAAATTATGTGTAAAGCCATGGAAGAAATGAGAGAAGAGTCTTACCAGAGAGGTGTAGAGGCTGGAGGGGAACAAAAGGTTCTTGAGAACATTAAAAATATTATGGAAGGCCTGAAGTATACTGCGCAGCAGGCAATGGAGCTTCTGAAGATCCCTGCTGATGATCAGCCAAAGTATCTTGCCAAATTGTGAGACTCATCTGTTGTGAATCAGATTTCACGGCCTGTTCCTTATGACAGGTACCTGTCTGCTTTAACGATTTTAATGAAATACAATGATGTAGAATACCCGCATGTAGCGATCCTTACAAGGAAAGGTACTTGCGGGTGTTTTTATTCTCTTAGAATTTGTCCAAAGAGAAATCTGGATAAACCTATCCATATAATCTTTAACAGCCGCCTTAATAAAGCCCTCAATTCACTCATTGCCAAAGAAATACCCTCATTTGTTGCTCACATTGAACTTATGGGCATAGAAAAACGGCATGACTTCCATCTGATATTTCTGCAGGTACTGGTAGGACTGGTGGCGGCGGGGCCTTGTCTCTCTTAATGCACGCTTCAGACGGTAGACCACATACTGGTTGAGTCCTTCGCTCATCACTTTTCCTCCGCTGTTTTTTCGGTCTCCTCCACGTTATCATCCACAGTCTCTGCGTCAATGCCGGTTTCCTCCTCATTCATATCCCACTCAAGCTCTTCGCGGTAGGAATCGAGATCCAGCAGTGAATATTCTCTGTCAGAGATCTTTTTTAGCTTTTCCTGGGGCCGCTGTCGTCGATCAGGGCGATACCCTTTGAGCCGCGGTTGACCCACCGTCCCATGCGGTTGTTCCAGATCTCCATTTCCGCACAGGCCGTTGCGTCCGGACGCTGTGCGTGGATCAGCAGTGTCTCCGGGAAGTCATACCTGTACAGCGTTGCCGCCGTATCCAGGTACCCGGTCCAGGCCTGCACGGACCTGGATATTTCCGCGGCATGGCTTTCCGCCAAAGCGCGGATGTCATTGTAACGTGCTATTTGAAATCCTCCTCTTTGTGATATAGAAAAAGCGCCTGCGGTATAATACCGTAGGCGCGGATGATATCGGGAATACACATTCCCTGATATCGTTTCAGCCATATTTTGTGGCTTTATATCAGGGGAATCGTTCTTCCCTGCCTTGCAATAATTTCTTCAAATGTTTGCGGCTCATAATCCTGCCACATAGCACCGACATTGAAGGCTTCACAACGCAGCCCCTTTCGGCGGATGTCCTCTTTGATCCGCTCCTCCATGACAGATTCCTCCGTCTTATGCGTATGGCCGTGCAGCATGAAGGCCATATGCCGGGCTCCGTTATAGAAGGGTATAAAGTAGTGGCTCAGGATCAGGCGGCATTTGACACCATCAGCCATGATTACCATATCCTTGTAATCCGCCACCTCATGGAAGCAGCTTTCATAAGCTTCGCTGCGCTTATCATGATTGCCGAGCAAAAGAACTTTATGCCCTGCCTTAATCTGTGCGGCATATTCTGCGCTGCCCACATCTCCAAGACAGATGAAAGTATCACTTCTTGTCACTTTGTTATTGATGATCCGGATCTGTTCCTCCGGGGGGATCCAGTTCGGATCCATTAGAAGACAATCGTCATCATTCAAATGCAGGTCGGAGAGAAGATAAACGGATCCCTTTACCGACCAGTGCTGAAATATCTCATACAGTGTTTTGATCATCTTTTTCCTCTTGCTCCTTGATCAGTCTGTCAAACAGTGCATTGATCTGAAGAGCGGCATCCCGGGCAATATCTTCAGGTGACCGGTTCTCCATATCCACTTCGACTGCAAACAATCTGTTTGATTCCTCCAGTTTTCTTACTGCCATTTGTATATCGCTCCTTTCGTCATCGAACGCCATAGTATTCCCAGGCAACTGTGTCAATCACCATGAATTCCTGCGTCCCGATCGGATCTCCGGTGCTGTCCGTAGAGAGCACATCATATGAGAGGAGATTTCCTTTTCGCAAAATCGGTTGATAATCGACTTGTCGCCAAAGTGAACTGCTCTGAACCATTTGGAACCATCTTTATGAAAAGCTTCCGAGATGACCAGTTCATACCAGCAGACAGGCTCCGGGTATTTCTCCAGCCAGTACTGTTCATATTCTTCACGGTTCTTTACATCGCCCCACTCAAGCATATTCTCGTAAGAGCCAAAGTCTTCAATAGCGCCTCTTGGAATTGTGATCCAGATTGCCTTGGCTTCATTGTTCTTCCGCAGCGGAGCCAGATTCCGCAGTATCTCAAACAGCGGATCCATTGCTTTACACAAATCTTCTGACGGCGCAGCGGGATTCAGGAATCCCCACTCAAAACAATTCAGAAGGCTGTCTATATCCGGTGCCACCAGTTTATAATTATTCAATGAGATCACTCCTTCTTTCTGACACAAGCATTCTTTCAAAAGTAAACCCCGGCTCAGCGCGAATCTGCGATTAGCCGGGGGGTTCTCTACTTATGTGATCCTTACCTCCTCAGGATGCCATACATTCCTGGATCAGCATATAGTACCTGAACAGGCGCTCAGCACCTGAAGATACAATTATTACAGGATCATAACACCGGTTTCCGCAGATCAGTATATCCATCGGCACCTTCAGCAGATCGCTTAAGGCATAAAGATTATCCAATGTGGGCATACTCTACCCGTCAAGCCAGTGATAGACACTTTGTACGCATGCCAATGAGAGCGCGTCCCTTACGTCTTTTACCGTTACTCCGCGTTTCTCCATCAGCAGACGGATCTGCTGTCCTGTTTTTGTTTTATCAATAGCTGTTGACATCTCGATTCTTCTTTCTCTTCAGCGCCGAAGCCAAAGCCTCTGGCTCTATTATATTCGTTCCTGATAAGCTTGTCATTGAACTTGTCGTTCAATCATAACCAACAAAAACAGCAGCCAGACCAATCTCTAAGTCAGGTCAGCCCTGCATCACTTTTTTATCCTTTCAGGATCCCTCACTTAAAGGTCTCTTTGTACTTCTGCAAAACCGGACGGATTGGAGGGGAGATTTCCTCCATCTGGATTTCATCGACAGAGAAATACCGGATCTCTTCAATCTCTTCCTGCTGTGGCCTGATCTCTCCCCTGTAATCCCGGCATATATAGACAATTTCAACGTTGGAAACTTCATCCCCATTGGGATACACATAATGTGCTTCCGGCCCGGAGTTAATATAAAACAGCTCCAGTTCTCCGGCTGTAATGCCCATCTCTTCAAAGAGCTCCCGCCTGGCGCAGTCCTCAATTTTCTCGTCTATTTCAACCGCACCGCCGGAGTATCCCCACATGTGGTTGTCCGTTCTTCTTCCAAGAAGGAGCCTGCCTTCTGCATCCACACAGATAATGCTTGCAGCAGCCTGGATCAGAGTTCTGTGTCCTACGACCTGCCGCAGATCCATTATATATCCACTCATTTACTGATCCTGCCTTCCTTGTAGTGCTTCCGGCACAGTGAGACATATGTCTCATTGCCTCCAAGCATAATCTGTTCTCCGGTCCTCACGACCCTGCCGTCCTTGATCCTTGTGTTGTAGTGCGCCCGCCTGCCGCACCAGCAGACGGTGGGGACTTCCTCAATCTCGTCTGCAATCTCCATAAGTCTTTTTGATCCCTCAAAAAGATGGCCGGTAAAGTCTGTCCGCAATCCATAGCAAAGGACAGGGACGCCGAAGTCATCTACTATATCTGACAGCCGGTCCACCTGCTGAGCTGTCAGAAACTGAGCTTCATCGACAATGACCGCAGCATAGCTTTTCTTCTTGAGGCAGGCAAATGTCCGGCTTTCCGGCCTGTCCAGATACTCCAAAAATTCATCTACGTAAAGGCAGGGTTCTTGCAGGCCGATCCTGGATCGTATGATCCGCTCCCCGTCCCTGGTATCTGTCCTTGGTTTCAGCAGTACGGGTACCTGCCCTTTCTCTTTGTAATTGAACCAGACCATCAGTGCATTTGCAGTTTTTGAAGAGCCCATGGCTCCATATCTGAAGTAGAGTTTTGCCATAATTTACCTCTCATCCACCATCTCTGCGAAGCCTGTGTCCGCATCAATGTGATGCATTCCTGATTTGTTGAATGACCATGTTCTCCCTCACAAATCCCGATTCCTTATCCCGCTAATAAGCTAATAAGCTATTAGCATTATGTTAGAAAAAGCCACGTAATTACTTATTCTTCTTCGCAGGCTGCTCTCGCTCAAATTGCTTAATCAACAAAAACAGAACCCACAATCTCACAGAATTTCCCGGGTTGTTCTTTGACTGCCCAGTGTTTACATCCCTCAAATATCTCCACCCGGCTGCCCGGGTTTTCCTGCGCTGCTTTATAACACAGAAAACTAAGTTTTTACGTAGATAGCCTCCTGTAATCTGGTGCCTGAATATTAGAGCAAATTTACTCCCAGGCATGTCAGTAGATCGAG
>NZ_FNFZ01000075.1 GCF_900101015.1 Sarcina sp. DSM 11001 | reverse complement strand
TGGCCTGGGTACAGCAGATGAACAATATCCGGATCCGCGCGGAAGAGACCGTTCTGAGGGAATTGGTGTACAGCTGATCTCCGAAGACGACACGGATGATATCGATGAAACAGACATTACAGCTGCTGCCGGAAGTCCGGCCAGATCAGAGACTGGATCAACTTCCGGACCAGAAAAAACAGAAATACAGGAAACACCCGAAGCAGAGGACACCAGGTCCCCTGCTTTTTCTATTCCACCGATCATCACCTTTCCGGACCTGCCGACGGCTGCACAGCAGAGAAGGCAGATCGAGGAACGCATGGATGCTGTTTTTGCCGGTGAATCCAACATTCCTCCGGAAGTCATTGATGAGTTTCTTCGCACCGGCGGTAATCGTACACGCAGCCAGCTCCGTATCATCTATCACTTCATGACAGACCCGTCTTCCGAGGATGCAGCAGAGTTTATCCGGCGCGAGTACGGAAAAGGCGGGAAGGGGCTTGTCATAGGAGGGAAGGATTATTGTGTCTGGTTTGATGAAGCAGGTATGAAGTTTGCTGCAGGCCACTCCGTGGATGATCCTCTGATGGATAAGGCTTATCTGTCATGGGACGATGTCTCCGGCAGGATCCGCCAGCTCCTTGCCCAAGGTGAATATGCCCCTCAGTCCGTCCTTGACGCTGCGAGGGGAAACGCCCTGCGTGAGCACGCCACCGCGCTTGTCTATATGGAACACGACCTTGCTGACGGGATCGCGGACATCGTTTTTGAAGATACATCCATCTTTGAAGGCGGCTTCCCCGATGCTGTAACGAAGGTATCGGAAAAGCTTGATGATCCAGCCTATCTGGCAGACCTTGTGGAACGCCTGGAGGGTCTTGCTGCCGCTTATGCGGAATCTCCTGACCTTATGCGCTTTCCTTATTACAACCCGAACCGCATGCTTTCACAGTTCCGCCAGTTCTCCAGGGAGGCAGTCCCCTTCGATGCAAGGGAAGGATTTTCCTGGGAGGAGCATGCCGTTTTCATCACACAGGAGGAGGCGGACGCCTTCCTTGCTGCCGGGGGACCTTATTCCGACGGACGCATCTCGACATATTCCTTCTTCCTTAGGCATGAGGATACCCAGGAAAGAGCGGAATATCTTAAGGATCAGTACGGTACCGGCGGGAGGAGCCATGCCCTTTCAGGTGCGGACGACTCCTATGCCGATTACAGCGC
>NZ_FNFZ01000036.1 GCF_900101015.1 Sarcina sp. DSM 11001 | reverse complement strand
GTTCCATTCATAGTGGTGTGTAACATGGCTTTCAAACTCAGAATCAGCAATGTATGTAAAATCTCCGACGATAATGTTGGGATTTGAAATCGTCGGTTTTACATATATTTCTTTATCGTATCCGGCAATCGGATGGATCACATTCGGGTCAGGTCTCTTCCCGTTTTTCATGATGCTCACCTCCACAAACATCGATTCAGCATCGCTTGGTTCAGATAGTAAAATCATATCATATTCAGGCACCATCGCCGTAATGATTTCTGTCTTCACTGCTTCACTATCAACATGGAGAGCTGCAGGTACCCGGCAAGAAAGCTGTTGTTCATGCTGGTCATTCAGAAAATGCCAGAGTAAAGATGTGTAAAGCTTTCCGGAAGATACAGTCCCTTTGCCCTGTCGCAGTAAAACAGTAGCATAAAGTCGCCGTTCGGGCGAAAGCGGTATCGATCGCCCAGAGGGCACATCTTAATGGAATCCGGATATCCAAATTTCTCTTTCATGTTCCGAAAACTGTCTGTGATCATTTTCCAGTTCCCATATGGCTGGCCGGTACAGACGATGCTCCCCGATCTCTGCCGCCACATGTTGCCGTGATCAAAAAGAGAGTACCAGAATTCATCCATCGAATGGGGATTGGGATTAAAGATGGGATCCGCTTCGAGTTCATTCGTTCGGGCTCTGGCATTCTTTCCGACCTGCAGAAGACGCAGAAAATATGGTGCACTGATTCCCGCGGGTGCGCCCCAGTTGACACCGGCAAGGTCAAACTCCTCTGTGAAATAGAGAAGATTTTCCGGGGATTTAATAAAACAGCCTTCACCGAAAATATTTTTTCTGGGAATGGGGTCAAATTTCATTGGTGTCCTCCATATTCATAACAGGTTTAACTTTCATCACCTTACAACTTTATAAAACAGCCCCTTACAGACAGGTGCTTGTAGAACCGGAATGTAAGAGGCTGTTGAAAGGGGGGAGAAAATAGAAAGGCAATCGGCTTTAATGCCTAGGCGCTGTTAAGCATTAATCTGTACACTCTGCTTGTCTTTCTACTTGATTGCTGTGTCAGAAAGCCTCGCTGTACCCCGGTACAGCTACGTTTTCTTCCTTGCACTCAAGTAGAAATCCATCGCATCATGTACAGTTAATTGCTTAACAGAGCCTTAGGGAATTCCAGGCTGTAGGCTGCTTTGTTGTCTTTCCATTCCATAAGCAGGTCAGCAGTAAAATAGCTGTCCTTTTTTACTGAATAAAGGTTTTTGACAGTTGTCCTGCCTTTTTCCAGAAGGTCCTGCACCATTGTGCTGTTCAGGGCTGTCCGCAGCCTGTCAAGATAATGGTTATGCTTCCAGAGGACAAAGCTGCAGTCCCGATTAGAGCAGTAAAAAGTCTTATCTCCTTCATAAACAGGAGAACCGCAGACAGGACATTTCCCAACACCTCCACGGGTGTGGTTGCCCTGAATGGTTTCACCGCTTGCAGAAAAACGCTGTTTATCATCATCGCTGATCTGTCTGCATTCCTGCAGCATTTGTGAGATCAGCTGCGTGATCCCTCCCATGAAGGACTGCCGGTCCTGTTCCCCGCGCTCCATCATGAGGAGCTGGTTTTCCCAGTCCGCTGTCATTTTCGGAGATGTGAGATAAGCCGGGAGGATCTCAATCAGCTGCCTGCCTGCTTCAGTGGCAATCAGCTGGCGTTTATTCCTGGATACATATTTTGATGAGACCAGTTTATCGATGATCCCTGCTCTTGTCGCAGGTGTACCAAGCCCTTTCCGCTCCACATCTGCTTCCATGTCAGACGCTCCGGCCTTTTCCATAGCGTGTAAGAGTGTGTCTTCCGTGTACTGGTTCAAAGGCTGGGTCCAGTGCTCTGTTACTTTTGTATTAGCGGAAGGGAACTGGGCACCCTGATAAAGTGTGGAAAGATCCTGTCCGGAGGAAGCACTCTCTTTTTCCTCTTTCCCCTCATCTGAAAAGGCACGGCACTGGGTAAGCATGGCGGTTTCTGCCGCCTTCCACCCCTCTTCCTTGACAATGCGCCCTATGGCAGCAAAGGGATAACCGCAGCACAGCAGGGTAGCCTTCACTGTTTCGTATATGTGATTCTGTCCTGTGGCGCAGACCAGCCTGGAAGCGATCAGCGTGAGGATCTTTTTCTGGTCTTTATCAAGAGTGGAGAGATCTGTCTTTTCAATCATTATGGTCGGAATGATCGCGTGATGATCAGAGACCTTCCGACTGTCCAGAAGCCTGCCGATATTCGGGGACTCTGCTCCCTGAACAGAGGGTATCGCAGAAGCGGATATCTCTGTGGGGGGTGAAGCTGTTTCTGCCTGAGAGAGAAAAGGGAATGTCTGGAAACAGGCCTTCAGCACATCTGATGCAGTCTGCCCCATATCATCTGTCAGGTACCTGCTGTCTGTCCTGGGATATGTGATCAGCTTGCTTTCATACAGTGCCTGGGCACAGCGGAGCGTGGTTCCCGCAGTCAGTCCAAACAGGCGGTTCGCGTCACGCTGCAGTGTTGTCAGGTCATAAAGCTTGGGCGGCCTTTTTCTGACAGCAGTCCAGCTCCTCCATCACTTTCTGCCTCCGGAAATAGATGTAGACCTTCCCTTCAGCGTCTACCCATCCGTTCCGGATGGAGAGCTGCATCCTGTCAAGGAGGATCCCGTAAAGGAGCTTTGCATCCGTGGAAAGGCGGTCAAAGGCCTTCGCCTTAAAGAGGATCTTCGGAATCCTGTAAAACGAATAGGACTCCGCCTCCTGCCCGTAATGGAAAGGAAACACCAAAGGGGATGAGTCCCTGCGGTCATTTTTCTTCGTCATCTTCCCCACCGGGCTTTTCATCCGGCCCCGGGGCTGCTTTCCTGCGGTGCCAGTAATCATCCTCCGGGTGGGTGATCTCATACCAGTACGCGCACCTTACAAGCATTGCCAGCACACATGCCAAAAGCCCCGTCAAAATGCCCATAACAAACAGTTCCATGCTTCTCCTCCTTTCCCTCGCCTGTGGACAACCAGCGAATACAATTAGTTCTCTCAGCGGCTTTACAACACATGAATGCGGGGAAAACAGTCCTCTTTTCACAAGGCTTTTTTCCCGCATGGTATCTGCTGTCAAGCTTATGGCTGAGCCGACACAGGCTTTTTATGCCGGTCCCGTCTTTTCAGCCAAACAGATACATTTACAATTTTTGTGCACCTGCCCTCCCTGGGCCGTTCCTGCCCCGCGTCCTGCGCGGCGTTTCTTCGACGAAGGCACGCTTCGATGCATGCTCATCGCCGGTATCATCCCGGGAAACAGGCTGTTAAGTTGTCAAGGATCAGTAGGAAGACAGAGAAAAAGGTTTTTCCTCTACTAACCCCAGAAAATAAAAGGCTAAGGAAACTGCAACTGTTTTAAAAAACAAAAAAAGCCCCTGAAGGGGGGAAGTCAGCGACGAGACCATGATCCTGTTTGACGGAATCGGGGTGGTAAGACTACGTAGTGCCAACATCTGTGTAATCTTGAACACCCACGTAGGGGTTAAATATGCTGAAATGGAAAAGGACTATATGCAGAAGAACTGAACGAGCTGCTCGTTGTTGTGAAAAACCGGGAAAACACTGTCAACAGTATCATCTAAGCTACTGAATTCTTTTGAATTTTTGCTTCTACAGTCGGAACTGTTTGAAGAACCGGGAGGCAATTAATCTATTGCTTAAAATACGGTAGTCAGGGCTTTCTATATAAAAAATTCAGATACGCAAACTCTTTCCCGGCTTGTATTAACCTCTAAAGAATATATAATAGAACCAGTGGAGGCAAAAGGCATATGACAGAACAGGAATTACAGAAGAAACAACAAGAACTTCAGAAACAGCGGGATCATGAGGCCGATCTTCAGCGCCTTCGTGGATTTCGTCCAATTGATGATACCTTCATGAGGTGTATATACCAGGATAATATTCCTCTTGCAGAAATGACGCTGAGCATTATAACAGGCATCAAAGATCTGAGTCTTTCAAAAGGAGAGACCCAGAAGGACTTTAAGAAGCTCCTGGGTGCAAGATCCATCTGCCTGGATTACCATGGAGTAGATACTGAAGGTAATCAATATGATCTTGAAGTCCAGAAAGCAGACTCCGGTGCAAGACCCGAGAGGGCAAGATATCATTCATCAGTAATGGATGTCGAGGCACTTGATGCCGGTCAGATGTTTGAGGAATTGCCGGAAACTTTTACCATTTTTGTAACTGAGCATGACATATACGGATTTGGGGATGGCATCTATCCTGTTGAGAGGGTAATTGTGACCCATGGGCAGATGTTCAACGATCGTGAGCACATCCTCTATGTAAACGGGGCCTACAGGGGTGATGATCCTTTAGGCGAGTTGATGCATGACTTTTGTTGCAGTGACCCAGACGACATGAGAAATAAGATGCTGGCAGACGCGTCAAGGTATTATAAGGAAGATCCGAAGGGAGTAGAAATAATGTGTAAGGCCATGGAAGAAATGAGAGAAGAGTCCTATCAGAAGGGCATAGAGCAAAATAGACTTGAGAGTATCAAGAACATTATGAAGAACTTGAAACTGACAGTACACCAGGCAATGGATGCCCTGGGCATTCCTGCTGATGATCAGCCAAAGTATCTTTCCAAGCTGTAATTATTTGTTTGATCGGATATTCCGATTGCGATGAATTCTGGAACTGCTCTTTTTGCATAAATAGACAAAGATCAATGCCATTAAGTTAAACAATAAAAGCTGGTTTTATTAGCAACTTGAACAAATTCAGGTTGCTAATTTTATTACATTTTTTCGTAAATTTCGTATTATACCCAAAAAACGTTCTTGCGGTGGGCTGCCAGCCCGCATCTCGAGGAGTACCTAAATCCATTTCGACAAAATAACAATACCTTTTAGTACAATTATATGAAATTGGAGCAATATTCCAGGTATGGAAGGATTTTTGTGATGTTACGAAGATTTTCTCGATTTTTTCAGATACATTGAGAAGATGTGTTGAAAGTGGATTGAACTGTCTTATTTGTAATTCGATTAGCAGCAACTTGAGAAAAAAAGGTCAGTGATAAAGAAAACTTGGAAAGCGGTATTTCTTTAATGGTCTGTGTAAAAATTGGATGTATATCTCACACGAAAGTTTTTCAAATAACTTCAAATGGCCCAAAAGACTGATTTGTTAGATATAGTCGCCTAAGTAGACTTCTTACAAACATAAAGGTTATGTATCTTGCTTTCCTGATAATCTACCGGGATAAATGGGTATGACAGGAGTCGAACCTGCGTATCACGGGTTAAAAGCCCGGTGCATAGCCGTTTTGCTACATACCCGGATGTCTCTTGCGGGATTTGAACCCACATCAGAGGATTAGAAGTCCCCTGTCCTATCCATTATCTAAAGAGACATGTCGGCCATCGGAATCGTATCGATTCCGATGGAGCAAAGTCCTGAGTGATGAGACAGCAGTGTCGTTGACGCAGAAGCTGATATTTTACACACAGACCGCAAGTGCACAGATGGATTTGAACCATCCCGGATGGTTTTGCAGACCACCCCGACCACCAGACCCTGCGCACATAGATGGACAGTGTTCGGGTCGAACGAACTCCTGCGGATTTTCAGTCCGCCGCTGCTACCGAGTCAGCTTACTGTCCTTATTTGCCGGATCATTCCGACGGTTAAGATTCAGGACACGAAAAAACACATGGTTATAAGTCATGCTGCCATTGGCTGAAATTGCTGTATGTGTCCCACAGCCCGGTGGATTGGATTCGAACCAATAACCTCTGCTTTTGGATAGCAATTTTAAACGTTGCTGTTAAAACCCCGAGCAGGATTTGTTTTATTAAGAGCTCTTCCAATTGAGCTACCACCGGATATTATATTACTGACGACCAAACGACCATCGAATCACCAAAACGGCCATCGAATCACCCCAACAGGATTTGAACCCGTATTTCACACTGAGAATGTGACTACCTGACCAATTAGTAGATGGGGCGAGGTAAACAGCTCCGACGGGGTTCGAACCCGCTTTTCAGCCTTGAAAGGTTGCTGCGTGCCCTTTGGCACGCGTTCAGCAACGACCGAGCCGGCAGGCGAGACCTGTGTCCTTCTCTGTTTAGACGACGGAGCCATATGAAAATAAATGGGCCATCGGGGATTTGAACCCCGACCTTACGGGTTAAGAGCCCGATGTTCTGCCGTTATACTAATGACCCTTAGTAGCTCCGACGGGGTTCGAACCCGCTTTTCAGCCTTGAAAGGGCTGTGTCCTAACCTGCTTAGACGACGGAGCCATATTTTTAATGGGCCACCAGGGATTCGAACCCTGATCTTTCAGACGAAGAAGATGTCCATAATACCGTTATACTAGTGGCCCGTAGCAGCCCTCACAGGGCGCTGAAGATCCGGGGAACCTTCGTTCAGCGCCGACCGAAGTGGAACGGAGACTTTGAACCTGTAATTTCAGAGTCAGAATCGAATATGTTTCCATTACATCAAAGGGCTATAGCAGGTCTGTCCGGTGTATGAAACACTAACAATTTCTAAGCATTGCAAATAACGCAATGCAAGAAATTGTAACAGTGTGTAAATCAGAGGTTTTGGAGACTACAGTGCTGTCCGTTTGCACCACAGACCTATAAATACAACCATAAAAAATACCGCTTCCCCGGTCAGGAAAGCGGTACCAGTTTACAGATATGGATATCCGGATGGTGTTATTCATCCATACGGATTCCCTCTGTTGCAGGTATGATCTGCTTTACTGACTCAGGCATTTCAAACACACGTTTCTGGCAGAACCAGAACCGTTCTTCTTCCTTCCTGAACTGTTTGCAGACCATTGCGTACATCATTTTACCGTTCTCCTTTGCTCATGCTTGCTGTTGATAAATAAAACCCTGTGTAAGAATTATTCTCTGGAATGGAGCTGACAGGAATCGAACCCGCAACCTTCTGCTTGCAAAGCAGCTGCTCTCCCGGCTGAGCTACAACCCCATATAGTTTTAGGTATGGCCTGCCAGGATGCCCAGGCAAAGCACAAACCTTAAATAGCGGGTAAGGGACTCGAACCCTTATACATGGCGTATGAGGCCATCGTGAAACCTTTCCAACGTAACCCGCAGAGTCCGTACCGGGAATTGAACCCGAATCATCTGCCTGGGAAGCAGACGTGTTGTCCATTACACCACACGGACTAAATAGAGCTGATGGGGATCGAACCCATGACCTTCTGTGCGAGGAACAGCTGCTCCCCCTGCTGAGCTACAGCTCTATATTGATGTTTTTCAAAGCAGGTAACGGGGGTCGAACCCGTAACTCCGCTCAGGCAAAGCAGTGCGTTAGCCAATTACGCGATACCTGCATATAAGAGCTTCCCAGTCGGAAATGTCAGCAAGCTGACATAGAACCAACAACCGGCTGATTACAAATCAGCTGCGCTACCGTTACGCCAGAGAAGCATGATCGGAGCTGCGGGAATCGAACCCACATCGACTGTGTATAAGACAGCTGCCCTGCCATTGGACGAAGCTCCATTAAAAGCTGTTACTCCAGGATTAGGGATAGGAGAGGGACTTGTACTCCTGATCTCGAATCATCAAGGTGACTGACGGGGTGCTGCGTGCCCTTTGGCACGCGTTCAGCACCGACCGGAGTGGAACGGAGACTTTGAACCCGCATAAGGCGGCACCACAAGCCGCTGCATAGCCGTTCTGCCACAGCCACAGTATCCCCGGCGCGACTTGAACGCGCATCAGATGGTTCGTAGCCACCCAGTCTTTCCTTTAGCCTACAGGGACATATTTGAGAATTTGAGAGCTTCCCTGTCGGAAATGTCAGCAAGCTGACATTTCCGACAGCCTGCTGATTACGAAACAGCTGCGCTTCCATTGCGCCAGAGAAGCAAGATCGGAGCTGAGGGAATCGAACCCACATAGGCTGCGCATCAGACAGCTGCCCTGCCATTGGACGAAGCTCCATTGAAAACATTTTTTGAGCGGGAACAGCAGGGATTGAACCTGCGGCCTTCCGGTTAACGGCCGGACGCTCTGCCAGCTGAGCTATGAACCCATAAAATCATATGTTTAAAGTATCTGATACTTATTTACGGAACATGACCCTGAAATTTATAATGCGGATTCGAACCGCTTTAACCGTTTTCCAGACAGTATTTTGCCAAAATCATTTGCTGTAAGGGTCACTATTTTCATAAAGTCGAAGAGAATGGGATCATATCATTGACCTTCGCAGGTCATGCGGACGTTTTATCGGAAGATCCACTCTTCGAAGATTGAAAATGTCGGATTCGAACCGCGTCTCTGCGTCCCTGGCGCAGTGTGTTGCCATTACACCACATTCTCAATGACAATCCTAACGGGAATCGAACCCGTACCTTCGGAGCGACAATCCGGCGTACTAACCTTTATACTATAGGACTTTATTATGATTTTTATTGCAGGTGGACCGACGGATGCCGGTCCGCCTTCCTGCAATATAGTTTCTTATTTCTTTTTGATCTTTTGCCAGCTGATTCCGCAGATCAGTCAGGTCATCCACACTTGCTGGCCGGTGTATCGACGACAATGATCTCGTCCATGGTTACACCCAAAACAGCAGCCAGAATGACCAGGTTGTCGATGGAAGGCATGGCTGTGCCGTGGATCCACTTGTAGATAGCCTGCGGAGTAGCGAAGCCGAACACTGCCTGCATATCCTTTACGGTAAAACCGGCCTCCATACGCATACGGTTGATGTTCTGACCGGTTGCAACAGTGTTGATGTAAGGAACTCTTATCACGCTGCACCCCCTGTCCGGCAGCATAACCGGCACAGGGAGGGCTGGTTACGCCGCCTTATTCACTTTCATTTTCCGGCCTATGTCCTGCGACGCTTCCCCTGCGGGGAGCAGGCTCTCATAACCGTGATCTTTAAAAATCTTTTTCATAATGCGGCTCTCCTTTGTCCTGTTAATCGCCATGCCGCCATCTCGCTTCCGCTTACGCTTCAGCTCGATGTCGCGGCGTTCGCCGTATGCATCCAATCCAGCTGCCATCCGATTGTGAGCGAGCTCACATCGGCTGTCATCTGTCTTGTCTGCGCATGGCTCATTGCTTCGCGCAAATAAAAAACCGCCTGCCTTTTCGGACAAGCGGAAGTATCAGCAACATGAGCTGTGATCAGTCTGTTCATTCCAGAGTATGTGCAAACACACCTGGATCCAGATATCCACTTGATCCGGCCTTGAAAAGGCATACCTTATTAAGCCATTCAGCTTTTTCAGCTGCGGGCATAATGGTTCCCTGAAGATCATTCGGGCGATATGTATTGCGTGAATTGAATATATGTATCTGCAGCATTGCCTTTCCTTTCCGAACCTGCGGTTCTATTTTTTCTGACACCCACTATAACACCTTTTAAAAGCCTTGTCATTATACTCATAGTATAATTTCAGGGTTTTGTTACAGGTTTTCAGAAAAAAGCCAGGAAAATCAGTTGCTCCCTGGATGAGCGCCGCTCCCGGGTCCCGACCCCGGATGCCGGATCAACCGGCCCCTGCTTAGCGGGCAGGTGCATTTGCCAATTCTGTCAGAGCGGCTTATAAGCGAAGACGGGGGGATTTGAACCCCCAAACCCTTTCGGATCACCTGTGTTCGGGACAGGCTGCCTGCCAGTTAGCACACGTCTCCAAATATGATAGCGCCGCAGACAGGACTCGAACCTGCAAGCCGGTTTTCCCCCGACCAACTGTGTTCCAAACAGCACCTCCACCAGTTGAGGGACTGCGGCATATAAGTCGGCAGATTAGGGTTTGTATATCTGCCGATATTGATAAGCGCCGTGAGAGGGATTCGAACCCCCAGTCCGCTTTCACGGATCACCGGTTTTCAAGACCAGCCCAGTGGCCATTGTGGCATCACGGCTTAGTACGGGAGGAGGGATTCGAACCCTCAAAACCATGTTACTGAGACAAGTACGTATTCCGTTCCGTCACTCCCGCATAAGTGTCCCTGGTGAGACTCGAACTCACAATGGATCTTAGTCCGGCGCGGGGCCTTAGCCCGCCGCATATACCAATTCTGCTACAGGGACATAGCTATATGACGTACTCCCGGAGGGGCGCTGAACGTCCGGGGGACGTTCGTTTAGCGCCGACCGAAGTGGAACGGAGACTTTGAACCCTCACTGAACCGGGTTTAAGCCGGATTCCTCTTCCAGTTGGGACACGGGAGCAGATCGTGGGCCGGGCAGGACTTGAACCTGCAATGTTTACCACAAGGGTGACGGATTTACAGTCCGCTGGCTTCACCAATTCGCCGTACCAGCCCATAAATAAAAAACCGCCTGCGTGGAAATACTCCAGGCAGGCGGCTCATGATCAGATAGACTTCACAAGAAGCTCAGTTAAGCCAGTGTTTTGCCAGAGAATTCTCACACGCCAAAGTAACCTTGTTGCCGGAAAGCAGAAGGGACAGATACAGAACGTATGAGCTGAACAAAACAAACATAGCCATCATCTTAGTAATCCTCGCAGTTTTTCCTTTCGTAAATTTGTTACCTTTAAGAATATGATAAGCCTGGTTTCAGTTATTGTCATTCTACTGCTGGTATAATCTGCGGAACCTATATATCACAGATCAGATACTCTCGGATATCACATTAAGAGCATTTCCGATTTCATCCAGGCTTCCGGTGATAGTATGCTCTGGAATATCAAGACGCATTTTCCCAATCTTATCTGTCAGATACTCCGGCAGATCTATGATCGCCTCTGCAAGAAGGGCAAAAGGTACAATAACAAAGATATCTGGTTTAAGGTATATTATGTGGTGGTTCCCCACTTTTTGGGAAACAGCAGTTACAGAGCGTAAACAGTTTGATGATACCTATATTTGTACTATGATAGAGGAAATCGAAGATAGTATGGATTCTGAATACAAAATATTCGATATCTCTTCAAATTTCCGCGGAGAAGGGGCAACAGATAAGGCGGTAAAAGATCACATCAGCATCTGGAGAGCATACCATTCTCTTCGCCAAAACAATGAACAGCCTTTTGACCCGTTAGCATAAACCAGGTAGTACTTGTTGCTGAGAACAAAACAATACGGTAAGCGGGGGACTCGTTACCCCCGCTTGTTTGTTTAGTCATGGCCTTTAAACTAATATCCGATTTAGGGCATGCAAGGTTTGTCCATTCTGGTGATGATTCCTTCGCAATCGAACAGATCAAATGCATTCGGGACTATCATACGCATAATCGCAGCAATGGAGCCAGCAGTTTCAAATTCACTTTTCACATCAAGTCTGAGTACAGTAAATCGTATCAGCGGCAAGATACAGACACTTTTCTCTGGGAGCCTCAAATACATAGCCGCAGACTTCACCCATCTTTTCAACAACTTGATCGCTGTCACCATGAATTGTCTTCGTCTTCCTGAAACCGTATCTTTACAGCAGGAACTGATCGAACCCGGTGATCTCCATAATCTCCCGAACCTCTTCACTGACACCTGTCATCTTGAACCGGCTTTTATCCTCCAGCGACTTATACATCATAAGAAGGACACGAAGGCCAGCAGATGACACATAAGCCATCCGACTTACATCAATCCTTATTTCCTTGATTCCGTCGCCTGCCTCCTGGAACTTGTTCAACAGTTCCGGAGCAGTAATTGTATCCATTCGGCCCTGAACAAACGCTGTAAACACCCCATTAACACAGCTTGATTCAACGGCAAATGGCAGGTCTTTATCAATTGCCTTCTTCGTTTTCTTCTCTACGGTCATCGTGAAAACTTCCATAACTCTATATGCTTCACGAAGCTCCCTCATCATGTCCGTGTCAACTCCAGGGATATCTGGAATATAACGATCAACACTTTCTGTTTTAACGTTGAATCCCTGTTCATTTAAGAACCGTATTGCCCCATCTGTTCCATTCAGGAACATACTGTTTTTGTAGAAATCCACATCAGCCATATTGCTGGCTAAACCCTTCATTTGTGATAAAAATGCCGCTGCGTCTCCTTTGAGAACAGTTGCAAACGTCAGTGTGTATATTTGGAGAATGGAACAATCAGCTGTGATCCAGCAACCCCCATATTCAGATAAAAGGTGGTGGACTGCCTGGCAGAGACTGATAAGCTCCGGTTCGGACAAGTACCCAAGAAGACCTTCTGTAACTATGCACAGCTCTCCTTTTGCATCCCCCAGAGCAGCTTTCATGGATTGATAATTTGTAGCATCAACAGCGTGATACTCGGCGAGAGCACGCTGTTCTTCTGTCATGGTTTTATCTGTCGCAGGCTTCATAGCGTCAATGACAATTGGAAGGTCAAAACCAAAGTACTTTTTACCTGCAGCAGCAATTCTAAAGCCACGGGGAGAATAACCCGAAGGCAGATCAACAATATTTGGTTTACCACTTTCGAGTGATGCCTTATTATGCAGTTCATACCGCGCCTTCTGTCCGATCATGTAGCATTTCTGTATCTCTGCAGGCACAGCATCATTTCCTCTTTGAATTTCTCTAATATCAAGGTATGGAAGCAACGCAATGGCATCCTTGTCTCTTGCCCCTGCCAGCATAAGTACTGTTCCCTTTGCCGTTGTGTAGATTGGATTAACAACCTGCTGTAATTCCTTCATTTCCATTATATCTTACCTCCGGATATATTATTCTCACTTGTGTAGTTCAATCGTCGATCCTTCCGGATCCCCAAAAGATAGTCATCGGTTTGATCATGTAGTCATCGTATCGGATCGACTCACAGGAAAAGCCCAGACGCTCAAACTTCTTAACTTAGTCGGATAAAGTTAGAACCTTTTTCGGAGGCCTCGCTGTGGTCTACTCAATTGCCGTCCCTCCCAGAATTCTTTTCATATAAAACTCATAGATTTTTGTATTTTCATAGCGGACTTCAGGAAAATCGCTCAGCGAGTACAGCTCGGAATTAAGGCTGTCCCGTACCTTAGTGACAAAGTAGATCTGTTCCTTCATGTAAGTCTTCAGATCCAGATGCAGCACGTTATGCGTTGAAAAGACAAACTGGCCATGATGCTGCTTTCCGTTAATGAAGGAGATCACTCTCTCTGAAAGAACCGGAATCAGGACACGGTCCATTTCATCAGCAAAACCAGATATTTGTTTTACATTCCTATTTCCCATCATGGGTTATTCTGCTGATCAACAGGTCATTCTGTTCCTAATGCAAAGATGGCTGCACTCTCTGCGTGGATCACTGTGGTATCGAATACAGGGAGAACGGAATCCTTTTGTTTGATAAGATTCCCTATCTCGGTACAGCCGAGGATCACCGCTTCAGCACTTTTCTCCTTCATTTCGGCGATAATTCTTGAAAACTCTGCTCTCGAGTCTTCGTTGATTATACCGCAGCACAGCTCGTCAAAGATCACATGATTGACCAACTCAATATCTTTATCATCCGGAATTATTACTTCAAATCCTCTGTCATAGAGCCTTGATTTATAGAAGTCCTCCTTCATGGTATATTTCGTCCCGAGCAAAGCCACTTTTTGAATGCCGTCTTTTTTAAGGACATCCGCAGTAGCATCTGCAATGTGGATAAGCGGCACAGATACCATTTTCTGTACTTCAGGGTAAACTTTATGCATGGTGTTCGTGCAGATCAGTATTACATCAGCCCCCGACTGTTCGAGCTTCCTTGCAGCATCGCCGAGTACTTCTGCACTTCTTTCCCAGTCGCCGGATGACTGGCATTTTTCTATCTCGTCAAACTCCACGCTGTAAAGTACTATCCTGGCGCTGTGAAGTCCTCCGAGTCTGTTTTTCACATATTCATTTATGATCGAATAATACGGGATCGTACTTTCCCAGCTCATTCCGCCGATCAGTCCTATCGTTTTCATTACATTTTCTCCTCACCTTTTTTCCTTACGAATACACGAATAATTATCTTGATCAGGACACAGACCACGACTACAGCCATGAACAGGATAAAGCTTGTCAGGGCACCATAGCAGTACCATGGTGCGGAACGCATCTCATAGATTTCAGGGAAAGATCGGCAATCGCGATAGTTTGCTATTGTGTTTCCGATGAACACACCGAAAAATGAGCCCATCAACTCTTATGGTCTTTTTCCCTCAAAATAAGGTCTTTTTATAACGTGTTACGTGTGAGAGCAGAATTCTTGGCTCTACACAAAACTGTTTTGCCAGTTGGAAAGTCCAGTCATCCAAACTGCTTATGTTCTCATCTTCAACTTGTTTATAAAAGCTGTCAGGCATTCCCTCAACAAGCTTAAAAACACCAGCAGGAGCAAAGCCAAAACACCTGAAGAACAGGTGGCTGTTTATATTTTTGGGCTCAACAAGCGCAAAGTATTCTTTTCTGCCAGTTAAATCTGCCAGACGTTCCATCAACAGCATTGTCATTCTACGGCCATAGCCTTTCCCTTGATAATCATTAAGAAGCATTACAGCGATTTCCCAGTCGTTTTTATTAATATCATTTATCCCGCAATACCCCATTGGTTTTCCATCTATCTTTCGAGTAACCATGCAGTAAAAACGCCTTTCTGAAAGGAAATCGTCCCGCCATAACTTAAGAATATCTGGCCTGTCCATAGGTGGAGAAGGGCAAAAGGGGTCTTCCTGCATGATTCGGAAGTAAAGACCATCATCCTCTTCAGAAAATCTATTCAGATATATTACATCGTCTTCTGCAAATATGTCTTCTGTAAATACCATTGTCTCTTTACTTCTCCCTGTCTTCGATTTGTAATACTGTTGGCCTTTCTGAAAGGGCATGGAGATTGATGGGTGGAAAGCTGATCGGTGAGAGATTTAAACGAGTAACTTCACGGGTTTTTCATGAGCGCTATTTGTCAAGGTAGTTGTCAGTAAAAACCGATTATAGTTATTTGCCGTTAATCGTTTCCATTGCTTCAAGATAATCACAAGGAAGACCTCTTTTGTGGTCTCTGATTCCCCACGGATTGTCATGTACGCTGTGGCCGGTAACTACCCACTGATATAGCATGTGGTGAATCTCGGAGTCGAGGATGCCATGATTTCTTATGTATTCCCGCATTTCCCCTCTCCGGTACATGTATAGATCCCTTGTTGTAAGTTCAGTGTCATTAAACATATGCGTGCTCCTTCCGTGTTTTGAGCCTGCATATGGAGTATGCCGAAGCATACGCGCCCTGATCCATAATGTAGGGGATATAATTGGCAATATCTGCCAGGAGGTTGTAGGCAATGTTTTAGCCGGGTTATGGGCGGGTGCTTTGCTGAAGCAGGACGCGGCCAGATCTTTCGAAACAGGTGTCTGTTTTCTCCGCGCCCCTTTATTTTGAATACTTTTGTATCCCGGGCTGTATTCAGCTTCCTGAGGGTGTATTTCATTATTGCGCTGGGATGGTACCGTGGCCAGGCCGCGCTGTCAATGGCAGGCGGCTCCGCCGTCGCAGAGCGACCATTGACACCCCTGCCTGTCCCCGGTACGCAGTACCTGCGCAAGAATGAAATACTATGATGCCGCCGCTTCCAGAAGATCATTGGCAGGGACGGGAGTCTCTTCGTACTTTCTATCGGGGTTCAGGTGGACCTCTTCAATATTTTCCCAGTTCCTGGTAGGCCTTGAGTTCCAGCGTTCGGGATGTGCTGCTTTTGCTGTTTCATACACCTCATGGCGTTTGTCCAGGATCTCCCGGCTTCTTCCATTGTGGCGCTCTGCAGGAGTCAGGAACCTGATCCCGCTGTGGTGATGCTCGTATCGGTACCACTTGACAAAGGCGGCTACCCACCCTCTGGCTTCTTCTATGTTTTCGAAGCCTTTCGGCTGATAGTTGGGACGGTATTTCAGTGTCTTGAACAGGGATTCCGAATAAGGATTGTCATTACTTACACGCGGCCTGCTGTTGGACGGCGTGATGCCCAAAGCGTATAACGTTTCCAGCATCGTCGCCCCCCTCATTAGAGATCCATTGTCTGAATTATCCCGATATCGGTATAATCACTATTAAATCCATTGCATACATCCGCTGCTACAGCAAATGTTGCTATACAAAGCAACGCACCTCGTATGCCATTTAGCCATATCTGTACCGACCGCTTTCACTCGATATCATCGAGGGTGTTTTCCATGACGTCAATGGCATCATCCAGTGCTTCCAGTGCCTCACCAAGTGCACCTGTATCAGGAAACTCCGCCTCCATATGAAGTGTTATTTTTCCAAGCTTATTCTTTGCAGATCTGACGATGTCAATTACTTCCTGCAGGTCTTTTTTATAATCCGCAGGTTTTTTTTTCTGCTTGGAAGAATCGGATGGTTTTTCTCCAAATTTAATGATTTCAGCGGACATGTAATTCCTCTCTGTCGGGATTTATGATCCTGACTTGATGGTACTGAATGAACAGGCAGAAGATAACAGACGATAACAGATAGCTTTCTCACCCCAGGTCATTGTTGATTTGAATCTGGCAGGACCGCATGGTCTCAAGGGCTGCGAGATGCTTCTCCGGTGTCACGCCGGCACAGCAGGCGGCATCCACAGAGATCTTTACTTCAGGCATAAAGGCTTTGAGAAGAAGTGCATTAGAGACTACGCATATATCCGTGCAGAGTCCAATGAGCTCCAGCTCGATCTCTTCCTTCTCAGACAATGCCTTCAGATCAGCAGCCAGGGCCGTGCTTCCAAAAGTCGGTTTCTCATAAATCTTTGCGCCGGCCAGAAGGTCTGCGATCTCCGGGCGGATCTTCCATCCGTCAGATTCCTTGATACAGTGCGGCACGGGAAGGTATTTCCCTTCCTGGGTCTCCATGTAATTCTCGAAGTGCGTGTCCATGGTGGCTATGATATTATCTGTGGGGTAGGAGAGGATCTTCTTCTTCACAACATCCACGATGGACAGTGCTTCCTTTGTCCCAAGCGCCGCATCGATGAAATCGTTCTGCATGTCGATGACGATCAGTATTTTTCTCATAAGGTATACCTCATTTCTGATGTCAGGTATCTTAACAGGTACATCTGGAACCACATAAGCTATCTCATCATTTTAGGAACTATCATTTGCATAAGCAGACCAGTGCTGTCCTTTTCCGGTTCTGCAGGTACTGTTTCGCACATATCATGTGCCTTCATTGCAGCAGTAACAGCCATGCAGGTGGCGTCCACTACGTCATCCGGGCTACAGCCAAGTTCTTTTGCCTTACTCGAGAGTTTCTTAAGCAAATCATTGCCGTCACCCAGATACTCTGACAAAATGTAACTGCGTTCACTGAAGCCGAGGAATTCTTTCTTCCTGCTCAACAGGACCTGACCACTAAATCTTGAAAAGGCCATTTCCGGATGACTTTCCAGTATAACATTTTTGTATCCCGGGTGAGAACGTAGGAATTCATCCACTTCGCGAATCTTCGGAATGATTGCAAGGGACTGCTTCGCAAGGCTTTTTCCAAGCACACGCTTGTTGGCTTCTTTCTGTTTTTCTTCAGTGGTTTCGTAAACAGCCTGTCTGCAGGGAACAGGGAAGACTGATGAAGCCTTGGACTTGAGTTCAGCTTTCGCTTCTTTATCCGGTCGATGCTGATCAGGATGTTCGCAAAGCCCTATGGCCATGTCAATCAGGAAGGCGTCAAACTTCGGATATCTGTTGACCAACGCCTCAATAGAGTCATATTTCTCAACACGAAAATCGGCATGCTCCAGAATGGTTGCGATCCATCCCCCTTTGCAGCCATCGACTCCAATGTAGAGTCCATCCTGAGTCATAGTGCAATCGGGAAGAGGATACATTCTAGCGATATCGATAATATGGGTAATGTTCTGCGCACAGGCAAATCTGTCTCTATCAGTGAAGTCTTCATCATTCAGAGATAACCAGAGAAGGGGATTGGCTTCTTCTACCATAGTAATGTCTTCATAAAGCTGTCCGACAAAAATCTGGAGCAGAAGATCCTGATGGTAGTAGCGCATATCCATCAGTCTGTATAGACGGATCTTTCGCCTGCTGATGCCAGTCTCTTCCTGAAGTTCACGATAGGCGGCATCTTCCGGGCTTTCGCCGGATTCCACCTTCCCACCGACAAAATTCAGAGTGCCTTTAAATGGATCTTTTTTATGTTTGCAAAATAGGACTTTTGTTTTATCTTTGTTGAAAACGACGATGCAGTTGTCGACGGTTTTTACTGTTTGCATATAGCACCCCATCCAATTAGATTCCCTTCGCCAATACATATTCTTTAATCCTGGCGTTTCTACGATTCAAGAAATCCCTTTGCCTTTCCAGCCAAAGCAAATATTCATCAACGGACTGCGGAAGGGCTTTTTTAGTAAAATCTCCATCACCAATCCAATACCGGACCTCACTGTAGTCTTCCGTCACACAATCCTGCAGGAAGAAATAATCCACGTACCCCCTGAAGTCCAGAAACAATTCAAAGAATTTTCTGTCTGAGTCCATTGCTTTCGAGAGAGGGCTCTCTTCACCGGCATAATGTCTGCGGATGCACTCCATAGTCAGATCCCACCGGTCAGAGATCCGTGCATTAGTTCCCTTTGCCTGGTTAATACTCCCTGGATGCTTTGGGAAAAGATTGTATACCCTGGGGTCAACAGAATAATCATATGATCCTTTTTAAAGGGTACGGATTCTACAACATTACTTTGGTCGCACTTGTTTATAAACGTACTGCGCATAAGAAGACGTGCGCATTTTTCATATTCGTTTCCTATATTGTCGAGCATACATGTATATAAGTTGTCTGCGTCTTCCCAATCAAGGCTCCTCATTTTCTTCCCTGATGGTGTTATGGATGAATACATCGGAGACAGCTGCTCAAGCAGGGAATCTATCATCTTCTTAGTAATCCTCGCAGTTTTTCCTTTTGTACATTTATTACCTGTAAGAATGTGATAAGCCTGGCTTCGGTTAATGTCATTCTGCCGATGGTATAATCTATGGATGTTTTATATCACAGATCAGACTATACCCTACACCCGATAATTTCGAAGATTAATTCCCTTTCGTTGAGCCATCTCTACTAGTTCTTCATCCGATGCTCGATCAATATTACCTGCTTCAATCAATGCCCCTCCGAATTTGCCTCCAAAGAACGCACCCAGGCAATCCTCTCGCATATCCTTTCTGAGTTTATCTACGTCGATGGTTATTGTTTCATTAAACATCTACTTCCCTCCATCTATTATTTCAATAACATCGTCCTGGCTTCTAAGCCAGACATCAACTCCATCGCTATATACCCCGACTTTGATCGTCCATTCTGTATCATCGCTGTATCTTCATGTTCAACCACTTTAGCAGTAGGGAATCAGTCTAGTACAGCCTTTTGTAAGTTCGGCTTTTTAAGAAAGTTCCAAAGAAATATGGCTTCCATTTCTCCCATTTTTGACTCGAATCTTCTGAGAAATGCTTTCGTCAAGTCTGTCTACATGGGAGATGATTCCCACCAGTCTGTTGCCTTCAGCCAACTGCCCTAAAACCTCAAGTGCCTTTTCGAGGACATCTTCACTCAGTGACCCAAAACCCTCGTCGATAAAAAGTGCGTCCATCTGTTTGCCACCTGCGTGGTTCTGAACGACATCGGAAAGTCCCAGCGCAAGCGCAAGAGATGTAAAGAAAGCTTCTCCACCAGAAAGAGAATCTGACGCACGTGACTGTCCGGTGCTGTTGTCAAGGATTTCAATTTCCAATCCTGCTTTGGAGTTTTGGCGGTCAGCCCCCACTTTATGAATAAGCTCATATTTCCCGCCACTCATACTATCCATCCGTCTGTTTGCCATTTCCAATACTTCACGGAAAACAGCCCCCATGACATACCGGTCAAAACTAAGTTTGCCGCCCTCTCCACTTGTCCCAACAGCAAGATCTGCGAGTTTATCCAGACGATTCCAGGCATCTTCCGTTGAAGCAAGTTCGTCTCTGGCGGACTGACATTTCTCCAGGACTGTTCTATGGTTTTTAAGAAGACTACGCTGCTGTTCTAGCTGAATATCTATATCTTGACTGATTTTGCTTTCATCCTCCAGTGCATTCTTCAGTTCTTCCAGATTTTTATATGATTTTCCCTTCGTTTGCTCTTTTAGTTCTTGAATCCGTTTTGATGTGTTTTCACAGTCATTCTTATACGCATTCCAACTTTCGTTCATTTCCTTCAGCCAAGTTTCCGCATCTTCGCCGGCTAGAACCAGCACTTCTTGTACCTGTGTGGAATTCTCAAAACCAGTCTCTATTAGGCAGTCCTCTAAAGAGTTTTCAGCAGTGCTTTTGCTCTGCTCCAAGGCGGGCAGACGCCCCCTCTCGCTATCCAGTTGACCATTACATTGATCAAAATTCTGCTTAGCTGTTTCCAGATTTTTCTGATGGTCTTCAATCTGCTTTTGAAGGAATATCTCACTCCGTTGAAGCTTCTTTAATTCTCTTTTAGCAAGTTCCTCTGTGTCAAAATCAATTTGCTTTTTGATTTCTTCCTCCAGAACTCTAAATTTTTCCGCTGCCTGTAGTTGCTCTTGTTCCTTCTTTTCATAAGCTTTAATCTCTCGTTCGATTATTTCCACCTCATTTTTCCACTTTGGAAGAATCCGAATATTATATTCTCGCTTTTTTTTCGTCTCTTCTGCGGCTCTAAACAGGATGTCGGTTTTTTTCTCAATCGACTCGAGATAATGCCCGGCTTCCTCAAGCAGAGAATCTGTGTTGATCCTACTCCACGCCTCTTCTGTATCCTCTGGAAACGGTTCCACCCAGATAGTATCAGAAACTAAATCCGGCTCTAATACAAGTGTCTGAAGTGAAGAAAGCCAGTCGCTCACTGATTTGATCAGTCCGTCTTTTCTTTCCCTGACCCTTTCAGACAAACCGGTAACCTTGCTATCCTGGTAACTGCGTTTTTTCTCCGTACGTTCCGCATTCTCTTTGGCGCTTTCAAAGTCCTCTTGCTTAGGCGTATTCTCTGAAAGTGATGCAAGCTGATGAATATGATTCGAGGAGAGTACTGAACCGCACACCGGACAAATGGCCGTCCCAGTTTCGTTCAGTTTAAGCTGCAGATCCTCCGCGAGAATCCCTGCCTGACCAGATAGAAATCGCTTATAGATATCTTGACTCTTCTCGCTTGCGTCACTCGCTTTTTCGGTGAGCCTTAAAAGTTCCGTTTTTTCATTTTTCAGTTCATCTTCAAGACGACGAATATCTCCTACAGTATCTTTAATCCTCTGTTTTCCTAAAAGGGTTTCCTGCAAATCATGTATGTCGTTCAACCTGCGCTTAAGCGATTCAGCCTCCACATCAATTTTATCTGTCTCATTAATCTTGTCCTCTAGAGCAGAAATCTCTCCCTTCTTCTGTGTGAGGCTTTCCACCTTTTCTTCACGGGACTTCTTAGCGTCCCCTGCCTCCGCTTCTGCTTTTTCCTTTTGCTCTTTTTTATCATCTAGTTCCCTATATCGGGGAATCTGGTCGCTTATTCTTGAAATCTGTAAGACAATACCCTTCAATTCATTATCGGCTTCCTTGTCCGCATCAACCAGAGTGTTTGCTCTTTTCACCGCCTTTTCGTAGGTGTCTCTATCTTTTTTCAGACTTTCGATATTATCTTTACATCTTTGAAGTTCCCGCTCCGCGTTATTAAAGTTGTTGATTGCGGGAAGTGCTTTGTGGAACGCCTTTTCCACCCTATCTGCCGTTTCTTTTTGGTCAGATATCTGCTGTTTTTTCCGAGCAAGTTCTTTTTCGTGCTCGATACGCTCTTCCAATTCTTTCAGCTGACTGTTGATTCCTTCTGCGGCTCCTTTTTCTTCACTAAGCTTTATGATGCGGTCATCAATTTCCTTCTTTTTCTCCCGAAGGGACTTCAGGTCATCGTCTTCCTTTCCTATTAGCGAAGCCAAGTTTTCCAGTAAATCGGGATGAAAAGGGGTATATAACACTTGTTCCTCTGCTTGCATTTTTCCCGGAATCTCAAATAGGCTCTCCATCGCATTACGCTCCTTGTCCTTAAACGTTTTGCGATTTGATGCCAGCGTGTCGCGAGCTCCACCGAGAAGGTCTCGATACCAGATATAGATAGAGTTATCGAACAGTTTCCCAAGGATCTCACCCTTTTTATCACTGTCCGCTTTTAAAAATGCCCGGAATTCTCCTTGGGCAAGCATAACAATCTTTCTGAACTGTTCCTCGTTCAAACCTAAGATTTCCTCACAGCGGGACGATACTTTACTTGCTACTTCTATCGGTTCCCTGTCAGGCTCCCATAGGACCGCTTTAACAATTGGATTACTGTATTCGTCTTTTGCTTTTTGTTTTTTTCGATAATGTATAGTCCTTTGAACGGTATACTCTTTTCCACCTTGTTCAAAACGTAGCTCTACAATCGTGTCTACTGCTTTTGATACAAAATCCGAATGAAGCATTTCCGGCTTTTTTTCGCTTCTGCTTGCCACACCATACAGGGCAAAAATGATCGCATCAAATATCGTGGACTTTCCTGCACCGGTATCTCCCGTTACCAAATACAGCCCATGCTTCAGAGAACGAAAGGGTACAGTGGTTTTTTCTGCGTACGAACCGAATGCTGTCATCTCAAGATTGATTGGTCTCATTAGTCTTCCTCCGAGAAATCTGCCTTTTTTATATATGACTAATCAGTTCTTTCAAAAAACTGTCAATATGCTGTGCAGTCGGGTTCAAATGGATACCAGCAAAACGTAACTGGTCTGCAGCCAGCTGGAGGATTGACAGATCTTTTTCATCAGGCTGTTCTCCGGAAAATCTTTCCGCATAAAAATCCTCGAAAAGTTCCTCCACTGTCTTTTCTTCCACTGCAGTCGAAGTAAGAACACCTGGCTCTCCGTGATCAGAACTGTATTCGGAACTGATATCCATCAGGATGCTGCCTCTTTTTTCACAAATGCTTCTGAAAAAAGCAGATATCTCTGGGCTGATTCTACAATCCGTTATCACAACGCGAACATATTCTCCAGTTCTCTGTTCATTTAGTTCCCATTCCATTAAATCTGCATAGGTTCCCTTGATCTCCCGCATGGGATGCAACGGAGGGATGATCTTCGTTTCAATCCGGATCGGACTTCCTTTTTCCGTTATCTCAACAATTACCGGCCCTTTCGCCTTCTGTTTTGTTTCATTAAAGTGGTAACATAGAGGAGATCCCGCATATCGGACTTCCTTTCTTCCGACCGGATAAGCTGCATGGATATGCCCAAGAGCAACATAATCAAAGCCGTCAAATACTTTATAATCGATCTGGCCTGCTCCACCTACCATAGATTCAGATCCACCGGGAATCATCTCAACCCCATAGGCGGTCACGTTCTGGTGGGCTACAAGAACGTTTCGCTTCGAAAAGTCAATAGGTTGCTGCTCTAAAAGAGTGCGTACAGCTTCTTCAGTGTTTCTGAAATAATTCAAAGAAGAACTAACATCGTTTTTGTCTGAAAAATGCTGCACAGCCTCTTCATCCTCGTTTGTTTTTCTTCTATTGGATATTTCATTTATTTTTACTTCAGTTGCTTCCTTTCCGGAATCGGCATCATCTTTCCGAAGCGCTTCTGCAACTAACGCCGGAAAAACGTATGGCATCAACCAGAAAACAACGTCACCGTACTCGTCTTGCAGCGTGACATGAGTAATCTCTTTTTCACTTGTGAGTGACCCGGAAATATAAACCCCCTGTCTGGCAAGCAGCGATTTCAAAAAAGACAGACGCTGTACAGAATCATGATTCCCAGCCACCATCATCACCGGTATTTTCCTCTGCGATAAGCCTGTAAGAAACCTGCTCAGAAGCGTAACAGCTTCTCCTGACGGCGCAGACCGGTCATAGACATCACCTGCAATTAAGACGACATCAGGATGCTCCTCTTCTACGAATTCTAGAAATCTATCTACCCAGTACCCCTGATCCCCGTTTTCGAGCATGGATACCCCATGCACTGACTTCCCAAAATGCAGGTCTGATAGATGTATTATCTTCATCGCTCCTCCTTGAATAGTTTTCCTTATCGCGAACCCTTATAATTCTGATTTGATTATTATTGTCATCTATGTGGCGATTGAGATTATTCACTATAAAATAAATCCTCTTCTTCAGATAGATTCCTGTAACTAATTATTGGAACAAATTCATCGCTTTCTTCTCCATTACGAGGATCGTAATACCAATGAATATGAACATTGCCATCTTGAAAAGTCACTTCACTTATTCGCTCTGTATTTGGTCCGCCAAATGTATTGCGAGCAAAAATATATGCTTTTGTCCACTTTTGTTTTCCATCAATATTTGAGTCTATTACCAATTCAAAACCGCCAAATCGAGATTCATTTTCTTCTATAACAAATTTAAAGATAACATAGAATCGCAATCCCTGAATGGATACAGGTCTGTTCACAGCATATTCATATATGTTTTCATATTTATCAATACAAAGGGGGTCTTCCGTCAACCCTGCATCTTTCAATTTTTCTAAAGTAGTATTTGTTTCAATAACGACTCCGTTAATCGTCATTGAAAACGGGCGGGTCTGGATACTTCCGGTATAAATATTACCAGGAGTATCTCTCATTTCATCAGTAATTGCAGAATTTTCATCTTCATAGTACCAATGCTTTATTGGATCATAAGTGTAATTTATCAGGTCGCCCTCCTCCCCACTTTCCCTATAAACACAATAATCTATTCCCATTTTTGCAAAAGAATCAGATAAATCATCATATTGAGATGTTGAGATATTAATTGAGGGAAAGAAATCAGAAAACTCATAATAATGATCAAAAAGAAAGTGCTCTCGTACACTTGCTGCAGATATAAATTCATTATATTCATCTTCGCCGAAATCACCTGTATCAAGACCTAGTAATTCGATAAATTTGTTATGGGGAAGTTTTTTTCTAACCATTTTTAGGTAGTTATTATCAATATCCTCATAATTCACATAATATTTAGATACATGAAGCTTCTTGTTAATTAGTTGAGCTTTTACTGTTTCATCTGAGTAGGTACCGTCCTCGATAAAACTGCCTATAAACGTAATCGCAGGTATTTCATCGGCTAACTTTTCGAAAAAATCAATTTCTCGTAAAGAACAAAATTCACCATAGGGGCCATCCAGTTCGATTTTAATCGCGCATTGTATTTGGCCTTCAGTGTTTTTCAAATACTCACTTATTAGTTCTGCCTGCAACTTCATTCGAGAATTGTTAACTGTTATAGTACCATCTGCAAAATAGTACTTTGCTCTACCGGTTTTATATTGATGATTCATGATTACACTAATAGCTTTCATGATTTCCTCGGTTTTCCCTGATATTTCCAATTGAGTATAAATTGATGTTTCCATATTGTGTGACAATCCCCTCTTAATTGCTATATAAGTATTTTGCTGATACTACCTATTGTACTATTTTTCTATTTACGGCGGTGGGCTTGAAGCCCACACTGTAAAAACAGGTTCTACATCGTTAACATTATATTGTTTTTGATCATTTGATACCGCCAAAAACTGCTCTCCTTGCTTGTCTGTGAGTTGCTTTGTATACTGTCTTTTAACAAAAAAGAAAGAGGGTTCCAGAGCACACCTCCGACCAAAGATCTGTACTCTGAAACCCATGGTAAAAACCATGTTCATTGTATCAGAGTATAAACAGGTAAAGCAACGTGTTTTTACCTGATGGCAGGGACTATCTTTGTCCTACGTGCAAAGAAGGCATGCTCCGGTTCCATGATCACTGTATGCGCAGCATCCGCCATTCGGGTGGCGGACAGGAATGGATTGAGATCCCCCGTCACCGAT
>NZ_FNFZ01000035.1:10190-28224 GCF_900101015.1 Sarcina sp. DSM 11001 | reverse complement strand
TTACTTAAAGCTGCACAGAGACTTAAGCTGCTCATTTGGAACAGCCCAAACTTCGAATGCATTATCAACGGTTTCGGTAAGATTATTTATTGAAGCAAAGAATGTGTTGTGAGTATTTTCCTTGCGAGTTATTCGCCACACCTGTTCAATTGGATTGAGATCAGGCGAATACGGTGGAAGCCTCAAAAACTGAACAGAAGCAGCTATATCGGCATACTCGGGTTGTTTCTCAGTATCGATAAGTCGCAGAGTTTTCTTGTGCCATGGAGCATTATCCATTACAAGGACATAATGTTTTCCTTGAGGTGCTGGTTTAGCCTTCAAAAATTCCCGAATGGAATTAATTGTGGTTTCGTAATTGAACTTCTCAGGCTTCGTAACGAATAGTTCTCCAGTTTCAGGGATAATAAATCCGCTGTATGAAGCTTTAAAACGCCCAGCGAAGGATTTTACTGTAGGTGCACTTCCCTTTTTATACCACCCGCAGGTGATGGTTGTTTGTATCTGAAAATGAACTTCGTCTTGATAGACTAAAATGGCGGTGTCGTCTGCTTCTATTTCTGAGCGTTTTTTTTAAACTCATTGCGCTTCTCGGAATCTTCATATCCTTTTGATGGATAAGGCTGAGGGCGTATATGAGAAAAACCAAGGTTATGAAATAATCTCTGGCACTGTCTGACACTGAGACTGATGTTATACTTGGCCTGGATATAGGCAGAAAGTGCCGGTCCATCCCAGTTTTTGTAACCGTAATCTTTCGGATCTGACTGAAGAACACCATCAATCTCTTTGAGTTGTTCCTCCGTAAGCTTTGCAGCACGTCCTTTATGTCCTTTAGGCCGAAGCGCTTCAAAGCCCTGCTCGTCAGCTATCTTCACCCATCCGGTGACGGCCACTTTGCTTACACCGGCCATGGCTCCGATTTGGGAAGCTGAGCAACCAGAAAGAACCATATTAACAGCAAATACCCTGAAGTGGTAGCGTGATTCGTCGGATGACGACATAATAGCTTTACCTTGCTGCAACAACATTTCGGGGTCGGTATTGTACTTACGTTTATTCATATATGCAGTACCTCCAAGAGAAGTATAGCATATATGCTACGTCAATTCAAAGTAAAGTTATTAATGTCGTTTACTATAGAACCAGTCTTTTCAGAATCCTTTTTTTCTCCCGCCGCAAAAACCACAGCGGTCAAAAGGACGATCATTGCAAGGCCCGCAGCCGCAAGCTTCTTCCAATTCTTCATTTTCTCCTCCTGTTCCTGCACTGCTTTACATGCACGTTTTTTACTATCGTTCTTTATTCTTCATATTGCCGGACTCGCGGACGAGTCCCGCATTACTGTTGACATGTATTACATCAGCTGACCGGGTCTAAATCTCAAGACAGAGCAGCTGCATTAACAGCCAGTCCGGCTTTACGCGTCTTTTCTAGTGTGACGTCTCAATCATTTTTGAAGTTAAAATTGCCAGATCGTCGTCGTTCCCGCGAGGCGGAGGAAGGAGTCGATGTGAACCCATCGGCGACTGACGACAACGATGCGGGCGGCGACGAGATGGTGATTTTAATTCTAATTATGATTGAGACGGCACACTAATGTTCCCGGAAGGTGATCCCCTCTTCGGACATCGCATCCACAATGGCCAGGCTGTAAATGTCATAGCCGGCCTCCCTCAGGAGCCTTCCGCCGTTCTGGAAGCCCTTTTCAATGGCGATCCCGATACCGGCCACCTCAGCGCCCGCCTGCTGGCAGATGTCCAGGAGCCCCTGAACAGCTTTGCCGTTTGCCATGAAATCATCCACGATCAGTACGCTGTCGCTGCTGTGCAGGTACTGCTTCGAAAGGATCACCACATTGTCGATATTGTGGGTATAGGAATGTACGATAGATCTGTACAGGTCACCGTCCAGATTCATGCTGCGGGACTTTTTGGCAAAGACGAGCGGAGCTCCGAACATGCGCGCCACAGGAAAAGCCACTGCGATTCCCGACGATTCCACCGTCAATACACGGGTAACGCGCTTGTCTTTGAAATGCTCATAAAAAGCTTCTCCAATCCGGTCCAGCAATTTGATATCCAGCTGATGGTTAAGAAAGCTGTCCACCTTCAGGATATCACCCTCCCTGACCTGGCCGTCTTTTTGTATCCTTTCCTCAAGAAAATTCATAGCGTTCCCCCTTCAGAAGTGTTCAAAGCCATTAAAGAATACTCTCATATAAAGTATACTCTCGTATTAACGAATACTCTCGTATCATAATCTACAATGATAATATACAGGCACCCGGTCTGTCTTATTTTTTATCGATCTGATAAAAACCGATCTTTTTGTAGACCTTGCGAAGGGTCTTGTTGGCGATATAGGAGGCCTTCTCCGCGCCCTCTCTGTAGACGGAATTGAGGTAGGCCTTGTCTGCGATCAGGCGCTTCGCCTCTTCCCGGATCGGCGTCAGGACATCCACGACTGCCTCTCCGACAGCGGGTTTGAAGACACCGTAACCCTGTCCCTCAAATTCACGCTCGATCTCTTCAAAGGTCTTTCCGGTGATGGTCGCGTAAATATTCATGAGATTAGCGACACCGGGCTTGTTCTCTCTGTCGTAGCGGACACATCTCTCCGTGTCGGAATCCGTAATGGCGCGCTTGAATTTCTTCATGATCACATTGGGTTCATCCATGAGGAAAACGCAGCCCTGGGGGATGGATTTGGACATCTTGGAATCCGGTGTCGTGAGACCGTAGATCCTGGCGCCCACCTTGCTGATAAAGGGCTCCGGTACGCGGAAGACATCCCCGTAGATGTTATTGAAGCGGTTCGCGATATTCCTGCAGAGCTCTACGTGCTGCTTCTGGTCTTCGCCTACCGGCACATAATGTGGCTGGTAGAGCAGGATGTCCGCCGCCATCAGGGAAGGATAAGTAAAGAGACCCGCGTTGATATTGTCCTTGTGCTTTTCGGATTTGTCCTTGAACTGCGTCATGCGGGTCAGCTCTCCGAACATCGTGTAGCAGTCCAGCACCCAGCCGAGCTGGGCGTGTGCGGGAACATGAGACTGGAGAAAGAGTGTGTTCTTTTCGGGATCCAGACCACAGGCAATATAGATCGCCAGCATCTCCAGAGACCGCCTGCGCAGCTCCTTCGGATCCTGACGGACCGTGATCGTGTGCATGTCCGCCATGAAGTAGTAACAGTCGTAGTCGTTGACACGGTCTGCCCAGTTCTTGATCGCGCCCAGATAATTGCCCAGGTGCAGATCGCCGCTGGGCTGGATCCCGGACAGCATGATTTTCTTTTCTTCGCCCATGTTTAGATATATTCCTCCTAATCTCTATAGTTTATAAGTTCTGTATTATTCTTTGCCGGTCAGCCGATGAGGCCTGTGAGATCTGTGCATTCATAACCCAGCGCCTCTCCCACATTTGCGTTAGTCAGCTTACCGTCATAGGTATTGACAGCTGTGCGGATCACGGGGTTCTTTCTGCAGGCCTCCTCAAGGCCGGCGGCCGCGATCTCGAGGCCGTAATGCAGCGTGGCGTTGGTCAGCGCGATCGTGGATGTCCTCGGGACGGCGCCGGGCATATTTCCGACGCAGTAGTGGACAACACCGTCACGGATATAAACAGGATCATCGTGGGTGGTCACGACAGAAGTCTCTCCGCAGCCGCCCTGGTCGATCGCTACGTCGACGAATACTGCCCCTTCCTTCATCTCCTTCAGATACGCCGCCTTGAAGAGCTTGGGCGTGGCCGCCCCGGGGATCAGGGCAGAGCCGATCACCAGATCCGCGTCCCTCACTGCCCTCTCAATATTCGCATCTGTAGAGACCAGGGTCTGGATGCGGGCTCCGAACATGTTGTCGAGCTCTTCCAGACGTTTCAGATTGATGTCGATGATCGTGACATTAGCTCCCATGCCGACAGCGATCCTGCAGGCATTCATGCCGACTGTTCCGCCACCGAGAATGACGACATTGGCCTTGGGAGTACCGGGGACGCCTGCCAGCAGGATCCCTTCTCCTCCGAATCTCTTTTCGAGGTATTTGGCTCCCTCCTGGATGGACAGCCTGCCGGCGATCTGGCTCATCGGAGCGAGCAGAGGAAGGGAGCGGTCTGTCTCCTGCAGGGTCTCATAAGCGACACCCTTGACCTTACCGGCCAGCAGAGCGTCCGTCTGTTCCCTGTCCGCCGCAAGATGAAGATAGGTATAGAGTATCAGGCCTTCATGGAAAAGGGCATATTCACTCTCCAGAGGTTCCTTGACCTTGACCATCATATCCACGGTCTGCCAGACTTCAGCGGGATCTTCCATCAATACGGCACCAGCCTTAATATAGTCATCATCCGCAAAACCGGAGCCCTCGCCAGCGCCCTTTTCCATGTAAACAGCGTGCCCTGCTTTTACATAAGCTCTGACATTGTCCGGCGTCAGTCCGACCCGGAATTCATTGTTCTTGATTTCCCTGACACTTCCTACCTTCATATATTGTTGCCCTCCCTGGTGGATTTCTGACTCTGGTCCATACATTTTATTTTCATTTTTAAAAAAAGTTGGAATCCAGACTTCATTTATTATAGCACGCCTCGCAGTCCGTGAAAACAAAAAAGCATCCCCCGCGCACAAGGCGCAGGGAATGCTGACTGCCATGATATTGATCAGGCTGTTAAACTGTATAAATAATGACCTCAGCCTGTGAAAAACTCTCTCAAATCATCTTACAAAATCATCTTACAAAGACTTTCACACAAAGATTATTTTCTCACATAGTCGCCGTTGACCCAGCCTTGTTTCCCTTCATATTTGGCCCATAAATAAGCACCACTTCTGTTGGAAAGCTGGACCTTCAGGGTCTCGCCGTTGTAGATTTTGGCGATTTCATTGGATGCCTTATATTCAGGTTTGGAACGAAGCGCCAGGTAACCGGAAGAAACATGGCACCTTACGGTCGTCCAATCTTCTTTGGAGCTCTTTCCGCCTGCTGCCTCTTCCATCATCTCATCACTGATCATGTTTTCCATCTTTTCAATATCTGCCATGATAAAAACCTCCTGTAAATAAATTCTATTATGTCCTGTTTCGCATTTCAGTGCGGTCTTCCTGTTCAGCAGGATCAGCATGAAACGCATTTCGTTGTTCTGATTTCCCGCAGAACTGTGTTTCTGCGTTTTTCTTTTGCTTTGTTTTTGTTTACAGGCGTATTGTATCACTCCTTTTGTCACAAAAGCATCACATTTACACGAGAATTGCGCAAATGGCTTCAAACCTGAGAAATGAAGCCATTTTGCACATATTCAAATGTCCAAAACAGATACTTCCCTGAGCTGAAATGTTGTCATTTTGTTGTCTGTTTGAAACAAATGTTGTCAGAATCCAAGGAACCACAAGGACTCTTCCCTAAAATAATTTGTACTTTGTCGTTAAGTCTTTGAAAGACTCTGTTTTTTTCTCATTTGTTGCTTCGGCATAGATATCCATAGTCGTCTGAATGTTTGAATGACCCATAACAGACTGGAGTATTTTCATGTTCATTTCCGCTTCACATAATCTGGTGCAGAACGTATGTCTCAAATGATGGCATGAAAAGTCTGGAATAATTAAAGGCTCACGATGCTGCTTTTTAGCCTTAATGATTTCTTCAGCAGTGTAACTCGAAACAATTCTCTTGATTGCCATGTTGATTGTCGCAGGACGACAGATGTTTCCGTCCTTATTGCTGAAGATGAATCCTGTCATTCCTTCAATTGCAGTGCTGTTAAATCCAGCTTCAGACTGATAATCATACTCTGCGCGGAGTGCCTCATACACCTCGTCGAGCATCGGTATGATTCTAATGCCGGCTTTCGTCTTAGGCATAGAAAGCTGTAACTTTAATTTCTTTGTTCTGGAACCCGGTTTGGGACAATATACAATACTGTGGTTGCAGGATGTCATGGATCTTTGTCAGCGAGAAGGACTCCATCAAGTTGACCTTCTTGCTCCTGCAAAACAGAAAGTATCCGATCGGGAGTACCGTGCTGCTCAACGCGGACAGGAAAAACTGGATGCCCGCAACCGTGAAATTCTTGATGCCGGGGCAACGCCACGTCGGACAAAGTTCCAGACACAAAAACAGGTCCTGCGCGATGCTATAAATGAATGTGTGGATGAATCCACATCTTTTGAGCAATTTCGATCCCTTCTTTTCTCCCGTTACCAGGTTAAGGTAAAGGAATCACGCGGTCGGATCAGCTATATTCTGCCAGATCGGGAAAAGCCCATTCGTGGTAGGGCGCTTGGTGTAGATTATGAGAAAGAAAGCATTCTGCAAAGGCTTGAACAAAACCTTGCTGATTGGCGAGACAGAAAAGACTACAAAATAAATCAGGATAATATTGAAAAAGAAGCTGCTACCGATAATAGTTCTGATCTTGATGGCCTCAGAACATCGAGCACATTGATAACCAGGAAGTGGATCCTTTTGCTGGATATAATCTGGAGGAAAATCCGATTCTTGGCGTACTCTTTATTCAGTCTGACCTGAAACTTGTCACAGACCTTCAAACTTGCATCAAAGCACAGGTGAACCGCGCCTACAAGCAAAAAGTCCAACTTTCAAACTTGCAAATGCTGGCCCACACAGTTGCTTTTGTTCAGGAGAACCATCTCGGAACGCCGGAAGCACTTGATCAAAAGCGGAAGATTGCCTCAAAACAACTTGCACAAGCTGAAGACACTTTACGATCCACAAAGGAAGAACTGCAACAGATCAATGAGCGAATCCATTATACCGGCCAGTTCCTTGCGACCAGGGACACTTTCCATCAGATGCTGAATATTCATAACAAGGGAAAATTCCGCAATGAGCACGTTGCAGAGATCGACCGATACCAGAAAGCCTGCGAAATTCTCCGTTCGTATACCCCCGAAGGTAAGTTTCCTTCTCTTAAATCCCTGCAAGCGAGAAAAATAGAACTGCTGAAGCTGCAAAAAGCACAGTCAGTGGAGTTGGAAAATATGAAAAAAAATGAAAGAACCATCTCCATTGCGGCTCAAAATGTGCACTACATTCTGGAAGGCACAGTAGAAAGAGTTCCAGCAGCACACAGAGATGGACTACAGATTACATAGAATGGCTTATATCAGTGCAGAATTCTATTTGGCCAATTCGGAACTACGCGAAAGAAAACAGCACATCCAGAAAGGAACACCGACATTTTTGAGTGAGACCCCCGTTATCAATGACATTAAGCTAAGCCCCCCAGTGTCCAAAACAATAGTCTCTTATTCAATCAGAGGTGAAATACCCTCTGATTTTTTTGCTTTTTTCATAAAAAAGCATGACAAGGTAACAAAAAATGCAGCGCGCCTCGTTATTAACATCATTTTTTGAGGTGCCGCTATGCAATTTAATCCTACTGTCCCTGTTTCTCATCAGGCAAACGACCCGCCCGGAGGATGTTTTTTTGACAGATAGCAGCAATATTGTATCTATCTCTATGAAATACCGTTCATATGAGTAAAATGACAGAAAACTACCGGATAATAACTGACATATATCTGTGCAATATGATATATTTGACCTGTTACTTTATGTGTTGTTATCACAATACGCCTGTAAGTACTTTCTGTCTGGATGTACCGGAGAAGGCGGCAGACGAATGTTCCGAAATAACCCGGGGGAGGAGAAAAAATGATAACTTGTCCGAAATGTGGCAATGTCAATGATGATAATTCTAATTTTTGTAATAACTGCGGGTACGACCTTAAAAGCGCACAGTCTGTGAACAGGGATACGATCAATAATATGCCAGAGTTTTCTGCAGATACAGGTGAGGCTTTTGTACCGGGACAGATCCGCGGAAAAAAACAGAAAAGATCCAAACTTCTGTTTTTCATTCCGCTCCTGGTGGTAATAGCAGCTGTCTTTTTTGCAGTCAATGTGCTTACCAGAAACCAGAAGGTCATTGATTTGGAAAAATGTGTTGACGTATCTTTTACCGGTTACGACGGAGATGGATCTGCCGTCATGTCGATCAACACCACAAGACTGACGGAGCAGATCAAAGCTGCAAAGGGAAAAGATGCCGACAAGTATAATGCAGACGATATGACCTACTACATTAAATTGGATGGAACTGTAAAGCAGCACGCAGCTTCCAGTCATTCCGACGATGAAGAGGATAACGGCGAAGGGAGCGGAGATGAAGAAGACATTGAGGATAAGGAAAATGACCTCAAGCATTTGAATCGCGGCGATATTATTACGGTTACAATTGATTACGGAGAATTGCAAAAGAGATATAACGATCTGGAGTTTTCCGGCAGAGACAAGGATGTGGAAGTTGATGAAGGACTGAAGGATTACAAGATTATTGATCCATTCATCCATATTGAACCGACTTTTACAGGTACCGCTCCGTTTGGCAGAGCGGATATTAAAAGTGTTGAGGACAAGATTCCGCCGGAACTGATCGATCTTGATGCCTTCAACTGGTATCAGCTCAACAAATTTGACGAAATAGATATTGGTGATACCCTGGTGCTGTCATTTACATTGGATGGCAAGCATGACTGGAAAGAAAAGGGTCTCAAACCTGCCCGCGAGGAGATGGAATATACTGTCACTGAAAAAGATCTTCCCAAATTTGTCACCCGGATGGATGAAATCTCAGCGGATGACCTGGCAAAAATTCAGGCTGAAGCCAGGGACCGGGTAGTCTCTTACATGATTAACAGGTATAACCAGAAAAATACGGAATATGTCGGCGCTTATTTAATGGTTCCCAAAAAGGGAAATTGGGACAGCTATTCGACAAAGAGCTTTCTCTATCTGGTGTTTAAATCACAGATTAAGAAGTACGACGATACCGTAAAAGAGATCTGGCTTGCGGTGAAGTCATCAGATCTCAGAAAACTGAAGGAAAGCAATGAATCAGGTGATCTCTACGATCCCTCGGAAAATAATCAGGTTTTCGATATAACCCAATTTAGCAGTGTGATCGAATATGAGTCAGAGGAAGACCTGTATAATAATCTGATTCTGGGCAATTCCATATATGAAAGGAATCCGGAATACGTCAAAGCAGAACAGGGGGCGGAGCAATAAAGTGTTTGGCATTGGAAATAAGACAGAAAACGCCTTCCTTTACTGTCTGACAGGCGGACATATGGATGCTGTCCTAATAGACAGCAGAAAACTGACCATAGGGAACTCTCCAAAATGTAATATCTGTCTTGATAGAGAGTGGATCGGCAGCAGACTGGCAGAAACCGGATGGAAAGGGCAGAGCAGTTATTACTTCAAACCGCTCTCTGACAAATATTTTTTTCTCAATGGCCAACAGGTATCCTCAGGAATCAGTCTGGTTCTTGAGGACAGGGATGTAATTCTGGTCAGAAGCAAAGAATCTCAGAACTGGGTTCTGTTCTGGTTTCGTGTGAACAGCAATGAAATAGACACAAAATGGATGAAGAAACCAATCAATGACGCGGCCGGTATTCTTCCGATGGAATGGCATCAGGACAGCGGCTGGTATATCCATCCCCGGAATACGGAAAACAGAACATATGTAGACAAGAAGATTGCAGATGAGATACTGCCGGTCAGGGTCGGAATGACTGTTCAGTCAGGTCCGGTCAGCGGTGTTTTTGCAGCAGACTGTTTTTACTATCAAATTCTGACTGGATGGAAGACAGAAACACAGCCAGGGCAGTCTTCCCATTCAGATGGGGGAATACTCTCGATCGACATTTCAGAGAAGACAGTGGGCTTAATATTTAAGAAAACCCTACTTCGAAATATTCATATTGATGTCGAAGACGGGGAAATGGTTCTGATTCTCGGCTCATCCGGCGCGGGAAAATCAACGTTTATGGATGCCGTGATCGGCTACGAAGAAATGACAGGAACTATTACTTATAACGGAAGACCGCTGGAAGAACTGCGCAGATACGGAAATGCCATTGGATATGTACCGCAGCACAACATTGTCAGGGAGGGAGACACGGTCGGCCATGCAGTCAGAAGCGCGGCAAAAATGAGTTCCCTGTCTTCTGATCCTCAAGACCCCGGCAAACTGAACGAGAGAGTGCAGCACACATTGGAAATTCTGGGCCTCAAGGAGAAAGAAAAAGCAATTATTTCAAAACTCAGCGGAGGAGAAAAAAAGAGAGTAAATGTAGCGGCAGCGTACATTACAAATCCGAAGATCTTCTTTTTGGATGAACCTGATACCGGCCTTGATACGGTGCAGGGAGAGATACTTATGAAAGCTCTGAGAGATATAACGGATGAAGGCAGGATCGTGATGATTATCACGCATGCACCCGACAGGAAGAGCACTTATTATGACAAAGTGCTGGTTATTGCAAAGAACCGACAGAGCCAGTGTGGAGAACCTGCTTTTTTCGGGACAAGGGAAAAAGCATTTGAATTCTTTGGAGAAACGGATTTTGAAGGCGTTGTCAGAGCGATTTCCGATAACGATGCGGAGCAATCCCGGGACTTCGTCCTGGAGTATCAAAACCTTAAACCGGGAAGAAAGGGGATAATGTGAATAAGACATCCTGGGTACAGCAGCTGGGCAATTACATCAGCAAACTGTTCATACAGTTCATCATCGAAAAGCAATGGATATATTTTCTTAGTACGCTTCTGATCAATTTTTTACTGTTGTTTGTATTAGATAAAGAAAAGATGTTCATCGAGTATATGGATACAAGGACCGGCCTGTTTGCAATTGCCTGCGCCTGCATCTGGATCGGTCTCTTCAATTCTGTCCAGTCAATCTGCAGGGAAAGGGCGACGATTAAACATGAGCACCTGATATCCAACATTTATTTATCAGCCTATATAAGTGCCCATCTGGTCTATGAGGCATTCATCTGCATCGTTGAAGCCCTGCTGACGGAAGCTGTCATGGTAGGATATTTCAGAGAGGCAGTGCATCAAAGCAAATTTTCCCCGGTTGATCTGTTTATCACACTGTTTTTATTGATTTTTACTGCCGATGTATGCGGAATCCTGATTTCCTCAATATCCAGGACACCGGAAATGGCAATGACTATAATGCCGTTTGTGCTGATTATACAGCTGATCATGTCAGGCTTTATCTTTCAGCTAAAGGGAATTGCAAAAGCGGTTTCCATGCTGACAATAAGCAAATGGGGAATCCGGGCCTTATGTGTCTGCTGCAAGATAAACCAATATCCTCCGGAAGATGTACACTCATACGAATACGCAGTCTACCATCAAAATGAAGTGGAATATAGTACGGGCGGTGCCAGAATTATCATACTATGGCTGGTTTTAATCCTTTTCACAATTGCCTTTTCAGCCTTATCCGCAGCGGCACTCCGCCTGGTAGACAAAGACAAAAGATGACCTGATTTCCGGTCAAACGGAAGGGGACGGTTCTTCGTCCCCAAAAGAGGGAGGGACGGTTCTTCGTCTCCAAAATATCGCCAACGGAGACAGGGGACGGTTCTTTGTCTCCAAAATATCGCCAAAGGAGACAGAGAACCGTCCCAATGACATTAAGCTAAGCCCCCCTGTGTCCAAAACAATAGTTTCTTATTCAATCAGAGGTGAAATATCCTCTGATTTTTTTGCTTTTTTTACAAAAAAAACGTTTTGGCTTTTTCTTTAAACACAGGCAAACATCCCGGGATAGTCAACGAGCGAGAATTGAAACTGAATAAAGCACTTGCATGGGGAGAAGATGATGATGAAACCGTGATATACTTCTTGTCTGCTGCCGTGATCGTTCCCTTTCCCCAGGAGATATACGTGGCAGATTATCCGATCAGAATATCAGTGTTCATTGGTTCCTCCGTGCTTAATCAGTCTTTCCTCGGAAGCTGAATTCATAAGCTTTGCTGTAGAGCTTGTAGTTTTTGATAAACAAGATCACAATTTGGTAAATACATGAGAACTATTATACCAGAACGAGAAGGTCTCAGCACTGTGGAAATCGATGTCCACAGTCGGTTTCGGATATTCGGCAAAGGTCACTTTACCGAACACGCCAATTTCTACACCATTTCAGTTATTATCCACAAGTTTCAAATTGATCCAAATCACGCGATATGGTTTAAAATAATCAGGCCACTCATTTTCTTCAATTTCAGGGTTGTATCCATTTATTTCATTGACTGACCATAAAAGATCCCTGAATTTTTCCTTGTCATATAGCCAGTTTCTGAAATCCTCATAATCAGAATTTTCATCAACGATAAAGGCGTAATGATCCTCTCCAGCTTTTGCCGCATCAGCAACCTTTTGAACAATATTCTGATAATCGGAGGTATTCAATACATCACAAGTCTTAACAAAGAAGTTCTCTGCAGTCGCAGTACACTCCGGGATATACAGATTGTGCAAGACTGATTTTTTATCCACTTCATCCCCGTATATCCCATCAATAGAATCGATAATGCTGTTTTTCTCAACGGAAATATTAAAATAAATATGATGCCAGAATTCATTAGATGTGCTGTCGCTTGAATAATCATGATGTTGGGGTCAAAAGTCCCCAGTTTTGTTGCTTAGCACATTACTAAGCACTAAGCGGCTATTAGCAACCACCTTGAAAACTGAATATAGATCACGTACATACCCGCTATCGTGGTATACTGTAAGTATCAACGAAGCGAGGTAAGCACTATGTCATTCCGCAAGAATCCGGCTCAGCAGATGTCTCTGTTTGATACCACATACAACCTCACAGAGCGCGAGAAAAAAGCACTCGAAAGAAGCTGGGCAAAGGTATTTTCAGAGGACGTCTTTCCTTATATTGACGAGGAACGTTTCTCGGTCCTGTATTCAGATAAGAATTCCAGACCGAATACTCCGATCAATGTGATCGTTGGAGCTGAGATCATCAAAATGCTGTTTGATTACTCGGATGACGAAATGGTCGACAACCTGATGCTTGATCCCCGCTTTCAGCTGGCACTCCATACCACAAGCTTTGACGAACAGCCGCTCAGTGACAAGAGCCTTTCCCGGTTCCGCCGCAGATGCTATGACTACGAAAAGACCCATGGAGTTGATCTGTATCATGATTGTGTGACCGGCCTTGCCGAAGCGACTGCACGGATGATGGGTATCGACAAGCGGATCCGCCGGATGGATTCCCTTATGGTGGAGGCCAACATCAGGAAACTGAGCCGTATGGAACTCATCTATACCTGTATTTCCAAACTGATCCGTTATCTTCATAAGAACGGGCACGATGACATGATCGGTCATATGGAACATTATTATGATCCCAATGATTTCAACCGAGTCATCTACCACAGCCGCAGTACTGACGCCGACAAAAGGATCGGGGTCCTTCTCAAGGATGCGGACCTTCTTCTGGAAAAATGCGGTAATGACTTCGAAGAGATCACTGAATACCAGCTTTTTGTCCGCTGCCTGAGCGAGCAGACGATTGTGGAAGATGGGAAAAGACGTCTCCGCACAAAAGAAGATGGCGGAATGAATTCCTCGATCCTGCAGAATCCGTCTGATCCCGATGCAACATATCGGAAGAAGGCAGGGAAAGAGCATCGCGGCTATGCAGCAAATGTTGAGGAATCTGTCGGGAAAAACGGTTCTGTTGTCACAGACTACCAGCTTGATTCAAACAACAAGAGTGACAGTGAATTTTTCCAGGAACACGTTGAAAAGATCGGCCCCCAGGAAGAGAAGACCATCATTTCAGCGGATGGAGCATACAGCGGTGAAGAAAACACTGAACTTGCCGCCAAAAACAACATCGACCTGGTAACAACGGATCTGACCGGCAGAGATGTAGATCCTGTAATGGGAGCGTTCGAGCTGAACGAGGACGGCACCAGAGTGCTCCACTGTCCCGCAGGCAATGCACCGAGATCAAACTGGTACAACAAGGCGACCGGGATCATCAACATTTCATTTGAACGGGACAAATGTGCAAACTGCCCGTTTGCAATGCACTGCAAGCCGAAGATCTTTAAAAAGGTCAGCAAGCTTACTGTCTCCCGAAAGATGGTGAACCGTGCACTCACGCAGGCCAGAATGAATACCGAACAGTTTAAGCTCCTTGCCAGGATCAGGAATGGCGTGGAAACAGTTCCTTCAGCATTGAAGAATATCTACAATGTTAACCACATGCCTGTCCGTGGAAAGATCCCCTGTAAGCACTTCTTCGGAAGCAAGATAGCAGCACTGAACTTCAGAAAGCTCCTCCGGTTTCGGCAGGGGACGGGTCACTATGGCCAAAATCCGCTGCTTGCCTGAGTTAAGGCAGGGAATATACTAACCACACAGGCGGAAAAACATCTGTTTACATGTCTAAATGCGAATCTATACGTGATCTATATTCAGTTTTCAAGGTTTTTAGAAAAAAGGCGTTTCACGCCTAAGGGTTTTGACCCTTACATCATAATCATTATTTGTTACATCAAGTATATACCAGTTCCCATCGATCTCAACTGCATTCCAAATATGTGGTATTCCATCAGACTTTCCGCCTACGGGAACATTGTTGATACCCACACGGTCTAACAGTACTTTTGCAGCTTTTGTATATCCTTCACAGTTGGCAAGGTGATCAACCAGTGCCCCGTATGAATAAATCTCGTTTCTTGCAACATATAGATCGTCATTTGGCGCTTCATGATCATACTCGCACAGATCAATCAAATAATCGTTAATAACCAACTCCTTCTCAAACGCATTTGCATCATCAGGAACCGATAAGAGAATCATTTCCATCGTTTCTTCAAATTCTCCAATCCGTTCTTCTAATTCCTCCCCTTCGCAATTGTAACGGAGAATACATTCACTGACACCACTATCACAAGCTTTTACGTTTATTTCCTCGTCAATCCAGAAAACCTCGGGGTGATCCAAAGTGTATATGTCTATGATTTGAGAAATCCTGTTAATGTCTGAAATCCCATGCGTTGAAAAGGCTGTGGGCACCCTCTCACCCACATGTTCATCAATTTCCATGTATACCTGACGCTCCTTATCAGACTGAAGACATTGATATCCATACATGGTTATCGGTCCCTGTCCATAATCCACAGACATTTCGATAGGCAGCACTTCAGCTAATTCAATTCCTGATATAGAATTCTGATCCTCCTGGATTTCAGAAACCGATTCATTCGAACTTTCCGTATAGTCCGCTTCTTTGGAACATCCTGTGAGCCCGGTGATCGCAAAGGTGATAGCTAATACAATGGCAAACACATTCTTTTTCATAAAGTGCCTCCCTTAATGGTGAATAGATTTATGAAAATAGTATTATCCCCGAATTATTCATGACGCCCGGAATATACCCATGAAATGTCAATTTGTTACGCAACAATACCATTATCCACTGTCATCACCTTTCGTGGATGCAATTGTCCATAAATATTGGGCATAGTACTCCCGTCGGGTTCTGAAAGCGGCTTATGGTATTGTCAAGGTTCATTGTTCTGCTGTCAGACAGCCAGTTCAGGAATTTGTAGCTGTTGTATATTCCACATTATTTCCCGGAACTCCTCCTTATAGGGACAGCTGCTGCAGAACCGGAAGCTTCGGTATCTGGCTGACCGGATTATTCTTGCTGCAATCTTGATCAGTTTCAAACGGAAGGTCTCAATCTACATTTTTCGAAAATGCTTCGGAAGTACCGGTCGTTTGAACCAATTGAACAGGTTATACGCCAGCATGCAGATCATCAGGCGGCCTGCGTTCACCATCATGGCGTGACTGCTCATACAGGAAAAATCAAAACCGTTTTTTTACTCCTTGATGTAGTCCTCCATACGGCCGCAGTTGCAGTAAAACCTGATGATATCCTCCGGTGAAAGGTCCATGTTTGTTACGATGAATGTATACATGTAAGTCATCTGATCCGTGGGTTTTTCCACTTTACAGACAACACGCCTGGCATAGTTCCATGAGCCAGCCTTATACATGAATTCGCCGTAGCAGACAGCATAGTCAACCTTGTTGTCTTTTGTCAGATCGTCCCGATCATCTGCGATATCTGACGCAAGGGATCTCAAAGTGCTGTTCATCTTAAACCGGATAGCATAAACTGCAGCCATGAGTTTCCGCGAGATCATAGATCTTCGGAGCGGCGAAGCAGCTGTCTCCCCGCAGGGAGATCATAACATCAGGATACTATTCAAGAAACTCATTCAGTAGAGGCTCAAGAAACAGGTGGGCATAATCTTTTCAAAACCGATGCGATGTGCAAACTCCTTCAGAAGGAACAGGCTGCCATCTGAAGAAAGCTCACTGCCATCGAAGTTTAATTTGAACTGCTTATTGAAACTGAAGAAGGTGTCATTTACAATAGACATAGGGATCTCTCCTTTATGTTTTGGTTTTGACTGGACACCTTAATCTTAACATAGCTGAGATCCTTTTTTCTATGTTAAGCAGTTTGAAAACAGTCGCACTAAGCAGTTCAATATCTTCACTCGGCAAGTGAATGTAGTATGTAGTTGTAAATGCATTAACAATGCGGGTTTTCCCACATTCACGGAAAGCCGGTGAATTATTCAGGTTATCTGATACAAAGGAACAATTCATTTATTGAACCTATTCACGCACGAAGTGTGTGTGATTAGTTCAATAAATAATCCACTGAATATCATTTTTTACGATCGTTAAATTCAGTACATTCCTTTACACTCTAAAACGTGGTTTTTCATTACAAATATGGTACAATCAAATTATAGGTTATTTTTGATACAATATAAATGAGCATGCTGGTTATTTGCTTGCTACATTGTATGAAACACATCTGTCATTATTTCTCCACTTTATGGGAGTGAATTTATGAACCAGACATACGGCTATTGTAGAATTAGCACTTATAAACAGAATATTGATCGCCAAGAACGCAACATCAAAACTTCATATCCAGAAGCGGTGTTTATCAAAGAAATCTTCACTGGAACACAGGAGAATAGACCTGAATGGAAAAAGCTCTATGAACATGTCGACAGGGGAGACCTGATTGTCTTTGATTCAGTATCGAGAATGAGCAGGAATGCCGAAGAAGGTTTCCGCATCTACAAAGAGCTCTATGATCGCGGCGTAGAACTGGTCTTCCTGAAGGAACGGCACATCGATACCGTTTCCTTCAAAGAAGCCATGGCCGGTGTTGTCTCAGTGGACATCAACGCTGGCGACGACGCCACAAACGATCTGATAAGAAGCATCATGGATGCTGTGAATAGATTTATGATGAACAAGTGCGAAGCTGATATCCGTAAGGCATTCGAACAGGCAGAGAAGGAAGTCCTTGATCTCAGGCAGCGTACAAAAGAAGGAATTGTAACAGCAAAGCTTAAAGGTGCCCGTATTGGCACACAAAAAGGGGACTCCCTCCTTATAAAAAAGCGTGATCCCATCATCAAGATTATCCGTGAGCGATCCAGAGACTTCGGTGGTCCTTTAAATGACAGAGAGCTTCTTGCTGTCTTGGCTCAGACAGAAATAACTGTTCCCAAGGATTCCAAGGGAAACACCAAAAAGGTTTCTGGCAAAGTCAGCCGGAACACTTTTTACCGCTATAAGACATTGGCAAGGGAAGGTGATAAATTGGAATGATATTTCTTAATCCGTAACACCAAGGGCCTTCCGCATTGGATAGTGTTCTCCTGGAAAAAAGACTGATTCCGCTACAGGATTCTATCATTTTTACGGAAGAACCCATTCAAGCTGATTAAGGGCACAACAGTTTAAGTAAATATGGCACTTCTGTAGCTTGCAACCGTACAGGTCAAATAAATCAAGCTGTGCACAACTCACAGTGCTCACGAGAAGTTTGCGTTATGCACTTAGAATTGTGATGATTTGGTACAATTGAAGTCAGTAGATGTTATTTAGTTATAATGGGAGGACATGCGATGAATAAGCTTGAAGAGATCACTGGTATGACAATGAAGGAGTTAACGTTGCTTAATCATTTGAAACTATATCAAAAAAACCTAACAGAGATTCCTCCTGAAATCGGGCAGTTGACGGCTCTTACTAAACTGGATCTATCCGGAAATCGGATCTCTGTGATTCCTC
>NZ_FNFZ01000035.1:0-9740 GCF_900101015.1 Sarcina sp. DSM 11001 | reverse complement strand
TGTCTAAATGCGAATCTATACGTGATCTATATTCAGTTTTCAAGGTTTTTAGAAAAAAGGCGTTTCACGCCTAAGGGTTTTGACCCTTACATCATTTTTATTAAGCGCTTATAAATCATTTCTCGCGCAAAATGGCAAATTTCGATGAACACCGTTTGGTTTTATGCGTGTTAGGGTTTATAGCATAATAAACCATTTGTTAATTCATAAGACCCTGTTCATCCATCACCCGTTTTTATACCTTATATCCCTTTGCTTCTATATCTTTTGCATAATTGTCCATCTCTGGATACAAAGATGTTCTCCGTTCTCCAATCAGCAGTAGTTCTCTCGCCACCAATGCCGGAGAAACTATCCGGATCTTATAAAGACAATCCCCGATTTCAGGTTGAAACTCCATCGGTCGTCTATCCTCAGGGCCATTGACCTTGTCCTCATCAATCATGTAGAAGGGTGAGACAGTAAACACACCATGCTGAACTTGGATTCGGTGACTGTGATAAGGATGTACTATGGCTAATGGCGGTAATGTTCCCATCTCTACAGGTACCCCATCACTGTAGTATCTCAGAAGAAGATAAAAGAAAAGATTAAATTCACAGTTCTTTATCATATTATACAATCGATATGCATTTGCTTGACGATCAGATTCAATAGATGCCAGGCAAAAAATACCCTGAATATTCGGATCATCTTTATCATAAAAGAACTTATCCTTCTGTGCAAAGAGACGCTCCACATTCCTTTTGACAAAATCTCTGCGTTCTCTATTCCCAGTACTATGGGGTACTATGTCATTCAAGATATTTTCTACAAGTGCACTATTATTAACAAATGCATCGTAAAGCCTGCTATTCAATTTCACTGGATCCAATACCCAAACTGTTGGGGTTGAAATTGACCTCCTTGTTTTCTGCCTGGCGTCCTCATCTGGATCTATAAAGTATTCCAAAGAAAACATCAATGCCGTTATTGCCGATTCGCTCCAATCCATCATACGAGTATATGCGCGAAAGTGCTGCATCAGTTCCATCCATTCTATTCTGGTTTCAGGACTCTTTTCCACCAGCTGATTGCATTTTGCCTTAAAATGTTGATATCGATAGTCCTCTCTCAAATGATCTGTTGAATACCCTGAATCAACGCCCTTGCTTCCACGCAGCAAGGTGGGAAGCAGATTATAATGCTGCTGTTTGTTTCCTCGATACCACATAGGCATAAAAAGATGTTTATCCTTCCCCTTATTACGTTTCAGCTCTGATATATGAACAATAATTCTTAAATATTCTTCCAGCGTTGCAGCCGTAAACGTATGCACATGTCCCATTTACTTATACCCCATCTCTTTTCTCGCTTCCGGCAATAATTGGATTTATCCATTCATCAATTTCATCAGAATCATAACATCCCTGACTAAACACGCCCCAACTCTGGTAATAATTGAATAGTACAAAAGAAATAGTATCCTTAAACCTTTCCTCCTGCCCAGCAGCTAATTCTAACTCACCAGAATTGTATACTTTTCCAATACTCTTTAAAACGTGGGAATCATTCTTCCCTTTAAAAGGATCTTTGCTGAGAACCATTTCGTAGATTTTGCGAAAATGGTTTATCAAGCCCTCGTTGGTCGAATCCTCCGGATAGGACAAATAGATGCAGATATACAGAGATGTATACCAAAGTGATTTAAAAAGCCCAAGCAATCGTTCATAGTTTTTACCTTCATCTATGTCGATATTTGACCATTTGCTGATAATATCTCCAATATTCAAATCAGACATTTTTTTGCCGATTTTCATATAATCTTTATTTAAAAGCAGCTTTCTTGTCTCATTCTTAAATTCCTGATACTCATCAGAAGCAATTCCCTCTTCTTTGAGGGATTTTTCTATTTCCTCCGTCATTTTACAGAAATACTCTTGACTCCTAGTTCCAATATCATGTAACCTACTTCTGCTTATTACCCAACAGACTGTCAATATACGTTCTTTTCCAAAGTCATCTATCTCAGACTGACCGTCTCCCCTCAACACCTTATTTGTCCCAAAGACATTCAAGTATCCAAAAACATCCAAACCTAGAGAAACGCACATCCCAAGATCCGCAAATATTTCTCTATACAGTTGTGCACTGTCCTTTATTATTGTTACTACAGATTCAATAGGGACACTGTTTAATATGGTTCCAAGTGACAATTTAAACAATTCTCTGTTGTCCTGATCAATTCCCAATGGTAGTAGATAGTCTTGCACTTTTTCCGACCCGAAAATAGTCCATTCTCCGGGTTTATCTTTTTCCATCGTTCTAATCCATGTGCGCAATCTGTCCATGAATTCCATATACAGAATATCCCTGTTAGACTGCTGTGAACTCACCTCTGCTGCCGAAATCAGGTTTAACTGTGAAATATTCTTTATTGTTCGACAGTGTTCATGCCATGAATTTATTAACTGTTTTTTTCGAAGCTCGAAGGATTTTCTAATATCTGCACTCTTTTTCTTGTCTTTCGGCTTACTGAAACAAAGAGAGTCTATCAATCCACCCTGTTCTGTGATTTTCTCCAGATTGATAATAAACCTATCGACCTTTACGGGGGCAACTGGAATTGACGGAAGAATAGAGTACTTTTTCATCTCATTACGGAAATAAATGAAAGTATCATTCTCCTCTGTTGTCATTTCATAGTTCTCTAAGATAAATGAGATAAATTCTATATTTTCACGAGTAATCCATACCGCCAATCCGTTGTTAAATATGTCTATCGTTATTTTCTTGCTCAGAGAAATAATACGATCTCTGTCGATCCTGGTAACCTCTTTCTCCTCTTTCAAAAGATTCATACACGTCAAATAATCCGAATACCATGTTGCTAAACACATTTCTTGATATTGCTGATAAATAGATGCAAGTTCTTCAATTACACTGCGAAGCATTTTGCGTGTTATAACAGACGTAGATGCAGTATGTTGGTCCTGATTGATAAACAATGAAGCATCCAAGAAGAAAAGCAGATTTGAAATTAGAACTCCAATATTTGATTTTTCATGGATATTATCTCCTTCTGGGTCGGCTTTTATATAGCTTAGATATTGATCAAAAATCTCATCGGCAATAATTTTTTGAATTCTCTGTTCAACAACCCCAAATTCTGTGTATATTATCTTATCACTTGTTCTAGAAAACCACTGCCTTACAATATATACTGCTAGTTTTTCTATCATATATTTACACAGTTCATTGTTTCTCTCTTCTCTTGAGATAACACGGAAATTATGAGAAACTTCATGGCAAATCATAGGAAGAGTATGATACAAATCTCCCATCACATCAATATCAGGCGTTTTAATAGCCAGAAGAAGACGTTCCTGTCTAGGGTTGGATTTACAGAGCTTGTCCGATGAAGTAACCAAATATGGCAGCAAAAAGAGGGGATCTGCCTGAATGGAATCAATATTCGGGTCCACAGAACAAATTGGGAGTACCAACTGATGATTAGTCTTTACATCTTCGTTTGTATATGGATAGAAATGCTCTATCAAAAACCTTCTGGAAAACTCTGAGTATGCAATAACTAATTTTTCTAAATCGCAATGCAGTTGTATCTCATAATTTGGAGACTGCATTGATTGCTGGTTAACAGACTGCATCATCTTATGAAACCTGCTTATACTATTTGCAGCCTTTCGTGACTGTATGACCAAAGAAGCATAATTTGTCTCCTTTTTACTTCTTTCATCCATACTATCTAAATATGTCTCCACGATATCAAGAAGGAGCCAAACTTGAGCAAACAGTATATTCCCATTGATCATGGAATCCTCCTGATTGCGTAAATTTTCAAAATTTCTCCAGACATCCTCAAACATATCCACGCATCGAAGAAATTCTATATTATAAAAAGGAAGGGTTCTTCCTTTACTTCGAAGTGCAAGAATTTTACTCTCAATAACACTCTTTTCTTTCTCAATTTGTCTAGTTCTATCGTCCAGAAATCTATTTTTCAGAGAATGGCTCTCTATATTGTTCAAAACTGCTGTGTTTACCAAAACCCTCTCATTAATACACTGAACAGCAGACCCTGCATTGAAAATCTCTATAAGTTCCTTCACGGTTTGATTTGAAATATTCCCCTTTTCTTTCGAATCCGGCTGAGATGTCCCAAATTTGTGCGCATATATCCAAGGATATAATTCAAGGAACTGTTGTAAAGATAGAGTTATTGTTATGTCGTATCTCCCATAGAGTCCTCTCCCATTGTCAACTGCATTTGGCAGAGATGAAATACGTCTTATAAGATTCTGTTCGACAGCAAGCCTAAGTGCAACATCTGAAACAGAGTTCTTGTCATTTTCAACTTTAGGAGCTACGGCAACATTATCCCGTAACCTCTGAGCAATACAGGTAATGGTAAATGTCCCACAATGAAGAGCAGGAAAAGTCCCCTTTGAAGGAATCTCTAGCGCTTTTATACACATTGCTATATGATAGCCAAGATCTATATCATTCGATCTCAGTACAATACAGAAGCTTCCCGTATTCAGACTATGTAGTACACGAAACCGAAAACAACCTTTCGATCCTGTTCCTCTCTTGTCATAATACTCTTCACAGGCAGTCTGCACTTTATTACTGATTGTGGACACGCAATGCTCTAAAAACACAGCGATATTAGTCTCTGTTGGCGCAAACACATCTCTTCGCGGTACAGAAAGAATTGACACTATGATCAGTGAAAGATACGGATATGAATCAAATTCTCTATTATCAGTAGTAAACGGATCTTCTCCTGATTTCTTGTCGCTACTTAAGCTTACAAGAGTCATAAAATTGGATGCTATTGGAGAGGAGTTTTCTGCAAGTCTAAGCTTCCCCTTCAGTCCCAGACAATCGCTGAGATTATTGTCTGCATGTCTGCAAATGACCTTATCATAATAATCAAAAGCATAAAAAAAACTAAGATCTCTATCTCGCAGGTGTGAAGGATTGTGAGAATCCTGTGGAAAAGATGAATTCCGTATAAAACACATCTCCCATACTTCATTAACAATGATTAAATTATTGATCATGATTCTCTCCGGCTTTTGGTTTCTATATTAGATTAGGCACTTATAAATCATTTTTTGCGCAAAATGGCAAAATTTCGATAAACACCGATCCGCTTTATGCGGGTTAGGTAGCAACATTACAACAAAAAAAGATGGATTGAGCACTTGCTCAAAGCAACTGCTCAATCCGTCCTCTTTTAACACGTCGGTATAAACTGCTGCCACATCAATTCAAGTTCAGATTTTATAGTCGGATTCATATTCCCTTCTAAATCCAAATCCCTCATATCGGCGTCGAAAGAACCAACCACCCCCAGTTTTTCACGCATCTCAAGTTTGAACTCACCGCCCCTCATTGTATCCGTGTATACACGAGGCTGTAACAAATTCTCTTTCATTCAATAATCTCACCTTTCTTTTGACAATAGAAACCACTACATGAAATAGCCACACAATATCCCAATTCCGTAGAAAGCACTCAGTTGAGATACACATACTATAACTGACTCGATGATAGAGTCACGAATCGTCTTCTTGCAGTAGCAGCGGTGAACAAAACTGGTTCCTGGCAAAATCTTATGACGATTCACCATGTATTTCTTAATCTTCTACTGTATACAATAACCAACCTATTGTATTGTAACAGTACAATTGGAGTTTTTCAACGTTCTTTAATAAGAGTTCAATAAATTTCAACATCCTACACTCATAGCCTTTTGCTCTGCATGTTTGCCATATACAATTGCCAAAGAAGTGGCGGAAACCTATTATCTCTTTTCCAGCAAAGAAAGTTGATAATCATACATTATATATTAAAAAATACTAATTCCATCAACTTGTTGTATAACCTATAGTGATACCAATGCTATGTAAAACCCACTCCTGAAACCAAGGCTTTTGTTTTGCCTTTTATGCGTTCTCAATTCATTATGTAAAAATCCTATCAGAGTGCACGGTCATCCTCCATCATACGAGGTCTGCTTTGACTTATTGGCTATCTATATACATCATGAGAAGGAACCTCTCCAGCTGAATTATAAACCTCTTGCATTCTTTCATTATATATTTTATCGGCAATGTTTTTAACATTTTCTGTTAACCACATGTATGCTGTAGTACCTTCTGAATAATCAGCCTCCGCATACATATCAATTCTTTCGTCCCGTATCAGGTTTTCCATTTGTTTAAATGCCTTGTAATTACCTTTTGGATAAACTGCAAATGTTTTCCCATGATATTGTTTTACAACTGAGAATACTGGCACATCACTGGGACCGTCAGCAATATAGATCATATTTTCAAATGGTACTCTGCGATCTTTTTTTTCCATTTTACTGTTAACATCAATTCTATCAGGATGTTTATTAACGCCCTTATTGATTTCGAAAATAGCTCGGGTTTTTGAAGTGTTATCTATCATATACCCTATCTGACTAATAATTGATTTTTCACTGGTTTCATCGACACGTATATCAAGATTGGAACGAACAGGGACTTCAATAAATTCACACCCCCATATTCCATCAATATACTTGTTAATCTTTGAACCCTTAATCATTTCAGAAAGCCCAGTGCTTACAATGTAATGTTCAACATGAATGGAAAACTCTTGATATCTCGAATCTTCCGATACAATCTTTTTAAGCACATCAAATATTTCAGGAATTCCGTTATAGAACTCTAATTGTTCTCCAAGATTATTAAGAATACTATTCGACAAATCTTTAAAAATACCTTGCTGAACACATGTCAAAATGTGGTTCAAATAAATAGTATCCTTTCCAACACGAATTCCTCTTTTTTGGTATTTTTCAGGCAACGAATTGACTTCTTTCCAAAACTGCTCAGAATCAACTCCATACTTTTCAAATAATGGATCCTGCATATAGCCAGGTATTAATGTTTTGTCAAAATCCCATATAACAGCTATCGTGTTCTGCTCCATTTTTCCTCCTCTAGAAAGTGGTTTTCCGATAAATTCGTTTCTTCCACATTTTTCTGTTTCTATTCTGTAAAGTATTTCAACGTGTCACGAATCCTTATAAAACAATCCCGCATTTTAAACCGCTTCTTGACTCCATACACCTGGCTTACCTGAAATTCCGTACCCTCAGGATCAGGACTTCAGAGGATACTTACGAGTATATCGTTACAAACCTGGCATATTCCTTCAGTATGGATGTAAAAAGTTACACTAAAAGCCATCAGGGCCTTAAAAATGTGAACTTCTTACATAATTAACTCTCAAGGTTGTTCATCGGCGTTTCCATCAAGGAATGCGATGATTTCGTCATAAGAGCGTTTGCTTGCCGCGATGTGTTTTAAAAGCTCTTTCCGGTGTTCTTCATCGCGCAGTTTCATAAGCCTTTCGAGTTCATTGACAGCGGCTTCATATTTGTCCTTTGCCTTTGAAACGATCAGCTTCTGGGCTTCGATCTTTTCTTCGATCGTCGAGCGGGTCCGTGTCCTTGCCATTATGATGCCTCCTCGTCAATAGCTGCCAGGTCATTATTAATATCCGCCGCCATCTTCCGGATGAGTGGCTCTGTCAGGCCAAATGCTTTCAGGATATCTTTCTGCGTGGCAGTCAGGGCGTAATTCAAACGGTAACTGCGGTCAGGCTGCTTGATGATCTCGATCTTCTCCAGCTCTCTGATCGCAGCAGGAACAGTCAGATAATTCATCTTATGTTTACCGTTAGCCATATGCTCTTTCAGGATCCTGTATATCCGGTTTCTTATGATAAGAGCGACAAATTCAATGAATATCTTCGCATGCAGGGACTCATCGGAATGGATCCGCAGGCTCTTGTTCCCGAGGTAGGATTTGTCCCCCCGGAACAGCTTTTCAGAAGCATCCCTGCCCTTATACAGGGTGATCGCTTCCTCCGCATTCATTTTTTCTGAAGTAATGATAACAAAATAACCGCAAAGGCTGATCTCCTGGTCAATGACATCATACTTTTCACGCCCAAACATGAATTTTTCATCAGGCTCTCCTTTGTGCCAGTAGATCAGGTCAAAATATTTGCTGAAACCGCTCCCGGGATCTATTTTCACACCTCCATGTTCTTTGAGGAACGCTGACAGCCGGTCGATCTTTGCCTCCAGCTTCTCTCTCTCGGCATTCTTCTTCCGGTCGCTGAAAAAGATGTGGAAATACCTTTCCTTCTCGTCAGAAGGGTAAAGCTGTTTTTTAACCGTGTACCCGCTTACCTTATAATCACGGATGCTGTATTTCCGTTTGTCCTCGAACCTTCCTTTTGTTTCAAGGACAAGCTCACGGACGAGGTCTTTCATGCCCTTCATTATTATGACGAACTCGAAACCGCATTTATCCATGTAGTGGATGTTTTCCTTGCTGAAATATCCCCGGTCCAGGATAAAACCGATCTGCCGGTATCCGTAGCCGCGTGCTTTTTCAAGCATCAGCTGAAGCTGGGACACGTCAACAATGCTTCCGGGATATTCTTCATAGAACAACGGGTCGGAGTTGTCATGGTCATAAGCGATCGCAAAGTTAAGGATGGGTTTCCCCTGGTCATCCTTGGGATGCCCTGTCTCAACAAGGTCGATGTCGCCCGCCTGATTGTTTTTATTCGTGGAATCATATGAAATATAGATCTTTTCACGATGATCCCTCTTTTCGTTCCACTCATTCTGAAAGGCGATACTCTGATCCCTGGTTATGCCGCCTATGAAGTCTGATACTTTTGAATCACTGTATACAGCCATGCCGGCAGTAAAGAGTGGATGGTTGAACGCATAATCAGGATAATACTGACCGGCATTGTTCTCGCAGATGATCGAGTACGCAGCCAGATCCAGAAACAGGCCGGCGTCCCTTCCGATCAGGCGCCCTATGATCTCGTCAAGATGGTATATTGCAATGACCATCCGGACGATAATGAACGCGCCTATCCTCAGGCAGCTGCTCCGATATGCCGGGTCCATTAACTCCGGGATCTCGGCATCAGGGAAGTATTTCCGGAAATTTTCATTGGGATACATCATGTCCGGATGTTCGTCATCAACCTTGCCGATCGTCGTGTTTCGTGGAACAGTATATTTCTTTTCCGGGTCGTAACTTCGGCCATAAGCGTAATAGACATATACCGTCCCTCTGATCTTTTTACGGCTGATCCCCCGCCCGGAATCGGGGATCTTCACCTTGTTTTTCATATACATTGCGGTTCTCCTTAGAGTGTTAATTAACACTCTGTAATGGTACCACATGTGATGAAAAAATGCAATAAAAGCACCAGATATTGGGCTGAAAACCACTGAATTTCCGGGGTTTTTATGTAGGATTGAGTTGATTGAGAGTTAATTACGTTAGAAGTTCACAATAAAACATCAGCTCGTAGACGGCTTCCAGTACTCGCCGGAGTGCTTCCTGCACCAGCTTGTCCTCATAGCAGTAGATGCTGAGCGGTCTGGTTTTCCCGTTGTCCTTGGGAATTTCAACCCTTCTTGCAGGCTTTGGTTTGTAGGCTTTCTTCTTCATCCTTGCCACCAGGTCTACAAGGTTTTCTTCAAGGTTCTTCCCGTATTCCTCTTTGGTCACCCCGTCGATTCCTACGGCCTTGTCTCCATCCATCTTTTCATGACACTCCCTCAGAAGTTTTACATTGATCAAATGGGCGATTGAGGTAAATACCATGGTTGGATTTTGCGCAGATAATTCCGCTATTCT
>NZ_FNFZ01000045.1 GCF_900101015.1 Sarcina sp. DSM 11001 | reverse complement strand
GTTGCCACCCAAATACAGTATCTCCAGCTTTATGGGTTACCTCAAAGGCAAGAGTGCGTTGATGGTTTTTGACCGACACCCGGAGTTTAAGACTCGGGGAGATAAGGAATTCTGGGCACGAGGCTACTACGTGGAGACAATTGGCAATATAGATGAAGCAACAGTAAAAAAGTATATTCAAAAACAGATTGATGAGTCTAGGAAAGGGAACGATTAACCCTTTCTAAGGGTAGCCAAGTAACAGGCTTGCGAGATCGCCCTTTCAGGGCAGCCACGCAATCGCCCTTATAGGGCTTATCAGACCACCACTTGAAGTGGTGGTTCGTGATTAGAAAATCATTATAAATAGAAAAAGGCAGAGACAGAAGCGTAAATACGACAGAATCAGAAGTCGGGAAAAAGACGGAAACGGAATCATAAATACGAAAGTATTTAAAACGACAGCATAGAAATTGTAAAGATTATCCTTAAAAGCCCATGTGGAACCACAGCATTGATGTGATCCCGCAAGGGCTTTTTTCAGTTTAGACCTTTTCAACGGGACAAGCGCCAATGTGATGTTTCGATGGAAAATCGATGGAAATATATCAGGAAGCTTTCTATAAATATCTTGACACCCAGGAACGGGTGTTGTATCATACAATTAAACATATGAATAAATGCTCATATGTTTGCAACAAGATAACCATACGGATTAAATCGAAAAGAAGCTTGGGAAAGAAAATGGAAAGAAAAGAAAAGACGATCATTCAGGATATAGAGTGCTGCGAAGTGGAGGAAGTCCATGAGGACAAGGTTCGCATGATCAGTGACCAGATGCCGCCGGAGGATCAGCTTTATGATCTGGCGGAGCTGTTCAAGGCTTTCGGAGATACCACCAGGATCCGCATCCTGTTCGCCTTGTTTGAGGCGGATATCTGTGTATGTGATCTCGCAGCCTCCCTCAACATGACCCAGTCCGCGGTTTCACACCAGCTCAGGCTTCTGAAGCAGGCCCGCCTGGTGGCCGGCAGGCGTGAAGGCAAGCAGATCATCTACTATCTGGCGGACGATCATGTGCGCACGATCATTCAAAAAGGAATGGAGCATATTCAGGAATAAAGGAAAAAACTATAACCAACACATTGACCAACATTAATGGGTATCGACAAACAAGTTTGGCAGGAATTATCACTGACAATATAAAAACATTTACAAGCGTAACAAGAGGAAACCTGCATCTGCAGCAAAGAAAGGAGATATTGCTATGAAAAAGACCTACAAGATTGACGTTGACTGTGCCAACTGCGCAAACAAAATGGAGGAGGCGGCCAACAAGACCCCGGGTGTAAAAGAAGCTGTGGTCAATTTCATGGCTCTCAAAATGAAAGTGGAGTTTGAGGATGGCGCTGATATCGACGGTGTCATGCAAAAAGTAGTAGAAAACTGCAAAATTGTAGAGGATGACTGCCAGATTTATCTGTAAACGAAGAGAAAAAACCGTTTATCCTTCCCGGCTGTACCATGGCTGGCTGTGCATTAGCCGGCCACATCCTGACCGACCGCACCCCGGGTATCCGCATCCTGGCAAGAGCAAGAACGCATATGGCGGGCTTTTCGCGGTGAAAAGGAAAGCTGTCTGTACGACACGGTGAATATGATGAAAACATTGACAGAAAAACAAAAAAAGCTGCTCTATCGGATCCTGGCCGCCATAGTAATGATGATCCTGCTGTCCATTCTGCCGCTGAAACAATACCCGGCAGTCCGCTTTCTGCTTTTCCTGGTGCCCTACTTTACCGTGGGCTTCGATATCCTGCGAAAGGCATTCAAGGGGATCAGGAACCGGCAGGTATTTGATGAAAATTTCCTGATGGCAGTTGCGACGATCGGCGCCATGATGCTCGGTGAATATACCGAGGGAGTGGCTGTCATGCTCTTTTACCAGATCGGTGAGCTCTTCCAGAGCATCGCTGTCGGAAAGAGCCGCCGCAATATCAGTGAACTGATGGATATCCGTCCGGACTATGCCAATCTGGTGACGGAGGACGGGGTGGAGAAGGTGGATCCGGATGATGTGGAGACAGGCAGTATCCTGCTCATCCAGCCCGGGGAAAGGGTGCCGATCGACGGAGTGGTCGTAGAGGGTTCTTCTTCTCTGGATACCTCCGCGCTCACAGGGGAATCGCTGCCCCGTGACATTTCGGAGGGAGATGAGATCCTGAGCGGATCTATCAACCAGTCCGGAGTCCTGAGAATACAGACGACCAGGGAGTTTGAGGAGTCTACCGCATCCCGGATCCTGGATCTGGTGGAGAATGCGGGCTCCCGGAAGGCAAAATCCGAGCAGTTCATCACCAGATTTGCCCGGTGGTATACACCGGCTGTCTGTTACAGCGCTCTCGCGCTGGCAGTGCTGGGGCCCGTCGTGAGCATGGTTTTCCTGCACAGGAGCGGCGGATGGGCATTGTGGTCCAAATGGATCTACCGCGCGCTGACATTTCTCGTCATCAGCTGCCCCTGCGCCATTGTGGTCAGCATCCCCCTGACTTTTTTTGGAGGAATCGGAGGAGCCGGCAGCAAGGGGATTTTGATCAAGGGTGCCAATTTCATGGAGACACTGGCGGATGTACGCACAGTTGTCTTTGACAAGACAGGAACTCTGACAAAGGGAAATTTTGCCGTCGCCAGGATCTGCCCGGCTCATACAGGATATATACATACAGGATATGAACATACAGGAGATTTAGGAGATACAGGAGAAGAGCCGGGCAGAGAACCGGCCGGCCTGTTGGCTCAAGAGAGCAGAGATCAGGCATCTGCTGTGCGCGCAGGAGGCAAAGCAGTTGAGGAAAGACTGCTGGAATACGCCGCCCTGGCGGAGAGCTTTTCCACGCACCCGATCAGCAGGAGCCTGCGTGAGGCCTGCCGTGTCAACGGACAGGAACCGGAGTCCCCGGGACGCGTCGGCACCTGCCGGGAGATCAGCGGCAGGGGTGTTGTGACGGAGGTGGATGGAAAATCCGTAGCCGCCGGCAACAGTCTGCTGATGCAGGAACTGGGGATCGTGATCCCTCCCGAGGATGACCACTCAAAGACGGAGACAGGTACTATCGTCCATGTTGCCGCTGACGGACAGTATATGGGACATATCCTGATCGCAGATGAAATCAAACCTCACGCGGCTGACGCGGTCCGCGAACTCGGACGGGCGGGTGTCACCAGGACGGTCATGCTCACCGGCGACGCCGAGGAGATTGCGGCCCACGTAGCTGGTGACCTCGGAATCGATGAATATCATGCACGCCTTCTGCCGGAGCAGAAAGTTGAAAAGGTAGAGGCGCTGCTGGCGGAGAACGCAAAGGGAGCCGGAAGAGGAAGTCTTGCCTTTGTTGGGGACGGTATTAATGACGCGCCGGTTCTTTCCCGGGCGGATATCGGGATCGCGATGGGGGCCCTCGGCTCGGACGCAGCAATCGAGGCGGCGGATGTCGTCCTGATGGATGATGACCCTCTCAGGATCGCCGAGGCTGTACGCATCGCCCGCAAATGCATCCGGATCGTCCATGAAAATATAGGATTCGCCATCGGAGTGAAAGCCATCTGCCTCCTGCTGGGGGCGGTCGGCATCGCCAACATGTGGCTCGCGATCTTTGCTGACGTGGGCGTCATGGTACTCTGCGTGCTCAATGCTATCAGGGCTCTGGTGTAAATCATGTTTGTCTTTTAAGGAAGATCTGAAAAGCAACGTGAAGCCGAAATGGAAACAGCCGTGAGGCGCAGCTGAGAAGGATGCGGGGCAGATCAGGAAACAGCCTTGAGGCACAACAGAAAAGGGATGCGAGGCTGAACGTAAAAGAGAATAGAAGAGAAAAAAGCCCGGGAACAGACAGACTGCTTTTCCGGGCTTTACTTTGTTTTCCATAAATGGTATAAGGGAGAGAACTGGTCAACCCGGCTTTTTGCGCAGAGGGTGTAGTATTTTGTTTCACGAAATGGGAAAATACCGGGGTGGTCAGCGAGTGACTTCTGACAGCTATTGATAATAATGAGCTGATCGACCGGAAGAGCCGGGCGGATCAAGAGACGATTTATACGATTTAAATTTTAGAGAGGATTCTGCTATGATGATTCAGGATATTGCGCCGCACAGTCTGCGCAACCAGTATTGTGAGAGAACCGAGCCTGCCGGGGACAACCCGGTCTTCTGCTTCCGCGGACCGAAGCTGCTGGTCCTGAGGAATGCCGGACATTCTTTTGAAAAAACTGCCGGAGCTGCTTTTAATCAGAAAAGGCTCAGTATGCCGGAAGACGGAGAGGATGAGAAGCAGTTTTATCTGGAGCGCGGCCGCTATCTGCGGCTGCCGGAGGTGAGGGATCTCGGCGCGGGCAGGGAGTACACTTATCTGTTTACTGTGGACGGCAGGCCCGTCTTTCTGTTGCGTGAGGATCTGAAGGAAGAGGAGATTCCCGGAGAGTATGCTTTTGTGGATATCCGCAAGATGCGCATGGCGGCCTATGGCCCCAAGCACAGACTCTTTTCAGCTTTGACTGCCTATCAGCTGTCCAACTGGTACCGGGACAACCGTTTCTGCGGGACCTGCGGCCATCCTACAGTCCATTCGGATACGGAGCGGGCACTCCGCTGTCCTGAATGCGGCCGTGTCATTTATCCCCGGATTATCCCGGCTGTTATCGTCGGTGTGCTCAACGGGGACAGGATCCTGCTGACAAAATACGCGGGAAGGGACTTTGCCCATTATGCGCTGATCGCCGGTTTTACTGAGATCGGCGAGACTTTTGAGGACACAGTCCGTCGTGAGGTCATGGAAGAGGCGGGCATCCGGGTCAAAAACATCCGCTATTACAAATCCCAGCCCTGGGGTATTGTGGATGATCTGCTGGCCGGCTTTTTCTGTGACGTGGACGGGGATCCCACCATCCATATGGACAGCAGTGAACTCAAGGAAGCCGCCTGGCATACCAGGGACGAGATCGTCCTGCAGCCGACTGACCACAGCCTCACCAATGAAATGATGACCAGATTTAAAAACGGGCTGGAGTGCTGATAAAAGACTGATTTTTATGAAGAAAAAAGGCTCTGTGTCCTGAGCGGACACAGAGCTTTTTTTTAAGATTTTAATTTTTTTAAGATCTTATTTAAGAACTTTTCAAGTCTTATCAAAATCCATTATTAAAATCTTGTCAAAACCTGATATTGAACGGATCGTACCGTTTTACCTTACCATGCAGGGGTGAGAGGATCGCCCTCTGTCTTGTAGGTAGTTCCGTCAATGGTGAAGGTATCCAGGTGGTCGCGGATGATAAAAATCATCGTTTTGCCTGTGTTGAGGTGGATACGGGATTTATCCTTGTAGTAGTAGGTCGTGTGTTTGTGGATATCCTTGCGCCACCAGTGGGCGGGCACACAGCGGCCTTCGGTCAGGACGTAGGCATTGCGGCCGCGGGAGATGGTGTCGAGGTCGACATAGCCGTGGTTGCCCACATATTTGAATTTTGCCTCCTGGATGATGACATTGTCAAAAGCCATCTGTTCGCCGGTGACGGCATCACACTGGGGCTCGCCATACAGGTATTTGTAATACTTGTGGTCTTCCTCGTTATAGACAAGTGAGGACTGTGTCACAGGGAAGGCACCGCTCATGTCGATATTCTTGGCGGGGATGGAATCCTCGTACTGCTTGAGTGTATTGCGGTCATCAGGATCATTGAAGTAGAACTGACGGCTGTCATAGTACTCAGGACGGATCGACAGGGTGTAGCCGGCATTTGCGCAGGCGTTGATGATGTAGTCGGAAGAGGTATAGGCGGTGTGCTCCATGGCCTTGCCGTTGTTGACACGATAGAAAGCGCCGTAGTCGCCGCCGAGAATACCGCCGACACCGTTGAGGTTGTCCAGATCAGGACGGTCGGTCACAGGCTTGAGCCAGTCGATGGGGCCGCCGAAATGGATCATGATGGGATCGTAGCGCATGGCTTCCTTTACGAAATAGGAGCGGGTGCTGCGGATGTTGCCGATCTGACCGATATTCTTCCAGTCCTGAATGATGCCCATCTGACGGCTCATGTTGCCTTCTTCGATCATTTCATAGAAGACATCGACATTGCTCAGTCCGTACTGGGGCTGTGCCTCATAGTTGATGGGGTACATGACGGCGATCGGTCTCTGTTTTGCAATCTCGGGATCGATCTTTTCGTTGGTCAGGATGCTGCGGAGGACTGTGTCCTCTTTTTTCTTTTCAGTCTTCTTTTCAGTTTTCTGTCCAGTGGTAGATGTGGTGGTCTGTGTGGTTCCTGTCTCTGCCGCCTGGGCAGGAGTGATCCCGGGGCTGCCGGCACTTGAAAACATGAGACCTAATGCGGCGGCCAGGGAAAGAAGCAGTGAAAGTCTTTTTTTCATAAGTGAATTCCTCTTTCGTTTGATCAGTTTAACTTTGGAGCAGATACATCAGCAGTTGATCAATATTTTCAGAAACAGGGCACTGAAATAAATAAAATCGAAATTATGAAGTTATCTATTTGCGGGGCCTGACAGTAGAACAGCATGCAAATGAGCATGCAAAACCTGTGTATGCATGACTGGCATGACATACAGATGGACGATGCGACTGGTATTCCAATGATGCGGATGAGCATCAATTTTACTATGTATGAGAAAACAAGCCATTTTGTATTATACCCGAACGGGATAATCTTGGCAATGAATCTTTTCTGATGGTTTCAGCAGCCTCAGTGGCTTCGTTACAGTACAGACCGGCTCAAAACTCCAGGCGGTTTTTGCGGCTTTTTCGCGAAAAACCCGAGTTCAACGGCGCAAACACACTCGCAGAGTGTGTTGTGCACAGCGAAGCATATAACAAAGCTTCGCATTGATGAATCATCGCGCGCAAGCGTTACATGTACACGCCCTCGAGAGGGCGTGTACAGCCTGCTTCAGCGCAGTCATCACGGAGCTGCCAGGGCGTCCTCGATCGCGTCGTAAACTGCCCTCCAGTTTTTGCGGGAATTTTTGTTTTCAGATACTTTCCGGGCATCCTCAAGGCAGCCGGCATCTTCGGCCAGGCTTTCGACATCTTTAAAGCTGTCCAGGATCGTATCCGCGTCATAATAGATGAAGGACCAGTTGTCCCTGAGTGTCTGAACCTGAACAGGAGAGAGCCGGCCGATCTCGGAACGGACGGCATCCTCCAGCAGAGCAGGATCGGCGCTGCCCGCGCTGACGCTGTTGGACCAGTCCAGCAGCAATGTTGCCGCGGAGATGGCGTGAAGGGAACTGCCGGTGGACTGCCCCCAGCCGGTGCAGGCATACAGGGCCTGCGACAGGACAGATTCTTTCAGATCGGTATCGGCACCGCTGCGCTCAGGGAGGCCGTCCCGCAGGGCAATTGCTTCGGCAGAGGTGGAGTATTCCGCTGCTGCATTTCCGGTCATCATAGAGGCGGAATTGTCCGTCCCAGCCGTGCTGCTTCCTCCGGGCATTACGCCGGCTGCGGCTTCAGCAGCTGTTTCTCCGGACGGGGAAGCCTCGGTTTCCCCGATTCCCGCCGCTTCTGCGGAGAATTCTGAAGCGGGGAGAGAACTGGCAAAGGATCCTGCAGCGAGTTCCTCTGCGGAGGCTCCTGTAGTGCCAAAATCGATTTCAAAGGTTGCCCCTTCATCCGAAGAACTGTTCGTTTCCGTTTTGCCGCAGCCGGCTGGAACAGCGGCTGTCAAAGCGGCAAGAGTGACCACAAAGAAGGCCTTAAAGAGGGCTCTTTGGAAAGAGGCGGGTCTTTTTTTCATGACTTGTATCCTCCGTCGCGGCAGATGGAATCTTTCACTGCCGCAATTTTTAAATCTCACGCAGCAGAGGGATGCTCCCGCTGCTGTATTATTATATCTCACGCAGCAGAGGGATGCTCCCGCTGCTGTATTATTATATCTCACGCAGCAGAGGGATGCTCCCGCTGCTGCATTATTATATCTCAGGCAGCAGAAGATGCTTCGCTGCCGTATTGTTATATTTCACGCAGCAGAAGGGGGAACCCGCCGCTGCATTTTTGGGGATCCCGCTTTAATGAAGACGCAGAGACTGCTGTCCATGTTACATTCAGGGAATATAGACAGGATCAAATTCCCGGTCTTCGTAGATCGGTGTCTCCGGCTGCAGGAGTTCCCCGGAAGAGGTGTCCTGCCAGCCTGTGATAAAGCCGTTCGCATTGCGCTGGGCTGTAGATTGTTTTTCCCCGTAGTCATAGGTCGGCAGAAAGCCCATGGTCTCGCCGTCCTTTACATAATAGGAAAAATCGTCCCAGGCAAAGTGGAAAAGGAGCCTGTGGAAGCTGCCGGGATCGGTGTAGTAGTCGTGAAGGAACTGCACTCGGGTCTCCAGCAGGGTCCGCACCCAGCCTGTGCGCTCCTGGTAGTTGAGGTTCTTGTGCCAGCGCAGATAGTTGAGGTTTGTGTCCGGCTCCAAATAAGCTACCATCTGTTCATACTCTTTGTCCAGCAGATCCCGGACGATGGGCTCCAGTTCGCTGAGATAGAGGTCGGCGACCATTTCACTGAAGGCTGGATTCTGCTGCAGCCTGTGCAGCCATTTTTTACGGCCGTCCTTGAGCCAGAGTGTCCGGGCAGAGGTCTTGTAGTAGTCTCCGCAGTTCATGTTGCCCAGGCACAGGTCAAAATCCCAGACCGGGCCGCAGTACAAGAGCGGGCTGTCTGCCTTCTTATAAAAGAAGAAGCTGTAGTATTCGTCGTCGGACTGGACAAAGAAGTCTTGGATCAGGTACATGCGCGCCCAGGAGTCCATGTCAAAATAGTCAAAGACGGAGAGGCCGGTGTCCGGATTGGTCCAGTCCTCCGAGTACAGGGCTTTTTCCGCTTCCCGCACATAGTCGGAGATGTACTCATATTCTCCAACGGAAGGAGTCTCCGGTGATTTGAAGGATATGTGCAGAGTGTCGGTCTTAAACCAGACATCCTCCTTTTCATAACGAGCCTGGAATTCCAGGAGATAACCGCCGGTGAGGTTGTCCGGCTCGTTCTCCCAGGCATAAGCCAGGGCGTCGTGGTCGTCATCGTCCGTGTCCATAACGACAGTTTCCGGGAGACCGGCGCCCAGCTTGGGATTTGCCTTTTTGTTTGCCTTGTCCAGGTCCGTGATCTGTACGGTGCCGCCCTTGACATTGAGCCGCTGTGTGAGCAGGTAGAGGCTCTGGTAGCGGCCGTTGAGATAGAGGTTGACAAAAACGGTCTGCGGTGTGTAGGGCAGTCCCAGGCGCTCAGCTGTTTTGAAGGCATAATACTGCCGCGTCTGGGTGGAATCCCAGAAATTGGCGATCAGGGCGTATTTGCGGCAGCTGTTTAAGCCCAGCAGGATGTTTTCCTGTTTGAGGTTCAGGTTATAGGGACGCTTATCCTGGGACCAGGTGCTGTTGCCCCGCCCCTTGATCGTGCAGCGCCCGCTGGAATCAGGGGAGCCGTCGGCATGATAGATCCGGTAGACGGCACTTTCCGACGTCTCGTGATGGCGGTCCTTGTCGATAGCCTCCATGGAACCGCTGGCTGTGTCCACATACATCGACGGAACATTTTCCGTATAATAAAAGACGACCTCCTCCGAACCCAGGGAATCTCCGCTGCCGCTCAGGATGGAAAACCGGTAATGTTCCCCCGGGGAAAAAGCGGGCAGGGTATCGCCCGCACGGTACAGACCGTCACTGCCTGCGCTGCCACTGCCTTTATCCTGCTTTCCGGCAGAGCTGCTGTCTTCGGAGACCTTGTCATCGTTTTCACTGCTACTCTGCCCGGACGCTCCAATGGCTTCTATGGCCAGCGATTCTTCGCTGTTCAGGAGCAGCATCAGCGGACCATTCATCTCCGCAGGCACATAGGCATACTGGATCCCGGATTCGTCATCTGGTGTCAGACGGAAGGCAGGTCCTTCCGTGTCGGCATTTGTGCCGGGATCTGATGTAAAGGCGAGGGAATCAAAGCCCGAAGGCTCCTCAGAGTCAGTGACTTCGGAGGTTCCGTCCCCGGAAGTACTGTCGGAAGGAGTGCTGCCGGAATCTTTCTGCCCCTGTCCCTTTGTGCCGTTCTGCTGTGCTGAGGAATTTTCAGGGGAAGTTTCTCCCGCAGGATCAGCAGAGATTTCCTCTGCTTCATCCTGCCGGGCAAGCTGCCATCGGGTACTGGTCTCCTGAACCTCTCTCTGTGCCTTATTGCTGCCCCGGCCCTCTGTCGCGGCACTGATAAAAATACCTGCGAACAAAAATGCCGTGACCACGACAAAAGGCAGGAAAACTGGATTTCTTTTTCTTCTCATTATTTCCTTTATATATATGTATATATGGGTAGCTTCTTTTATAAAAGGTTATCTTTTTACTGTTTTAACCTGTCGCCATATCCTTGTCTAACGTCATATCTTTATCAATATAACGTTTTCTTTTATCTGAACCGGGGGGCTGCAGATCGTCTTGCAGAGCATCTGTTATTATTTTTTAATATAACCTTGCAGGTCGGGATTGACAAGTGCCTGTTATTACTGTTACATGGTCACAACCTGACCAGGTTGTGACCATGTAACGGTGCGAATGCCCATTCTAAATCCCCTTCGGGGATGGGCATTCGCCGCTTAACTCGGGTTTTCACGCAAAAAACGCGTGAAAACACCTATCTCGAGGCTGGCGCAGGCGTGACTTGTAACTCGCTGTCTATACTCTCCAGAGGGAGTGCATGGCAACGGCTTTTCTGTTCCCGTATGATATACATCATTACCCGATTTGTGGTAAAGTATATGACAGCGAAAACATGTATTTAAATACGTGCATTTAAGTGCATTTAAAAGGAAATATAAAGGAAAAGAAGTACATGGACCGGAATGCAAACGGGAGAACTGACAGGAGTACTGACAGAAATATGGGCAGTGGTGCCGACAGGAATATGAGCCGGAAAGCGGGCAGGAGTACTGACAGGAAAAAGAATCCTGCCGGCGGATCTGATCGCGGCTGCAGCGGCTACAGGAAAAACAGGAGAGGCAGGCAGCAGCTTCTGCTGTTGGCAGCAGCCCTTATAGGGGCCATGCTTCTTCTGGTTCTTGCGCATGACAGCCCGGGAGGCGGACAGCAGGCAGCCGATGGAAGGGAAACAGGGAAGAATTCGGCGGGCATGGTTCCCGCAGGAGCACGCGGCACGGGACCCACGGCGGATTCCATGATCGGACAGGCTTTTGCGAAAGAGGATCCGGAGCTTGCGGCATGGATGCAGCCTGCCGCTGAACCCGTAGAAATAGAGAGACAGATTTTTGACAGGACAGGTGCGGGGACAGAAGCCGTATCCGCCGGGCCGCTGGAGAAGATCGCTTTTACAGCGGGTAACAATAACAGGTTTCAGAGATCTTTTCCTGTTCAGATAGACGCAGGGAACCTGGGCGGCACAGAAGGGACATTCTGCTGGGCGGTCTTTCTTCCTGCGGATATGACAGGGCACCCCTGTATTCTTTTTTCAGACTATACAGAAGTCTCTCTGGCACCGCTGCAGGAGGGCGAACGTCTCAACGGCGCAAATCTCCTTCCAGATGAGAAAGGCGGGGCCGGGGACAAGGCAGATCAGGGCACCAGGACGTATGCTTCCGGGGATGAAGTTTCCGGTCTTTGGAACGGGAGCGCTTTTCATGTGCTTATGACAGGTACCGACGGCAGTGTACAGGAGGATACCCTGTATGTTTTTTCCTGTACAGGGACTGCATCCATGTATCTCGATACAGCGAGCGGCAGCATGGCCGCCGTGGACGGAGACATGCTGAAGCAGACATCCGAGGCGGTGGAGTATCTTGTCTGTACGCCGGATGGAGCTGCCGATTGTGCAGGTTATGGAAGTGTGAGCGGACGGGGCAACAGCACCTGGAAAATGCCCAAACGCCCCTATAACCTCAATCTTTCCGAAAAACAGAGTGTGCTGGGGATGACAAACTGCAAAAAACTCTGCCTGCTCTCCAATTCTTTTGACCGCACCAATCTCCTCAATCGTATTTCCTCACAGCTTGCACAGAGTATGCAGGTGAGGGATACACCGCAGGGAGAATTTGTCAATCTTTTTCTGAACGGGAAATACAACGGGCTGTATTTTCTCTCCCAGCGCCCGCGCGAGGGCGGCAGCGTGCACATCCAGAAGCTTGACAATCAGATCCTCAAGGTAAACGGCAGGACAAAACCTCCTCAGGTCGTTGAAGACGATGAAGAAGATGATGACAGCAGCGCAGCAGGGGAACTCTCTTCCGCCGGAACTTCTGGCACAGGAACAGCTTCCGCCGGAACTTCTTCTCCAGACAGGTCTTCTTCAGGAACTTCTTCAGGGATTAAAAAGTCAGAGCTTCCCAAAAGGATCGCCCTCCATAAAGAAGGGGAAAGACTCAAAAAATGGGCATATTCCTGGCAGCGTGAACCCGCCGACAACACCGGAGGCTACCTGCTGCAGCAGTATGAAAAATACAGTGGAACCGACTGCTGGTTCTCGACAGTGCACAGAAGATTCCGGATCATGTCGCCGTCCTGGCCCACCATCGGTGAAGTTAATTACCTGCAGGACTACATGCTTGCTGCGGAAAGAGCGATCTACAGCGAAGACGGCATAGATCCGGAGACAGACAAGGGTTTTGGTGAATATCTGGATCTCCCCTCCTGGAAAGACATGTTTCTCCTGGAGGAATTCTTTGTCGAATGGGACTCGGAACGATGGAGTTTCTACCTTATTAAGGACAGGGGGGACCCTCTCCTGTACTGCGGCCCGATGTGGGACTTTGATCACTCCGCGGGCACGATGCTTTACGGAAACTATCCCGAGACGGCTGTTTCCCTGCTGATGCTGCGTGATACCCGCCACGGCTGGATGAACAGACTGCTCACACATAAGGATTTTGAAGAAGAACTGCATAAAAGATGGCAGGAGTATATTTCTCCGCTTGTCCACTCCTTCCTCGATACACAATTCAAAGAGGAAGTCTCCGCGATCGAATCCGCTGCCTACATGAACAATATCCGGCGCGGCAACGAAAATGATTTCAGGACGGACGAGGAGCAGCTCAATACCTGGCTGCAGCGCAGGGCTGCCTTCCTCGATAATTATGTAAAGGATCCTGACGCATTCTCCTGCGTACAGTATTCATTTCAGTGGGGAAACCTGTCCCATTATGTTCCTACCGGAGAAGTACTGGGATACCTTCCCCTTCCTGAGTACGGCGAGACACAGGTCAAAACCCAGATATTGAAAAACGAGATCATCGGATGGCAGGATGAGGACGGCAATCCGGTCAGCGCGGACATTGTCATCGACAGAGACAGGACTTTCACACCGGTCTATAAATGAATCTTTTAATGTTCTGTTAAAATGTTTTGTCAAGAAGGTTCTGTTAAGAGTGTTCTGTTAAAAAAGACTGTGTTAAAAAGGCTCTGTTAAAAAGGCTTAATTAAAAAAGCTGTTAAAAAACTGCCGGAACCGGCTGCTAAAAATCTGTAAAATAGCCTTGAAAAGCCTTAAAAAAAAATAGAAGACTGCAAAAAATAATGAAAATAGTGGTTGAATCTCCCGTTCTTTTCCTGTATTATAGAAAAGGTTCAAAACACGGGACCACTTGGGGGCGTAGCTCAGTTGGGAGAGCGCTACACTGGCAGTGTAGAGGTCATGGGTTCGAATCCCACCGTCTCCATTTTTTTATTTTCCCGGAAATGCTCTAAACAGGCGTTTCCGGTTTTTTATTTCTGGTTTTTTATTCGTTATCAAATGTATGTTTTCTTCTACATTCTTGAACCGGACTGTATTTTAAGGTAAAGTATTCCGGAGTACATGCTACAGACCAGATACGGGGTAACAGGATCAGACAGGTACTGAAGAGGGAGATATGGAACATTACGATAAGAGGGAATTTAACAGGGAAATGGAGCAGGTCGAGCAGTGTCTGTCGGAGTATCTGTGCGATCCCGGCTACGGAGGTGCGGTAGCAGAGATCCTGGCTGACCTGAAAAAATCGAAAGGAAAGAGACTGCGGCCCGGACTGCTGCTTATGGCAAGCCGGTACGGGGCGGATTTCCGGAAGACCAGGGAAAAGCTCTGCCGCCTGGGAGCCCTGGTCGAGCTCGTCCATATGGCATCTCTCGTGCATGATGATATTGTCGATGATGCGCCGATCAGGCGGGGCTTGCCTACGACACAGGCCAAATACGGGAAGGATATGGCAGTCTATGCCGGAGACCTGATCCTGAGCCGCATTGTCCAGAGCCTCTTCCGGGACGGTTTTGAACCGGTGGGAAAAGATTTCGGCGATACTGTTGAAGCCATGTGCCTGGGGGAGCTTGGGCAGATGGAGTGCCGTTTCCGGGAGGATGCTACTGCAGAGCAGTACATGCGCAATATCTACGGCAAGACCGCGGCATTGTGCAGGCTGGCCTGTCTGGCCGGTGCCAGGATGAGCGGCTGCAGTGAGGAGATCCAGGCGCAGCTGGAGCAGCTCGGGATCCATTTCGGGTATATGTTCCAGATCCGCGACGATCTGCTGGATTTTGTTTCCGATTCGGCGGCAGAGGGAAAGCTGACCTGGATGGATTTCCGCGAAGGCATCCTGACACTCCCCGTACTGTATGCAATGGAGAAGGAAGAGATCCGGCCTCAGATCGTTGAGCTCATCCGGTCGGCAAAGGCGGGAAACTTCAGCTCTGAGGACGCTGGAAAGCTGACCCGGCTCACTGTTGTTTCCGGCGGTATGCGCCGCGCGGTCCAGGATATGGAAAAGCATATGACCATGGCCCTGAGCACCATCGAAAATCTTCCGGATCACGGAGTCAGCAATGTTTTTCGCGAGCTTCTGAAGACCAAATGCAGCATACCGGAAATGCCGGCCCCTGTCTGAACAGTTTTGGCTTCAACAAAATCATGATCAGGGATTCTGCGGAGTATCAGCAGAAGCTTTTGACTATTTTTTAAGAGGATTATCTCATTTAGAGTATGACTGTCTCTTTAAGATCCGGCCATCTCTTAGAGAACAATGACTAGAGAACAAAGACTAGAGAACAAAGACTATCCCATTAAGACCGGGCAGGAGCAGAGCCGGAAAGGCTCTGTCCTGTCCTTTTTTTACATACGCACCACTCGAAGGGGCTGGTGTTCTTTTTCAAAATAAGATACCCAGATGCGTTTGAATGTTTTATAATTAAACGTATAAATCCCAATATAAACCATTTTTTAAGCTGCTATGGAAGCAGTTATGTAAACCTTTTCCTGAAACCATCTGTTTTAAGTAACTCTGCAGTAATCTTTTTTCAAGTAACACTGTAAGCAGATCAGCCATTTCGACCTGCATCAGTAAAACAGTTATAAATTCTGCAGGAAACCCCGTTTCCGGCGCACCCCAAAAGGAGGTACCTGATCTTATGAAACGATTGACAGCACTGTGTATCGCACTGATCCTGTTCATCACACCTGTGTTCAGTATGCAGGTATTTGCAGAGCCGGAACCCAGGTCGATGTTTGATTACACTGATGACATACTGGAGGACGGGAGCCTGATCTATTATTTTGAGGAGCTGTCTCTGCGCATGCCTGCCGACTGGCGCGGCAAGCTCACGGTGGTACAGCATCAGAGCGGGGTCTCTTTTTACCAGAAGGCAAGTAATGACAAATATAGGGAGGAAGACATCTGGACAGGCGGATTCCTGTTCCAGCTCGGCGCCAGCGTAAATCAGAGTTTCACCTATCTTCCGTCTTTCCGCTATCTCGGATTCAGTGAGCAGTCCGCCATGAATTATTATCTGAGGCTGCCTACGGATTATCCGGCTTACAACGACCCGGAGATCCGGGCGGAATACGACAAGATGTTTTCCCAGATCGATTATGTCGTGGAAAATGTTGAATTCTACTCGGCGAATGCCCGGCCTTCCTCCGGCGATTCTAATCCTGAACCTTCCACCGGCAGCGATGCCTCTTCTGCAGGGAAGACCGCAGGAGGGACAGATTCCTCAACGGGCGGGACAACAGGACAGGACAGCAAGACTGAAAGCACGGGATGGAAGCCTTCACAGGTCAGGTACTTCTTTGAACACAAAATGCTGCCCCGCTATTTCTACGAGAAACCGGAAGCCCTGCTCGATGGTGTCCGCAATGTAGGAATCTATCCTCTGTGGGAAGCTGTTTCCAAAGAGAACGGAACAGATCCCTTCTACCCGAAACAGGACTACAGTACACACTATTACAAAGCGGAGGACGGCACGCAGATCGTTCAGGTCGAAATGCCCCAGCCCGACGAGGAACCCCTCTGCTACCGGATCTATTTTGTCTACAATCCTGACAAGGATATTGCCGCCTACTACACGGCAGAGTGCAGCAGTCTCGCTCCGGATATCTGCTTTATCTGCAATTGGAGCAGGGAAGGGGAGCACGAACTCTGCGGAAGCAGAGATGTCCTGGATAAAAAGGACAGCAAATATGCAGACGCGCTGCTGGAGGAGGCAAAACTCGTCGCTCTTCAGGAGTATATCACAGGAGAGCTGACACCGGAGGAAGTTTCCCCTCAGAACACCCAGGAGCCGGATGAAAAGAAAGACTCCGGTAAAACCTCTGATGCCGGACTTGCCCCGATCGAATGCAAAGAACAGGGCTTTTCCATCATGGCGGACCCGGCCTACAGCTGGGACTATAAGGACGGGACGGGCATCACTGTCTATACAGAGAGCGAAGGCCGTATCCCCTATGTGATCGTTTACCAGGGCGAAGATCTCATCGTGGAAGCTTTCGAATATATCAAAGAGCAGTACACGCCCCATATGCAGCAGAGTTACGGGAGCGACCTCGTGAGCTATACCGAATATGAGGATTACGAGATCGGAGGCAGAAAACTCCCCGCAGGCTTATATACCTACCGCCTCCAGGGATACCTTGTCGATATGCTGCGCATCTATGACTCCACCGGAAAACGGACAGTTGCCTATACTGCCAAATATATTCAGGGCCAGGGCGAAGAAACCCTCAAAGCTCTGGACAACGCGGTCAGGAGTTTTAAGGCAGAGTAAATATGCTGCGGATACGGAGCAGGGAATGAAAATGAGGGTATAAACGAAGCTCCCGGACAGGTACCGCCCGGAAGCCATAACCAGGGACAGGTTTTCATACAGCCAGAATAATCGCTTTCGCAGAATAATTATTTTCGCAGAACGATTTTTTTCGCAAAACAATTATCCTGAATTATTCATGGACACCAACGCAAGACCATGCCCCGTGTCTGGTGCCTGATTTTTACCAGTTATCTCTGAGGAATCCCAGCTACCGCTTGAAAAAGGGCATACTTCCCCTACAAATATCAAGGGATTCCTGCGAGATTGTCAATGTTTCTTATTGCATCATATCAGGGATGCAGAAGTGGCGGCCACTATACTGCTGCTGGTTTCAAGCCCCTGATATTTGCAAGTGTTTGGTAGTATTCCTTTTTATAAGGACAGCTGCTGCAAAGTTTAAAAATCGTGTATCGCGCCGAATGTACAGCTTTGGCG
>NZ_FNFZ01000053.1 GCF_900101015.1 Sarcina sp. DSM 11001 | reverse complement strand
TGATCCCGCTGGCAATATCTGAATAAACGCAGGACACTTTGAAACCGTTTGAAAAACAGAACTGCTTCAGCATGGAGATCTGGTTCTCCAGGTCAGGCTTTTGCTTTGCTGTTGAGACTCTTGCATAAAGGCATGTTTTTCTCTCAACATTTTTGTTAAAGATGGCGTATACGTCATCGCTGTCATAATCATAATGGCCGTTTGGCAGCTTTCTCACATGGATTTTTCCATCTCTGACATACTTTGATAAGGTCTGCCTTGTGACACGCAGTAGCTGCAGTACATCTTTTGAACGCAAAAGCATCACCTCCTTCAAGGTAATTTTATCAGAAATACAAATTATATTAAAATATTTTCATATTTTATAACATATTTAATGTATTTTTGAACCATACTTTCGGATATTTATCACGGCACCTTAAAAGAGGTATTGTACAAAAATTTATTTGATTACTGATACAGACCGGCTCGAAACTCGAAGCGTTTTTCGCGGCTTTTTAAAGAAAAACCCGATTTCAAAGCATATTAAACAACGCTTTTTCTGGTAAAATATATGGGATGCAAAGGAGAATTCAATGAGTGACCTAAAAGTAATGTAGGTCAGTCAAAAATAACCTGTTTGACAAAGTTATGAAATGGCATATATCTCAAATCTTATGACAGAGATCAATGGGGGTAATACATCATGAAAAGAAAGCTGTCCGTGCTGGCTATGATTCTAATAACATCTCTGTTCCTTACAAATATCAGTCCCGCGCTGGCTATAGCAGCGGAAGCTCCTGCAGAAAATACTGCAGAAGAGGAAAACACGGTAGAAGTGCCTGTAGATAATACCATGGAAGAGGAAAACACGGTAGAAGCGCCTGTAGATGATACCGTGGAAGAGGAAAACACGGTAGAAGTGCCTGCAGATAATACCGTGGAAGAGGAAAACACGGTTGAAGCGTCTGTAGATAATACCGTGGAAGGAGAAAACACGGTTGAAGTGCCTGTAGATAATACCGTGGAAGAGGGAAACACGGTTGAAGTGCCTGTAGATAATACCGTGGAAGAGGGAAACACGGTTGAAGTGCCTGTAGATAATACTGTGGAAGAGGGAAATCCGACTCCGGACACCACAGCAAAGGATAAAACCGAAGAAGAAACCGGCTCTGTTGAGATTGAGGAGCCTGTGGAGGGATCATTAGAAGGGCTTGAGGCGCAGGAGGAGGAATCCCGACAGGAAATTGAAGAGAATGAATCACAACAAGAGTCAGAGGAATCCCGACAGGAACTTGGAGAGAATGGATCACAACAAGAGTCAGAGGAATCCCAGCAGGAAAACTGGGAGGATCTGGTTCTTCCTGAGGCGGATGATGAAGAGGAAGTCCGTGCAGACGCAGCCATAGCCATGGGTGTGCTGGCAAGCGGGATCTGCGGGGCGGATGGAGATAATCTGACCTGGGAATTCGACGAAGCAGGTACTTTGACCATTTCCGGAACAGGGGAGATGCGGGATTATATTAATACTCATAGTGCAAATACCGGCAATACGAATGTTCCATGGAATGACTATAGAGAATCCATAACTGTATTGAACATTGAAGAGGGCGTGACCAGCATAGGAGAATGTGCGTTCCTTCGACTTGAGGAATTGGTCAGTGCCTCCTTCCCGGACAGCGTGACCCGCATAGGAAACAATGCATTCTGCGGCTGCAGCAAACTGACCGGGATCGAGCTTCCTCCGGAAGTCGAGACCGTAGGGAGCGGTGCCTTCTATGGAACGGCGATCACAGGCATAACCATACCGAAGAGCATGTGCAGCTACACCCAGGACAGTTCGCCATTCAGAGGTACTGAGCTGCGGGAAGCAGTGATCGAGGATGGAGCAGAGATGATACCGCAGAATCTGTTCAGGGGATGCAACAGTCTGGAAGAAGTGGCGATACCTGACAGTGTATTACAGATAGGATTTGACGCGTTCAACAGCTGTACCTCACTTGAAGAGATAGAACTTCCAATCAGAGTAACAACGATCAACAGCAATGCATTTATGAACTGCACATCGTTGAGGAGGATAGGTCTGCCGGAATCGTTGATAGATATCGGGAGCAGTGCATTCAGTGGATGTACGTCACTGAGTGATGTAGTACTGCCTTCGTCACTGAGTTTGATACAAAATTATGCATTCAAAGACTGCGTATCACTGAAGAAAATCAACCTGCCGGCAGGGGTGAATGAGAGCACATCATTCAATTCTCCGTTCTATAACACCGGTCTGACAGAGATCACATTCGGGCAAGGCATAATGAAGATTCCGGCATATATATTCGCGTCATGCGGATCACTTGAGACTATAGAGATCCCGGACAGCGTGACCCGCATAGGAAACAATGCATTCTACGGCTGCAGCAAACTGACTGGGATCGAGCTTCCTCCGGAAGTCGAGACCGTAGGGAGCGATGCCTTCTATGGAACGGCGATTACAGGCATAACCATACCGAAGAGCATGTGCAGCTACACCCAGGACAGTTCGCCATTCAGAGGTACTGAGCTGCGGGAAGCAGTGATCGAGGACGGAGCAGAGATGATACCGCAGAATCTGTTCAGGGGATGCAACAGTCTGGAAGAAGTGGCGATACCTGACAGTGTATTACAGATAGGATTTGACGCGTTCAACAGCTGTACCTCACTTGAAGAGATAGAACTTCCAATCAGAGTAACAACGATCAACAGCAACGCATTTATGAACTGCACCTCGTTGAAGAGGATTGGCTTGCCGGAATCGTTGAGAGATATCGGGAGCAGTGCATTCAGTGGATGTACGTCACTGAGTGATGTAGTACTGCCTTCGTCACTGAGTTTGATACAAAATTATGCATTCGAAGACTGCGTATCACTGAAGAAAATCAACCTGCCGACAGGAGTTAACCAGAGTGCATCGTTCAATTCCCCGTTCAACAACACAGGGCTGACAGAGATTGCTGTTATTGAAGGCAGCACACATGATCTTGGGAAGCTGCTTGGCAAAACCTTCTCAGGATGGATAAATGGAGAACAGACAGTAGTTGAAGTAAGTGATACTGGCGTGATCACGGCAGTCAGGAAAGGTTCAGCAATTATAACATATACAGATCAGAATAATAAAACTGATCAATATACGATCAACGTGATTCCCGGAGAAGCAGACTCGGACAGATTCATCATAATAGGACAGGGAGAGGGCTTCCGGGGTGATGAAATACCTGTCGATATAAGACTTGCAAACACTGAAGGTATTACCTCCGGTGAATTTACGATCTTATATGACAACACCAGGCTTACAGCGGTTTCCGCAGAGGCAGGCGAATGTATCAGCGGGGATGGAACACATGTATATCTTTCGGATGCAGCGGGGGCTGTCAGAGTCATTTTTTCAGGTATTTCACAGGCGCAGGAAGAAGGGGATAACGATGGCGATGTACTCCTGAAACTCCGTCTGAAAATCAAAGACAACAGTCTCTACGGGAAAACTGCAATCTCGGCTGCAAGGGCTGTCTTCAATCTTGACGATGGTAAATTAGTATCCGGCAAGTCGGCCTACGGAACTGTCCTGGTAAAGTATACGGATAAGGACAGCCTGCTGTCACTTAGCAACGATAAAGTCACTTTACAAAGGGATTATTCGCAGATAGTGGATGTAAGCGTAAAGAATCTGACAGATGATCCTGTTCACTATTATCTGCAGGCAGAAAATCCATATGAAGATATTTACCTGAACTTTGTTGACAGCGGATCAGATTTGGCACCGATAACGATCAATGGCAAGGAAATCCTGCATATTAATCTCAGCGTTTTCCTGCAGAATGCCCAAAGAGAAGAGTATTCTATACCTGTCAAAGTTATGGTAGAAAAGAACGGGGTATTTGTTGAGAATGGATCCGTTAATGTGGATTTCTATTGTCACATCCCTGTACTTGATATAGATCTTAAAACCGCTGAGATAAATGGATCTACTCTGGAGACGAAATATACGCTGAGTAACAATGGCGACAGTATTACGGATCTGACTTTGAGAATAGAAGGTGATGCCGCTGACTATGTGAGATTCGAGAACACATTCAACAATTATAGATTCAATTCAGGTCAGCAGATAACCGCAATACTGAGTCCTGATTTGACAGCGATGAAAGAAGACTCGCTGACACGAGTCGAAGGAAAACTGATCGCTTCCGGTGCAGGTAAAGAACTTGCATATGACATAAGTTTCGATACCGGAGGGAAGGAGATCCATTCCCTCAAATCCGGAAGAGTGGCAATGATGCAGGATGGAAATCCGTACTATGATATAGAATGCACGTCCAGTTCAACAAATATGGATGCAATGAACGCTGAGAAACTCCAGTCCTTTGTTAAAGAAAATGGTGATTTCACATTGTCTGCAACGAGGAACTATTTATATAGCGGAGGAAGCGGGACTGTCACTGTCGAAATAATAGTAGGAGGCAAAGGCACTACATCACAAGAATACCCCCAGGGTCTGACTGTTGATAAAGAAAAAGGGACAGTTGTTAACTGCTCGACAGTTGAGATTGATTCAAAAGATTCCTATGACTGGGCAGTTGAGATCCTGAATGCAATAGGCGATCAGTTCAATCTGAAGAAAGATGCAGCTGCAGCAGTCGACAGACTTGTATTGGGAGAAGTTCCTAAAGAAGTCACTGTTATGACTTATGTTACAGATGGGATTTTCAAAATACTGGATGCAGATAACCGCGCGAAGTCATTTATGAATATTTATAAAGGCCTCAGCTATGTAAGTGATGGTTTCGGATATCTTTCAGATTTGGCAGATGCAACCAGCTTGTTTGCCAACCCTGATGTCAGCGAAGATGATGCACAGGGATATTTGCTGCTCAAATTGGCTGAAAACATAGTCGGAATCCCAAGTGATCCGACCGGACGAGTCTTTGGAACCACTATGAAGTATGGTTTCAAATTGCTCGAGAACATGCATAAAACATTGATCGGAGAAGGACCGCTAAGTGAATACAGTAATGACGAACTGGGGAATTACATTCATCAGCTCGTAAATGGTGTACAGTGCACTAACGCCGGTAAGGTCACATGCAACGCCCCTCTTGCCAGAGGAATGAAAGGCTTTGGCGCATATATGGAGATCTACAGAAGACTCGGCAGCGGACAACTTGATTCGAGCAACATCCTCCAATCTTTAGGCTATAAATCAAGGGGCTCTGTCAAAGGGTCTGATGATTCAGATGGAGACGGGCAGCAGGAAGCCGCATTCATGTACATAACAGCAAGAATGGCAAGCGGATCACATGATTTTACGAACAGGGTCAAAGGTCATTATTACATTCAGGTCAATGATACATATATGGGTTCAATAGAAACTGATGGCGTTACTGAAGTCACAGGGTTTGGTCTCTTTACTGACGAGCTGAATACTGGGTCTAACACCATCGTAAGGAGTTATGATACAAACCCGGGAAGCCATCGAGTAGTTGCAGAGACAGAGATAAACACTTATGTTCCGGAAGATGCAGTGCTTTCATTTATCGGGTCCGCAGACGAATATATGGACATCACACCTCATCCTGACTTCGCAGTTTACCCTGAGAATATTTATGTTTCTGATGAGTATGGCGACTCTACAACTGCGGTTAGTGGATCTGAATCTAAGATAGCTGTCAATGTATATAATCGCGGACAGAGGGGCGGCTGGACAGACATAGTGATCTATGACGGTGATGATGAGATATACAGGGAGGGAAATGCGTATATTTCCGCTTTCGGGAAGCACGCAATATCAGCGGACTGGATACCGTCCACCAGATCTTCTGCTAAAATCAGGGTCATTCTTGATAATAAAACGAGATATGCCGATGAAATCAAGCTTGGAAACAATGATGCTGAAATGACTTTCCCGGTAAGGCAGAAAGTAATACCTGAAGTGAAAGGGATATATCCGGACAGAATCGAATTATTGAATGGAAGCGATACAGTACAGATCTCGGCAGATGTCAGTAATATCTCCGATATAGTATCTGCAGAATTCGCCATCGATGGCAAAGCCATTTCGCAGGATACCAAGTTTGCTGACTATCAGAACGGCAGAAGATATTCTGCTGAGGTAAGCGGGGAGCTGCTCAATGAGGGTACTCATGAGATTTCACTTACGATAAACTACAAAGCTTCCTCAGAGCAGATCAGATCTGTGAGCTCCACGTCTGAAATCGTGGTGACATACCACAATTGTGAGAAACAGGGACATATAATGAAGACCCTGGAGGGCAGCGACTGGATATGTGTCGACTGCGGAGCCAGATGTAAAGATATAGGAAGCGCTGAAATCACACTGCAGTATTATAATATCGAATACACCGGAAATCCTGCTGTGCCTGCAGTCACTGTAAAATACAACGACAATACGCTCAAAGAAGAGACGGATTACGTGATCAGTTACACAGACAATACTTCAATTGGTGTAGCGAAGGTCACAGTTGCAGGAAGAGGTGAATACTGCGGGTCAGTACAACTCAGTTTTACCATCGGAAGCGCAGAACAGATAGATGATTGTGATCACGATTATGACTCCGAGACTACTCCTGCTGACTGCATCCATGATGGTTATACGACTTATATTTGTAAACTGTGCGGTAAAATGTATGTTGAACCGGACGAAAAAGCTCTGGGACATAGTTGGGATGACGGAACGGTTACTGTCGCTCCCGGATGTGACAATGACGGTATCATTACCTGTCTCTGTACCAGATGCGGGGAGACCAGAACAGATGTCATCCCGCATAAAGAACACGAATGGGGTGGCTGGGTCGTTGTCACAAAGCCTACATATACCAATGAGGGAAAAGAGCAGCGCAGATGCAGCAACTGTGAGGCAGTCGAAGAGAGGACAATAGCCAGGCTGACACCTCAATCCATTACAAAAGCAACGGTAACGGGAGTCGTTTCCATGACGTATACCGGCAGAGCTATTAAACAGACACCTGTTGTAACACTTAAAGGTAAGACACTGAATTCCGGTACTGACTACATAGTTAAATATAAAAACAACACTTATGCCGGAACTGCTACAGTGACGATCACAGGCACAGGAAATTTCAAAGGCTCCATTACAACAACATTTACAATTAAAAAAGCAGATCAGACCATAAAAGCCAAAGCCGCAGCTTCCTTCATCGCTGTGGGCAGAACTACTACTGTTTCCACGACCGGCAATAAAGGATCTGTAACCTACAAGTCCTCGAATACTACAATCGCCACCGTGGCTAAATCCACCGGCAAGGTCACCGCGAAGAAGGTGGGAACGGTCAAGATAACCGCAACCTCTGCAGCAACCGATAATTTTAAGTCCGCATCCAAGACCGTCACCATCAACGTGGTCCCTGCGGCAACTACATTACTGACTGCATCCAACCTGGCGGCCGGGATCAGGCTGAATTGGAAGAAGGTCGCCGAAGCAAAAGGATATAAGGTTTATCGAGGGACTTCCCTATACAAGACTATTACCAGTGGAAGTACAGTGACCTATACGGATACGAAAGCCAGCACCAACGGTACGAAATATACCTACAAGGTTATCGCGACAGCGGCCACCGGACCCAGTACACTGTCGAAGTCTGTCGCGGCTTATCGTGTTGCCCGCCCGGCCATCTCTTCCGCGACGAACTCAGCAGCAGGAAGAATGACTGTCAAGTGGGGCAGGAACACAAAGGCGACCGGCTATCAAGTGCAGTACTGCCTGAACAAGAGCTTCTCGAGCGGAAACAAGGCTGCCACGATTAAAAGTAATAAAACCGTGAGCAAAACGATCGGAAGCCTGACCAAGGGAAAGATGTATTATGTGAGAGTGAGGAGCTATAAGACCGTGAGTGGGAAGAATCATTACTCGGCGTGGAGTGTAGTGAAAGCAGTGAAGGTCAAGAAGTGATTTTAAAATGCAATTTGAACCTTATTTCTCCGTGATAAATTTCTCCGTGATAATGACCTCCGGCACCAAATCTGGCACCGGAGGTCTATTATTTGTGTAACTATTGTTCATATGAGCAAGCGCTCATTCGTCCTGTGTTTGCAGAACTGTCCGGGGTACTCCCCTTCAAACTTTTGAAGAGCGGCAACAGATAAAAATTATTTGCTGATCTTTACGCTCTTTACCGAACTCCAGGCTGAGAAGTACTTTGTACTTCCGACAGTTTTAAATGACCGTATCCGCACGTAATAAATCTTACCTTTCGCCAGACTTCCAATCACCTTCGATACAGTAGAGGCGCTATTGATACTCACCGACTTGTTCCCGGTCTTAAATGTCTTGTCAGGACAGTACTGAATCTGATAGCCGGTCGCCTTCGCGTTCTTGCCCCATTTGACCGTCATCTTTGAGGCAGCACTGTTTGTCAGGGTACTAATCGCCGGTCTGGCCACGCAGTAAGTTGTTACGCTTTTTGAGAGTGTGCTCCTGCCGGTGGCTGACGCGCTGGCGATGATCTTGTAGGAATATTTTGTCCCGTTTGTATTGGCTTTCTTGTCCGTATAGGATACGGTAGAGCTGTCTCTGATGGTTGCAATCTGTGTACTTCCGCGATAGATGAAATAAGCGTTAGCCCCGGCGACCTTCTTCCAGGTGAGCTTGATACCTGTCGCCTGGTTTGCTGCTGTAAAGGATGATGTTGCTGCGGGAACCACCTTGATCGTGACAGTCTTTGACGCGGCTTTGTAGTTTGCAGTCGCGGCAGAAGTCGCAGTGATCTTGACCGTGCCGACTTTCCTGGCAGTCACTTTGCCCGTGGATTTGTCTACTGTGGCAATGGTCGTGTCGGAAGTTTTGAAGGACTTTCCTCCCTTGTTTCCAGTGAGGCTGACTGTGGTTGTCTTGCCAACCGGGATCGTAGAGGTTTTGGCTGTTGCTGTAATAGACTGGGCGGCTTTGATGATGGTGAATGTCTTTGTTATAGCGCCTGCATAATTACCGGTGCCAGTAATCGTCGTAGTTGCTGTGCCTGCGTTGATATTGTTCTTGTAGGTCAGCTTGTAATCGGTATTATTCTTCAGTGTTAAAGACCCAAGCTTTACAACAGGTGTCTGTGTGAGTGCCTTTCCTGTATAGGTTTTGGTCTTGATGCCTGTAACGTCGGCTTTGGCGATGGAAACCGGAATGGTTATTATATCGAATTCCTGAGGTGCCCAGTCTGGACCAACTCCCCACATTTCCAGATTGTGTGTTGCCAAACTCATATCCAATGCAAATGCTCCATTCGTATATGCGGGGCTGAAGTAATATGCATCGAA
>NZ_FNFZ01000034.1 GCF_900101015.1 Sarcina sp. DSM 11001 | reverse complement strand
GCGTCGCTATGGTGTTGTGTTTACATTTCACAACGGCGCGGATTCATACTATTCCGTGCGCGGCTGGAGAGGTTATGTAATGGTTTGATATAGTGAGTATTACAGGACTAACATCTTATTGAACCATGAGATGTTCATTGCGGGCTCCAACTACTGGAATATGGCTTATGGTCAGATGCCGGGCGATATGGAGCAGGATGAGGAAGGCATGAACAACATGCGGAATCTTGGACTGAACATGGCATTCTGCTGAAAGCATTGAACTGAAGTTTGGCGTTCAAGCTTTTGGTGGAATAATTGTCCTGTATCCGGCACCAAATCGGGATTTGAAGGAGTATCACTATGTGGTTTTTATTAGCGCTTGGTTCGGCAATCTTTGCCGCACTGACATCAATATTGGCAAAGATAGGAATTGAAGGTGTCGGATCGAATCTGGCTACTGCGATCCGTACGATGGTTGTTGTTATCATGGCATGGGGAATGGTATTTATTACTCATCAGCAAGCCGGAATAAAAGACATTAGCCAGAAATGCTGGATTTTCCTGATTCTGTCCGGCCTTGCTACTGGTGCCTCATGGCTTTGCTATTACAAGGCCTTGCAGATGGGAGACGCTTCAAAAGTCGTCCCGATTGATAAGTTGTCCGTTGTCATTACGCTGATACTGGCGTTTGTTTTTCTGCATGAAGAATTTACTTTTAAGTCAGTGATAGGGTGTATCCTGATTGGAGCCGGAACATTGCTGATGGTTCTGTGATACAAATTCCAGTATGTCGATATGGTTGAAAGCGCCAGATAAGGGTACTGCTTCGGAATGACCGTCGGCAGCACCCTTTCTTTCTGTCAGTTGATAAGTCAGACCCTGCTTCATCTATGGAGCCATAAGGATATCTGCAGATTTAACAGTGTTATCCTTTCAATCATCCATCCTCCGGCCAGGGGAAGCATACAGAAGGCCACACCATAGCCTACGGTCCTCCACATCTCCGATAACGGGTCCAACCCAAATCCATAGCTCAGGAAGCCTGTTGCGATCAGAACAACTCCAAAGATATCAAAGAGAGGGCCGAAAAATCCTACAGCTATCGTACAGATCCATTCCAGCAGAGTCAGCCCGATAATGACAGGGATGAGCAAGATCTTCAAGATAAACCTTACCAGCCAGATGATGATCCGTGCAATTCCAGTGACAATTCCCACAAAAGTAAACATGATTCCACCGCTCCTTTCTTTCAGCCTCCTGAAAGATCAATTCAACACATTCAGCTCTATTTCCCGGTGTCCCAGAACAAATTCAGGCATGTTGTGATTGACTTCAGCCTGGTAATACCCATCGATGGTTGTCGGGGCATTGAACAAGGCTGCCAGCAGGTATTTCCTGATGTTCTTAACTTTAGTCGTGTTTGTCTCGAGGCATCCCACGACGTAACGGATGTGCCCATAATCCAACTTCAGCAGCCTGCTCTTTACAATCTCTGCAGGGAAGTAGCTGCTGGCTATAAGGATCTCCTCTGACCTGCACAGGAGCGTCTCCAGGATCAGGTCAACGATCCCACAGAGCAGCTCATGTTTGGATGGAAATGTCAGGAGCAGGTTGTCAAACTCAATGTTCCTGCAGATAAGGCTCCTGTAATCAGCAGCAAGCGCGTTGATGGATGAGGATGATCCCATCGTATCGCATCTCATCTCATCGCATTGAGCCCCTTTCTGCTTTACCTCTACACTAGACGATGAGATATGATTCGATTCGATATTACTCAACTCAGTATTATTTATTTCAGTCTTATTCTTAAGAGGTGTCGATTTTGACACTTCTTGAGGTGTCGTTTTCGGTACTTCATGAAGTGCTGATTTTGGAACCTCTTGAGGTGTCAGTTTTGACACTTCTTGAAGTTCCGGTTTCGATACTTCTTGAAGTGTCGGTATTGACACCTCTAAGCCATCATGAAACAGTTCTGCTTTGCCTGAAACCTCCTCACGATCCTCTTCTGAGTATAATTTTATGATCCTGTCTGCCCGTTTTTCCGGACCCATGGAGGCTGCCTTCAAGGCAGAAGTATCATTTTCGGAACCTCTGTCAACAGAGACAGACGAACTCAACATATCGGCATCATCTCCCTTGGATCCTGTGGCCGGAATTCCTGAAGTATCTGTTTGGGAACCTCTGGAAACAGCCTCTTTCTCCTCCGGAACTGACAGGTTTTCCTCTTCGGTATCCGCATCGGACATGAAGCTCTTTACATACAGGATGTTCGGGAGGCCATGTCCCCTGCGTTTTTTCTCCAGCAGGCCGAATTTTTCCAGTTCTGCGAGCAGATCGATTGATTTTTTCTTGGAAAAACCCAGGTCTTTCTGTATTTCCCCAATTTGATATATGATGAACACACGGTTTTCAGCATCAAGCCATCCATTCTTCCTTGAAAGTGACATGCGGTCCAGAAGTACCCCATACAGCACCTTTGCCTGAAGTGAAAGATCAGAAAAAGTTTTATCTGTCAGCATGATCTTCGGAATCCGTATAAAGCTGAACTGATCCGCCTGGGATCCATAGTAGTAGTTGAAGTGTTTACTCATGCTCCATCATCTCCCTTGAAGTTCAGTTATTCGCCATTCAGTTCTTCAAAATCCTGTTTATGTTTCCAGTCCGACAGCAGATTTTCAATGACATCCCTCATCTGCGTCGATGTGTAATGTGCCGGAAAGAACTCCCTGAGTTTCTTCTCTGAGAAGGTCAGTTTAGTGGCAGGTCCTTTGCCGGGCTGGCTGTTGTTCAGCATGGAGATTATTTTGGCCTGTGTGATAGCACCAGTCTTCATTTGAGCCCGAAGGAGAACAACCTGATTCAGGCGAACCATGCCGTTGTCTTTGATGTATTCATAGAGCCACTTCTGGACTTCTTTATCGATGTATGAGATTTCAACGGCAACCGTAAACTGCAGACGCTTCTGATCGACATACTCGAGAAGTTCCGGGATCAACTCGGTGAGACGGATATATCGACGTATCTGATTTTTACTTTCTCCAAGTTCTTTTCCCAAAATCTCTGCCGTTTCCGACTTCCACCCAATTTGGGTGGAAGTTGTTTCTTTTCCCAAGTCTTGTCTTGAGCCTTGTCGCTTCATAGCATCCATCTTCATCTTGTAAGCAAATGCCTTTTCGCTCGGGAGCAGTTCCTCACGCTGGATGTTGGCATCCACCATCTTAACAATGGCTTCATCATCAGTCATTTCTCGGATAATAGCCGGAATACGGTCCATTCCGAGAAGTATGGCTGCGTGCATCCTACGGTGGCCGGAGACCATCTCATAGACGTCGTTCCCAATCGGACGGATGAGGACGGGAGAGAGAATGCCGTTTGCGCGGATACTTTCAACCAGATCCTCCATCTTTTCGTCGTCTATCACCTTAAAAGGATGGTTCCTGAAGGGATGGATCTTTACGACCTCTATGTCCATTGCGGATTCTTCGTTGCTGACGCCGAGCAGTTCCTCTACGCTTGTCAGTTTAATTTTCTGTCCTGGTCTGATCTTCTTCACCTCTGAGAACCTCCTTTGTCAGTCTTGAAAAACCTTCTGCAGCCTTGCACTTTGCTGCGTATCGGAAGATGCTGATCCCTTCTGAGCTTGCCTCCGCCACCTTAACCGAAAACGGTATGAATGACTCCATGATGCCCACATCATTTCCGTAGCTTTCCTGGAGCATAGCAGTTATGTCTTTTGCATAATTCGTCCTGTAGTCCACCATGGTGATCAGGATCCCCTCAACAGAGAGGCTTTTGTTCAGCCTCTTCTTCACAACGGAGATCGTTTTAAGGAGCATCTGCAAGCCAACGACCGGAAGATATGCTGCCTGCACAGGGATGATCACTTTATCTGCAGAAACAAGGGCATTTATCGTCATGATCCCCAGAGAGGGCATACAGTCGATCAGGATATAATCGTAGGAATCGCGGATCGTTTCCAGGAATTCTTTGAGGATCATTTCCCGGCTCATGACATTGGACAAGGATACCTCAATACCGGACAATTCCATGTTTGCAGGGATCAGGTCCACGCCTTCATCGTGATGCAGGATCCCTTTCCGGGACAGAGATTCCTCCTCATTTATGATGTCCATCATCATTGTTGCCAGAGTCACAGGGATGCTGTCCGGATCCGGATATCCGAGGCTGACTGTCAGGCTCCCCTGCGGATCGGCATCGATCAGGCAGACCTTTTTTCCGGCCATCGCCAGCCCGATCCCAAGGTTGGCAGCCACCGAAGTTTTCCCGCAATTATGCGAAGCTTCGCATAAGGTGGGTTATGGAAAGTAAGTAATTATGGAAAGTAAAGTCCCAAATCGTTGAGATTTACTGACTTGGGCCTTATATTTCTTTCCATAATCTTAAGAACCCTTACAAGGATTTCAGCCAATCAAGCAGATTCTTATCAGTTTTCCATTTAGGCAGTTTATCTTCCGCCGGACTTTTGTAGGCTTCAAGTAAGGCCTTGCGCTTCATGGATTCATCAGCTCGGGCGTAGATTTCAGTAGTAGAAACATCGGAGTGTCCAAGAAGATCCCGTATATAAACCAGATTTACTCCCGACTGAAGAAGATGCATGGCTTTACTGTGTCTTAACCAGTGCGGTGTTATTTCTCCTGAGATGTCTTTTACTCCAGCCATCTGTGCCTGAGATGCATATTTTTTCAGGATATAGGTAACACCTGCTCTGGTGAGAGGTTGTTTTCCTCCTCTGTTCGTGAACAACGGGTTCCTACTTTTTGATGGATGCGATAAACCGTATCCTTCGATGTATTTTCTTAGAAGATCTCCAGTAGGTGCCATAACAGGAACGATACGGCTTTTGCCACCTTTCCCTGTAAGGATAATAGTCACTGTATCGTTAAGATTAATATCACAGACCTTAAGGTCGACCAGTTCCTGTACGCGTGCCCCGGTATCATATAAAAGTGAAAGCAGTACCGCATCACGCCGTCCCTGCACTGTGTTTCTGTCCGGTTGGCCTAATAATCCTTTTACACTGTCGAGCGAAAGATACATGAGTGGCGGTTTGTCTGCCTTCTTCATTGGAATGTTCAGTACCTTTTGACTCTGCTCCATGTACTGTGGTGCTTCTACTATCAAAAACCTAAAGAAGGAATGAATAGCGGCCAGCCGCTGATTTCGGGTAGTACATTTACAGCCGCGTACTTCTTCAAGCCAGTTAAGAAAGCGCATGACAAGATCACGATCTACCTGTGAAACTATAAGTTTTTCCGGGGAGAGCTTTTCTTCGTCACGGCAGTATTCAAGAAGTAATGAAAAACTGTCGCGATAAGAGAGCTGGGTATTCTTCTTGCTTCCGAGATGGCCGGGAAGGTATACGCCAAGGAACTGAGTCAGATATCGGGCAAAATCAGTCTCCTTCATGTATCACCTCCGGTATTACATACGAACAGGTTTTCTCGACCTGTTTCATCAAGTCAGGATAGACCTCTGAGGTGAGTCTGAGATACTGAGCAGTTGAACGTATATCCACATGCCCCATGTATGTCGAAAGGATCGGCATCATTGCGGTAAGATCGACTCCTTCGGTAATCCATTTCTGCAATACATGGACAGCAAATGTATGCCTAAGGTCATGAAGCCTCGGGCCATGTCCCTTTCCGCCATGTGAAATGCCTGCCCCGACCAGATATCTGCGATATCTCTGGTAAATCGTCATCGGACTTATCCTTGTACGATCCGGTGCCATGAAAAAATACTCGGTGTCCTTTTCCCACCAGATATGCTCGGCATAGGATTCACAGGCTTCCCTGACGGAATCAGAAAGGGGGATATACCTGTCACGACCATTTTTTGGATCATGTAATGTAAGAATGCCGGCCTCAAGATTCACATCGCAAAACCTGAGATTGCACACCTCTGATACGCGCAATCCGCAACCGTATAGTATCCTGAAAATAACAGGCAGGGCCAGATGCATGTTTTTCGCGACTTCCTGAGGTTTCGTGGCATCAGCCTCTTTGATGATCGAGCGGACCTGTTCATGTGTAAAAATGTAAGGTACAAACGACTTGGCATATAATCCACGCTGTTCCGGAAGGATATAGGCATCGTATCCAATGCTGTCCAGGTAAATGGCAAACTGTCTTATACAGGTTATGTTGTGAGCACGCGTTTTATTAGACTCACCCTCTTTCGGAGATATCCACGCTTCAGCCAGTTTACGGGATATCTCAACAGATACTACGCCTTGCTCCATAGCGAAACGGCAGAAACGTGACAAACACTTGGGTTCGTTTTCATATTTGAAGCCACAGTTTCTTTTGTACTGGATGAAGTCCTCGGCTGCTTTTGCAAACGGGCCGGTCATTTTAGGTGGTTTTCTTTCTCTTGACATTAGAACGGCACCTCCAATGCACACCTCTTAAGCTCATTGATATCGATACGAAGATAAGTCATCGTAGTCTCTGTACTTGCATGTCCGAGGATTTCTGAGATTACCGGCAGTGGAATCTCATGCTCAAGAAGACGCTTTGCCAGACTGTGACGAAGCGCATGGGATCCGGATTTCCTTCCTTCGAGGCGAATACCTGCCTTTACAAGGCGCTCATGAACCAAAGCGCCGACTGCACCGGGATTAAACTCCGTATAGGGTGGCTTTATCCTGATAAATACATGATCAGAATCCGATTTTGGTCTGGCATTTTTCAGGTAGTTAATGATAGCTTCTCCAACATCTGATAAAAGCGGAAGTTTAAGAGGGTTACCTGTTTTGACCTGTGTCAGACTGATCATGTCATTCTCCCAATCAATGTTGGAAAAGCGGAGATTTGCTACATCACTGCTTCTAAGTCCCAGTCTGGCCAGCAAAAGAATGATGGCATAATCACGTATCCCACATGGATTGCCCATATCAATGGCAGAAAGAGTGTCACGAACCTCCTGTGCAGTATAGGTCGAGGGAAGACGACTATTCCTGTTGCAATGCGGATTCGGAATCTTCAGAAAAAGATTGTCCTGTATAAGCCCATTCTCGAAGCAATACTTAAGATAGAGACGTACAGCCCTCATGATAGCGTTTATTGTAGGTTTTTCAAAAACAGCGAGTGACTTCAAAAAATCCAGAACAACAGAAACGGTAATGCTATCAATTGAATGTAGATCCTTCGTTCCTAAAAAGGAAAAGAACCTGAAAAGATACAGGCGAGAGACTTGTATGCTCTTGGGTATGATTCCTATCTTTTTCCGATAGGCAATATACGAGTCAGCACTTTCCTTAAAAGGTTCCGGAAATATATATTCCTTTCGTGCAGCTGTAAGATACATATCCACAGCTCCGGTCATCTGATATTCAGAGATTGCATTGATGCAGCGAAGATACATGCTGCACCACTTTTTCTCAGCAATCTTTTGGGACATGTAGTAATGATCTTCTAAAAACCGGAGCCCAACGTCCATACTGAAGTAATCAATACCATGCTCATCGGCATAGATGATGAACTGACGGGATACGGTTCTTAAGCGCTTCTGGAAGTAATCTGAAGCATTGGCTTTTGCTAAAGCCTCCTGAGTCCCGTCCATTAACTGTTGCAACTTGTTCGTCTCCATTGAAAACATCCTCCTTAAATGTGTCTTTTACACTACCCTGCAAAGGATGATGTATTATGCAAAGTTAATCAACGAATTAAGGCAGTATTTTCAATGAATTGTGGAGACAACTTTTCATAATCTACCACTTTCCATAACCACAGCCTCCCTTTTGGTTCGCTATTGCTATCACTTTTGCCATTTCTTTGTCCTCCTGTCTGCTTTTCTCATTCCGCTTAATTCTCTGACTGCGTATTTCCAAGCTGCTGAGCTTGCCAGAGTTTCAGGATATCCAGGATCCTTTCCTTCATCCTCTCCGCTGAATATTCTTTCGGGAAAAACCTGTGCAGCTGTTCATTCTTGAAGGTGACTCGGTTGATCTCGCCTTTTTTGACCTCACCCAGGATCTTCTTCATTTCCTGCAGATCCAGCTCGCCGTCCCTGCTGAGCTTCTTCATCCTCTGTGCCTGCGACAGGGAAGGGGAGGACTGGGTGTATGCCATTGCCTGGATCAGATTCTTCTGTTCCTCCTCCGTAAGGAATGATGCCTCATAAGCCGGAGTGAACCCGATCTTCCCGTCATCCAGCATCTCAAGGATCTCCGGTACAAGATCTGCGATCCTAAGGTAGCGCTGGACCTGTTTCGGGCTCTCACCCATCTCTTCACCCATGATCTCGATGGATTTCCTCCCCTTGTACTGGTAGTCATCCTGCCCATTGCTGCTGAACCCGTTCTTGCGCTTAATCGCGTCATACTTCATCTTGCAGGCAAAAGCCTTTTCACTGGGGAATATGACCTCCCTGTGCATGTTGGAATCCACCATGCTGATCACAGCTTCCTCATCCTTAAGGACACGGATGATCACCGGGACTTTCCGGTATCCGAGCTTCTGTGCAGCATATCGTCTGCGGTTTCCGGAAATGATCTCGTATGCACCATCCGGGATGGGCCTTACGATCAGGGGATTCAGGATGCCGTACTTTTTAATACTCTCCATGAGCATGTTCATCTGATCATCAGGTTTTACCTTGAAGGGATGCCCCCTGAATTCCCTGAGCCTCTCCACCTCGATCTCAACGATCCTTTCCTTTTCCCCGATCCCGCTGTTCTTCTCCTGCATGTTTATCCTCCTTGTCTTTCCCAAACTCGTGAGCGCTGATGCTGCTGAACAGGTCTTTATCCTTACCCTGGCACCGGTGGCCATCCCCTCCGCTTTTTCCGGAAGAGAAGAGCAGATACCGGGTAAAAATGCTTCTCCCTGCAGGTGATTTGCCGATTTTTGCACGAAAAAAGCCCGTTCAGACCAGATCTTTGGTTTCAATCTGATCCAAACGGGCCACTTTTCCATTTGCCGTCTGCATTAGCAGGTGCTAAGAATTGTAATATTGTCTCTCCCAATCTCTGCTAACCGGGTTAGCTGACGGACTTACAGGCAGGAACAAATTTCACGGTTTTACTCCGTTTTTCATCGATTTTCCATACCTGACAGCCGGTGTTCCCCTTGTATTAGCCAGACCCTCTTTTGAGGCGATTAGCTGCGAAATGCTTTTCTTAGCTGGATCCACAGCAGTTCAGCTAATTGCTTAGCAGGGAGGCTGCTCGTAATTTCATTTCCCTATAAACGAAAAATGAGAGCGAGCGATTAGCCAGCTAATCGTTCCACTCTCATTTGAGCCCGTCCGCGAGGTGACTCGAACACCCGACCTACCGCTTAGGAGGCGGTCGCTCTATCCAACTGAGCTACGCAGACACGTCCGGAAACCCGCATAAATACTGGGTTTTTTGCCTTTTTGAGGCCCGGTAAATGATTTATGATCTCGGCTGATTGCTAATTCAGCCGGAGACTTTTGAGATGTTTTTTTCGATTCGGTTGCAAGAGGGTGAAACTCTTTTTAAAAGTAACTCTTTCGCAACCAGCGTCGATTTTTTGACTGGAATCGAACTCCAAGTACACAACTTTTTCTTGCTGCGTTTCACCACCCTGATTTCTTAGGAGGCGGTCGCTCTATCCAACTGAGCTACGCAGACACATTATATTTCGTCCTGCAATTGCAGAACATATTTATTATACATGATAATAATCATTTTGCAAGAGATTTTTTATTATGCTGTCGCCAAGATTCTCGTACTCCTTTCATGCATATTAAGCTCATACAAGTCCTTTGGGTTAAAGCTCTCGCAGTCATCCCTCATTCTTAATGTTCATACACCGTTTTTAAAGAATAGATATATATTGATTGAATGAGGCTTGTTATTCGAAAATCCCCACTTAATAACGTTACTTCCAAGTCCTTCTATACATAAGCTTACAATAATGTGCAGTACCTTCTTATAAAGATCTAACTCATAAGTATCTGACTCAAACATCCTTAAGCATTTTTAGCCTGAAACGTTTGTTGGATAGGAACTGCAAGGACTATTTCCCTTTAATCGATGTCCTGTTTTTTGGTACAATAGACCATAATGAATGAGAATATCAATCAGAATATCGAGCATGAAAAGAATCCGGGTTTAACCGTCCGTTGAGCCGTTAAATGAGCATCTTATCGCACCGGGCGGCCCTGCACATGCAGGTGCAGCGCACGGGAAGAGCGGTCTGTTCAAAACAGGGCAGCCGGATGGATGATCAGATTCAGATGAATTTTGAGTGAGGGAATTTTTGCGATGAAACATACTATTTCACATTCAATGGTAACAGCAAAACTATGCTTCCGGCTGCTGCCGATCCAGATCCTGCTGGCAGTTATAGGAGCGTTCAATGGCATCGTTACCAGCCTGTTTGCATCAAATTTCATAGGGCAGGATGCTATGAGTGCTGTGGGGCTGTTCGCCCCGATCAGTATGTTTATCGGTGCCGTCAGCACAATGCTCCTGGGCGGATCGCAGATCCTGAGCGCGGAATACAAAGGGAAAAACCAGGTCACTCGTACCCAGGAGGTATTCTCTTTGGATATGGTGCTCGGTTTTGCTTTTTCGGTGTTTGTTGCGGTTCTCCTGGCTGCAGCAGGCGCATTCAACTGGACCGGAATGTTCACGAATGATCCTGCAGTGCGGGTCTTTTTTAATCAGTATCTGATCGGTATGTCAATGGGCATCCTGCCGCAGGTTCTGGGGCAGCAATTGTCAGGGTTTCTTTCTCTGGAAAACCAGACGAGGCTCACACTGGCCGCCAGTACCGTATATATTCTGGTGAATCCGGTTTTCAATTACATTTTTATCATGAAACTCGGGATGCAGGCGCTCGGACTTGCTTTGGCCTCAGTTCTCGGACTGTGGGTCTTCTTGATTATCCAGGCGCAGTATTTTTTTACGAAGCGGGCAAACTTTCGTTTCCAGCTGAAGGGCTTCCGGATAAAAGACTCCTGGTCTATCGTCAGGATCGGTGCCCCCGGAGCATTAACCTGTGGATATCTGACAATACGCGGGTTCTGGGTCAACGCGCTGATCACGTCCTTCGTTGGAGCGGTCGGACTTTCCGCCTTTACGGCATGCAACACCTTCCTGAATTTGTTCTGGGCTGTTCCCAACGGCATGGCCGCGGTATCAAGAATGCTGTTCAGCGTGGCACAGGGTGAGGAGGACCGGCAGACGATACAGGATATAATGCGGAATGCGTTATATCGATATGTTCCTATCATGCTTGCAGTGGCGGGATTCATTGCCATAATGGCAGTTCCCTTTACCAGGCTGTATTATCAGGATAAAGGCGATCCGGTCTTTATGATGACGGTCTGGGGATTCCGGCTTCTTCCATTCTGTATGCCGCTTTCCCTGATCTGTATGCACTTCGTCTGCTATGGGCAGATTTCCAACAAGCTGATCCTGGTCCGTATTCTTTCGGCTTTGGACGGGGTGGTGGACGTCGTTTTCTTTACAGCTGTCCTGATTCCGTTGATCGGTATAAGAAGTGTTTACTGGGCGAATATCCTTAACGGTACAGTGACTACGGTGGTTATTCTTCTTTATGCATCTCTCCGGAACCGGCATCTCCCACGCAGCATGGATGAGCTGATGGTGATACCGAAGGATTTCGGAGCAGAGGAGAGTGAGCGCCTGGATATATCGATCAGTACGATCGAGGAGGTCGTATCACTGTCATCCAGAGTGCAGGAGTTCTGCGCCTCTAAGGGGATCGATCACCGAAGATCCATGCTGTCAGGACTGGCAATTGAAGAAATGGCGGGGAATATTGTCCAGCACGGATATTCAGAGGATCATAAGAAGCATAATATTGAAGTACGTGTCGTTCATAAGGATGGCTCGCTGATCCTGAGGATCAAGGACGACTGTGTTCCATTTAATCCTGCTGACAGAAGAGACATAGTCGATCCAGAGGATATTACCCAGAATATCGGTATCAGAATGGTCTATTCTATGGCGGAAAGTGTACAGTATCAAAATATACTTGGATTGAATGTGTTAACCATCCGAATGCCTGCTCAAGCACACAAAGAGGGAAAATTGTACTATAATTAGTCCGGGCGGTGAAAAAATTAAACCCATGAGAAGGGAAAGAAAACCGGAGAGACCATTATCCGAGTCTGGTCAGTGAGTGACGAGTAACAAATAAACCATAAATCCATGATAACCATAAACCCCTGATAAGAAAAAGTAACCCGAGGAGTCACCATGCTTAAAAACAAAATGCTGATCAATAAGCTCCAGGAATCGTTGAAGTCAGTTATGCCCATAGGGATTATCGTCTGTATCATTGCTTTCCTTGCGGCACCGGTTGCGACGGATGCCATGCTCTCTTTCGTTGTGGGCAGTGTCCTGCTGATTTTCGGGCTCAGCATTTTTATGTATGGTTCCGATAATTCGATGGTCGTGATCGGAGAGCATCTGGGGAGCACGCTGACAAAATCCCGGAATATAACGATCATTCTGGTTGTGAGTTTTCTGATCGGAGTCATTATCACTATGGCAGAGCCGGATCTGAAGGTTCTGTCAGGGAATGTGCCCCACATAGATCCCTTTGTGCTGATTTTGACTGTGTCTGTCGGTGTCGGGCTTTTTCTTGTGCTGTGTATGCTCAGGATCCTGTTCGGCATCAGTCTCAGGCTGCTGCTCATTATTTTTTACGGGATTATTCTTGTACTGGCCCTTCTGTCCGACCCCGATTACATCAGTCTGGCTTTTGACTCCGGTGGCGTGACCACGGGGCCGATGACGGCGCCCTTCATCATATCTCTGGGCGTGGGCGTCGCCGCGATCAGAAGCGACCAGAAGGCAGAGGATGACAGCTTCGGGCTCGTCGCGCTATGTTCTGTAGGACCGGTTCTTGCCGTCCTTCTGCTGGGCTTTTTTTATCCGGGAACTGTATCTGAAATAGCGTCTGAAGCCGCGCGCCGCTACACGGATACTGTCGATCTGGGATTTGCTTATATCAAATCTATCCCGGTCTTTATGAAGGAAGTCTTCGCAGCCCTGGCACCCATTCTTTTTATCTTTCTCGTTTTTCAGGTGCTTTCCTTCCACCTGAAAAAGGATGCGTTTTTAAAGATCGTTTACGGCATTGTGTTTACTTATATCGGCCTGGTCATATTCCTGCTGGGAGCCAACCTTGGTTTCTCGGCGCTGGGGCAGATCCTCGGGCAGACCATGTACAGCGGCTGGACCAGATATCTCCTGATCCCGGTATTTGCCCTGATCGGCTGGTTCGTCGTATCAGCGGAACCGGCTGTGCATGTCCTCACCAGGCAGGTCGAAGAGATCAGCGCAGGCGCGGTGGGCAGCAAGGCAATGCTGACCAGCCTTCAGCTTGCCATAGCTTTTGCCATGGCGCTCTCCATGATCAGAGTCCTCACCGGCATAAGCATCCTGTGGATCGTGGTGCCGGGCTATCTGATCGCTTTGGGACTGTCCTTCTTTGTTCCGCCCATATTTACGGCGATCGCCTTTGACTCCGGCGGTGTCGCGTCAGGTCCGATGTCGGCCACCTTCATGCTCCCCTTTGCAATCGGCGTCTGCAAAGCCGTCGGCGGCAGGATCCTGACAGACGCTTTCGGGACAGTCGCGCTCGTTGCCATGATGCCCCTCATCACGGTGCAGATCATGGGCGTAAGATATGTCCTTTCCAGAAAGGCCGTGGAAGAAGTATACCCTTCGCCGGAAGCATATATGGAACACTATGCTGACGCGGATATCATCGAGCTATGGGAGGTGGAGTGATGGATGTCAGTCTGGTAATAACGATCCACGACAGGATCGAACTCTACGACTTAATGAAGTTCTATGAAAGTAAAAATGTCACCCCGGTCGTCACTATGCTGGGAAGAGGGACGGCGACCGAGAAGCAGCTTCATCTTCTGGGCCTGGAGGCCATGCAGAAAGCTCTGATCGCGGGAGTCATCTCCGGAAAAGAGATCCCTGATTTTTTTAAAGATGCAAAGAGAGAATTTATGATCGACATTCCCGGGAATGGGATCATGATGGCTGTTCCGCTCAAAAGCGTGAGCGGAGGAAAAACACTTGCCTACATGACAAATCAGCGGGAGATGAATAAAGAGGTGCCCAAAATGGAGTTTAACTATGAACTGATCATAATCATCGCGAACAGCGGACATATTGACGATGTCATGGATGTCGCCAGAACAGCCGGAGCCGACGGCGGGACAGCCATTCATGCCAAAGGAACAGGCGCGAAACTTTCCAACAAATTCTTCGGCGTTTCCCTCGCCGAAGAAAAAGAAGTGATCTTCATAGTGGAAACCAAAGCCAAGAAGGCCGCCATCATGAAAGCAGTCGCCGAACAAATGGGCCCGGCCACTCCTGCCGGCGCCATCTGCTTTACCCTTCCGGTCTCTGAAATCGCCGGCTTAAGAATGCTGGAAGATTAATAAGAACACGGGAAGATTAATAAGAATGCTGGAAGATTGATAAGAACGCTGGAAGATTGATAAGAACGCTGGAAGATTAATAAGAACACGGGAAGATTAATAAGAACACGGGAAGATTAATAAGAATGCTGGAAGATTGATAAGAACGCTGGAATATTAATAAGAATGCTGGAAGATTAATAAGTAAGCGGAAGGAAGGGTAATATGAAACTTGGCATTATCGGAACAGGTAAGATCGTACATGAAGCTCTTTTTGCCATGGAGGAGATCGCTGAGATCGAGCGCACGGCTATTTTCGCAAGACCGAAGAGCCGGGAAAAGGGCGAGAAGCTGGCAGAAGAGTACGGGATCGGCAAAGTCTATACGGACTACACTGAGCTCCTTGCCGACAGCGGGGTTGACTGCGTGTATATCGGCCTGGTCAACAGCGCGCACTATCCTTACGCAAAGCAGGCGTTGCTTGCGGGTGTGAATGTTATTCTGGAAAAGCCGTTCGTCTCCACAGTGGCGGAAGCCAGGGAACTTGCGTCGATCGCGGCTGAGAAGGGTGTCTACTGCCTTGAGGCCATTACGACCCTGCACAGCAAAGTGTTTGAGAAGATGGCGGAGATCCTGCCGAAGCTCGGGACCCTGAAGATGGGGCAGTGCAATTATTCACAGTATTCCAGCAGATATAAAAAGTATCTGGCGGGTGAGATCGAGCCTGCTTTCGACCCGAATCTGTCGGGCGGCGCACTGTATGATATCAATCTCTACAATGTCTATCTGACGATCGGCCTTCTCGGTGCTCCGAAGGATGCCAGGTATTTCCCGAATCTTGGATTCAATGGGATTGACACATCCGGAACAGCAGTTCTCTGCTATGATGGAGTGACGGCAGTCTGTACAGCAGCCAAGGATTCGGACAGTCCGTCCTTTGCGATCTTCCAGGGCGAGAACGGCTGGATGCGGCTCATCGGCAAGCCGAATGTCATTGAGGGCGTCGATTATGAGTTTGCCGATGACACGAAGCCGCCTGTCCCCAATGCCGCGGGCGGTATGAGCCGCGCGATGGAGAGCGGGAAGTTCGAGGCTCCGGAGATGAGACACCGCATGACACAGGAGTTCATGGATTTCGCCCGGATCGTCGATACAAAGGACGATGCGGCGGCTGCTGCCTGTCTTGAGAGGTCTGTTGCGGTCATGACAGCGCTTGAGACGGCGAGAAAAAGCGCCGGGATACGGTTCGCAGTGGATGCATGATGCATGAGCAGGTGCGGATGTGTGACGTGAACAGGTGCGGATGCGTGAACAGGCACGAACGCGTCAGCAGGTGAGGATGTGTGACGTGAACAGGTGTGGGTGTGTGAGCAGGTGCGAATACATGGACACAGGGGACACGGGGCAGGCCTTAACGGCCTGCTCTTTTCGTTTCAATTATCGGCTGTTTACAAACTCATAACAGACCATGCTTCGGGTTTATATACAGCTGGTAAAGGACTATAATTATTCTGTATAATGACTGGACAGGTGATGCTAAAAATGTGTTAAGAGGTGAAAATATCATGAAGACAAATAATCTGAAAATAACATTTAATGCTCCTGTCACGCTGGGATTTGTCTTTTTGAGCTTTGCAGTCCTGGCAGCAGGTGCGCTGACCAGAGGTATGAGCACGCAGATGCTCTTTATGACCTGGCACTCCTCACTGCTCAATCCCCTGACCTGGCTGCGGTTTTTTACCCACGTGCTGGGACATGCCGGATGGCAGCATTATGTTGGAAATATGTCCTATATACTTCTTTTAGGACCGATGCTGGAGGAGAAATACGGCTCTGAAAAGATCCTGGAGGTGATCGGCGTCACTGCCCTGATCACAGGTGTTGTCAATTATATCCTTTTCCCGGCCAGTGCCCTGTGCGGAGCCAGCGGAGTCGTATTCGCGTTTATCCTGCTGACATCCTTTACAAATGTCCGATACGGAGAGATTCCTTTGACTTTTATTCTGGTTGCCCTTGTCTTTATCGGACAGCAGGTCGCGGAAGGTCTGTTTTTATCGGACAACATCTCTCAGTTTACACATATCCTTGGAGGAATTGTCGGAGCCGTCACGGGCTATGCACTGAGCGGGAATAAAAGAACGCACCGCTAAAACACCTGATATTGTCTGTAGGATGCGCCGTATAGAATACGGAAACACCAGAAAATGCTGCCTGTGAATTCGCCCCATTTAGGGACGTGCCGTAAAGAATACGGAAACACTCATGGCAGGTATGGAGAGGAAAAAATTATGAAACAGCATGCTCAACTGAAAATTGAGATCCGCCGTCAGAGTGGTGAGATTATTGCCGGTATGGTCCCTGTCGATCAGAACGGCTTCAATCAGAAAGGCTTCAATGAGGAAGGATACGAACATAAAGAATTCGACCAGGAAGGAATAGACCAGGAAGGAATAGACCAGGCAGGAATAAACCAGGAGAAAATTGATCAGAAAGGTTTTATTTTAAGAAATTCCCGCGTATGCCTGGAGGAGCACAGGTTGGGGGCGATTCAGATTGTCTCCCTTGATCTGGAACTGAAGCAGGAGGAGCATTGGGTTTTTGACGGCCTGGAGCAGGATGCTCCGATCCGTGTATATGTGCCTCTGGAGCCAAGGCCGGAGAAGATGACTGCCCTGTATCTTTTCAGTGACTGGTGGACGCGGCCGGCCTTTGTGGAGCGTTATGAGGAGATACCGCCGAATACCCAGGTACTTCTGATCAAGGGGAAGGAGGGCTTCGCCTGTCTTGTTCCCATGGTCGGTCAGCAGTGGAAGGCCACTGTCAACGGGGGGACGGAGGATGCGGTTTGTCTGGAGCTGAGCGCCGGTGTGGGCGGCTATATGCGTGTGGAGGAGCCGCTCTATATACTCGCCGAGGCTGATACCATTTCGGAGGCGGTGCACCTGGCCTTCACCTGGCTGGCCCGGGAGAAGGGGATCCTCACGCGCCGGGAACGGCGGGTTCCCGAGCACTTCCGGAGCCTTGGCTGGTGCAGCTGGAACGCTTTTTACACCGAGGTGGATGAGACCGGTCTGCGGCAGAAGGCAGAGGAGTTCGCAAAAAAATCTGTCCCGGTCCGCTGGATGATCATCGATGACGGCTGGATGAGCACCAGGGATACCTTCCTGACAGGATTCGCTCCTGACAGGAAAAAGTTTCCCAACGGCTTCTCTCAGATGGTGAAGGATATCCGGCAGAGTTCCACCATCCGGAAGTTCGGGGTCTGGCACGCCCTGGGAGGCTATTGGAGCGGTGTTCAGAAGCAGTCAGAGCTGGCCGGGCAGGAGGCAGACCACCTCAGAGAAACAGTCAATGGTCTGCTGGTTCCTGATCCGGAGAAAGGCGCGGATTTTTACCGTCACTGGTATCAGTTGCTGAGACGTGAAGGAATCGATTTTGTGAAAGTAGACGGGCAGAGCACTGCCGCGAGATACTTCAGAAGTACTCTTCCCATCAGTTCCGCTGTCCGGGGTATGAATGAGGCACTGGAGTGCGGTGCTTCTCCGCTGGACAATACTATCCTAAATTGCATGGGCATGGCCATGGAAAATGTACTTGCGCGCCCCGCATCTGCCGTTTCCCGAAACAGCGACGATTTCTTCCCCGACCGGGAGGGCAGCTTTACCGAGCATATTTTGGAAAATGCTTATAATGCGATCTACCATGATGAGCTCTATTGCTGCGACTGGGATATGTTCTGGACCAGCCACCCTGACGGCAGAAAACACAGCCTGCTGAGAGCCATCAGCGGCGGGCCGGTGTACTTCAGTGACCGGGTGGGGGAGACGAACCCCGATGTGCTCCGGCCTCTCTCTTACCTGGACGGCACATTGCCAGTCATGATCCGGTCTGCCAGACCTGCGGAGGACTGCGTGTTCTCTGATCCGCGGAAGGGCGGCGTGCTCAAACTTCACAACGCGGCTCCCTGGGGCAGCGGCATGGCCGGAGGCATCGCCGTTTTCAACCTGACCCGGGAACAGCAGAGCTTTTCTTTTGCGCCCTCTGATATCCCTGAACTGGAAAAATCCCCGCGCTATTGGGTCTATGACTGGTTCGGGAAATGTGCGTATTCCATCGGAAAAGACGAGCGGTTTGAGGGAACTGAGGCGGCGCAGGGCTTTGGCTGGTATGTCCTTCTCCCGGAAAAAGAATCCCTGTCCTGCCTGGGCCTGACAGAAAAATACGTGGGCTTTGCAGCGGTAGAGAGCGTGGTGGAAACACCGGGCAGCACCACTGTGGTACTACGGGAGACCGGCCCCATTTCCTGGCTGTCGCATCGGGTGTGCGTGAACGTGGAACTGAATGGAGTGGACGTCACGGCGCTGGTTTCCAGAAAAGACTTGATTTCCACTCTTACGGAGGATCTGACTGAGAAGGCTTTGCCGAAGAAGGATTTACCTGGAAAGGACCTGCCGGAGAAGAATTTATTGGAAAAGAATCTGACGGATCTCGGATCGGACGCGGCCCGGGACGGCGGAGTGAAAAAGAATGCAGCGGCAGCCTTATTTACTTTGACTCTGGAAGAAAAGCCTGAAAAAGCAGTATTGTGTATAAAGTGGTGACCATCCCCTGAGACATCCAGTATGCAGGACTGCGTTGCTGGGGCATTACAGGAATTGGTGATTGCATCAAAGCCCCGGACTGCGTTATTGGAGCATTGCAGGCATTGGTATTTGCATCAAAGCTCCGGACTGCATTACTGGGGCATTACAGCAATCTGCATCAAAGCCGGTATAAGGGGAAAAGGGAGTAAAGGGAAAACAGTAAAAGAAAAAAGAAGTATAAGGTAATAAACCTATAAGGAGAAAAGGGGAATATGACTGAAAACACAGAATTTGTGCAATCGTTATATGGAAATGCTGACTCAGGCACTGTTCTGGTTCAAATGGTCGATGACCATGACCTTGCTTTCATCGAGAAGGAAATAGTCCATATTGAGGAACTGACAGGCAGCAAGGATTTTCTGCTTGCCGCAATAAAGGTAAAAAACTGGAATACAGATCTCTCCCCCTGGCCGGCGCCTCCCGTGTTTGGCGAGGAAGCGTTCGGGAGCGGCGCCGCTCAGACACTCCAATATCTCACAGAACAGCTTCTTCCCGCTCTTGGCGGAGGCACCCCGTCCAGTGACAGAAGCTTCCTTCTGGGAGGCTACTCCCTTGCCGGACTTTTCGCCTTATGGTCCGCCTATCAGACCGGACTCTTTTCAGGCGTGGCGGCGGCTTCACCGTCCGTATGGTTTCCCGGCTTTTGCGGTTATGTACAGGAAAACAGGATTCAGACAGAAGCAGTATATCTGAGCCTTGGGGACAGAGAAGAGCGGACAAAGAACCTGGTCATGTCGCAGGTCGGCAATGCGATCCGGACGATCCATGCGCATCTTGATGCTGCCGGGATCCCCTGTGTGCTGGAATGGAACAAGGGAAATCATTTTAAAAACCCTGACCTAAGGACAGCGAAAGCATTTGCCTGGCTGCTGGACAAAGGGCTGCGTCCAGAGGAAAACAAGGATGTTTTGAGATAAGATTGCAGTCGTACATGAACTGCGAAAAGGAGACAAGGGACGGTTTTCTGCCTCCTCCTGCCTCATGGCGGGAGCAGACAGAGAACCGTCCCTTTTCTCCTGTCTGAGGGAAAAGGGGGATGGTTCCCTGTCTCTTTTTGATATGAGTTCCGGCTCAGGGGAGCAGGAAGGGGTACAGAACAGCGCGGGCTTCGTAGGGCTGCAGGCTGCCGGGGTTATGGAGGCTGTAGTTTGAGATGAGCTCCTTGCCGGGGTTATGGAAGTCGTGATTAGAGATGAGCTCCTCCGGATTATGATTCTGATCCTGATCCTCCGTGTGATCTTCCGTGGCAGCCGCGGCAGTCGTGTCATCTGCCGGAAAGAGGCTGCAGGGCTGGTCCTGGCCGGTCCAGTTGCAGGCGACGACGAGAGTTTGTCCATCCAGAACCCGGCGATAGGCATAGATGGAATCGCTTTCTTCCAGGAGAGGTTCGAAGGTACCGTAGGCAATGACCGGATGTTCATGGCGCAGGTGGATGAGCTTCTGATAGTAGTAGAAGACGGAGTCGGGGTCCGCGAGGGCGGCCCTGGCGTTGATCTCTGTGTAGTTGGGGGTGACCATGATCCAGGGGGTGCCGGTGGTGAAGCCGGCATTTGCCGAATCGTCCCACTGCATGGGGGTGCGGGCGTTGTCGCGGCCGACAGTACGGATGCACTGCATCATTTTTTCGGCGGAGAGGATCTTCTCTTCCGTCACATACTGCCGATAAGCGTTGATCTCCTCTATATCCCTGCAGTCCTCAAGGGAAGTGAAGGGAGCGTTGGTCATAGCCAGCTCTTCGCCCTGGTAGATGTAGGGCGTCCCCTTCTGCATGTGCAGGCAGGTGGCAAGCATTTTGGCGGAGAGGACCCGCCAGCGGGGGCTGTCGTTTCCGAAACGGGAGACCACGCGGGGCTGGTCATGGTTGTCCCAGTACAGGCTGCCCCAGGCCTTCCCTTCCAGTTCCAGCTGCCACTTGTTGAGGATTTGGCGGACGCGGGGCATCCGGGGCTTTCCGCAGTCCCATTTGCCGATCAGCTTTTCCTCCATGACACCGTCGGTGTGTTCAAAGTGGAAGACCATACCCAGCTCCGAACCATCTGCCGCCGCATATTTTTTTGCCTCATCGATCGTGACACCGCCGGCTTCACCGACCGTCAGGAGATCGTATTTAGACAGGACTTCCCGATTCATTTCCTGTAGAAACTCGTGGATGCGGGGACCGTTGATGACGTAAGGACTGAAATCCCCGTACTGCTCGCCCGGCGCGACGGCACCATCCGGGAAACGCTGGTCCTTACTGAAAAAACTGACTACATCCATGCGGAAGCCGTCGATTCCCTTCTCGCACCACCATGTCATCATGTCATAGACTTCACGCCGCACCTGCGGATTTTCCCAATTGAGATCCGGCTGTTTTTTGGAAAAAAGATGCAGGTAATACATGCCGGTCTCTTCGCAGTATTCCCAGGCGGAACCGGAGAAACAGGAGCGCCAGTTATTGGGCTCTCTGCCGTTGCGGGGCTCTTTCCAGATATAAAAGTCCCGATAGGGATTGTCCTTTGAACGCCGGCTTTCGACGAACCAGGCATGCTCGTCGGAGGTGTGGTTTACGACCAGATCCATGACGATCTTCATGCCCCGCGAGTGGGCCTCTGCAAGCAGGCGGTCAAAATCCTCCATTGTGCCAAATTCTGTCATGATCGCCCGATAATCCGAGATATCATAGCCGTTGTCATCGTTGGGGGACTGATAGATCGGAGACAGCCACAGGACATCCACCCCGAGTTTTTCAAGATACGGCAGATGCGCGGTGATCCCGTTCAGATCCCCGATCCCGTCCCCGTTGCTGTCCGCAAAGCTCCGGGGATAAATCTGATAAATGACCGCTTCCTTCCACCATCTTCTCTCTTCCATATCTGCGCCATGACCTCCTTCTCCACATCCGCTATGACGGCTGTACTTATACGCCGCCTCTCCGCTGCTTTATCCATGCTTACTATGAGAACTTACTATGGAAATAAGTATAACAAATCCGCAGGCACAGGTGTAGGGAAAGAAGGATGCAGAGGGAGGCAGAGAGGAAGACAGAGGGAGGCGGAAAGGAGGCGGAGAGCCTGTTAAATGAACTGTTTAACCGACTGTCAAATAAACTGCCAAATATATTCGGCTCTTCCGCATCTGGTAGTGACTTTATCATCAGGAATCACTAATTCCGGGAAAGATAACTGCAAAACACTACTGTTTGCGGAAGAACCATAGATTCCTAAATAAACTCCAAAATAAACAGTCAAACCAATTGTCAGACCAACGGCCAGATCTGCTGTTAAACAATATTCACGATTAACCCGCAAATGAAGGAAAACCCCATGACGAACAGGAGGTAGCGGGCGAAGTGTTTCCAGCCCATGGCTATCTTGAGGGCGCCGAGGTTGGTGATCTTGGTGGCGGGGCCTGTGATCATGAATGCCGCGGCGGAGCCCAGGCTCATACCGTCGGCAAGCCAGCCCTGGAGGAGCGGTATGGTCCCGCCGCCGCAGGCGTAGAGGGGGACGCCGATCGTCGCAGCCATCAGGACGCCCCAGGCTTCATTTCCCCCAAAGACGGCGGCCACGGCATCCTGCGATATATAGCGCTGGAAGAGGGCGGAGAGGAGGATGCCGAGGATAAAATACAGGCCGGTCGCCCTGATGTTTCTCCAGAAGTTCAGGAGATAGCGGATGAGAAGATTGGGGTGGGTATCGCGGCTGGCACTTACTTCGAACCCGTCAAAACAGAAAAATCTTTCCCGCTGTAAAAAAGATGCACAAGCAGGCCGGCTGCGCAGCCGCACAGAAAGCAGGTGACGAGGCGGACAGCAAGGGCAGCCGTGCCCAGGGCGGCGCTGTAAATGATGAGCTGGGGATTGAGGAGGATGGAGGCCATCATAAAGGCCGCGAGCCAGTCCTCGCGCATCCCCTGTCTGCGAAAGGAGGCGGCAATAGGGATCGTGCCGTACATACAGAGCGGCGATGCGATCCCCAGAAGACAGGCCGGCAGGATGCCGGAAAGCCCCAGTCTTTTTTCCTGCATCCCTGCAAAGAGCCCGTGTATTTTGTCCTTCGCGAATACGGAGATCAGGGAACCGATCGCCATGCCCAGGATCCAGTACCACAGGATCTGCCGGAGCTGGAGATCAAAGTAGTACCATATATACACGAGCTCTCTGCGAAAAATAACAAACAGATCACTCATCGATATTAACCAGTTCATAAGAGCGGCTGCCGAGACCGATCTCTTCCGCGTGCTCCAGAGTATGGATCCCGTGCCTGCTCTCGATCCGCTCGACCAGAGACGCACTGTCTTCCGCCTGATAGACCAGGTCCAGGCAGGCCTGATCCAGAGCGACCGGGTCGCGGCTCGCCAGGATGCCGATGTCATGCATATCCGGCTCAGCCGGGTTGCCGTCACAATCGCAGTCCACGGAGAGGCGGTTCATCACATTGATGTAAATGATATGGTCCCCGCCGACATGATCCCGGAAACCGGTCACCATCTCAGCAAGCGCCTCCAGCCACGCATCCTGATCGCTGTTCATGATACTGCCGCTGGTCCTTGTCCCGGCGCTGTGGACATATACCTTGCCGCTCGAAGAAGAAATCCCGATCCCGACATTTTTGATCGCGCCGCCGAAACCGGCCATGGCATGACCCTTGAAATGGGAAAGGATGACCCAGTCAGGATAGTTTTGCGCATGACTGCCGACGATTATTTTGTCCAGCCTGCTCCCGCCGGTCACAGGCCATTCCACTTCACCCTCTTCATCCATCAGGTCAAAATCCGCGATCGCTGTAAATCCGTGATCCTCCGCCACCTGCCTGTGCATGGCAGAACTGGACCTGGAACCCCCATAAGCCGTATTACATTCGACGATAGTCCCGTCCACTTTTTTGACCAGATCTTCGATAAGTTCCGGCCGCAGATAGTTGCTTGCGGGCGGCTCCCCCGTCGAGATCTTGACGGCTGTTTTCCCGGCTGGTGTCCAGCCAAGGGCATCGTAAATATTTACCAGACCTTCCGCGGAGATGTCTGAAGAAAAATAAACCACCGGGGATCCTGAACCGGTCTCTTCCGGAAGGGCTGCTGCCTCAGATGTACCTGCATCTGCTGTTTCTGTATCAGCAGCCGTGTTCCCCATTTCCCCGGCTTCCGCAGGATCTGATGCTTTCGCATCAGCAGCCTTGCCCCCGGTCTCCTCAGCTTCCCCGGCTTCTCCGGCTTCCGGAGTATCTGCTGCTTCCGCATCAACAGCCTTGTCCTCGGTCTCCTCAGCCTCGCCTTCTTCGATTTTCGCAGGTTCCGCTGTATCCTTTGTCTGCCCCGGAACACTGCCTTTTTCCGCCTGTTTTCCTGCACATCCCGCAAGGAGAAGAACCACTGCCAGGCAGACTGCAATTAACGCTAAACTCTTCTTCATTTTTCAATAAGCTCCTTTCCGGCTGATCATCTTTCTCCGCCGTTTAGTGTGACGTCTCACGCTTAGCCCGGTAAACTCAAATCGCGACGATTTCTAAACGCAAATCCAGGCGACCTCTGAATGACAATCCCGGGACCTGGAATCCGGCGACCTCTAAACGCAAAACCCGGCAATCTCTTTACCGGCCTTTTCCCACACCGCCTGCGGAGAATACCTCTGCTGTCATCCATCTCTGCTTACGTGCTGACACGGTGTCAACACCTATATTATACATGTGCGCTGACACGGCGTCAACAATATACAGGCAAATACCAATACAAAATTTTCTCTTGATTTGGAGGATCCGCGGGATTTCCAGAGGGTTTCCATAGGAGTTCACGGGACTTCCATGGGAATTTCAGAGGGTTTCCATAGGATTTCCCGGGACTTCCCGGGACTCCGGGGGCTTTTAAGGGATTTTACTGATTACCGGGGGATTCTCCATACTGTCTCCATAACTGCAGCTACGGAAGTTCCCAGTCCCCGCGATAATGGGTGCGCTGCTAAAAAAGGCCTTGACTCTCCCCTTGGGTCAGAAAGTACAATATCATCAGATTCGAATCGTACATCAGGAAAGGGGATGACCATATTGCTTCAGATAGGCGAATTTTCAAAAATATGTCAGGTGAGCGTCAAGACCCTGCACCATTATGACAAGATCGGGCTCCTGGCTCCGGCGAGAGTGGACCAGTTTACAGGATACCGATATTACCGGGTGGAGCAGATCGACACCATGAACTACATTCAGCGTTTAAAGCGCTACGGGTTTTCCCTTGAGGAGATCCAGCATATCATCACCCTCTCGGATGAAAAGGAGATCTCCATGCTTCTGCGTCAGCAGAGAGACAAACTCAAGCGTGAGCAGCGGGAAAAAGCCACGATCCTGAATGAGCTGCAGACGCATATCTCCGTATTTGAAAGGACTGGTGATGTTATGACATATCAGAAAGGATATCAGATCGAGATCAAGAACTCTCCCGCTATAAATATTCTGGCGGCCAGAGCCAGGATGAGCGTGGATGATTTCGGCAAGTATTACGGGACCCTGTTTGAGCGCGTCCCCCGGGACCGGGTCACCCCGACAGGCCTGACCGGAGCCAGGTATTACGACCAGGAGTTCAATCCCGAATCTTCGGATATAGAAGTCTTCATCGGGATCCGTGAAAAAGAAAAAGCAGATACCACCATAGATTCCTGCGAGTGCGCGATGACCGTGCACCACGGGGGATACTCCACCTTATCCGAGGCTTACGGCGCTATTGTAAGCTGGATCATGGAGAACGGCTATGAGATCGCCGGCGCACCGTTTGAGCTGTATATCAAAACACAGTTCCAGTCCCTCGCTCCGGAAGACTGGGAGACGGAGGTATATTTCCCGGTCAGGAAGAAATGACACAAATCAAAAAAGAAGTGGCTTTAAAATGCCGGGTACGGCAGCCACTTCTTTTTTTCATGATTATTAATGTGATTATTAATGGCGGAGGCAGGCGGGAGACCTGCCGCTGCAAGTCCGACCGGAGCGGGGGGATCACTTCAGGGTGACCTTAGCGCCCTGCTCCTCAAGTTTTGCCTTTAGAGCTTCGGCCTCTTCGATGGATACTCCCTCTTTGATTACCTTGGGGGCACTCTCAACAAAAGCCTTTGCCTCCCTGAGCCCCAATCCCGTGATCTCACGGATGGCCTTAATGACCTTGACCTTCTGCTCGCCGAAATCTGTCAGCTCGACATCGAATTCCGTCTGCGGAATCTTATTATTACCCGGGTCATGCGGTTCAACAATCTTTGGTGCCGCGGAGACGTCAAACTCTTTTTCGCACGCTTTGACAAGCTCGATCACCTCACCTACAGTCATGTCCCTGACTGAATCAAGGATTTCAGAAACCAGATATTTAGCCATTTATATCGCCTCCTTTCTATTTGCGGCGCTGTATAAAAATAGCGCCGGACTGCTGCAGACACCGGAATTAATCGGTACTGTAACACCCGGAAAACGCAGTGTCAATGGGTTTATACCAGCGGTATAACAAAGTATACCAGCGGTATAAAAAGCAATTTAAAAGCGGTTTTATCTTCGAAACTCAGCAGCCTGTGCAGGACCCGCAGGCTGCTGAGCTTTCTGTTATTTTAACTAAAATATATAAATTTTCAAACATAAAAAGTCTCCGGGTGTCCGTCTGCAGGGACACCAGCACTGTCATGATATAGGTATAAGAAGCGGTAAGCACTACTATAAAAAGGCTAAAAACAGAGCCCGGAGGATGCAGATCAGAAGAGTAGACATGCTGCTGGACAGCCTGAAAACCGGTACAGCCGTCTGACATCTACCCTGACAAAGAAAAAGAGGATCAACCAGATAGCTGGGATCAGGAACCTGATTCCAGCTATCGGTATATCAGGGGGAAAAAGAACAAATATTCGGCGCTCACAAACGATGTCTGCCTATACGAACATGCCCATTCCCACCGCTGCGGTGGGATTGAATCCATCCGGGATATAGTAAAATTTTTATGCCATATTGCCATAGACCTGCCTATGGCGGCTGCAGACATACCAGAACTCATAAAAAGTACAGGAGGGAAGCATATGACAACAATTGATAAACTGAGAAGAGATGCCGCTTTTGTAGAAAATGAGGAATGGCTGATAAGAAACCTGACGGACAGGGATAAGGAGACCTACATCCGCACACTGAAAGGCGTCAGCAAGATTCCGCAGATCTATGAGACAGAGGGCTTTAAAAAATTTGCCTGGAAGGATGCCCTGACGTCTGATTCCGCTCTCACACTTGCCGTGGAAAGGAAAAGCGACCGTGTATATATCGGAGAGTGCATGATTAGAAATCCGGATACAGACTGTATAGAGATCGGCCTGGATATCGCCGTTCAGTATCAGAACCGGGGAATCGGGACAAGTGTGCTGCGACTGCTGACCGCGGAGATCCGCAGCCGCTTTCCGGATAAAAAAATCACTGCCCGCATCTATTCCGATAATGATCAGAGCCAGCGCATGATTAAGAAACTTGGAGCAAAAAAAGTCGGTGAAGAGCCTGCTGAAATTGCTGCAGCTATGGCAATAATGAGTGAAATTTCGAAAGAAATGAATGTGGAGATGGGAAAAGACCTCATCCTGCCAGACGGGAGTCATATAGATTTGTTTGAGCTGTAGACAGTCCCTGCAGACCATAACCAGACCCATAACTGAAAAAGAAGCAAAGGATGATGCATGTTTTTGGCTTCAACATTATTCAATTAGGAGAGACTGTTATGCTACATAGATTTGTAGATTAGATGACTGATAAGTGCTATACTCATTAGTTGAGGTGTCCATAGAAACAGCGGACATGAAAATATAAATAGTAGTTCAGAAAACAGCTGTTTGTGAGTAAAAAGGAGTTAAACAGTATGATAGTCTCTTATAGCGGGTTATGGGAAATGTTACGAGAGAACGGATTACGGAAACAAAACCTGGTAGATGACGTCGGGCTCAGCCCCGTGACGGTATCGAAGATGGGAAAAGGGAAAATGGTAAACGACAAAATTATTGATCGGATATGTGAGTACCTGGAATGTCGGCCGAGAGATATCATCGAAATTGAATAGACATAAAGGCCCTACGGGAAATTCGGTATAAGGGACGCATGTATTTTATGGACGTAAACAAAAAAAGAACAGGCAAAAACCATGGGCTATTCACAGACGATCGAGTATTACAATAAAAACCATCGTGAATTTACTTCCAACACGCTGGATGTATCTTTTTCCGATATTCAGGACCGTTTTCTGCGCCTGCTTCCTGAGAATGCGCTAATCCTTGATTTCGGATGCGGTACCGGACGGGACAGCAGGTATTTTCTGAAGAAGGGATACCGTGTGGAAGCCTGCGATGGTTCTGAGGAGATGGTGAAAACTGCGGAGCGGGTCGCCGGAATCCCGGTGCGGCAGATGCTGTTTTCGGAGCTTTGCGAGCAGGAACGTTACGACGGAATCTTCGCCTGCGCGTCTATCCTGCATGTTCCGTATGCAGAACTGCCGGACATCTTCCTGCGTATGGAGCGGGCCACGAAGCCTGGCGGCATACTCTATGTCTCCTTTAAATACGGGCAGTTTGAAGGAATCCGCAACGGTCGGTTTTTTACCGATATGGATGAGGATCGCCTGGGAGATATTCTGAAAGTGACGGAAGGACTGGAGATCCTGGAGCTCTGGATCACTGGTGACGTAAGACCGGGGAGAGAAGACGAAAGATGGCTGAACGTGCTGCTTTGCAGGAGCAGATGAATGCTTTTTCATATCCTTCAAGAAAAGATAATGACCGTGTTTTTGCAACTAATGCTGTTGTTGCTGCTACTGCCATGGAAAGCAGACTTAGATCACTTTATGCACAAATCAGTGAAGTTAACGGACTGCAGATAGCAGAAGACTATTATTATGACAGCACACACCATTCCGCTGTTTTATGCGACTCACAGAACTGCGTCATTCTGGATTTCGACCTGTGCAGGGCAGAGGATAATGAGAGATTGTTCGATTATTCCAAATACTGTGAAATGCAGAATGCATGGATGATGTCTTCCAACAGGCTTTTACGGTTTTATGTTTCCGAAGAGGCTTCTTGCGCTTTTAAAAAACGATGATTGCGGCAACGGCCCACAGAAAAGTCTGACGGAGGAGATTCATCGCTGGATGACGGCAGACCCCGGAAACATGGAAGTCCTGGATAAAGGCGGATTCTTTGACAAGGTACATATTGACAATACACCTTTGGAAAAGGAGTTTGAGGACCTGTTTATCGATTCTTATGGTCCTGATGCATTGAATTTCCTGCAGAAAGAATATTCCATTTCCATGCCGGATGGGAAAAACGCCTTCGTGGATTATGTGATCGAGACGTCCGCGGGCGTTTTTGCCATTGAAGAAAACGGAGTGAGATACCACCATCCGCAGATTATACGTCTGCAGGCCTACAAGCATCAGCTTGAAAAGCAGAATACATTGAGCATTCTGGGCTTTAAGACCTTCCGTTTTTCTTTTGAGAACCTTCGTTTTAAAGACCAGGCCGTTGACATGATCCGCACCTTTCTTGGACCGAAGAGCGGATTTCGCAATGCCCACCTGCTTAAGGGTACCCGTTCTTTTGCCCTTTATACCCACCAGGAGAGCTTCTTGGAGGAGATGAATCTGGCCCGTGCGAACGGCATCAACACATCGCTTATCGTAAGTCCGACAGGATCTGGAAAATCGCAGATTGCCATAGAGGACATTCAGGAATTGCAGCAGACCGGCAAGATTTCGCGGGTGCTGGTCATGGTGCCATCCACCCGTATCAGGGAAGACTGGGAAAACAGACTGCGGCAATACCGGGACAGGCTTGATATCACAATCGATCTTTACAATCGTTCTTTCCTACGGAGAAATGATACACCTCCGGATTACTATGACTACCTTCTGTTCGATGAAGCGCAGCATGCCCAGGCTGCCAACTGCTCTAAAACACTTCAATACTTCACACCGAAATATCTCGTTGGGCTGACAGCGACGCCGGAGCGTCTGGATCATAAAAAACTTGAAGACATCTTCGGGCATTACGAGACAAAAATGACCCTGAAGGAAGCTATCGACAGGGATGTGATTGCAAATATCCGCTGTTATCGTCTGCTTTCCAACATCGACCTTTCGATGGTCCGCTACAATGGGAGAGACTATAATTACGCAGATCTCGAAAAGACACTGATCGTCGAATCAAGGAATGAGCTGATCGTTGCCACACTGAAGAAATATTTTTTTCCGCGGGAACACTTTTTCAAGCAGGGAATCATTTTCTGTGTAAATGTAAACCACTGCCGGAAACTGGAAAAACTCATGCGCAATGCAGGCTTCAGTGCCGGCGCTGTTTATGGCTCAAACCCTCGAAATGACCAGATTTTCGAGCAGTACGCGGAGAAGAAGATTCAGTTTCTGATCGCCTGCCAGCTGATCTCGGAGGGATGGGATTCACCGCAGACAGAAGTCGTTGTCATGGCACGCCCGACTCTTTCCAAGGTGTTGTACACCCAGCAGATCGGACGCGGTGTCCGAAAATATCCGGGCAAGGAATGCCTGTATGTGATCGACGTGGTCGACAATTATGAAGGCAAGCTCACGCCAATGAACTTCAATGCGCTCTTCAGGCTGTCCCGTTATTCCGATTTTATGGGTGTCAAAAATAATGATCACGATTACCTGTCTATCCTCGGGCTGAGTGAAACAGAGATCGCCATGCAGGAGATCGACATTCTTACATTCGAAGAAAAATACCAGGGATATCTATCCTCAGAGCAGGCTGCCAGAGAACTTTTCATCGGGACGGCTACCCTCATGAACTGGTACCGGAAAGATAACTCGATCAGTTCCCTGAAGCTCCCGATCGGATCCCGGCTGATGCCCTATTTTTCTCCGGAAGATATAGAAAACATTCGTGACAGAAAAGGCCTTGGCAGGCACGATGACACCACGATTCTGCAAGACTTTGAAGCCTTCATTGATGAAAACACCCTGACCTTCTCTTTTAAACTGATTTTCATGCTGAGCATGCTGAAGCTGGCTGACAGGGAAGGAGAAGTAAACATTGATGAGCTCATGAAGGAATACAGGGCCTTTTACCTTGACCGTATAGCACGCGGACTCCCTGTAGACCGCCCAAACTGCGCTTATACACAGGAATATCTGGATGACCCGGTAAAGGTAAAACGCTCTATACTGTCCAACCCTTTTGAAAAGTTCGAACGCAAACGGTTTGTATATTATTCCAAAGACCTGAACCTGCTTTCCTTCCACCCTCTGCTCTGGGAAAAACTGAGTGAATCCAAAAAGGAAGAGATAAAAGAGAAGGAAAAGTCTTTTTTGAAAACGTATTACGAAAAGCTTGGGGGATTATAAGCCATATAAATAGTAGTTGCAATTATAATCTTCAGTGTGATGCGATAAATTAGATATGTCGATGCTCAATAAACGTTCCTTAGTAGTCTCTAATTAGGGGAGAATGCGCTTTATCCAGAAGCAAAATAAAAACCAGCTTGTGGATGATAAATGTGGCGGAACAGAATATAAAGAAGCATGAAGGAAACGATAATAAAGAACCTGTAGCAGGATGAAAGGGGACTGTATATGGTTCAAAAATACATTAAATATGTTATAAAATATGAAAATATTTTAATATAATATGTATTTCCGTGATAAAATCACCTTGAAGGAGGTGATGCTTTTGCGTTCAAAAGATGTACTGCAGCTACTGCGTGTCACAAGGCAGACCTTATCAAAGTATGTCAGAGATGGAAAAATCCATGTGAGAAAGCTGCCAAACGGCCATTATGATTATGACAGCGATGACGTATACGCCATCTTTAACAAAAATGTTGAGAGAAAAACATGCCTTTATGCAAGAGTCTCAACAGCAAAGCAAAAGCCTGACCTGGAGAACCAGATCTCCATGCTGAAGCAGTTCT
>NZ_FNFZ01000044.1 GCF_900101015.1 Sarcina sp. DSM 11001 | reverse complement strand
GAGATCTGGTTCTCCAGGTCAGGCTTTTGCTTTGCTGTTGAGACTCTTGCATAAAGGCATGTTTTTCTCTCAACATTTTTGTTAAAGATGGCGTATACGTCATCGCTGTCATAATCATAATGGCCGTTTGGCAGCTTTCTCACATGAATTTTTCCATCTCTGACATACTTTGATAAGGTCTGCCTTGTGACACGCAGTAGCTGCAGTACATCTTTTGAACGCAAAAGCATCACCTCCTTCAAGGTGATTTTATCACGGAAATACATATTATATTAAAATATTTTCATATTTTATAACATATTTAATGTATTTTTGAACCATACACTTCAATATATTGACTCCTATGGTTGCGTACGCTATAATGTACGCACGAAAGGAGATATTTCTTATGACTACAACAACTGTTACAAACTTTCGCAAGAATGTTTATTCCATGGTTGAAAACACTATCCGTTTTAATGAGCCAGTACATATAACCACCAAAGAAGGCAATGTTGTTATGATCAGTGAAGAGGACTATCTTGGTCTATTAGAAACACTGCATCTCACTTCTGTTCCTGGCATGAAGGAAAAGTTGGTGGACGGCCTTAACACTTCCTTATCAGACACAATCTCTGAAGAGGAGGTGCTCTGGTAAATGTATAAAATTGTTTATACAAAGGCTGCTGCCAAAGATGTTCCAAAGCTCAAGGCTGCTCATCTTGATGCAAAGGCCAAAGCGCTCATTGATGTCATCCGCCGCAATCCGTATCAAACACCACCCAGCTATGAAAAACTGGTCGGAGATTTACAGGGATTATATTCCAGAAGAATTAACATTCAACATCGTCTGGTTTATGAAGTAATCGAAGAAGTAAAAATCATAAAAATCGTCAGTCTATGGACTCACTATGAAAGATAGCCCGCGTAAAAAGTAACAACCGCCACTCTGCCAAGTGGCGGTTGTCTAAACTCTGGATAATCCTGTACTTCGGAGGTCAACCGCGTGTCACAGTGTTCCTCTTTCCGTAAAGATACAGTCGCTCTATTTCACTTGTCAATAAGATACCCGGACATTTATATGTCGGTAACCCTCAGTAACCTGACTGCTTTCGCTGAACAAATCCTGTCTTCTCACTTTTTAGTTTTTACTGATTTTTTCGCTGACCAGGCGGAGTAGTAGTTCTTCTCTCCGACAGTCCTGTAGGTCCGGATGCGGACGTAAAAGGTTTTGCCTGCTCCCAGCTTCGCGATCTTTTTAGACACTGCAGATGCACCCTTGACAGTCACGGTCTTATTGCCGCTCTTGAAGGACGCGGAAGTGGAGTACTGGATCTGGTAGCCGGTGGTCTGGGCGGTCTGTTTTTTCCAGCTGGCGGTAAAGGCCCCGGATGCTGCGGACAGGCCAGTGAGGGTGGTTCCCCTGGGATCGATCCGGAAGGACACTGCCTTTGAGCCGGAGTAATTGCCTTTCAGTTTGACATTCACCTTGTAGGTACCGACATTTTTGCGGCCGGAGGCATAGGTGACTGTGTAGTTTGAAGAGGCGAGTTTCGTCTTGCCGTCCTTCACGGTAACGGCAGGCTTCTGCGCCTTGCCGTTCCAGGTGTAAACGGTCTTCGCAAGGGTCACGGCAGGGGTGATCTTCCGGGCCGAGATCTTGTAGGATACGGTATTGCTGCCGGAGTAATTGCCCTTCAGCTTGACGGTCACCTTGTATGTACCGGCATTTTTGCAGTCGGACGCTTTGTCTCCAGACAGGCAGGTGACTGTGTAGTTGGAGGAAGCGAGCTTCGTCCCGTGGTCCTTTACGGTGACGGCAGGTTTCTGAGACTTGCCGTTATAGGTAAAGGAGGTCTTGGAAAGAGTCACATCCGGCTTGATCTTTCTGGGAACGATCTTGAAGGATTCCCTGACTGTCCCTGTGAAATCACCCTTGCCGGTGACGACAACAGCAGCGGTCCCGACGTTGATGTTGTTTTCGTATTTGACGGTATAGTCTGTATTTTCGACAAGTTCCTTCCCGTCGAAGGTCACACTGACGCCGGGTTTTCTGGTCTTTCCGGTATAGTCGCAGGAATATCTGGTAAGAGTGATCTCCGGAGTCAGATCGCGGGGGCTGATCGTAAACTGCGCCTCGCCCGTGCCCGTATAATTGCCTTTAAGAGTGACCGTGACGGTATAGGTGCCGGCCCGTACACAACCATCCGGGTAAGACACATCGTAGTCATCACCCGCCTTCAGAAGGATGGGAGCAGCGCTGTCCTGATCCTGTCCGGCAAATTCTCTATCCTCAGAAACAGACTCTGTGTCTGTCTGCAGTTCTGTCTGCACGCCTGCCTGCGTATCTTCCTGTTCTACTGTCCGTGTTTCCGTCTGCGCATTTACTGCGGTGTCGTCCGACAGGAAGCTGCCCACAGCCTGTGAAGAAGCCCTCCCGTTGACCGGGATGGCAGGCAGTTCAATCGCGTCGCCCCAGGGTTTCGTCGATCCATTTTCTCCTGACCCGTTATCCGAAGATGCTATGGCGGGCGGGTCCACTGTGACGATAACGGACGGTCTCTTCCCCGCGCCGTCATAAACGTAAGCATCTTTTTCCAGAGTCACCACCGGGGTGACCTGTCTGGGAAGGATCTGGAAATACTTTGTCTGCTTTCCTGAATAGGCACCGATCCCGGTAACAGTCACGGAAGCAGTCCCGGCATCAGTGTTGTCTGAATAAGATACTTTGAAGTTCTTTCCTTTCGTCAGGACCCTGCCGTTCTCTCCTGCCTCGGTGACGGTAAATGCCGGGGTGATGGGTGAACCGGTATAGGAGACCGGGGCGATGTCTGAAATGACAGCTGCAGTGATGTCCTTTGGATCTTTGGCGGCCGCCATATAACATGCAGTGACTTCAGCATCCGCTGTGAGAATGGCCGGAACTGTGGTCTCGTCCCAGCCGGTAAATGCATAGGTATTGGAGGCATCTTCAGGTTTCACGGGCGCTTCCGGAACGGCTGCGGTAAAACGCGTCCCGTAGCGGATCCCGCTGATGGTACTCAGCAGATTATCCTGTTCATCCTTCACATTTACTGTGATCAGGGGCTTTGGATCCTGCTGCAGAGCCGTCATGACACCGCCGATGATCGGCTGCGCATAGAGGAAATCACTTCCTTCCGCCATATAGTAATACATTTCCAGGCTGTCGGCGCCCCCGGAAGCAATGTCAAAATACAGAAGCTGGTTATTTACCCATTCAAGCGCCTTGCCGAATTCAAGGATCTCAAGATCCTCCTGGCTCGCTGCGGTGTCGGCAGTGACAGCGTCGGCAGCGACACTGAGAATCTCATTATTGTTATTGACTTCGACGGACACATAGATTTTTTCCAGATATCCGAGCGGATCTGCTGCGGAGTCATCTCCGTAGATTCCTTCCCCGTGCCATTCTTTCCATACGGCAGTAAGGGTGACTGCGGAGGGGGGCATGGTGAAGGTATCCCCCGCTGTCAGGATCCGGTCTCCGTATTTCCATCCCAGGAATTTAAAGCCCTCCAGGATGGGATCGGATCCCGAGAGAACGGTGACAGGATCACCGGCTTTATAGCCGCTTTGGTCAATATAGCTGTCCGGAGGATCGATGTTTCCTCCGTTCAGGTCATAAGTCACGGTATACTCGGTATTTGCGGAACGGAAGTCAGCTGTGTAGGCCGTATCCGCGGCAGCTGCAGTGATCTCCGGGGTCCATCCGATAAAAAAGTGATCCTCTCTCTCCGGTTCCTCTCCCTCATAGACGGGCACTGTGCCTGTAGTGACGAAGGCCCTGTCAAGGAGGCTTCCGTCATAGTTTTCCCAGGAGATCAGCCAGCTGTCTTCGGGATCCAGGGCTTTTTTCACCGCTGTGCGGAGGGCGTTTTTAGTAAATGTGGCCCCTGAGACGGCATCGATGGCGTCCACACTTGTCCCGGAGGCATATTCACCAACCAGGCCGTTTCTGAGCCAGGTGACAGCTGTGTTCAGGAAAGAAGTGTTGCTCCCCACATCCTGTGCAGTCACATCCACGGAGCTGATCCTGCCGTCCTCGACGGTGATCCTCACATAAGGATGATAATAGTAGCCCGCCACTTCGCCGGTGCCGTCTATATAGACACCGTCCTGGACGTCAGGACCCTGGGCGGCTTTTTTCCAGGTGGCGGTATAGCTGCGGTCCCCTGTCGAGCCTCTGGCGATGGTGACTTCCATCGCTTTCCCCGTTATGCCTGTCCCGGTCCATCCCGCGAATGCATAATCCTCCTTTACCGGATTGATCAAGGTAAAGGTATCCGTGTCCGCCGTGTACTCCTGCGGATTCTCCCCGGAAGGCAGAGTGCCGCCGCCGAGATCATAGGTGATGGAATAGGCCGCGGTCGTCTTTTCAAACTCCGCTGTGTAGGTGACATCCTGTGTGACCCAGATCTCCTTTGCGGGATCCCAGCCGGTAAAGACATAAGAGCCCCCCGCGTCCGCCTGTCTGACGGGCGTTTCCCCGCTGTAATCGGGGGTGGTTGTACCGTATTTGACGTTTTCCAGAAGCTGCAGGCTCTGTTCGCCGTTTTTCCACTCCAGAGTGTACGGGCCCTTGGGATCGGAATTCAGGGCTTTCTGTATTTCCAGAATAAGGGCATTAGTGGAATAGGTAGCCTCGGAGACAGCGTCTACGTCTGTCTGCAGGCTCTGCGCCGCTGAGACCGGCTTCCCGACCAGACGCTTTTTCATTGCGTTCAGGGCAGCCTGAAAGCAGTCTATGCTCCAGTCATCGTCCGTGTCCCCCTGACCGTCGATCCCTGTGATGACTCCATCCCGGACGTCCACAGCGACAATAGATCTGTAATAGCAGTTGGCCCAGTCGTCCACGATCTCTGAGTCGTCCCCGTAGGTTCCGTCTGCTGCTGCAGAAACGGACGGTTCTGACATTTCCTCATATTCCAAGCCGGAGTCCTCTTCTGAAGGCTCCAAGCCGGATTCATCTTCCGTCAGTTCCAGGCTGGAATCCTCTTCTGTAAGTTCCGGATCAGATTCTTTTTCTGTAAATACCAGATCCGTGTCCTCTTCTGTATATCCCTGCTCTGAATATAATTCCTGATCCGAAGTGATACTCCCCGATTCTGTCTCCGGATACTCCTGCACTGCTTCCGCACAGACAGGCACGACAGTGCCGAGTATCAGTAGTACAAAAAGAAAAAACGCAGCACATCTCTTTTTCATAATTTCTACCTTTCCTTCCATCGCCTTCTGTTAGAAACATCTAACCATTATGTATAAAAAAACCTGCCGCACGGCAGATATTTGGTTGATCGATAATAATATTATCGATAATATCCGAATTTGTGTCAACCGTTTTTTTCCGGGCCTAGGGACGGCTGTCCCTCTAATGTCCATCTAAGGAACAGGTCCTCTCCGGACACCGCGTTTTCCGGGCAAAGGAATGGCAGAGGCGGGATTGACCCGGGATTGATGTTACAGCTCAGACTGCCCGGAGTATTTCAACAGTCTGAGCTGTAACGGATGGTACTTTGTACTATTTTCTCTGTTCTGTTTTCTCTGTTCTATGTCTTAGTTTGAAGAGACTGCCTTTTGACTTGTCCCTTTATCTTGTCCCTATGTCTTGCTGTCTCTCTGCCTTGTTGTCCCTCTTTCTGCTGTTGACAAATGTCCGCAGGGTCAATCGGGGTCAGAAGAGCTGTCCTGGTTACACTTGCTTTTGAGGGAAGTCATTTTCCCGGGTTTCCATTTTTTTCCCGATCTGTTTCCCCGGGATGACCTCAGAATGAAGGTATTCCCGGAGGATTCATCAGGGGATTTATCGGAGGATTCATCAGTGGATCCCCCGGAAGCTTCTGCTTTATCTTTCTCTACTTTATCTTTTTCTACGGGTGCTGTTTCCGTGAAATCCGGAACTTTAGTCTCTTCAGGCGAAAGAGGCGTTTCTTCGAACGAGATTGCGGCTGGTTGTGCAGAAACCGATACCTCTTCCGCAGGTTCCGGTGCTTTCTCCACAGGAACCGCTGTCTCTTCTACTGGTTCCGGTGCTTTTTCTACAGAGGCCGCTATTTCCTCCGCAGGTTCCGGCGCTTTTTCTACAGAGGCCGCTATTTCTTCCGCAGGTTCCGGTGCTTTTTCTACAGAGGCCGCTATTTCTTCCGCAGGTTCCGGCGCTTTTTCTACAGAGGCCGCTATTTCTTCCGCAGGTTCCGGCGCTTTTTCTACAGAGGCCGCTATTTCTTCCGCAGGTTCCGGCGCTTTCTCCACAGGAGCTGCTATTTCTTCAGCATGTACCGGGATTTCCTCTACAGGCGTCTGCAGAAGCTCTATTGCTGCTGTCTCTTCAGAAGGGGCATTCCTGATGATGGATCCGCTGGTGGAGCCGGATTCTGTTTTTGCTGCCGCGAGGAAGCGGCGGATCGCAGACAGATGGCGGCGGGCCAGTCTGCGTCCCTCCTTGTAAACGGTACGGATCTTAAGCCTGTCGTGTTCTATGCGGCCGATATCCAGGTCCCCTTCCGGGCGGATGACAAAGGCGTATTTACCGGCTTCTCTCTGGCGGACGTAGGCAAGCTCCTGATTGTAGAAGATATGCCTGTCCCCGATCGCCCGGACTGCCTCAGGATAGCTGCTGAGGGCGCGGCGGATCACCGGCATCAGGGGGTTGGGCTGTTTGACATAGCCGGCAGGGCGGGTGAGGATGACAAGATTCCGCTCATAGCCCTGCTCTTCCATGAAACGCAGAGGAATAGAGTCAGCTACTCCTCCGTCCAGAAGTTTATAGCCGCCGACCTCGACAACGCGGGAGACAAGCGGCATGGAACCGGAGGCCCGGAACCACTCGAGAATATCGTATTTGTCTTCGCTTTCATCGCATAGATGATAGACCGGCTTTCCGGTCTCGACATCCGTTGCCACAAGATAAAACTCCATGGGATTCTTATAAAAAGCTTCCCAGTCAAAGGGATCATGCTTTTCCGGAATATCATGGTAACAGAACTGCGCATTGAACAGGTTGCCGGTCGCCAGCAGGGAGCGTATGCTGGAATACCTGGGATCCTTGGCAAAACGCAGATTGTAGCGGATCGCCCGTCGTGACTGTCTGGATTTGTAATTGCTGCCGAAAGCAGCGCCGGCGGACACGCCGACCGCGCCGTCAAATTCTATACCCTCTTCCATCAGAACATCCAGAATTCCTGCTGTAAAAATGCCGCGGATACCTCCGCCTTCAAGAACCAGTCCTGTCTTCATTGTGTTTATCTTCCTCCCGATCGTGTTTTCTGATCTGTTTTTTATTTTTTCCTGATCAGCCCTTGACCCCGGATCAAAGGTTTATCGCCGTAGCATTTATTATCATAACACATCCCTGCAAGTATCTGTATACTTATCACCCAGACAAAAATGATGTTATGTACCGCTCATCTTTCAGAGCACTGATACAGGAAGAGCACTGCCAGAGAGCATGCCCGGGCCGTTTTAGCTTTTATATCTGTTTATTTTATTTTCTTTTAACAATTGGTAAATCACGTTTTAAGAATCATATTGTAAGATATGTATTGTAAGCGAATGACAGACAAAAACTTTCCCCCTTTCGTCTTTCGTTATACCATAGATTTTCATACTCCCCCTTTATGTTGAAAAGCCCTTCGCAGCATAGCTGAATTTCAGATCTGCTGCGAAGGGCTTTTCTTGTTCTTATGCTCATTAAGCTTATTGCCGGCTTAACAGTTCTGCCGCAGGGCTCCAGGTTCTACCAGGTGACTGCAATGTCAAGCTGCTGTGAATTTCCTCTCGCGAAACCGCCTGTGTCACAGACGATGCAGGTACCGAGGCTGCTTTCTACGAGGGATCCGCGGGGGTGGACACCGAGGTTCGCCGCGCACATGATATAGTTGCCGAGCATCTTGCAGCCGTCATCGCGCACCCAGTATTCATCCGTATTTCCCATGCGGCGCATGATGTTGACGACGCCGTTCATATTGAGGTTGTAGTAAGTTTCCCTGCCGTTGGGACCTTTGACGGACCCGTTGCTTCTGGAGAGAACAGGACCGCCCCAGTTCGGATTGCGGGTCTGGGTACGGATCATCTCCTGGAATGCGATCTCGGCCAGGATCCGGTCGGTTTCCTCATGGACGTCCTCCGCGCGGCGGGAAAGCTCGCTCTCCTTTACCAGATGGACCGGTTTTGTCAGGAACTCTCCGCGGTCAGCCTGCAGTTCCTCCTGAGCGCGGATCTCTTTTACTGCTGCTGTATCCGTGGTCACACTGTCAGACTCCATATAGCGGATGATCCCGTCCATTTCGATCCTGACATATCCTGCATTTCCTGTACCGGTCAGATGGACCGGGGAATATTTCGGCAGGGAGATCAGGCGGTCTGCGTTCCTGTCAGCTGCATTAAGCACATAAGCCTGGCGGGTGAGGTAGGCTGTACAGTCTTCGCGGTCAAAATAGATTGTTGACTGCTTCAACCTGGTCATCCAAGTGCTTTTCCCGGTCTCATACGAAAGCTTACCGGGAGCAAATTTCTCTCCTTTCTGCTTTCTTACCTGCTCTTCCAATCCTTCCATGACCGTTTTTGCAGAAGCTTCCGCTTCGATTTCCGGATCAGCTGCTTCTGTGCGTTCAGCGGTCTCTTTGTTTTCCCGAATCTGCTTATCCTGAGTCTGGTCCTCCTGGATCTGGTTCTCCCGGATCTGACTCTTTTGGATCTGGTTCTCCCCGGTCTGGTTTTTCCGGATCTGCCAGCATCCAGCAGCGTCGCAGCTGATATCCGCCTTTGAGGAATCATGCAGCCAGGAGACCGTGCGCATTGCAAGGGGGGAAGCCGGGGTCTCTTCTGTCAGGATCCCTGCAGCATCCTGGAGGCGGTTGGTATAACTCTTTTCTCCGGAAGCACTCTGTGCTTTTTCCAGTTTTTTGTCAAAATCCTTCGATTCATATCCACAGCTGTTTTCACTGCTTTCGGAGGCAAATCTTTCAAATTCTGTCGAAGGCAGGTCGGAAGCTATGAAAAGATTTCCGCAAAGGATATCATACTTTCCTTTTTCTTTCGCTTTTGCGATGTGCCTGGCATCCGCAGTCTCGACTTTGACCACGATGCCCAGCTTATTCCACTCTGCCGCAAGATACTGTGCGATCTCAGACGCAGTGCTGTCCTCCTGGGCCATGCAGGTCAGAACAGGGAAATCTTTTTCTTTTTTCGCTTTCTCTGCGTTTTTATGAGCATCCGATTTTTCTGAGTTCTTCGTTCTTTCTGCGTTCTGTGATTTTTGGGTGTTTTCTGTTTTCTCTGAATCCTGTAAATCTGCTTTATAGCCGGCCTCCCTGAGGAGCTTTGCCGCTTTTTCAAGACTTTCTTTTTTGTCTGCAGAAGATTCTTTTGCGGACAGCAGGCTTCTATCGTCAGAGGAAGCAGCTGTAACGGTGGGATCCTTCAGGAGATCTGTAAAATCATCAGCAGGAAGGTACACTCCGCCGAGAATATCTGTTGAAATATGCCGGCGGTCCGCCGCAATCGAGAGAGCCTGACGCACGCGGGCATCTTTCAGTGCTTCATGATTGCAGTTGAAGAGCATACCCAGCATGTCAGGAACCGTCCGCTCACTGTAATACTCTGCTGTTTCTTCTGACGACAAGGTCTCCTCCGGCAGTTGAGAAATGGCATCGATATTCCCGTTGAGGAAGTCGGAGTACTCTTTGTTTACATCTCCGCTGACTTTCCATCTCACTGTAGAAAAAAATTCATTGTCCTGGAGAACATTGGCGGCAGCCGTCCGGGTGACGGAACCGGAACTGTCTTTCCTGTCCTGCCCGTACTGGTCCTGTCTGTAATAGGGGTTTCTCGTCAGAATGTATTCCTGGCCCGGAGTGCAGCTTTCAATCACATAGGGACCGTTTCCAGTTACTGTATCCCAGCTCAGCTTCCGGTTCTTTGCGCTGTCTGTGCTGTCCGCACTGTTCTCTTTGTTCCGGTTGTCTTTTTCCTTGTTTCCGGAACCATTTTCCGATTCTTTTTCAGATTCATTTTTTTCAGATTCTTTTTCAGAATCGTTTTCTGAATGCCGGTCTGAATTGTCTTCCGCGTTCTCTTCGGAAGTGCTGTGATCATCTCCGTTGAAAGCCATCAGCTCCCGGATCGGGAGAAGCGTCCAGGAGGCACATTTCCTGGCAAAGGCCGAATCGGGAGAGGAAAGCCTGACCACCAGGGTCCTGTCGTCTTCCGCACTGACCTCAAGGGCATCAGGATCGCCTTCCAGGACTTTTTCGTAACCTGCGATATTTTTTGTCAGATCCTGTCCGTAGAGGATCTCCTCGGAAGGATCGGCTATTTTTTTGAACAGATTCTCAAAATCTTCTGCTGTGATCGATTCACCGTCTGACCAGCAGAGGTCCCTGCGCAGGGTGAACTTCCATTTCAGGCCGTGGTCGGACACACTCCATTTCTTTGCACAGCCGGGCACTGCTTCACCATTTTCATCCAGGGTGACGAGGCCCTCGCTGATCTGCTTCAGAAGGCTCGCGGTATCCATATCCATCACTTCAAAAGGGACCGGTGCGCCGGGGTCAGAGGCAAGGTGAACAGTGATCTCATCCTCTCCCGACGACGGGGCGGCAGACTCCTTTTTGCCGGCCGCAGCCTCCCGTGCCCAGTCATCCACTGGATCCGGCGGCAGGTCTTCCATTTTCTGTACGGAAGGTTCCAGAACCGGTTCCTGCGGATCTTTACCGGACGCAGCCTCCTGCGTCGTACTGTCAGAGAAAACGATCTTCCCCGCTCCCCATGCCGCGGTCGGGACTGTGATCAGCAGGACAGCGGCCAGTAAAGCCGCAGCAGGGCGGAAGGAATTGTTCCTTTTCCTTCTTTTAATATCTTTACGGTTCTTTATATCTTTATGGTTATTTATCCTATTATGGTTATTTATATCTTTAAGGTTCTCTATATCTTTATGGTTCTTTATATCTTTATGGTTTCTTATATCTTTATGGTTTCTTATATCTTTATGGTTCTTTTTAATATCCTTATAATTTTTCTCGTTTATTCTAATGGAAGACATAACCCTCCTTTCCCCGGGATTCCCGCAGGGAACTGTATGTTCCCATAGGGTACTGCATATCACCTGCGCGAGCGCAGGTAAAGGGCCTGATAAAGGGCAGGCATTGTAGACCTGCCGAAAACAGGAAGCCGAAAGCTGTGAAGAGGCCCAGAGCAATTTCACATTTTATTCTTTATTCTTAACTTTTATGTAACATTTGTAATATTTATGATAAACGAATTTGTTTTTTCTGTCAAAGTCTTTCTGTCTGTGCTCGCTCGAAAAAACACTAAAACGGACTAAAACAGCCCGAAAAGGGCTGATAAATCGGGGATTTTATAAAAAATTCAGAATTTTGTCAAGAAGAAGTTCTGGATTTGTGCTATTATCGGCGACTGATAACAATCATGTGAAGCGGCATTCCGGCAGGCAGAAGCTGTAATATTAACTGCCGGGGAGACTGTATTCCGGCAGGCAGAAATCGTGTTTAATCTGCCATAGTAATTGCCATGGTAATAAGCGATCCACTAATAAAATGTCAATATGAGGATATAAACAGAGCGGAGGATAGAAATGACAAGGCTTTTATACGCATTTGTAAAAGGGGCTGCACTGATCCACGAAAGCATCCTGCATCTCAATGACCGGTCAGGGCTGTTCCTGACTGATAAGCAGCTCCATTTTCTGATCATGGGCCTGATAGGGATGGGGATCCTGGCGGTGATTTATCCCCTGTTTCTCGTCCTGTCCAGGCATCATGTACTGACCATAGCCTGGATCTATGTTTTTACAGTGATGGTCGTCCTGTGTTTCGCTATCGAGATCGGCCAGGGGATAACCGGTACCGGCAATATGGAGTTTGCGGACATACTGTCCGGGATGGCCGGATTCATGCTTCTTTTTATTATCTTTGCGGTACTGCGAGGGGTGTGTCTCCTGATCATGAAGTTGTTCAGGCTGTAGAATGAGAAGAATGCCTTTCAGGCCGGGACAGGAAACAGCTGTTCAGACAATAATGTTCAGGCTGTAAAATGAACAGGCAGGCTGTCAAGGAGCTGTTCCTTCTCAGCCTGCCTGATTTAAGCAGTGTTTTAGTTTGAGCAGTGTTTTAGTTTGAGCAACGTTTTAGTTCGCACCGGCGGAAGGTCCGCAGCCGGGTACGTGGCAGCTGGCACAGGAACCGCCGCACCCGCTGGCTCCAAAGGCTGCAGCAGGATGCGCGAGGAGCTGACTGAGATCCGCCCCGAGCTGCTCCAGAATCTCTTCATTCGTCGGATATCTCCCCGTGACAATAATCTCCTCATCAGCCGTCATGCAGGGAAAGCCTTCCATGCCGTCTCCGCGCATGATCTGCTGTACAGCCGGGCTGTCCATAAAGGTCAGCGCGTCCTTGTGGAGATTCAGGTATTTGGTATCGGCGCCGCGGGCGCCGAGCGTGTAGAGCATAGTGGTCACGCGGCGGTATTCCGAGCCGATCTCCGAATCCATGGGCTGCATCTCAGGAGATAAGTTGATATCGTAAACTCTAATCGTTTTCATGCTTATTTTTCCTTTCTAACATGAGCTCTTTTCCAATCTTGCCGGTCATATGATCAATAGTGATCTCGACGCAGCACAGAGTTTTCCTGCGGATCGTATCTTCTGTCTCCGCCATGTAGAGGTCTTCATAGCCGGAAGAATACTTGGCCCCGAGGGCATTGGCGGCGCGCCGCAGATTCTCATCCCCTTCGACAAACTCTGCCCTGCCGAAAGCGATCACGCTGCGGTATTTGGTCGTGCGCTCCTTTGGCATGACCTCATCGCGGTCGATCACTGTAAAAGAAACTCTGTTGTCGGCCCGGATCGCGTCAATCTTGTGTCCTGTTTTCGCGCAGTGAAAGCCGATCGTCCCGAGCAGGCTATTCCTGTCTCCTGCGGGAGCCGGTCCGTTTTTCTTTTCACCCGATTCGGATCCATTACCTTTGTCCGCGGATCCATCGCTGTCGGATACAGGTCCGTTCCCTGTGCCGGGAGGAGTATAGACGAAATTGACAGGGACTGTATACGGGTATCCGTCCTCGCCGTGGAGACCCAGAATTCCCGTCTTCGCATTCAGCAGGATCTCCATGCATTCCTCCGTGGAGATCTGCTGCGCTTTTCTGCGCATTTCTCTGAACATGTGCTTTTTGCTCCTTGATCTTCTGCCCGTTCTTTCTGCTCTGCAAAAAATGATCATCCCAGGGGAATTTCCACGACCTCTGCCATGCGCATCAGGCATTCCTCGATCTGGACTGAGATCTCGCCGATCATGCGGCTGGTGACTTCCTCACTTTTGTCCTTTTCCATGGTCTCAAAACAGGTCTTTTTGACTTCTCCGCTGATCTTTTCCATGCGGGCTTCGAAATAGCCGCGGGGAACGAGGTGCCGGACAAATCCGGGGATGTCCGCGTGCATGACCGCGGCTTCCATCTTGTCCTTTCCGAGGACAAGGAGAAGGAGGGTGAACATCGCACCTGCAATTATGCCCGAAAAGCCGCTTGAAATCAAGGCTATGCCGCTGCCGCCGCACAAAAGGCCGACAAGGATGGAGATGATCGCGTTGACCATCCATGTGAGCTCCTCGACCGCAAACACGTCGCGGGCATTGATATGAATGTCGATCTCGGCCAGGGAAAGGTAGGAGGTGAGACTGAGGGCCCGGTAGGGAACATTGTGGCGGACACAAATCGGCATAGTGTGCTCTTCCAGCCGGTAGGCGATCGGCCGCAGCCAGGCCGTGATCGGCTTCACCAGCAGCTCCGCGGCATCCGGCGAGTGGAGCCAGGCATCGATGGCCCGCTCCATTTCGGTATCAACATCGGACAGGCGGCGGATCTCGCCGTTTCTCCACCGGTCAAATACCGGGATCGCCGCGTTCCGCAGGATCGGCTCCACGAGAATATCTACAGTCCTGTGAAAAAGGTCTTCTACATGCTCCCCTACAATGCGCTCCACTATACTGGAATCCACAAGGTCGCGCACTTCCTGACGGAAGATCCTGACCTCCTCATCGATACGGCCGCTGTAGGCCAGGCCTCTGGAAACGGAATATTCAGGCTCCGACCCGGTGATCACGATGGCTTCGGGGAAAGCTTCCCTGCACCAGTCCCTGAGCGCAGGCATCCGGGAGACACCTCCTGTCAGGAACAGCAGTTCCGGGATCTGACCGTCCAGTTTTTTGCGGATCTCGCTCAGGCTGGCCGCGAAAACTTCATGGAAAGACCTCCCGTCCAGCTGAGGAGCCGGGGATTCGAGGAGGTGCTTTGCCATTTCTTCATTCATTTTGAGCTGAAGTCTCGTAAAGCTGTTTTGTTTTTTCCCAAAGAACCGGCTCAGAACGCCGGTCGTGCCTGTACCGGAAGCACCGCCTCCATTCGTCCCGGTTTCATACCTGCTGTTCCCATTCGTCCCGGTTCCCGCCGCGTTCTCCGAAACTCCCAGATGAACGGGAACGGTCTGCAGGCAGTCCCTGCCCTTCCAGTACTCTTCGTCCGAAAAATATTTTTCCTTGAGACGTCTGGCCGCAAACTCGCAGTAGCTTCTCCAGGGCGGGCTTTCGCGGAAAATGCGCTGCAGAAGTTCTCTGTCCGGAGAAGCTTCTACCGCGGCGTCCAGGAGGAGTTCATCCATGATGCCTCCGCCCAGACGGACCTCTCCGGCCGTCTGCAGCTCCACCTCCCGTCCGCTGTTGATATGGGCAAAATCTGTCGTCGAAGATCCCATATCGACGACCAGGACCGGGCGGGAAAGAATGTCGTAACCCACCTGAAAATGCCTGGACTGGCAGGCGCTGATGAGGGCGGCCCGGGATTCTGAAATGATCCTTACCGGCGGATAACCCGCCTCTTCAAAGATTTCCCTGTACCGTTCCCGCTGCGACTGGTCCCAGCCTGCCGGGCAGCCGACATAAAAACAGCAGTCCTCGCCTTTCACGAGGCTGCCGGACATATACAGTTCTCCCAGGACGCCGCCCGCAAAGCTGCGGATGTCCCGCACGACAGTCGGGTCTGTCAGAAACCGGCTCTTGAAGCGCAGGCAGCGCTCCATGGCCTCTGGAGCATAGCAGGCCTCCTCCCCGATGAGGAGCTCCCCGGTCCGCAGACGGGCATAAGCTGTGATGAAGCTCCCCGCCTCCCGGACAGGCACGACCTTGGGTTCTGTCTTTTCACTTTTTTTCAGACAGGTGACTGCGCTCTCCGCGTCACCGAGATCAAATCCAAAATAACGTTCCATTTCCTATTCCTCTGCGGCGCTGTTGCACACAACGTGTCCTCAGCGCACGGCCAGTCCTTTTTTCAGAAGTTTCCCTTTCTGCGCAAGGGCGGGGCGTATGGTCATGACCTCTCCCGCGCCGCCGGGTCCTTTTCCGGACATGGAGGGCAGCATCTCAAACCAGGCTGAATACTGCTGTGACCATTCGATCACATCGACCTCCCTGCGGTGCAGGTAATACCGGATATCGGAAGCCATCTGGGGATTGTCTGCATCTGCCATTTCCAGAAGTCCCGAAAACAGTTCGATCTCCTCCCCGGAGAAAGCCCCCGGGCTGTTTCTGGCAGTCAGGGTTTTACGGTGTTCCACAGCTTCCTCCTCACGGGTGATCTCCAGATTCCTGTCAACCACCATAAGTGCCCCGCGCAGGGAACTCCACAGCTTTTCCGGGTCGATCAGGATCTCGATCCGTTCTGTCCCTGTCCCTTTTCCCGTCCCGACTCCGATCCGGACGTTTTTTCCCGCGGTACGGCCCGCGAGATACAGGCAGCCGCCCCCGGCTGCAGGAAGCAGGATCATCTTCATCAGGGAAAGGACTGTAGCGGCCCCGCCGGCTGAAAGTGCAGGGACAAAAAATGCCGCGGCGGTAAGTGCGGCGCCGATACCCAGGAGGATCATGGACAGGCCGGCTCTCTTATTTCCGGTGCCCGCAGTGCTGCCCCCGGCTCCGCTGTCCTCGCTGTGCCAGACCCTGGCTTCTCCTGTCGAATCCAGCATAGGGATACTGCTGCGGACTGCCTGCATCATACCGGCCGCCGCGTCGCGGACACGCACACTCGTGCACTCCTCATTATACTGCAGGAGCAGCCGGTCTGTTTCCTTTTCCAGAACTTTCTGCGCCGCCTCCGGTGTTCCCGCGCTCTTGAGGCCGGTCATGACGCGCTCCCGGTCCTCATCGAGAAATTCAATCATTTTTTTCATAATTTTCAGCGTCTTCCTGCCATAACATACTGCTCACGGCCTGTCTGGTGTTATGACGGCAGTCAGCATGTGACCGTTGTTATGCTTCCGTGCGTAAGGCTGTTTCAGTTTTTCCGGATTATCGTGCGATCTGATTTCGGGATTACCGTGCGGTTCAGCTTCCGGATTATCGTTCGATTTGGTTTCCGGATTATCGTTCGATTTGATTTCCGGATTATCGTGCGGTTTGATTTCCGGATTATCGTGCGGTTTGGTTTCCGGAGATCCTTGTTTAAACGTCATTCTGCGGCGTGATCTGCGGGTTGGACCACAGTCTTCCCGTGCCTGCATATATCCTGCAGACAGCATTTGCCGCACTGCGGCCTGCGGGCGATACATACAGCCCGTCCGTGATGAACGAAGCGGTGGCAGAGATCATTCCCCTCTTCCGGAGGAATGATCTTCCAGAGCTCGCGTTCCACCTTCGCAGGCTCTTTGATCCCGTCGACAAGACCGATGAGATTGCACAGGCGGATACAGTGGGTATCCGTGACGATCGCGGGTTTGCCGAAAACGTCGCCCATAATCAGATTCGCGCTCTTTCGCCCCACGCCGGGAAGTGCCAGAAGCTCTTCAAACGTCTCCGGCACATGATCGTCGTATTTTTCATGCAGGACCCTCATACAGGCACTGATATCACGCGCCTTGCTGCGGCCGAGACCACAGGGGCGGACGATCTCCTCGATCTGCTCCGGCTCCGCTGCCGCCAGTGCCGGGACATCCGGGAATTTTTCATATAAGAGAGGCGTGATCTGATCCACTCTCGCGTCTGTGCACTGTGCCGCCAGACGCACGCTCACGAGAAGCTGCCAGGCATTTTCATAATCCAGCGTGCATTCCGCGACAGGGTATTCTTTCTTCAGACGCCCGATCACTTCGAGCGCCAGCTTTTTTTTCGCAGGACTTACGCGTTTACGCGGAGAAGCCTGCTTTTTTGAACTAGTATTCTGCATTTTTCCTTTTATGAAGATCTTATGAAGACCTATATGAAAACAGTTTAGAGGAGGCAAGAAGCAGTTCTCTCTCTCCTTTGCGCACGTAACTGCTCAGGGCCCGCAGGGGTTCTGAGCAGTTACTTAATGCGAAAGCAATTTTTCTGCGAAAAATAATCCTGAATTATTCACCGCTATGCGGTGATAGCGGCTAAAAGCCGCATAGTTGCTGTGTTTACTGCAATATTTGCTTTCACCTATAAAGTGAATAGAAAAAGAACCTGATTCTTGGTAAGATAAAGGTGCTCAAGCCAATAAAAAACCAAGAAGGAGGTTCCTGTGACTTATTCTAACACCATTTCGCTTGAAAGCAATAAGCAAATCAAAATCAATTTCAACGGTGGCGACCTTTCTTCAGATGCCGGGCTCCTGCTCATCAAGGAGTTTGCCTGCAAAATCGGACTTGTCAAAC
>NZ_FNFZ01000048.1 GCF_900101015.1 Sarcina sp. DSM 11001 | reverse complement strand
CATGTACAGCTCGGTACGTTCGTTATGAACGGCGGCTCGATCAAGAATAACAGCGCATCTGAAAACGGCGGCGGATTGTACGCGACACAGAATGCTGATATCACCTTTACAGGCGGCAGGATCGAACAGAACACGGCAGAAAAGGGCAGTGTTTATCTGAACAGTGTCGGCATGAAGGTCTCCGGTGATCTGTATATCGAAAGCGTTTATCTCACCGACCCGCTCATCACTGTAACGGGGCCTCTGACAGAAAACTCAAAGATCGGACTGACCTATTCCAACAATGCCGCGAATAACGGAAAGACGCTGACAAGCGGCCTGGACAGAAACGGCACACCGGAGCATTTCTTCTCCGCCAAAAACGGCTATCTGACCGGACTGACCCCGGACGGCGAGATCGTCATGGGAACACCCGTGACCGTCAGCTTTGACAGCAATGGCGGCAGCGAAGTCGGACCACAGACGATCGCCAAAAACAGTATCGCTGCCGCGCCGGCAGATCCAGTTTACGGCAGGCACATTTTCAAAGGCTGGTGTCTTGGCAGCGAAGCGTATGACTTCAGCACCCCGGTGGCCGATGACCTGACGCTCAGCGCGGTGTGGGAGGAGCAGTACACCATTACCATTAACGCCGATGAAGGCTGTACCGTAACAGTCATGGTTTCAGAAACGGATGAGGACGGCACACCCATCGAAAGCGGAGACACGGTGCCCTATGGCACAGTGCTGCAGGTCAGCGCGGTGGCGAAGACCGGCTGCAGACTGACCGAAACACCTGAGCCGGCCTATACTGTCACCGGTGATCTGACCATTTCGGCAAAGAGTGAGGCCCTTAAGTTTACATTGACCGCTGCAGCGACAGAGGGCGGCACAGAACCTGCGGTCAGTGTGGAAAATCCGGTACCCTATGGCACGGAAGTTACAGTTACGGCTTCGGAACCGGCAGATACTTATGAATTCATTGGCTGGTATCAGAAGGGTAACAATAAGCGGCTGACGGCAGAAAAGGCGTACACAGTCACAGTGACCACTGATCTTGCGCTGGAGGCCCGGTATCAAAGGGCAGCTGGTGTAGTGACCTTCATCAAGGACAGCATCGTGCAGAAGACGGTCACTGCCGTCAGCATCACGCAGGATGACTTCCCCGCGGATCCCGTGCCCATGTATGGGTATAAGTTCGACGGCTGGGACAAGACGGTGGAGGAGATCAATGAAACACTCTCAAGCGGAGGAAACATTACCGTCAATGCAAAGTTCATCCAGCTTCCGGCCAGCATTACAGTGACCATTTATAACGGAGAGTCTGACACGCCTGAGACCCGGGAGTATACAGAGAGCAGATGGGTCACGGTTACGGCTGCAGAGGTCTCCGGGAAGACATTCTCCTGTTGGATGATGGACGATGTGATCCTCTCCTATAACAGGACAGCCTCCTTCCGTACTGAGACAAGCTGTACTGTGACAGCTGTCTATGCGGTCGGGGCAGTGGAGACCATGGGTACCGCTTTGATCCGTACGGGGACCTATAATGAATCAACAGATAAACTCTCTTTTGTGGCTTATCTTACAGTACCGGAAGGCGCAAAGATCTCCGCTTCCGGTTTAGTGGCATCCTCCGGGGATGGAGACTATGATCCTTCTACGGAACTGACACTGGATAATGCAGATTACAAAAAGAATTCCGCCAGGGCAGAGGGGACTGGAGGGCCTGTTACCTATACCTGGACCAAGACATCCGTGGCCATCGGCGATGTCTGGTATGCCCGTGCTTACGTACGCTACACATATAATGGCGAAAGCTGTACCGTTTACGGCGACCGGGTGAAAGTGACAGCTGGATGCGACTATGATTTCAGCGAAAAGGCTGCGGCAGCGATAAGGACAACCAGTTATAACGCATCTACTCAAAAGGCTGTATTCGTAGCATTCCTGACCGTTCCGGAAGGCGGTGTCATTTCAAAAGCCGGTCTTGTTGCTGCACCGGGCAGTACCTTTGACGCAGCGGATACGCTGCTCACCTGGGATACTGCCTCCTATAAAAAGACCAGTACAAAGGCTGCCGGCACAGCAGGTCCCGTGTCTTATACCTGGACCAAGACAGCTGTCAATATTGGCGACATCTGGTATGTGCGGCCCTATGTCATTTACTCAGACGCAAATGGAACTGAACACACGGTGTACGGCGAACTGCTCAAATTTACCGCAGAATAAAAGGAGGAGACCCTGTGAAAGAGAATTATGAATCCCCGGAAATGGAAGTCTGCTTGTTTGACACAGACGATGTGATTACACAATCCCCTATTGAAGAAGATGACGAAGATTAATGGATGAGCAGGATGGCAGGTGGCCTGAACAGGCTGCCTGCCATTCTGGTAAAGAGGTAAGGGATGAAGCCTTCATTTCTGCTCTCACAACATGTTTTTCAAGTTCAGCAGAATACGTTTCTGGAGAATCATATGCAATGCGAACTTCTTCTAACGTAGTCCCTCAGGAACTGACGTCATCATATTGGAGCTCATCTGTCAGATGCTCATATACGCAGGTTCATCTTAATAATTAATTTGACGGACAATATGACGGAAGGTAATATAAAAGCAGAAAAAGTGCTGCCGATCGACGGTCAGCCCATCTTTATTGTTTAGTCACAGAGTGACCGCCCAACTTTGTCAGAGCAGGGGCGGTCATTTTTGTGTCTTCGATTCAGAATCGCTTCTTCCTCTATCTTTGCCGATGGCATATCCGAGACTGAACGCACCCAGTGTCTGCACATTTAAACCGGAACAACTACACCTTGGCAATGCCATTAAGAATCCTCCTTCAATTATTATTTAGAATATTTTTATTTGGAATGACCGGGAACTGTCCATTACCCTTGTTCAAACATAGTTGTATAATAATACTATCACTTTATATATTGATTAATAATGATATATAATAGAATATAATTAGAAAAATCCCTATTTTACATCCAAATAATTCATTATTAATAAATAGTATTCTATTATTGATAGAATTCCTGTTTTCCCGCCCATGTTTTTTTCTTGATACAGAAATCATGGCAGGTTTATTATATTACTAACAACACAGGGTTAAAACTCCGTGTTCAGATTGCGGGCGGACAATCCCTGCGACGCCTGCCCGCTTTTCGAAAGGATATACCTTAACCACTTTCATTGTTTTAACAGGTCTCAACAAATCAGGAGATGGCGATTCCTTTTTCAGAGAGGAGGTGACTTTTTCAGTAAATTGTAGACTGGCAGGTCGATTCTTATTTCATAAACCGGATCAACACAGGATAAGCAGATTTCAGATTCGAATGAGAATTTCAGTCGGACTGCCAGCTTCGATTGAGACAGCTTCATCTATAAAACTCTTCCATAAGGATGTTCAAAAGACATTCGATCTCTTTATAGATGGCAAATCATTCTGATTTAATCGGAAACGTCTTTCATAAAATTTCGTCTACCCAGGGCCGGGTGAGGCCCCGTGTTCTTCGAACAGATAAATAATCACTCTTTCTGTAAAAGCATTTTAAAGAACGGAAAGCGGATTTTTATCGGGAAGAACATGCCCTCATCGCAACATTTTTATGTTGTTCGATTTGAGGAGGTAGTCGATATGAAGAGTTTCCCGAAAAGAACCCCTGAAGGAATCAAAGCGGGACAGGCACTTCCGTTTTGTCTTAAAACGATCCTGCTTTTCTTTCTCTTTCTGGCACAACTCCCTTTGTTCCTGATCATGGAATCCAGGCCCGTGTTTGCAAATATCTGTAAACCGGTCACTAAGAGTTTCCGGGATTCCAGGGCAGCCTGTCAAATTAATCTTCAGGCTGCATCTTCCAAAAAGACAGCCCGCAAAATCAGCAAGGGCGGGGTGAAGTTATCCAAGAAGTCCTTCAAATATGACGGTCATTCAAAGAAACCGAAGGTAACAGTAAAGTATGGACATAAAAAGCTGAAAAAGAACAAAGACTACACTGTCAGATACGAAAATAACAAAAAACGCGGCACTGCAAAGGTTATAATAATCGGGAAAGGAGACTACCGGGGAACAATTTCTATATCATTCCGGATCCGGTGACATCTCCAACGCTTCAGAAAGCAAAGATCTGTTGTTGAGGTACATTTTATCAGGCATCAAGCCGGATTTTCAATATTCTATTCTCGATATACTATTATTGAAAGATTTCTGCCCCATCAGGCTGGCATGTTCAGCAGCCTGATGGGGCAGGAAATTTAAGCAGAAAACAATCGAAGTCGAAGGCGCTTCGGTAATCTGGGAAAGTCATGATTTTACTGCTGCAATATATCCCGCACATTTTCCCCATTGAAAAACACGAAAAAATTACGGAAAAATATATATATCGTTTAAGAAAATATAAATCGTTTAAGTGGTAAGAAATCAGGAGATTATCATGAGTAAATTATGGAAAGTGGAGATTCCCTTTGATTCGTCAAATCGTTTTCCTGATATGCTGAAAACGATGCTGTTGTTTTTTGATAAAACGGTTGTCAGGCTTCCGATGATAAGTGCCGGTGAACCGTTTTATAACAAAAATGTATGGCGAAAAGTCTGGCTTGAAGCATTCCAGCTTTATCGTTTTAAGTACTTTGACTGCAGATGCGTTCCTGCGTTTAATGAGCTTGATATGGCTAGTAAGATAATACATATGGCCTCAGATGTAATTGCATCCGACTGTAAAGCAGATGGATTCGACAGTGAATTCCGTAATTATTTGGAAATGATGGACATGGATCATGTTGATGGCTTTCTCGCATCATGTTGCCCGGAAGACGATGATCCAGCAGTGACCTGGGCCATGAAGTCTTCAACATTGCATTTTCAGCAGAGGACATTTCAATTCTCAGACATGCTGTCTCTGATCTATTCCAGGAAAAACACGGCTTCCTATCAGATGAATGCAGCAGAACTCTACAATGAAATGGCAAAAGATTATAGCTTGGAGACGTGTGAAGCCTTCACATCCAAACAGCTTCTTTTCCCTTATTACCGTGATTTATCTTTTTCGGAAGGCGACTATTCTGTCATAAACATTCTCGAGAAATGTTCCGCGGAAAAGGAGGAAATGAAGGGCCGGCTCTCCAGACTGATGTCAGGCTTCTACCCCGATGATAAGGATGAACTGCAAGATCATATTCTCGAGAGGCTGGACCCGGAAGTCGAGCGCTTTAATACGCTCCTTCATGAAGGAAAGTTTGCCTATATCGAATGCCTCCGTCAGATTCTCGGAGAACCTTCAGACTATACCGGCATAACCGTGAGCTGCTTTGCCGGACTGAAGCAGCACATGAGACATGCAGCTAAATGTGGCGACATTCTCAAAATGTTCGAAGTCCCCTATCTGTCAGATCCGGTGAACCACAGAAAGAAGCCACTCTTTATACGTCTCAATAACATTAAAACCCAAATGGGAAAATGGAATACCCGATAAGCCGTTCCAATCCACACGTCCTTTGCAGTAAACAACGATTCAGAGAATTCAGGAGGAAAAAGAAATGTTAGACAGCCTCATCCTGTTAAAGCTGGCGGCCTTAGGCTGCTTCGGAATTATTATTATTGCAATAGCTTCATATCTCAGATGGATCGAAGAGGAGTCCTATAAAAATGCAGATGGACCGAAAGCTTCAACAGGTTTGATTAATGATGAAAACAACAGACCCCTGCTTCTGCCCATGTGTCTTTCTTCTACACCTTATCTTGAAATGCAAAGACCAGGAGTGGAAGAAGACCAGTATACGAGTTCCGTAATGTCTGGTTTGGATGTACCGGACACACATAATTATCCTTCTTGATTGAACGGCACAGAATATAACGGCAAAGAATGTGATTGAATCACTGATTCGGCTGGTCTGAGAACAGGTACTATCAATCATGGACTATCTCAAAGGGCGAATGCATCATTTGAAAGGAGACAGAGAATGCTTTTGGATTACGAACAGAGAACCGCCTGGAAATATGAGTCTATCAGTGGATCTTTCCATACGGCAGCAAGCCTCTCAAACAAGGTGAATTCTGATGGGAGTTACGCCTCTTATCCCGGCAGCACCGTGGTGTTCAGACCGGGGAAACAATGCCTGCAGGTTGTTCAGATGATGCAGAAGGTGCTCCTCTACAAACTGAAAGCTTCCACTATGCTTGCAGCTCCGCTCCCCGCATCGACAATCCACATGACGCTGCATGACCTGGTTTCGCCGGAGTTATGCAAAGATGAGGCGGAATATAAAAATAAACTTGTGACAAGCACCGGCAAAGCAGTCGCAGTCGTCAACTCGATCCGTAAAGAATATGCAGGTCGGAAAATTACTTTAGTCGCAGACCGCATCGTTAATATGGCCTCGAAGTCTCTGGTACTGCTGCTCAAGCCCCGGACAGAAGAGGAGTATGGCTTGCTTTTGGAGATGTACCACCGGTTTGACGCGGTACAGGATCTTCCCTATCCATTGATTCCGCATATCACCCTCGCCTATTTCAAACCGGGAATGCTGGATGGCGACTGGTTGGGAGAATCTTTGGATTTCGCACAGATCAATCCGGCAAAGGCACCGAAATTTGAGTTTGACCCGGAGAGCCTGACGGTGCAGGTCTTTCAGGATATGCAGACCTACATAGACATCCCGAAGAGGATCTGTTTCTGTTGTGACGGAGGTCTGAACCGCAGCGTAATGGCAGCAGCCATTGTAAACCATCTGGCGAATGAGAAAGGCCTTCATGTCATCGGCGAAGCAAGATCCGCTTATCAGAATACACAGGGATGGCCGGTACCGAAGCAGGTACGGGAGACGCTGAAAAAACATGGTATTCAGGCAGATGAGTCTTTTTCAACAGCTCACTACCTCGAAGATGAGGAAGTTTCTCATTTTTCTTCCTTTGCTGCTATATCCAGAGGTGCGATGGATCGATTGTCATTGCTGGGGCTGCCTGAGGAAAAAGTGAAGGAAAGCCAGTTTTTCTTTGGCGTGCGGGATCCGGAGTACGGAGAGATATCCTACGAGCAGGCCTTCAAGGAGCTGCATGAGAGAGCAGTAAGATATTTGAATTCATTTGGTTGATGGTACCAGGCAGCATAAACCTGTAGAACCGGTAACATATGCAGAAAAAAGGAACAGAAAACACATCTGGAAGCAGAAGCAGAATGGAATGAACGGACTTATGATGCGTTCTCAGGATACCTGTACAAAGGATTGAAGAAACGGACTTACCGATTTACCCATTCATAAATAATGATTAAAAATGCCAGGAGCCGTAAATTCCAAAAGAACTGACGGCTCTTTTCCAACAGGGAAATCCCTATGAGATATAAAACACAAATTTATACCCGAAAATGCATCCGTAGAAAGGCATAAACTGCCTTTTTTACAGGATGCTTTTTTATTCATGCCACAATAGATAACCAAAACGGGAGAAGAGCTATATATGCAAAATCCATTATTTCTTGTTTCAACATTATTCAATTAATATGGCTAAATATGCTACATAGATTTGTAGATTTTAAACTGAATAAATGATAAACTTTATCAGATAGTATCACTTGAGGTGCATCTAACATCTGTTTCATTAACGCCGATGAGGTGGATCATAAATTCTATACGAACGGAGTAAGCAGGCAAAAATCAGCGAAATAGCTACTGCCTTGGAGGATGATTACGAGATTTGCATGATACTTTTTTCAATGCGCCGAAATGTGAAAGAGCCAGAAGACAAATGATTTTACGGTTAATCGTACATATCGGGTCTGTTTCAAAGATAACGTATTGACAGAATCTGCTGAGAGTAGATGTTATCCCTGATTGACCACTACTGACTGACACTGGTGTTGGAGATCTGGGAAGTTTTCCGACTTTATTGGCAAGGGAGAGATAGTTAATGTTAAACAAATATATATGGAATCTTTACTTAAAATCCGGTGGCAATAAGGTTGTAGAAATGTTTCGCCGGAATCTTTCCGAGAAGCTTACTCTGGAATATGCAGAAGAGGTTGTCTGTATGCGCAGAGTATACTGCGTTATGAACGAATTGCAATTATTGATGAGGGAACAGATTGAGGACTTGATCCGGCTTTATGGGAACAAGCAGATAGATATCCTTAAATCTGAAGAAGAAGGTTTGGACCAGGTTACACAGATACAAGTGCTGGATGCGTTCTATGAGATGCTGATTCAGCATAGCCAGACAGCAAGAGACGCTTTTGCAGAGTTTTCATTTGGGATTACATTTTATAGTACGAATTTGAGCATCTTAAATCCGGAATTCTTTATTCCATATTACTTTAGGTTTAATTTCAATGTATTACAGAAGATTGCCGAGGTATTTGAAATAAAATTACCAGCAATCCCTGTGAAAAAAGATTACAAAAACCGGATTTATTATTATGGGGAAATCAGCAAATCCTTAATTCAGTTTGCTAAGGACAATTCTCTTTCTCGTTACGAGTTATATGCGTTTCTCTATGATTTCGCACCTAAGTACATTGGGGGTACAGACAGCTATATTGTTAAGGAACTTCCGGCGCCAAGGAGTGCCTATTTTATTGGAGCCGATAAAAACGATGTTACCCTTGCGGAAAATCCTTCTGAGATAACTTCATGGCAATGTAATCCAGATACCCGTGTCGGAGACATGATCGTCATGTATGTTCGCACACCGGTCAGTGCTGTTCAGTCCATCTGGCGAGCATGTTCTGTCGGATTCATTGATCCATTCTTCTATTATTATCGATGTGTCTATATGTCTTGTCCAATTAAAACCAGTTTACTTACACTGGAAGACATGAAAGCGGATGAAACGTTTAAAACCCTTCCGATTGTCAGGAAGAACATGCAGGGAATAAATGGAGTAGAATTATACCCATCTGTATATAACCGCCTTGTTACCAGAACGAAAGCAAATGTGCTACTCTTAGAATATGAGACAACAGAAGGGGATGATGTTTATACTTGTGAAAAGGATGTTGAGAATAAACTTATAAAACCAATGATCGCGAAACTTGGGTATGATGAAAATGAATATGAACAGCAGCTTTATATTGAAATTGGGAACAGCAATAAAGCATTAATACCTGACTTCGTTCTTCTCCCCGATAAAACGTATGGGCATATTTCCGGATTTGGAATAATCGAAGCCAAAAGAAGCATTACTACGAACGAAACACTAAGAAAGGTATTTGTTCAGGCTCGGAGCTACGCCCGGATTCTTTCTACTAAGTATTGCGCAGTGGCTTCGAAAGAAAAAATATGGATTACACAACGAAAGGATGACTATGAGGCAATTATTTTTGAGGCCTCGTGGAATCAACTAAACCAAAACGATTATTTTTACGAACTAGATAAATTGATAGGAAAGTAAAAGGTATGCGCTCAAACTTAACACCATCTAAAAAGATGTTGCTTTTCCATAGAAAAGAAAACATGATTTGTTGTAAAGGATAAATTATCTATGCGATATTCCAGGAGACTGTGCAAGGTTTATGGTACCTGGTACCAAATGCAAATGGTCTGGCTATAGTCTTAAGTATAAGCAAAAGGAAGTGCCAAAGATGCTGAAAAACCATAGATTTATATGTTGTCAAATGTTACTGGTGCTGCTTTTGTCACTTTTTGTTTTAAAAGCATATGCAACGGAAACAAAATTGAAACCTGCTCAAATATTATATACCGGAAATATCGCCGGAATCCTTCTGTATGCAAAAACAGATGAGGCAATAACCTCGGACTGCATGTTTAATATGGGCGGAAACAAGATCGGCGCAAAGACACTTGATCTGAATGTGGATTTTAAGGTGATCGCCGCTCAGCTTGATATAATCGCGCAGGATTTCTTTGAATGTGGCCAGAAAGTGGTCTGACAGGATCTGATCTGCATATTTCTACTTTTGCAAACGGGATACTCTTTCAAGAATCTTGATTCTTCCGTCTTTCTTAGTAAAGTGACATAGTCAAACTTTGGACCACGGTGGTACTAACTATAAGGAAAAAGTGATCTATGTTCCTTTACATAAAGAAAAAGACGGAATAAAAATCAGCCAAGAAGAACTCACAGACTTTAATCAGCCTTTTTTTTAGATCAAATCTCTGAACTGCGGATAATTAATGAATGCTTTAAAAGTGTGTACTTATCCACTTATTGAGCATTCATTCAAATAGATATCATACGAGGGAGAATTAATAATGAATATTCACACATTAGAGAAGGCAAATAAAATACAGGAAGATATTCATCAAATAGATTACACGATTAAATATATCGAAAGATTTATGAGAGGAAAACAGTACGGTGATAATTGCCATCTAATAATTGTTCCTGAAAATTCTCATCATTCCTTAAAAATATCAGATGACCCCAATGTCATAAGAATTATCTTCAAGAATAGCTTGGAAGAATTAATCAAGCAAAAGAAAGCTCTTGAAAAAGCTTTCTATGATTTATAATTCTTTCCTTTTGGTTTATTTTCGAGGGTCAAAAAGGAGTATACGTGAATGAGAAAAAAAAAGAAACCCGCAGAAATCTCTCCCCTTCCGGAAACATACATCTGTCCGATTTGCGGAGAAAGTCATAAACACGAAGAACTGTGCCCAATAGTATTGAACAGACGAAACAAGATTAAATATAATTCGCAGTCATACATTATGGGAGGCATACTGCTGGAATGTCTGGAACGAGAAGTTGATTTTTTCCAAATCATTAAAGAAATAACATACTTTATGGAAGAACTCTCTTTAAGAAGTCCATTTGAGTGTATTAGTTTCAATGCTGATTTTATAATATCATATTTTGCATCGGCAATAGGATGCTCTCCCTTTAGATTTTACAAAAAACTGCCAGAATTAGCCTTAAAATATGATATGTACATCGATAATGCGTCTTCACTTTTTGATGAAATTGACAGCGTCGAAGTAGATGAACATAATAATATTATAGATATATGTAAGGCATTGGATAATGTTGATGGAAAACTTGGTGATATGCTAGAAAATACGGGCTATTCTCATTCACCTCAATTGTATGTGCACAAAGTTTTTAATGGTAGAAAGCCCACCTATCATCTTGTGATGGATTATCATTGGGTGGAGACGGGACGTTGTCGAAAGCAAGAGTCCTTCAATAATACGAACGATAAACCTGTTTTTCAGGTTTCAAATATCTGTTTTGGCGAACATACATCCTTGGACGGATTTGGACTATATGCTGAAAAGGAAGGCAAATTAAAAGAAATATTCGAAGCTGGCTTTGAATGGGAATTGGAATGGGAAAATGTTGCTGATAAAATATCTTGTTCTAAATCGGTTGCATATGAGTGGACATTAAAGCTTGACGAGGCTACAAAAAAAGGGCTACTCAGATGGAATAAAAGCAATAGTGACTATGGGGTTGAATACTTTACAACCTATGATAAAGCTAAAATAGAAATATATATAGCAAATAACATTCCTAAAGACGATGAGAAAGAAAGTCGTTATAAATCATCATACGGCAGAGGAGATTATATTCGTGTTTACGAGACTGATCGTAAGATGTATCATTACGGAAAAGTTCCTATTCCGGATTGGGAATTCCCTGGAAAAGATGAAAACGAAGATACAGCAATAATCCAGGAACCAATGCTAAGGCGGGTTGCAAGTACTGTTGATAGATGGGAAGATGTAAAAAACAGTTTTATTGAGTCACGCACCAAGAGAACGATCCGCAAGACGGATGTACTCTCTGTAGCGTATTCTTTTGTGTGTTCTGAAAAAGGGCATCTAGTTGTACCATGTTGCGGTCTTGTATCTATAATAACCCCTGATGGTGAGAAAATAGAAGATAAAGTCTATCTCGGTTATTGCAGAAATTGTGATGTTTATTATATATTCCGTCGGGATTATGAAAACCTATGTAAAAAAGGGACACTGCAATGTAAGGTAGTAGATGCCATTACTAAAAAAATTCTCAGCGATGCCTCTTTTAATTTCAATGAAAAATCAGTTCTTTCGGAGATGGGATATAACGTTCAGGCATCCGAAAATTTGTCTTCAGCAGAAAGGCATAGAATTCTAAAAACCGCAATTGAGGACAAGAAGATACCTGTAAATGAGATAATTAATCTCTTGGAATTACAGATTAATCTTCATTCTGGTAACGAAAAATATGCAAATGCTGTTGAAAAATGGAAAGAAGATTCAGAATTTGTAAAATCATATGGAATATATTCTGGTAGGAATAAAAGGATTCACAGTATTCAGGTATGACATTGCAAAGATAAGGATGCCGGAGCATGAGATTGTTAACCATTACAGAGTAAAGCAATAATTCTCATGGGTGATATCGATTAGGTATGCAGCCTGGAGGCTGATCTAACGTGGATGGCATCGACGTTGAGTCAAGAATGTTTCGCTCATTTGCAAATCTGGTTTTTAGGCAAATTTGCAGAGGCGAGGTTCGTGAGAAGGCTTCCGCCAATGATTTAAGAGCAATTGTACTTCTAAAGGAGCTTGATGATCATGAAAGAGATTTATCTTGCAGGTGGCTGTTTCTGGGGCCTGCAGAAATTCTTTGACCAGTTCGAAGGCGTGTTTTCGACAGAAGTCGGGTATGCCAACGGCCCCGAATACACGAATCAACACGCGCCAGCTTATGAGGAAGTCTGCCGCAACAGCGGGCATGCAGAGACTGTCAAAGTGACTTACGATGAGAGCTTGTTGTCACTGCCGGAGCTGCTGCATTATTTTTTCATGGTCATTGACCCGGTCTCAGTCAACCGGCAGGGAAATGACCGTGGGATCCAGTACCGTACAGGAATCTACTTTACAGAGATGGCTCAGCTCCGGGAGATCCGTCCCGTATATGATGCAGAACAGGATAAGGCAGGTCAGCCACTGGCAGTGGAGCTGCAACCAATATAAAACTTCTATTCCGCCGAAGAATACCACCAGAAATATCTGGAGAAAAATCCTGATGGCTACTGCCATATACCGGACAAATACTATCACATGGAGAAAACCTATGATGATAGAGGAACATACGAGGATGTACTTCAGAGACTGGATAGCAAAATAAAGGAGTAAGTCGGGATGCAATACGAATGCAAAATAACCGTACTGGAAACGAAGTGCTTTCCGGACCTTCAGGAGCAGTATCTGGCCGATCCCAAATCCGGCCCTTGTCCGTTCTTTAAACCGGGTGATACATTCCTGCTTAAACGCACGCCGCAACAGGACGATTTCTACCACCTGATGAACGGTAAATTCTGCGGTGAGGCGTGGGATGCCGTCAGCCGGTATGTCTACACAGCTTTGCAGGGTGGTTCTATCATGAAGGGCTGGACCAACGACGACCGCATGATGATCACCTGCTGCAACGACGGCACGAGGCCGGTCATTTTCAAGATTGAGCGCATCGATATCCCTGAGAATGACGAGGAGCGGGAGTGGCTGGCGAAGCAGGTCTTCAGGAACACAGCCGAGGATGCCTATACGGGGTGAACTGAATCGGGCATGAGGGGGATACTATGGCACGACAGAGCATTTTTGACATGAAGGTATCAAAAATCTATCCACTGCTGCTTCAGAAAGTGGAGCGTAAAGGCCGGTCAAAGGAAGAACTGGATGCCGCTATCGAATGGCTGACCGGATATGATATGAACCAGGTTGATCAAGAAATGACCTACAGAGACTTTTTTGATCAAGCACCTGCTATGAATCCGAGGGCAGAACTGATCAAAGGAAAGGTATGCGGAGTGCAGGTGGAAACTATCGAAGACCCCATGATGCAGAAGATCCGTTGGCTGGACAAGCTGGTAGATGAACTGGCTAAAGGCAAGCCTCTAAATAAGGTGCTGCGGTGATCGGAATGAAACAATATGAATATGACGCGGTTCTCCATGTGATGGATGATAACGGGGTGTTTATGTAGCTTTTCCATGGAATATCCGGGAAGAATTCGGGAAGGGGCGTGTGAAGGTTCACGCGCTGTTTTACGGCATCCCCATATGACGGAAGCATCGTCAACATGGGAGTGAAGAATCCGGAGGGTTCTGTCTGTTACATCATCGGTGTGCTGAAAACAATCCGGAACAAACTGAACAAACATGATGGCGATAGAAAAGAAAACATGGTTTGTTGTAAAGGATAAATTTTCTATGTGATATTCCAGGAGACTGAGCAAGGTTTATGGTACCTGGTACATGGGAGAAATTGTGTAACAGGGATTAAAACTAAACCTGAATTATTCATGGCGTCTGGGACATGCCCATGAGACGCCGATTTAGTTACACAACAATACCGATATACACGTACGTTAACCTACAGGGATTCAATCCTTCATAAAAAAGGGCATAGTACTCCCCATTGAGTTTTTGGAAGTGGCATATGGTATTGTCAATGTCCGTTGTTTTGCTGTCAGGCAGCCAGTTCAGGGATCTGAAGCTGTTGTATGTTCAACAGTATTTCCCGGAACTCAGCCTTGTAGGGACAGCTACTGCAGAACCTGAAGCTTCGGTATCTGGA
>NZ_FNFZ01000033.1 GCF_900101015.1 Sarcina sp. DSM 11001 | reverse complement strand
CCGTGAAGCCAGGGCGAGCACGCTCAATGCTTTTTATACATCACCTACCGTGATCAAAGCCATGTATGGAGCTTTGGAACAGATGGGCCTTTCCTCCGGAAACATGCTGGAACCGTCCTGCGGTGTCGGCAATTTCATGGGGCTCCTTCCGGAGAGCATGTCAGACATGCGCATGTACGGTGTGGAGCTCGACTCTGTATCCGGCAGGATCGCCAGACAACTTTATCAGAAAAACAACATTGCTGTTCAGGGATTTGAGACAACCTCTTTCCCGGACAGCTTTTTTGATGCCGTGATCGGAAACGTGCCCTTCGGCCAGTACAAGGTGGCGGACTCCAGGTATGACCGGCACAATTTCCTGATCCATGACTATTTCATCGCGAGATCACTGGATCTTGTACGTCCCGGCGGCGTAGTTGCTGTTGTCACATCCAGCGGCACGATGGACAAGCAGAATGAATCTGTGAGGAAGTACATAGCGCACAGGGCAGACCTTCTGGGAGCGGTCCGCCTTCCGGATAACGCTTTCCTGCGCAATGCAAATACCGGCGTCGTGGCGGACATCTTGTTTTTCCAGAAGCGGGACCGCATGTCCCTGGAAGAACCCGGCTGGGTACATCTGGGTACGACACTGGAAGGCTATTTGGTGAACAGCTATTTTGCTGAGCATCCGGAGATGGTACTCGGAGAATTCACAACAGAAAGCACACAGTACGGAAGGCAGGAAGTGACAGTAAAGCCGGTTGCGGGAGCTCTTCTTTCGGATCAGCTCCGTGAAGCTATGAGCCATATTCAGGGGGAGATCACCGCCCCGGAGATCACGGACTCTGAACTGGAAGATGAGGATCTTTCGATCCCTGCGGATCCTTCAGTCAAAAACTTCAGCTATACCAATATCGACGGCCATGTCTACTACCGTGAGAACTCCCGTATGCATCGCATGGATCTTCCGGCCACAACGGCAGAGCGCATCCTCGGCATGATCGAGCTGCGGGACATCGTTCAGGAGCTGCTGCAAGCCCAGCTGGAGGACAGGAGCGATGCGGAAGTCTCTTCCATCCAGCGCCGCCTGAACCGCAGCTACGATGAATTCACTGCCCAGTACGGGATCATCAGCAGCACCGCCAACCGGCGGGCCTTCTCACAGGATTCCAGCTACTGCCTCCTGGCATCCCTTGAGATCCTTGATGAGGAAGGCAGGTTTGACCGCAAGGCCGATATCTTTACCAAACGGACGATCCGGCGTGCGGAACCTGTGACAAGCGTGGATACGGCAAGTGAGGCCCTCGCCCTCTCCATCGGGGAGAAAGCACGTGTGGACCTCGAATATATGGCACAGCTTACAGGAAAAACGGAGGACGAAGTCGCACAGGAACTGACAGGCGTCATCTTCAAAAACCCCTTGACAGGCAGGTATGAAAACTCAGACGAATACCTCTCCGGAAACGTCCGCGCAAAACTTGAAACAGCCCGTTCCTTTGCATCCAAAGACCCGGAATATGACATCAACGTGCAGGCACTCGAACGGGTGCTGCCCAAAGACCTCGACGCTTCGGAGATCGAAGTGCGCCTCGGCGCGACCTGGGTAGACCCGGAATATATCACGGAATTCATGGGGGAGACTTTCAAGACGCCCTGGTACCTGCTCGGCAAGGACATCGACGTCCGCTATGCAGCAGTCAACGGCCAGTGGAACGTTTCGGGAAAGAACAGAGATTCCTACGGGAACCCTCTGGTAACAGCGACCTATGGAACTACGCGCGTCAATGCCTACCGGCTTTTAGAGGACGCGCTGAACCTGCGCGACACCAAGATCTATGACGTTGTACAGGACGCCGAGGGCAGGGAGCGGCGTGTCCTGAACAAGAAGGAAACCATGCTGGCACAGCAGAAACAGGAAATGATCAAGGAAGCCTTCAGGGAATGGGTCTTCCGCGACATCGACAGAAGGGAGGCTCTATGCAAAAAGTACAATGAACTGTTCAACAGCACCCGCCCCCGGGAGTATGACGGCTCCCACATACGCTTTGTCGGGATGACGCCGGAGATCGCCCTCATGCAGCACCAGAAAAACGCTGTAGCTCATATCCTCTATGGCGGCAATACGCTCCTGGCACACTGCGTCGGCGCCGGGAAGACCTTCCAGATGATCGCCGCGGGCATGGAAAGCAGGCGCATGGGACTGGCCCAGAAGTGCCTGTATGTCGTCCCCAACCACCTGATTGAGCAATGGGGGAGCGACTTCCTCAGGCTCTATCCCGGTGCAAACATCCTTGTCGCGACAAAGAAAGATTTCGAGCCTGCCAACCGGAAGAAATTCTGTTCCCGCATTGCGACCGGCGAATATGACGCCGTGATCATCGGGCACAGTCAGTTTGAAAGGATCCCGCTTTCCAGGGAACGCCAGATTGCCAATATACGGTCCCAGATCGATGACATCGAGGGTGCAATCTCAGCAATGAAATACGAAAGGGGGGAGAACTACACGATCAAGCAGATGGAAAAGACCCGCAAGACCCTGGAAGTGAGACTGGCAAAGCTGAACGACCAGAAGCGCAAGGACGACGTCGTGACCTTTGAACAGCTCGGTGTGGACCGCCTCTTTGTGGACGAGAGCCATTTTTACAAAAACGCCTTCTTCTACACAAAGATGCGTAACGTGGCCGGTATCTCCCAGACCGACGCGCAGAAATGTTCGGACATGTTCATGAAATGCCAGTACCTGGATGAGATCACAGGAGGCAGGGGTGTCACCTTCGCGACCGGGCCCCCGGTCTCCAACTCCATGGTGGAGCTCTATACCGTCATGCGCTATCTCCAGTACGGGACGCTGCAGAGGCTTGGCATGGGACATTTTGACTCATGGGCAGCAGCTTTCGGAGAAACGGTCACCGCCATTGAACTGGCACCGGAAGGCACCGGCTACCGCGCAAAGACCCGCTTCGCGCGCTTTTACAACCTGCCAGAGCTGATCACTCTCTTTAAAGAATCTGCCGACATCCAGACCTCTGACATGCTCGACCTTCCTGTACCGGAAGCGGAATACATCAATGAAGTCATCAAGCCAAGCGAGGAGCAGAAAGAACTGGTCTCCTCTTTCGCCGACCGCGCAGAGCTCGTCCGCGCGGTCAGGGTCCAGCCAACCGAGGACAACATGCTCAAGATCACCAATGACGGACGGAAATGCGCTCTCGACCAGCGGCTCATCAACCCTATACTGCCGGACAATCCGGAAAGCAAAGTGAACCGCTGTGTGGAGAACATGTTCGGTATCTGGCAGAAAACAGCGAAGGACCGCCTGACGCAGCTCTGCTTCTGCGACCTTTCGACCCCGAAGGGCGACGGTTCCTTTAATGTCTATGATGATATTCGTGAAAAGCTGGTGAAAAAAGGCATCCCGAAAGAAGAGATCGCCTTTATCCATGAGGCGAACACAGAGACCCGCAAGGAAGAACTCTTTGCAAAAGTCCGCTCCGGCCAGGTGCGGATCCTCATGGGATCTACCCCGAAGCTCGGCGCTGGCACCAACGTGCAGGACCGCCTGATTGCCCTGCACCATCTCGACTGTCCCTGGAAGCCATCCGACCTTGAACAGCAGGAAGGCAGGATCCTCAGGCAGGGCAACCGGAACGCAAAGGTCCGGATCTACCGCTATGTGACGGAATCAAGCTTTGATTCCTATTCCTGGCAGATCCTGGAACAGAAACAGAAGTTTATCTCGCAGATCATGACATCCAAATCCCCTGTCCGCTCCTGTGAGGATGTTGACGGGACGGCACTGTCCTATGCAGAGATCAAGGCGCTGGCCACGGGCAACCCCTATATCAAAGAAAAAATGGATCTGGACATCCAGGTCACAAAATTGAAGCTCCTGAAGGCAAACCACACCAACGAACACTACCGTCTGGAATCAGACATCGCCCGTACCTACCCCATCCAGATCACGGCTGTGAAGGAAAGGATCGGCGGCCTGGAGACGGATCTTGCGGCGTTCCGTAAGTATCAGGACCAGGTAAAAGAAAAGGTAAAGGCTGTCCAGATGTCACTTGCTGTTGAGACATCAGGCAGCACTGAAAATGCCGGAAACGGCGCCGAAGGCCCATCAGCCGATGTGGGTACCGTTTCCACTGCAAAAGAGGCGACAAAGACCAGTACTGAAGGTCCGACAGCTGACAGGAATACTGCTCCCACTGCAAAAGAGTCATCCAAAGCCAGGAACAAAGAGAAAGAAAAAGAGTACGACGGCTTTTCCATGACGATTGGGGGAAAAGAGTTCACCGACAGAAAGGAGGCGGGAACCGCCCTGATCGCGGCCTGCGCAGGGCTCAAAGCCGTTCGCACCTGCGGCCAGATCGGAGAATACGCGGGCTTTGTCATGAGTGCCGCTTTTGACGGCTTCACCCAGAGCTACCTCCTTACGCTGAAACGCCAGTGCAGTTATACGGTAGAAGTCGGCAAGAACCCTGCAGGGACAGCTTGCCGCTGCAAAGGAAGAGGTCAATAAACCTTTTACTCACGAGGCGGAGCTTCAGGAGAAATCCGCGCGCCTTGCCAGCCTGAATGCCATGCTGAACATGGATGAGCACTCTCCGACAGATACCCTTGGTGTTGACGAAGAGACCGACCAGTCCCTCAGGGAAGGCTCCACAAAGTCTGGGAGGGATACTGCGGACATCGTGGCGGACAGGCTCCCTGGCGCTGCATCCTTCGCAGAGAGGGCAGTCAAAACGGCACCGGGCTTAAATAGTGAAGGCAGATCTCCCCTTCCGGAAGGGAACCGCCAAAAGACGTCCGTAATCGGAAGGCTGCAGGAAAAGAAAGCAGAAATTGCAACAGCGCTCACAGTTCCTCCTGCAGCTCCCAGGGCAAGAGCGGAACCTGCCCTGGGAGGGCTTTAAAGACTGTACGGAAGAAAAACCTCGGCGTGTACGCTTGCAACGCAAAGCGCTGTTTTTGCGAATGCGGGTGATGCGTTGGATCTCAAAAAAGTGATCCAACTGTAGAGTAAAAAAGAAGAATATTTGTCCGGGAGCAGAATCCATGCAAAGGCACTACAAAGCTGCCTGCATGGACCTCCCGGGGAAAGGAGTTTTTTAACAAATGGATGGAAACATGGAAAGGAAAGACGCTGTGAGAGCTGCCGCAGAAAAGCCTGAAGCATCGTCATCCGGCCTGAAGAAAGGCGTGGAGAAAGATAAAGACACAGCAGACAGCAACAGATCATCAAAAAAGCCTGAAAAAGACGGCAAGAAGGATTTTGTAAAGAAAAGCTGGAAGGAAGTGGCGGCAGAGCGGAGGGAACAGCTGAAAGCCATCACAGACCGCCTTGAGGCAGGCGTGAAGGAGTACATGGCAAACGATGTCCAGTTCAAAAAGGTGCTTGAGACTATGGCCAAATTCCATCACTACAGCGCCAACAACATCCTCCTGATCTCGATGCAGATGCCGGAGGCGACACATGTGGCAAGCTATACCAACTGGCAGAAAAAGTTCAACCGTCAGGTGAAACGGGGCCAGAAAGGGATCTCCATTATTGCCCCCGCCCCTTACAAGAAGAAAACAGAACGCGAGGTCACAGATCCCGCAACAGGGAGACCTGTCCTTGACGGGAACGGGAACCCGAAGATGGAGGAAGTAGAGATCACCGTACCCCGCTTTAAAGTGGCCAAGGTGTTTGACGCGTCGCAGACCTTCGGCGAGCCGCTCCCGGAACTGGATGTGCCGGAACTGGAAGGAAATGCCGAAAATTACGGACTTTTTATGGACGCCCTCCGCAGAGCTTCTCCCGCCCCGATCCGTTTTGACGTGATCGAGGGCGGGGCAAAAGGCTATTACGACAACAGGGCAAAAGAGATCGTGATTAAGGAAGGCATGAGCGAGATCCAAACGGTCAAGACAGCAGTTCATGAGATTGCCCACGCCCGCCTCCATGACCGGGACATGATGCGTGAGCAGGGAGACATAAAGTCCCAGCAGGTAAAAGAACTGGAGGCCGAAGCTGTCGCGTACACCGTTCTTTTCCGCTTTAAGATCGACTCGTCTGACTATAGCATCCCCTATCTGGGATCCTGGAGTGGCGGACAGGACACGAAGACACTCCATGAATCGATGGACACGATCCGAATCACGGCCTCGCAGATCATCGATGAAGTGACCGATTATATGGCTGAGAGAATGAAGGAAAGGGAAGCTGCCCGCGAGGACAGCCATGACGAAGACAGGTTCACGGTCTACCAGATAATCGAGGATTCTCACGGCAGGGATATTCTTTTCATGGAGATGGACTTTGTGAAAGAAAACGGCCTGGAAATCAGGCCAGAGTATTACCGGCAGGTTTATGAAGCCCCTCTGAAGCCGGATGATACCCTTGACACACTGTATGCACGCTTTAATGAGGGGAACTATCCGGAGGATTACAGGGGCCACTCCATGAGCATGAGCGACATCATCGTCATGCGCAGGTCTGGTGAAGAACGCGCCTTTTACGTGGACAGAATTGGATTCCAGGAAGTGCCGGAATTTCTGCGCGAACAGCAAACGTTGGAGGACCATGCGCAGGGAGACCATGCACTGGAAGACCATTCACGGGATTCCGCTTCCCCGGAGATCCGGGAGGATACAGTTGCTGAAAGAGATACTGAAAAAGCTGCTGAAATCAATACCCCGGATGGGAAAAAGCTTCCCGAAAAAGGTACTGAAAAAACCATCCCGGATGGAAAAGAACGGTCCGCAGAAGTCGCCGAAAAAAGCTTTCCGGATGAAAAAGAACCGCTCAAAGGAATCGCTGAAAAAAACCTTCCCGAGGGAAAAGCACTGTCTGAAGAAAGGCGGGAGACCACATCGAAACCTGTCATGACCTATTATGTGGCGGAATGCATGGATTTCCCCGTCATGGGCAAATACCATGACAACCTTACACTTGAACAGGCCGTGCAGCTTTATCAGGACATTCCAGATGGCGGTATGAACGGTGGGAAGGGGATCGGATACAGGATCGACGATGGAAATGGGCCTGCTCTGTCAGTGCCTCTTATTGCCTCGGGAAAGCTGCAGGAAAGCGCTTTTAATTCCCAAGATCACTCAGAGGGGAATGTGAAAATAAAAGAAGTACTCGCTGAAGCGCGGACTGCCCTGGCACCACTGGAAAGCACGAAAGATACGGCTGCCGTACCCGCAAAGGAAGACACCAGAACACAACCTGAGCAGCAGGTGGAAACTCCCGGAGCTGCCGGCTTACGGGATCCGAAACCGGCGCCCGGAAAACGAAGGGAGTCGGTTCTTGCAGACCTTCGTGCACATCAGAAAAAAGTCCGTGACCACGTGCCTGCCCGCGAGGAAAGGACACGCACCGCGCAGCACAGGAAAGGAGAACCTGCACTATGAGAAAAATCACTTTTGATGAAGAAGAACTGTTTGCCATTGCTGTTTTTGAGCCCGGAAGCAGGGAGGAGACCGCGGCAAAGATGTCCGGGGTACTCGAAGAGCTTACAGAGGATCCTGATATGCATGCCCTCATTGTGAGCGCGTCAGAGAAACTGAAAAGGATCTCCGACAGGGAATTTGAGGAGCTTGCCATTGACGGATACCGCGAGGAGCTTGCCTGGGAAGAGGAAGAGGATCCGGAAGCCACATCGGACTCTGAGAATCCTGGCGAGGAGAGCAGAATCCATAATGGTATACAAAATGCCACTGAAGCAGCTTCTGAGACAGAAAAGGACAACACCCGGAATGCCGGCTCCAGCACACCTGCAAATTCCGCCGGAACTGCTCAGAAGACGGAAAAGGAAGGCTCACAGGCGAAAAATAAGGCGGGAGGAGACACATGAGCGGACCAGTGAACCAGTTTTCCGTTTACCGGCTCCGAAGGGACACGAAGGAAACAAGAACAAGGCGGCACCAGTCCTACGCATACCTTCAGCAGTACGGATTGCAGGTCCGCTCTGACTATTATGACCAGCTTTACCTGTCCGAATTTGACCCGGAAACGACGGAAATGGAACTGCGCAGGCGGCTTGGAAAGGACCTGCCTGCGGACGCTTCCGGGGATACGCTCGCTGTTGGTGACGTGCTGGCCATAACGCGTGAAGGCATCACAGAAGCATTTTATGCCGACAAACAGTCCCTTGTCCCCCTGAAGGGCTTCTTCCATGTGGCATCTTCATCAGGACTCCTTACGATGGATACAAGGGATTACCAGATCGAAGGCCGCGCAGGGAACTGGTTCGCCGCGGAGGAGACATGGATCGACGGGCACCACTTCCTGCTCATGCAGAGCCAGAAACACGGAACTAACGCAGCCTATGCGGTCCTGGACAGCCGCGGGCATATCGCAGCCGAGGATACCTATAAGGGATTCACGCCTGAGACAGTCCGCCAGATCCGGGAATACGTAAAGCGCCAAGAAGAAGGGCAAAAAGCCACAGAAAAGCCTCCTGAAGAAGAACCTGAAAGCGGTGGCAACGAAAAGAAGGGTACGGACAAAAGGTTCAATCAAGTAAAGGCGCCAGAAGAAGAACCTGTTTCTAGGGATCCAGAATCTCCAAAAAGCGCTCCGGCGGATAGGCCGGTACCTGACAGAAAGCAGGAGTTTGCTACTATAAAGAAGCGTCGAAGGAAAAAACGCAGGAAGGGCAAAGTACCGATGAGGTTGCGAAAGTCAGTGCTCGAACGGCTCAGGCGCTACCAGGCAGGAATCTCAAAAAAGAGAGAAAACAGATGATGGGTCTGGCTACTTCCGGACCATAGACATGTATACACAAAACTTAAGACAAGCTGGGAAGGGACTGCGGTTCCTTCCCAGCCTGTCTTATTGTGTCGCAGACAAAAATAATGGGGCTGTCGCATTAAGAGTAAGAGAAAAGTACTCAATACGACTGCCCCACAAAGACAACTCGAGTGCTGTTGCATTAGCTGATGATATGCTACTGTGACGCTAATTCCCAGTTTATATTGCTCTAAGATGATGTAGATGTTTGTGGATGGAAATTATTAAAGGATAAGGTAGTATTAGATTACGACCGATAGGGGGAATTCATTGAAAAAACTTATTGATCTTGGCGTGTATCCTGTGAGGACGACTCTCAGGATTCTGCTCCAGGATAAGAAGACGTAGTTATATCAATAATGTTACTAATTTTGACAAATATAAGTGTTTGATCAAAAGCGGATGGGGCATCTTGAACTATCGGCAAGCTTATTCCTGCCAGAATTGTAGGTACCTAAGCAATTGGATATCCACACTTGGGTTCAGCGGAGTCGTTTCTGAGCATTGGAATGTTTGATACGCTGAATGAAGCTGAAAATCTCACAAAATATATAAAAACAAAATTCACAAGAGCTGCTTTAGGAAGCCCTATGCATTAATGCTACAAGACGGCTTAATTAGGATAAAACATAGCAACAAGGAATATCGGTTTTACTGGTAACTACCTTGACAAACAGCGGCTATATGATACTATGTAGGCAGAAAAGCTGTTTAACGTAGCTTCCTACATTCTATAGATTAGCTGTAAGCACACAATTGAGTCCACTATAAAAAAATCCCACTATTTAAAGAGAGAGCTGCAGAGAAAGAGAAAAGATCTGCACGAGGAAACCAATGACCTTGAATACTGTTATCAACACTCAATATAATATTAATAAAACAGGTTTTATTAATACTCCTATATGTTATCTGGTCCAAACCGCCTTTATCATCTAATGCAGATCAGATGTCCATATACGTGTTAATGCCCTGTTTACGAACAGGGCTTTTTTTTATGATTCAACAGGTTCGAGAAGCCGATAAAAGGACGCACTGACCCCGTAAGGGGTCATGGGCATCTTTTCGAAGGCTTTCCGCCCCCTCACGAGCAATAAAGCCACACGAAGCGTAAGCGAGCGGGGCGAGTTGCGAGCGATGCGGGGGTTGAATCATACCTCGTGGAGACGGTGACAAAGCTCCGTCATGGCAGTTTTTTATGAGAGGATGAATAAATAGAAATGGAAAATAGGCTTGCTACTGTGGATTATAATAACTGCAACTATGATGTTCAAGATTTAGGCACCCGTGGTTATCTTGTGTCTCCTTCCTTCAATAGTTACGCACCTAGCCTTTCTGAAAGAGAGATCGTGGCTATTGTCAAATCAGCTATTGAAGCCAATCGAAGGGGTATCATTTATGTGAAGCTTCAGCCTAATTATATAAGAGGGAACCTTAACTTTTCACTGTCTGCAAATAAAAACGGCGTCACAGTTCATATTGCTGATTTCGAAATATTCTGGGGCTCAAAAATCATTGTGAACTTAAAGTAGGGACTTTATATGAATAAAGGAGAATTAGAATATAACGGAAGAAAAATAACCTACCGTACAGAAGCTCCCCGGCAGTATTTCGGTAAATTGGAATTTACAATTCCCTGGTGGTTAATAATTGCTGTTGTCGCCATAAGTGTCTGGTTAATCTATTCACATTTTAAAAAGCCTTTTGACACAGACTATGAAAGCAAAACTGCAACTGCTTCCCCAATATCGGAAATCGAAGATGCTGCCAACTATAACGCACAGGAAAACGGATATGTTTCAGATTATTCGGAAGAGTATTTTGACAGCGAGACGACTCAGGGCCCGACATATAGAAAGCGGTTTGACTCATTTCTTCTAATAGTTCCCTCAATCAACAAATCTGTACTTACAGATGCCGAACTAGAATCTTTGTCCAATGAAGGATACTATGAAAGCGAAACAGCAGTTCAATGGGTGATTAATGATCTCTTTGCAATATATGGTTATCATTTTGTAACGCCTGATGTAGCAAATCATTATAGTAACTGCAGCAGTTGGTATACCGACTGCTATTACACAAACAGTGAGGCTATGGAATTAATTAATGCGAATCCCATTGCAGCCAGAAACCTTGAACTTTTGACAGAATTAAGAAACTAATTAAACAGCAAATTATAATAGAATGCATATGGCCATATTTGACGGTTGACAGGGCCTTATTAAACAGCCACTGTGGGACATAACCCCAACCAGCGGATAATTCTTATGCTGTCGAAAAGCTCTTAACATGAGTAGCACATGGTAGGCTACATTGCCTTGGCAAAGAAAGCCATAGGATGCGCTTTGCCGCTTTGCCAGCGGACCATGGGTCGACGGGCACCACTTCCTGCTCATGCAGAGCCAGAAACACGGGACAAACGCCGCCTACGCGGTCCTGGACAGCCGCGAGCATATCGCAGCCGAGGATACCTAAAGGGATTCACACCCGAGACAGTCCGCCAGATCCGGGAATACATAAAGTGCCAGGAGGAAGAACAAATAGCCGCAGAAAAGCCTCCTGATAAGGAACCTGCTTCAAAGGATCAAGCTTCCACCCAAAATGATCCGGCTGAAAAGCCGACAGCTGACAGTCCACAGGAGCCTGCCTCCATAAAGAAGCAGCGCAGGAAAGGAAAAGTACCCATGAACCTGCGAAAGTCCGTACTCGAACGGCTCAGGCGCTACAAGGCAAGAATCTCAAAAAAGAGAGAAAACAGATGATGGGTCTGGCTGCTTCCGGCAACAGACATGTATACACAAAATTTAAGACAGGCATGGAAGGGACTGCAATGCGGTCCTCATTCATGCCTGTCTTTTTTAGTGCACAAATAAACAAAGTGTCGCTTTGCAGGCGACCTTTTGTAATGGTCTGATTGATACAATTGTAATGTGCTCAGAAGATCTGGATTAACAGGGAGGTAACAGCCATGAGAGAAGTAACATACTTTTACACAGATGATTGCGGACTTGATCTGATTATGAAGAAAGTTCGCGATCCGGAGAAGGGGATTTTTACGGGCTATATCTGGAAAGTTGATGAGAAGTTTTGGAATGAGAAATGGGAACTGACATGTGGATACTTTTATGGCTTTGAGCCTGCCAGAGTAATTACTGAAGAAGAAGCGAAGGCTTATATGGTAAGGTATGGCGCTACCGAGGATGAGGCGGAGGAGATTATTCGAAAAGATATTGAAGATTGATCCTTCTCAATGATCGGAGACAAAAGGATGATATGAGTAAGATTATTAAAGAAAATGATGGACATATGTGCCCTGTCTGTGGAAAATTCAAGTTTCCTTATGAAGGATCCTTCGAGACTTGCGAGGTGTGTGGATGGACTGATGACCTGGTACAGCTCATAAACCCCGACGAAGACCGGTGTGCGAACCGTGAAAGTCTGAATGAGTATAGAGCAAAGTGGAAAGCTGGATGGAGACCAAAATGGGCTAATGAAGAAGAACAGGCGATTGATATGGAGGTGAAATGATGATTAGGAAAATGACAGAAGAGGAAGTAAAGAAATTCTGTATGGAGAGACGCACCTTCCTGGACTATAAAGATATTCAGGAATATATCGAGGATATCGTTGTGTGCCTCGTCTATAGCTCATGGCATTACTCAGAGGAAAGGGCAAGAGAGCGGTGTAAGGAGCGTATGGCATGGATTGAGGAGTTTTTCGAGCAAAAAGAGCCTGCTGATGACGCATCTGCGGAAATTGGTTATAGTTGTGGGTAAAAAGTGGGTTTGGATGGATGAGTATAAAGAGAATATAGTTGGATAGTATATACGGTGTTAGCGTCGAGCGAGAAGGGCCATTCAGGGTCGGGTAAAAAGGGCCAATTAGTAGTCGGATAAAAAAGGCCAATGCATCATTTATTACATTTGAATTGGTGGATCAGGTTGCGGTATGGGCATTGGGATCACCTGCTTCAACAGCGAAGATCTCCCGTTTTCTGCCCCTATAGCTCTCACCTTTAAAAGTGATAACTTTAGCGTCGTCAAACAGGCGGTCAAGTGCCGCTTTAAGGTCATCGTTACAACGGAAGAACTCAAGCCAGTCGTTTGGCTGTTTATTGCTGGTAAAGATCATGCAGTTCGCACCTTCCTTTTCATAGCGCCTGTCGACCAGGTCAAAAAACATGCCGGTGGATTCACGGTCAAATATACACCTTCCGACTTCGTCTATGATCAGGCATGACGGTTTTACAAGTCCAGAGATCACTGAGTCTTCCCTTCCGTATTTCCTTGCATTGACGAACTTTGCCTTCAGTTCTGAAGCCTTCAGAAAATACGTTTTGAAGCTCCGGCGGCAGCAGGATCTTCCATATGCCTGGGCCAGATGCGTCTTCCCGACCCCTGGCGGACCGATCAACGCAATGTTTTTTCTGGCGTATATTTCCGTTAAAGCTGAGAGGTTTCTTACACTCTCTGAGTCTTTTCCGTGTATACGCCCGAAATCAAAACAATCAAAGGTTTTTGGAACTTTGAGCGGCAGCCGGCTTGTTTTAAGAAGGAAGTCTATCGCAGCCTGGCGTTTTTTCTCTTCGAGATAGCCGAACAGATCTGCAACAGCAGCAAGCTGCTCCTGTGAAAAGGTATTTTCATTCGCATAGGTGGCCATTTCGACTGAAGAAAAGTCTATATCTAAGGCAGCGCAGCTATGCCCAATACGTTCAAATACAGATCCTTTATCCATTACCACTCCACCTCCTTATCGAAGTTGAAATGGTCAAAAGAATCTGCGCTCGGTGGCGGGCTGCTCTGGCGGATCACCGTGCTGACCGGTGCTGTCGGAAATTCCTCAGGCTGCTTCACCGCATACTGGTCCTTGCAGAAACTGTCGTGACGGCTCCATGTGACGTTGTGCTCTGCCAGCTTACGCTTCAGGTCAGGAGTGTATATATACAGGGTAAATTCCTGCCTGCTGACGCGGCAGGCTTTTCCGGTATAGCTGTACGGGACACCAAACCTGCGGCCTTCATAGTTTATGAAACCGTCAAAAGAGATCCTGCGCTCAGGCCACAGATAAAGCCTGACGGCCGAATCCATGTCCAGCGGCACTGCGCCTGATAAGAGGCAGCGTTCCTGATGTTCTTCATGTGGGATGCAGTATACGCCGTCATGATAAAGGCTGTTCTGCCTGTCACACCAGCGCCAGGCTTCATAATTGAGATCCGTGATGCTCCCAAACGTCCTCCCCGCGAGAAAATTATTTTTCACAAATCTCACCAGCCGCTCCACAGCGCCTTTGGTGAAGGGGTGTCGGGGCTTGCAGAGTCTGGTCTCGAATCCTACGGCAGACATGAACCCGGCATACTCATTATTCCAGATGGGATGCCCTTCGCTGTCCCTTCCGGTCGTAACGCTCTTCATGTTGTCCGTAAGCACGTGTTCAGGCACCCCCATTTTCAGGAAAGCATGGAGCATCCCTATAAAGAGGTTTTCCTGTTTCGCGTTTGGAAAGAATTCCACATAACGCTCTCCGCAATGGTGGCAGATCATTGCGAAGCAGGCCACTCTGTAGGTGCTGCCGGAATCCTGCTCTACGGTAACAAACCCCCAGTCCATCTGGAAAGATTCGCCAGGACCAGATGTATACCGACGGCCGCGGTTCCCCTGCGGTGCCACAAGCTGCCTTTTTGCAGGGACAAGATCCATATGTGACGAAACATATGTCTTTATCGGTGTAAGGCTTCCCTGGTATCCGTTTTCATCCAGTCTTTCCTTGATCACGGATGAATTCGTAACCCCTTTTTGAAGGAGCCCGTCAATAACACCTTCAAATCCGGTCAGGACTGTCTTTTCCTTTTTTCTTCCTGACAGTCCATGGGGTTTTACAACAAATCCGTCTTTCTTGAGTTTGCGGAGCCTTTTACGGGATATCCCCGTACGGCGTTCAAGCTCCGCGAGATTGACCTTCGTGATATCAAAGCTGTCACCTGCTTCTGCTTTCATTTCCTGCAGCGCATGTGTTATAGTTGTCTGAAGGTCATTACGTTCATTCTCGTTCATAGTCCTCCTTATTATAATGATGCATTGGCGTTCATCATTATAAAAGACTACTGCGAAATGTGGTAATGGCCTTTTATATTGGAAAGATGCGGGGTTCGGTTCCAGACGCCGCTATGGGGATGGACGTTGCAGCTTTATTCCCGCATCGCTGCCGCCTGCCAGTTTTCCGGCAGACGGCTTTCACTGACAGATCTGGATATTCCAGGATGGATCTTGGAACAATGCTTCAGGGAGCAGGGTCATCAGCAGCCGCCGGACATCGGGCAATTGCTGGTATCTTACCTGCAGGGTTTACTGTTGCGAATTGTCTATTGCGGCCCTGCGCTTCGCGCACCCCCGCCCCCACCCTTTGCCACCCATTTATATTTATTAATGGGATTTTGGAAATGGTCTTTTTTATCCGACTGAGCATGGCCCTTTTAATCCGACTGATAATGGCCCTTTTCACCCGGCCTAAAATTGGCCTTTTTCACCCGACGCTAACAACGGCACTTTTCCGGTTTGGAGAGGTGCCAGTTTTTTCTTTTACAGCCCGTCGAAAACGGTGTACTATTGATTATAGTTTATAAAGGCAAACAGTCAGTTCAAGAAAGGACCATGGGATGGCAGAAGAATATGATGTTCAGGCAATAATGAGCGCACTGCGAGAAAAAGAAGAAATGGATCCGGATCAGCATGATGGTTGTTATGAGCTGATGCGAGAAACTATAGAAGCATATGGAAAATTGGATGACTTTTTGACGCTAGATTACAAAGACTTGAATCTGGTGTATTTAACGTCGGTTGGTACCTGGAAACAAGGTATTGACAGCAAAAAGAAGACAGTAAATGATAGTCATCTAATGCCAGAGGATAAAGAATATCTATCTATGTTGTGGGATGAAGTCTGGGAAAAAGCCGGTAGAGGTGAATACACGAACTACGAATTGGATGCTTCCGGCGGAAGAAGTATCGGACTTTTTGGCACGGGATTCTTTTCTTTCCAGCGGACGACTACTAATAGCAATGCGCAGGCTTTTATAAAGATGTGTGTAACACGTAAAGCAGAGAATAAAAAAGAACTGAATTTATACAAGCGGCAAGTGTATACTGATTATTTACAATCTTTGAGGAATTTGAATAGATTTATTACTGACTCACAACCAAGGACACTACAAGAATCTCACGAACTTTTCAATGATATTCAAAAACATATCTCAGATTTTTTTCGCATGCATTAATCTTATAAGTTCAAAAGAAGTTATTGATAAGGCTAATGATATTACTGAATCTATTTATTATGGTATGCAGTGTATTCCCACAGATACTATTATGGAGTTGGTGGAAAAGATGCGACAAGATATTAAATAACCTACACCTTCAAGAAGAACGGCAAAGCCTACAGCGCGAAGGCAAACAACAGATTCGAAGCACGGTACCAGATCGAGCTTACCTTCGGGATTAGCCTTAAGGGAGCAACTTCGAAGAGGTTAGGGGGCTCAGAGTAGTCAGAACCGGCAAGGTAAGATAAGGAAAAGAAAACTGAGGACAAAGAGATGACGATCGAAAAAGCAATGAGAACATACAGGCTCCCGAACCCCACAACCCAGGAAGACCTCGAAAGCCGCTGGAGCAAGATCCTTACCTTCGGTGACAGGATTCTGGTTGCAGGCCACTACTACAACGGCAAGGGACAGCCTAGCTACTTCGGAGCGGTTTATGAGCACTTGGATGACGACCTTTCCTGTGAAGGGATCATCGGGTTGAGAGAAGCCAGCGAGGTCGAGTTCGAGGATGACGGCCACGCAATCCTCTGGGCGATGCAGCAGAAGTAAGCAAGAAACAAACATATCGGAGACGCAGCCCGCGGCGGGCTGTTTCTCGTAGTGAAGGCCGGCAGGTCTTTTTTTATTGTCATTTTGAGGCGAAGGTATGAAGAAACTAAAGAAATACAAACCAACACGGTTCATGGCAAAAGACTCCATATACGACAAGGAACTCGCTGATTATGCTGGGGATTTTATTGAGTGCCTTTGCCACACAAAAGGCACCTGGGCCGGAAAGCCATTTAAGCTGCTGGACTGGCAGGAACAAATTATCAGGGACTTGTTCGGAATTATCAAACCTAATGGATACCGGCAGTTCAATACAGCCTATGTGGAAATACCGAAAAAGAATGGGAAGAGCGAACTCGCTGCCGCAGTCGCTCTTTTGCTTTGCTGTGGAGATGGAGAGCAGCGTGCGGAGATCTACGGATGTGCTGCGGATCGAGGCCAGGCAACCATTGTATTTGACGTTGCAGCGGACATGGTCCGTATGTGTCCGGCGCTAGAAAAACGCTGCAAGATCCTAGCCTCACAGAAGCGAATTCTCTACCTGCCTACAAACTCTTTTTATCAGGTATTATCTGCGGAGGCTTATTCTAAGCACGGTTTCAATATTCACGGTGTTGTCTTCGATGAACTACATACACAGCCGAACCGGAAACTATTTGATGTCATGACGAAGGGCTCCGGCGATGCGAGAATGCAGCCACTATATTTTCTTATCACCACAGCCGGGACCGATACAAACAGTATCTGCTATGAAACACATCAGAAGGCTATGGATATCATAGAGGGAAGAAAGAAGGACAGTACCTTTTACCCGGTGTCTATGGGGCTGGTAATGATGAGGATTGGACGGATCCGAAAATCTGGAAGAAAGCAAACCCATCCCTTGGAGAGACAATTGGAATGGATAAGGTAAAGGCGGCCTGCGAATCCGCAAGGCAAAATCCAGGGGAAGAGAATTCCTTCCGGCAGCTACGCCTTAACCAGTGGGTCAAGCAGGCAGTTCGTTGGATGCCCATGGAAAAATGGGACGCATGTGCGTTTCCTGTTGATTCGGAAGTGTTGGAAGGTAGGGTGTGTTACGGGGGACTGGACCTTTCCAATACTACGGACCTGACATCCTTTTGTCTTGTATTTCCGCCAGTTGATGATGAGGACAAGTATTACGTCCTCCCCTATTTCTGGCTTCCGGAAGAGACACTACAGCTCCGCGTGAACAGGGATCACGTTCCCTACGACGTGTGGGAGCGGCAAGGATATATCCAGACTACAGAAGGAAATGTGGTCCATTACGGATTTATTGAAAAGTTCATCGAACATCTTGGAGAGCTCTATAACATCCGGGAAATCGCATTCGACCGCTGGGGAGCCGTCCAGATGGTGCAAAACCTGGAGGGGATGGGATTCACAGTAGTGCCTATGGGTCAGGGATTTGCCTCTATGTCTCCACCGACGAAGGAGCTTATGAAGCTGACATTGGAGAGGCGGATTGCTCATGGCGGTCATCCGGTCCTTCGATGGAACATGGACAACATATTCATTCGAACAGATCCTGCCGGAAACATCAAGGCGGATAAGGCAAAGAGCACAGAGAAAATCGATGGTGCAATCGCCTGTATCATGGCGCTCGACCGCGCGATCCGTTGTGGGAACGATACCAGTGAGAGTGTATATGATACGAGGGGGTTGCTGGTGTTTTAAAGATGTTATAGAAGTTACTTGTATGCTATCATGACTGTAAAGTTTTTGGGGCAAACATCAGCTTCATACGATTACAGAAGAGGTGAGTAACGGAAATGAGTGAAGAAAAGCTTACGTGTACTGAAAAGAAAGAGCCCATACCAGCAACTGACAATTTAGAGAAAGAATCTCTAACAGAGACGTTTGAATCTGATCCGTGTAATGAAGAGCAAAAGGAAGATCCAGTTACTGAAGAATTAGAAATCGTGACTCCATTGAGTAATACAGTAAAAGAAAAACCAGCAAAGAAAACTGACTGGTTTCAAATCTTCGTAGGCATTGCCCAGATTTTAGCAGTGATAGCTACTGTCGTCTATGCTAATTTTGCTTGGATGACTCTCAACGAAATGAAAACGGAACGAGATAATGCATATCATCCAGAGATTGTGGTCACACCTGGATTGTTTGAAGGCGGCTTAGTAAGTGAGGATAAAATCGAAATAGATGGTAATAGTTACATGTATGTTGATTATATTCTGGCAAATCCTGCATATTGTTATGGTACAAACCCGAATCAATTGGTGAACGAGAATAACTGTATATTTCTTGAAAAGCCATACTTGACTATAAAGAATATTGGGGTAGGAGCAGCAAAAGACATTCGAGTGACGTTTTCCATAGATTGGCTTGATAAAGCAATTCTCAAGCTGAATGATAATTCGTTTGATTTTAAATATAGTATTAATGAAGTTACAGCATACTCTGAACAACACGAGAGAAAGGGATTTTTAAATTGTACTGTTAATGGAGAAGATCACACTGTCACGGAGGTAGAAGAAATCACAAAGCAAATTCAATATATGGGATGTGATGATTCGATAAAGATAATGCTTCCGGAGCATATATATAATATACTCGCATTGTATTTTTATCAGAATTATAAAGCGAATTTAGAAATAAATCGGCAACGCGGGCATCACCAGTTCTCAATCCCATTTCATATTCCAGACCTAGAGATACTTATTGAGTGTTATGATATGCAGGGAGAAAAAATGGATGATAAACAGTTAGCCATCCCGTGGACGATGTATTATAAAGCTGAAAGATCAGAATCTGATGGCTTAGTTTTTGGGCCAGTTTACCTGAGGTCATGTTTCTATGAGGACTTCATTGATGAAAGAGTATTAAACTATGATTGAATTAATGTGAACTAATATCTATAGTAATCTGATGGGAGAATTATAATAACTAATTCTGATACAGAGATAAACTGGGTAATAGTGCAAATCAGTTTTAGAGAAATTCAATTTTGATAAGATAGATAAAGGGATCATCAAACGCCATTACTTGTTATAGATCTAGAGCTTGAAATAGAGATAGTAATAATAGAGATGCTTTCATTTAGGTGAATACGAAAGGGATGCTTTAATAGGTGAGTTAATCGATTCGGAGAATAATAAAGAAGCCCTGAGAATTGGGTTATTGTATAGAAGCTAAATACAGTATAATAATAATCAAAGTGATGCTGAATTTGTTAAACAACATAAGAAAAACTATTCATTGATAAGGATATTATAAGCTAGATGGGGTGGAAGAATGCTTAATCCTGATTTGCCAATTACTAAATCTGATGAGGACAGATTAAACAGAAGTGACTTTGCAAAAAGCCTTGCAAACGCAATCTTGAAACGTACGTCTTCTTCTTCATTTACCATCGGTCTTTACGGAAAATGGGGAAGCGGAAAATCATCACTTCTTAATATGGTGCTTGAAAATATTGAGAATGATGATAAAAGTGTTGTAGTTTTAAGGTTTAATCCATGGCTATGTACAGATTCTAAACAACTTATTAGTCAATTCATAAAGCAATTAGCAACTGCGATTGAACTGAAAATACCGAATGGTGATAGAGTTTGGGAGATCATTGCCCGATACGCAGATTTATTTGATGCTGCAGGTGCTATACCTTATGTAGGATCTCTTGTTTCAGCAGCTGGAAATATTTTAGGGAGAGAAGCAAATGCACAGGTTAGTGCGCGATCAGAAGGTTTACAGAAGAGACCAGCTATGAAAAGTCAAGTATGATTGAGGCGAGTATTACCAGGGATTTCTATCCGCTATCGTAGGCATAAAAGGGTAACTTTAATAAAGCTCCCTACAGGTGCTTCTTCAAAATCTATTGATTGTGGATATACGATCTCGCTTAGTCGAGATTGAATTCTACCTTGTCAGTGAGCATCTTATAGATGATCCTGACGAGTTTGCCGGCACAGTGCCCGAGGGCATTGTAATGCGTCCGGTCTTCCGCCATCTTGGCGTCATAGTAAGCCTTGAAGGTGGAGTTGTTCTTTACCACGTTGTGAGCAGAATTCATCAGTGCATAGCGAAGGACCTTGGATCCGCGCTTTGACATTCTGGTACGTTTTGCCTGGAAATTGCCCGACTGATAAACAGACGGGTCGAGACTGGCAAAAGCGAGAAGCTGCTTAGGCCCGGGAACCGGTGGATATCGCCGATCTCCCCGAGGATCATCCCTCCATTGATATAGTCAATGCCGGGAATGGTCATGATCACAGAATCAAGGTATTTCATGATATCTGTCATCTCAGCTTCAACGTGGTCGATCTGGCTGTCTAGTAGTTCAATCTGCTCTATGGCATGGACTACCTGGATAGATAAAGCACTGTCAGGGGAACCGACAGACTTCCGTGCCAGAACTCTTAACTGACTGGCAGTCTCCTTCTTAAAATGGCCGTGGGAAGCACACTCAAGAAGGTGAGCCAGATGGGTCAGGTGCATGGAAGCAACATCCTTGGCGGAAGGAGCTTCCTTCAACAGTGCGTAAACTGCTTTCTGATGCAGTCCGGACTTGAAGAAATACTGCAATTCCGGGAAGGTCTCATCTACATAGGTTTTGAGCTGGATCTTCAGCCGAGTACGCTGTTTGAGCGATTTCTGACGGAAGCGGCCAAGAGCCTTGAGGTCCATAAGGTTGATATCATCAACCGAGACGAACCGGTGAGACTGCGGCATCATAAGAGCTTTAGCAATGATGTAAGTGTCAACCTTATCCGTCTTGGTCTTTCGGATGTTGTTCTTCCGCAGGGTCGAAGTCTGGATCGGGTTAATGACACAGACCTTATGACCATCATTAACAAGGTAACGGACAAGGTTGTCACCGTAGTGGGCCGTCGACTCAAGACCGATGATGAAGCTGCCATCCGGAGGAGAATCCAGATGAGAAGACAGCAGTTGGAAGCCATCAGCGTCATTTGTGAATTTGAACGGCTCGAAGAGTACTTCGCCTTCCGAAGAAATGGCAGAGGCAAAGTGGTTGAGTTTGGCAATGTCGATGCCAACGTAGATCATGAGGTAGTACCTCCCTTTCAAGTATTGATACCGTGATATCCACCAGCGATAATCATCGTAGACTTGATTGAAATGAGAACTCTCAGGCTGCTGAGCAGCCATCGGTGCATCCAGCTATAAACAATTCAGATAAAGGTAGCGGCAATACACTCCTGCGAAGTAGTCAAGCTACAACAAAAAATCAATTGTCCACAGTATCTGAGTTGTATTGAACCACGATATAAAACGAAAGGAAAAGTGGTGTATTCGCTTCTAACTACACCATACAAGCTATAACATGGAGAAGGAATTAAGAAAAAACCTATTTATCATAGGGAATGGTTTTGATATCGCACACGGAATACCTTCGCGATATTCTGATTTTCAAAAATACATACGAAGTCTTTATATGACTGAAGAATTAATCGATAAATCATATGATTCCTTCACCCCATGGAAGTATTCCGTACCAAGAACAAACAATATAAATGGTCATTTTGATATAAAACAACCGTATGTTCTCAACAACATATTGGGGTTTCTTGATTACTGTATAGCTCGGTCCGAGCACCCCAATGCTCCCTATAATTTCTATATTAACAGTGACTGGAGGTCTATAGAGGAAGTGTTAGGAAAACTCGATTTAGAAGAGTTTTTCTCAGAAGAGTTTAATTATTATGACATAAATAGCAGCGGTGATAACGAGTGGACGCTTTATGATATCGCTGAATGCTTTAAATTTTTAGAAGCACTAACTTCAATGTGGGCAAAGACAATAGATGTTAGCAATGCTCGCCCTATTAAAAGTTTTTTAAAGCTAATACATCGCGACAGACTCCTCCCAATAAACAATGACTTTTTCGTATCGTTTAACTATACGCCAACTTTAGAGCATGTATATGAGGTGACAAATGTCGTCCATGTTCATGGAATTGCAGGAGAGCGCGTGATGCTTGGACATGATCCCAATATTGATATAGACCGTTTTTGTCAAAAAAATGCCATACCGGAATCATGTAGACATGCTGCAAAAGTACTTTTAGAAGTCACTCAAAAAGACACTGAAAAAATAGCTACGATTTTAGCCGATTGTTTCAAGTATAACTGTGCGGGTGTAACTGATATTTATTCCTATGGATTTTCATTTGCAGATGTTGATCTTCCATATATAACTCTGATTTGTAACTCAATAGACACTAAATTGATCAAATGGCATCTTCTTGATTTTGATTCTAAAGAACAACGAAAGAAATATGCAGACAAGATACAACAATGTGGATTTAAAGGATCTTTTTCTACATATCATGTTGAAACTGGCACATCAAAGAAAAAAAAGAAGAAAAGTTCCCCTTGCATTGAGTATAAAAAAGCCAAAATTAAGCATATGGGCAGAAGTCGATACTATCTTGAGCAAATTCTTTTAATGTATAACACCATTAACTATCAGCCGACAAAATTAGATACCATACTCTTCATACCCCGAGTGTTACGCTGTCTCTTTTTTATTCTTATTGAAAATATGACAGTTGATCGTCATAATACAAAGCACACGAAAAAAGAAGATTAGAGATAAGGGACTGATTTAACGTAAGTGGTAAATACTAAGTGTCTATACCGTATTTAGCCTGCCTGAGATAATACTCGAAAAAACTAACTAGTTTTTTCGAGGAGACCAGCTATGAAAAGTCAAGTATGATTGAGGCGAGTATTACCAGGGATTTCTATCCGCTATGGAAAGTATCTCGGAGTATAATTACTTTGACACGTATTTCACATTGTCATTACCAAGCGGAGGGCACAGTGTTGTCCCAAATGTTAAAAAGACTTGCTTGTATTCATTTTAAGATAATAAAAATGATGTATGTCATGAGATTGATTTTCTAATGCTTTGAGGTGTGTTATTAATTACGCACATAAGCGAAGATAATCCATTTGCTCTCATCTGCATCCCATGCGGGCGATATGAGAATGGTGGATTCTTCTGAGGTTTTCTCTATTATTTTGTTTATGAATCCCTCCGATAAAAAAGCAGACGTTTTCGCCTGCTCCTATATCGCCTTATTATGATGTATCATGTCCTTCCATCAGTCTGCCAATGGCAGCTTCCGTCCTTTAAGCGAAGACCGTTCAACGATCTTGCCATCCCATGTGTAATATGGATTTTCCATATCCGGGACGTAGAATTTTGCAAGGCCTCCGAACATTTTCCTCTGAAATCTCTCGTAATCGAGCTTCAAATCATCAGACGCCTTTGGGTCGAGTCCGTAAAGGACATACGGCAGGTCGCCCCGGTCCCTCCGTTTTTTGTTTGCAACAGGAATCTCTCCTGTTTTTACGAGGTATTCATGCCATTTGTATTTTGGTGCAGGTCCTATCATATCAATCCCGCCTCCTTCATCATTTCTTCCATTTTTTCCTGGCTGCGAGAGAGAATCAGTTTTCCTGATGGTGGAATATCTCCTCGAAATGTCGAACTCGCTGCTTGCCCTTCAGAAGGTACAGATGTTACCATCAGCTTTAAGCTGTCCCAAATCTGGGACGTCTTTCTTTTGTCTCTATATTTTCCTTAATGAGCCTACTCATTTTTGTGGCTGTAATATCGAAGACGGACACAACCGAGTAGTCTGGTCTGCAATACTGCTTAATCCAAGAATTCTGCATATGGGGCATATTTTTCTTCCCAGTATAAGCAGAGTGTCTTAATTTCACTCTCGTATTTTAGGTACCTCACATTTTCTCTAATAGATTTTTTCAAAAAATCAGACAATATCTTTCACATTATCAATAAATTGCCAGATCAGAAGGCCTCCGAAAGACCACTGAATCTGCTCCGCTATTTCAACCCATACTTCATTCCAGAAGAGCAATATCACCAAACAGCCATGCCACTCCATTAATAATATTTCCGGCTTCAACAGGTATAGCCAACTTGCAATACAAATAGAATTCGAATTCCAGCGTTTCAATGGTCAAACAGTAATTGGGATCGTCGGGTCTCGAAGGAAGTATGCTCTCAACTTCTTTCACTATGCCGGAAAACAGAATATGGGGGCTCTCCGTAAAATCAGGGTCATCATTTATTGGAAATGTTCCCATTGGTATCATGGATTGCGGAGTCATCTGCGGACCCGACTCTTCGTAAGACTCCTCAGAGGGAAACACTTTTATGTCGCTTCCTATTCCATAGATGTCGATGTTACAAAGCGTTTCCTGAAGATCTTCATACTCTGAAGCATTATCGATGAAAATATTTACCGGGATCTCCATATCTCCAGTAGTTTCCATTCTTGCCATTTTACCGTCTTTGTAATCCATGAAATAAAAGAATGTGAGTGTGCTCAAATCAATTCCTCCTCATACGAAAAAGACCTGTCTTCGAGAGACTCAAAAATTGAATATCCGAACTTCCACCCGGGCCTTCTGGGCTTGCATAATCATATTCTTCGTTCCCCTGCTTTCACCGTTCCAGAAAGCAACCACGAGAGGAGTTGCTTCCAATGCGTATTCCAGCATTTGGCGATTCCTGACCGTGCCTGCACCTCTGCCATACTTTTTCCAGTCAGGAGAAAAAACACTGAGCTTCACCCCGCGCAAGCTGGCATATTCTTCAGCAAAAAGATCAGCCCCCCTGGCATGACCCGAAACAATCTCCAGATCCCTGTATTCAGATAGAATGGTGTCGAGCTGAGAAAAACAGAATGCCTTGTCGGTAAAATCCCGGCTGCCGCAAACTATAACTCGTGTTTCTATCGATTTACCCCGTTGTCTTCCGGTTATACTCATTGAGTTTCGACCAGGATAAAATTTGAGCCCCAGTAATCAGCGCCGGCTCGTCTTCTATGCCCACGGTTATAGAAATCGCAAAAAACTCATTTCCATCCTGGTTTTCGAAAGTTTTAACTTCTGCAGGCCAGTATTTTTTGTCCAGATAGCTGAAATACCCCACGTCCTGAAGCCACTGATCCAGTTCCGCTGCTGTCTTTTCTTCGATCCCTTCTGCAGAAACATAAATCGTAAGCATCGTAATTTGATCAACAGCCCAGCATTCTACAAAATATGGTCGTGTTGCATCAAGAAGTCCGGCATTCCAGCCAATGTTATACTCTCCATCTTCATTTCTTCCGGGCACTTCCTCCGTATGATCAATCATGGGAAGATAATGATCCGGATTGGCTCTATAGGCTTTGATAAGGTCCATTCCTGACAACATTCCAGTCCACCTCCTACACATAGATTCCCGGAGTGCCATCTGCAAGGGGTGCTCGTACATGCACATCCACACGAGCGCTGCGGTAGTCACAAAGGATCAAATCGTCAAAATCTTTCATTCCGTTCCTGCACTCTATAACTCCCTTGAGTCTGTCTCCCTTGTTGCAATTCAACTATATCCTATAAGTACTTCGATTCATAACAGACAGTGGTTGGATCCATAACGTATGGAATCAAGACGTATTTGAATTAAGGTTAGTTGGTCAACTTCTGGTTTTCCTGGTTTTGCTCTCTCTGGATGTCCTCTGCAAGCAGTTTAATAGTATTGAGGAAATACTCCAGATTTTCGTTATCCTTCAAAGCCTCAAAATAGATATTTTGCGTTGTACTTGCCTGTCCAATATATCCGTTTTGAGAAAGGGCTTCTTTATTATGAAAACGGATCAGTCTTTCTCGAATCGTCTCCTTGTCTTCTTTACCATTAAACATTTTGCTGATATCAGAAATCCAGAACTCAGTAACTGCCCGATAGTTTCCATGTGATGCCCACAGCGCAATTCTAAATACAGTTTGAGAACCAATCTTCGCTATATAGGATGGCTGTATTGCTCCCGATCCAGACACCCAGGAAAATCCACTTTTTTCAGCAGCTTCATATATCCTGTCAACCAAAGGTATAAACTCGCTCAAGCCAAACTTCTTAAATTCATTTTTGAATTCTTCAAGCGTTCGTGTACACAATATTTTCTTTCCAGATGAAGTGGCTTTTGTGCTGTCTAATGTGCTGTTTCCGATAATACTCTTTGCCAGAAGCAGGGTTCCGTCTTCCGTCCTGTAGGGCTTAAGTTCAACTCCGTAGACCTCTATGTCTTTCAGATTTCGATCAAGGAACTCAATCAGGATTCTGAGAGTATCCGGTATTTCATCCGCAGCAAACACCAATCGAAAGTTCTCGTCTGCGAGGTTTTTTGAAACGACACTCCAAAACTCTTCGCTATCATTAAATAATTCAGGATTAGGGACAAAGCCTTCACCATTTTTTTCTTCGAATGCATCCTGAATTTCTCCAATATCCCATTTTGACACTCGGGACGCATAATCCATCATCTGTGCAACGACTTCCCTCTTTATTCTGGTATCATTACTCCTCTTAACTTCTACCAGGACAGGCATTCCTTCTTCATCCACCATAAAATGGTCAAGAGAATAGGAGATACTGCCATATTCCAATTCTTTCATCGACAATTCCTGCTTTACAAGATAAAGTTTCTTGGATGTTCCGTCCTCCATAGTACGTGTAAGTAAATTGGGATTATCTTTGATGATTTCCTGAAGATCAGCTTCCTTTTCGTATTTTTTCATCTCCATTTCTATTGCCTTATTTCCGTTCATAAGAAACAGTGTGTTGTCCATTGAAATCCCCTTTCTTTGAATTGTATCTCTTCTGGCTTTACAGTATTAATCTGCTAACAGGGTCGTCTTCTGGATATTAAAGAGGTGTTCAAGTTCAGTTTGTTGCGACGGCAGATTTTTCACCGCAGTTATCCGCAACAATATCCTACATCCGCGGCACAGTCGTCCGCCGGTTCCTTTTTCTCATAAGATCTCTCAATCAGTCCCATACGGTCTTCGCACTGCTGCCTGGCCCTCTCCTCCGTATAGTGCCATGTGCTGTATACAAGGCAGACGACAATGTCCTCTATATATTCCTCAATGGAGCCATAGTCGAGCCACTTACAGCGACTCTCCTTGAACTCCCACGCTTCCTCCCCTGTCATCTTTTTTACCATTTCCTTACCTCGCATATGGATAGAATTCGTATTTCAGAGTTTCGGTCCTTAAACAGTATCCAGCCACCAGTATCCTCCTAGGCATAAGAGAAAAAGCTGTACTCGATTTTCTTTCTCGCGCATAAACTCCGGAGTTCGCTGCATCCGTGTTCTCCGCTGAACGCATGAAGCAGGGCTGTTTCCGGATCATCTTCTCCGTGGATCGCCGCCAGGAGTCTGGCTGTATTTTCCTCGTCAAAAGAGTACCAGTATTCATAATCGCTGTCGCCCCAGTAGTCTTCTACATAAGGGCCCAGATCCTGTCCGGAGATCCTCAAAGTGCCGTCAGCAAGGGTCGCGCTGACATGAACATCCACGCGCTTGCTGCGATAGTCGCAGAGTACCAGGTTTATAAACTCTTTCATACCAAATCCTCCGTTCTGCAAAATCAAAGGTTTTCGGCTTCATCGGGCAATCATAGAAGAACGCATATGGTGCCGAAGCGCTTCGAGCACGCTGTTCATATGGTAGCGGATCAAAAAGAGCTGGTTGGCGTACTGAGGATATTCTCTCCTCGCTTTCTCTATCAGAGGGTGGATGTATTCCTGCGTTTCCTGTATGTACTCTGCCATTTCTTCATCGGAAAAGCTGGTCGCCATACTCGAAACATTGTTACAGCGGTCAAGCAGCTTTACGAGCAGTGCGATCCTGTTTCGGGCGATCCCTTCATAGTAGGTCCTGTATTCCGGATCTGTCCTGCCGAATGTATCCGGCTTCGTGAGGAGCCGTACCGCTTCCCGGGTCTGATCATTGACCGGCAGTTCCTCTGGCAGAACGCCGCAGTCCTCACACACATCGTGGAGAAGACATGCAGACAGGAGATCGTCTTCCTCCAGGCCCAGCGCCAGGGCATGGCAGGTCAGAAGCAGCGGATGGTAAATATAGGGGACTTTTTCTCCGCTCTGACCGGTTTTTCTGTACTGTCCATCATGCTTTTCCCTGGCAAATGCCAGCGCTCTTCTTGTCTGGTACAGCCCCTTCGCGTTACAGTAAGCACTGACGTAGGTTGCCATCCGGACCTCATTGAAGAGCCGGTCAGAAAGATTTGTAGTCACTTCCAGAATCTCTGAGGAAGGCTCTTTTCCGGAGAGAAGCCAGTCCACAGTGACCTCATACAGCTCTGCGAGCTCCGGCAGTTTTTCCGTGTCAGGAATCGAATTCCCACATTCCCAGGAGCTTACCGACTGCGTTGTAATGAAAAGTTTCTCGGCAACCTGTCCCTGTGTCAGTCCACGGTTCTTTCTAGCTTCCGCCAATCGATATGCAAATGTTTCCATAAGTTCCATCACCTCCTTTGTCACACCCCTTTGCTGCAATACAACTATACCCCATAAATGCAACGATTCCTAACAGGCAGTGGTTGAATGATATTTATAGAAATCAAGCTATATTTGTCTTATAAGCTTTTATTCTCTACAAAAATTATAGGTCAGCCGCTTTTACAAATAAACGGATAATTTTAATCATTTTTACAGACCCGAAAGTATGCGCTGTTTTATAGACCGCAGGAGGATGGATAAATGTCTAAACGAAAAAGCCCTTCGCTCCGGTTCCGATGCCTGTCAGCATCAGTGCCAAAGCGAAGGGCTTTTAACATAAAGGGGGAGTATGAAAATCTATGGTTTGTCGTCTCGTTCTTTCCTGTCCACGTGTATTATCATACAACACAAAACTAAAATCCAAATAGAAAAGGTCTAAAGTGTTTATAAGAATTCTGTGTCAACGCTGTGAAAACAGCTCGTCCACTACGGTTGTCCATCGACAAAAGTGTGCTTATAAGACATATCAAGTCTGCCAAAAATATCATAAGAAAACTTCCTGCCGATGCACACGCAGCCGGGTATCCTCTCTCTGTATTTGTCTTTGGGAAGAAGTGTCCGGACCAAGGATCGCTTCCACGTTCTGGACTGCGGTCTGTAGGTCTTTGTGGTAATTGCTGATCCCCCGGTAAGCTTCCTTTCTATCTTCCCGTAATTTGAGCAGCCTCTCTTTTTTCTCTTTAAGGTCTTTCATCGACGGAATGGTGCCGTCATTATTGTTTTTGAAGTAGGCCACTGCTTCGTCGTACTGCGCAAGTTCATCCCTATGCCGGGAACGGAATCCCCCTTTGTTCCAGGACTTCAGAAAATCATTATGGACTGAACGGGACGCGTAGTAGCGCCCTGCATAATGGATCTGCTCATTTGTATTTTTGAGGCTTCTGTCTATATCATCCAATTCTGCGCTTGCTTTGTCAGCCATGTCTGAAAGCTCCCGGCATTTTTCATTAAGTTCTTCTCTGGAACCAATGCCCTGCTCCTGTATATAGGCAACCGTCCGGGACATTTCCAGCAGGTTTGTAAGCTCCACTTCTTCTGCATAAGCTTCGCTCTGCTGTGCTTTGATACATGTCTGCAGATCAATAACCAGGCGCAGATTTGTCCGGATGTAAAGAATCGCGACCGGATCCGCGTCGTAGTCATAAGAAGGGTCATACTCTGTCATGGACCTCTCAAGCACATTCTTTTTCACAGGAGCTCCGGCATCACTGCCAGAATCCTGCCGCACAGATTCATCAGCACCTTTCTGCCATTCATCCTGTCCTGCTTCTTTGACTTTCTCTGCGGGTTCTTCCGCTTCAAGGGCATTCAGCCGAATCCTTTCCAGGACCGCTTCCATTTCGTAATCACGTCCCAGAGCACGCCCTGTTATATATTTCCCGCGGTCCGGATGCAGGTAGCTGAACCGTCCGCGTCGGTCCTTTAGTACGATCCGGTGCTCATCCCTCAGGATACGCTCAAATTCCTTCAGGGAAGAGGAACGCTCTGCAGCGTCAAGGATGGCATCTCTCAGGTACTGTTTTTGTGTCTGAAACACAGTCCTCGCAGGTGTCATCCCATCTGCAACGATTTCCCTGTTCAGATTATCAAGACGTTCCTGGCCCCGCTGTCTGGCGCGGTACTCCTCGTTTGTGATCTTGTTTTTTGCCGGAGAAATAAGATCCACCTGGTGCAGCCCTTCGCGTTCACATATCCTCATAAGCTCACCCTTGATGTAGTTCATGAACCAGTCCGTCGGGTGGTGCTTGTATCCTGCCCTTCTGTCGATCTCCCGTTCCATAAAGGGTTCCTTTGGCACATCCAGTTTCCGGACACTGTTCATTATGATATGTACATGGATATTTCCGCTTTCATTATGCCCGTCGTTGTGCGTGCACACCAGCATCTGATGTCCCGGGAAACATCTGGAAGCAAATTCCTTCCCGAGTTCCTGCGCACGTTCCGGTGTAAGTCCTCTTTCGTCCCGGTCCTTCGGATCGAAGCTGATAATATAATGATGGGATTTTATCTCGTCATATTTTCTGTTCTTGCCGGTCTCCACGTTCAGCACTTCACATTCTTTGTCAAATGACCAGGGTTCACAATTGATCCCTTCCAGAATGAACTGGTCCCGCATCAGCTTGTTACCTGCTTCATCCCTGAGGGGGGCCCTATTTTCGTTGTGCTCGAAGATCAGGTACTCCAGGGCTCTCTTATAGTCAGCACTCTTACTTGCTATATGTTTCAAGGTAGCCACGATAATCACCTGCCATTTCCATAACTGCATCGCGCATCTCCATGATCTCATTAATGCATCTTGTCAGTTCCTCCATCATTGCCTTCGACCGGAGCCCTCCCATGTGAAAATAGCGCGTCAGCTGGTTCAGGTTATTGCCGATCGATGAAAATTCAGCGGCGAGCTCCTTCAGCTTCGGGAAATCCGCCACAATCTGCACATTCATTTCTACCTTTCCAAAGACTGCCAGATGGCGGACATATTCCGAAATGGACATCTTTGCGTCCTTTGCCGCATCATGAACATTTTCAAACTCCACGTCATTGAGCCGGACAGTGATCCAGTGGTTCCGCACGGCCTGCTCCGGCTTCTTTCTTCTTGTCATACCTTCTCCCACTCCTTTCCCCGCGCATGCTGCGCAGAAACCTCATCGGGAAACTCCCGATCTGCCTGTCTACGTCCTTTCCTCTTCGCACACTACACAGGAAACTTGTCAGGACACTCCTGATCTGTTTGTCTACGTCCTTTCCTCACGCACACTGCGCAGAAACAAATCACGGAACGGGGGCACTCCATTTTGAGGGTGAAGATGATATCTCCCATTCCTGCCGCCCTGTCCTTAAAAAACCAATGCTTCCGGCATTGCCGAAAAATGATCTACGGAGAAATTTTTCGCTGCGACAATCCCATTGGGAGCCAAAAAACAATTTTTCGTCCATCCGCCCCGTCGGAAAGTGATGAAAATTGACCACCGAGGGATTGGGGAGCGGAATCCCCAACAAGATCCCAGAGACACCGGATACCCGTTTTGGGTTATCCGTGTTCGCCGGGAGAATCTTGCGTTGGAACGGTTTGGCACTCCCACAGATATGAATTCAGCGAAAATATCCCCCTCTAATAACCCCAGATTTCAAATTCCCCAGGAAACCGGAAACGACCGGATTTCCACAGGACTATTTTTGTTGCCCGCCCAAAATGTGCCCAGCGTCAGAAATCAAAAAACTTTTTCCAGCTATTTTGATAAAAACGGTTTCCTTAGCCCCTTATTTTCTGGGGTTAGTAGAAGGACTTTAACCAAAACAGTATCAGGAGGATTTTAATGATGGAAAAAACAACACAGATGAATGAAAAAAGATGCTACAGCGTAAGCGACCTGCAGGAGATGCTGGGGATCAGCAAGCCGGCTGTCTATGAACTGATCAAGCGGAAGGAGTTCCGCTGGGTCATGATCGGAGGCAGGTACAAGATCTCGAAGAGAAGTTTTGACGAATGGCTGGATGGAAGTTTTGATACGTCCCAGGCTCCCCTGAAAGACGTGAAATCCACCTGATCCGTACCTTCATCCCATATGCTCCTTTGCAATGGTGGACAAGTCGACCACCATTTTCGCCACCGCGACATCCTAAGAGATTTCGAGACCTTGAGATATAATAGAAAGGGAAACAGGACAGAATGTGCGAACAAATGAAGTGGTGATGAAAGGACAAAAATGATACAGGATGGGAAAACTGCAGGGATGGGAAACAACTCCTTAACAGACCTGAACGCTGAAGGTCCGCAAAGAGGAACTTTCATGACGGTGAGGCAGATGGGAGAGCTTCTGGGACTTAAGAGAACGGAGTGGTACTGGCTTCTTCACAAAAATCTTTTTGAGACCAGGAAAATCTATGGAAAGACCATGGTCAATGTTGCCAGTTTTGAAAAATGGTACGCCGGTCAGATCCACTATCACAAAGTGACCGGAGAGGAGCCAGGCCAGCTGGTCAACGCTACGACCTATTCCGTCCGCGATCTTATTGGATTGCTGGGAATCAGTGAATCAAGAGTCTATGCATTGATCAAGCGGGAACATTTGAAGACCGTGTCTATTGATTTCAGGATGCGTGTACCCAGGGAGGCTTTTGATCAGTGGTACTCCTCACAATCGCGTTACCGCAAAACAGAAGAAAAGCAAAAAGAAAATGACAGGCTCCATTCTGGGCTCACGATCCCGCAGATGGCGGCGCTTCTTGGAATTCCTGTAGAGGACGGATACCGCCTTCTGGAAGACAATGAGTATGCGCACTTTTTTACATGCGTCATTCTGGATGGACAGCGGCGGATCATGCAGGAAGACTTTGAAGCCTTTCTGGCCGGACAGGACAGGTTCCACCTGGTTGAAGTCGTAAGGATGGCACATGATTCAAAAGGACCTGGCGCAGTTACTATCGAACTTCCGGAAACAGCAGATCAGAAAACGAAAGACACCTGTAAAAGAAAAACCCGACACGCCTGGTGCGAACGTACTGCCGATTTCATCACCATTGCCGAGGCTGCGGAAATAGCATGCGTGACCCGCCAGGCGATCTCAAAGATAGCTGACCGCGGAAAGATAGGCTACATGAAAGCCGGCGGAAGGATCCTGATCCGCAGGAACGATTTTGAAAAATGGCTGCAGGACCGAGATGCCGGACATTGAAAATACATCCACCTGCCGGGAAGGCCTGCAGGCGATCAGGAACTGAAGAAGATTAAACGCAAAATCAGAATGATCTGCAATCGGGGGGAATGAAGATGGCTTCTATAAAGGAGAGGAACGGAAAATACTGTGTCATCTATACGTATTACGATGAAAGTGGAAACAAGAAGCAGAAGTGGGAAACCTACCCGACCAAAACGGAGGCGAAGAAGAGAAAAAAAGAGCTTGAATACAAGGGTAGCCTGGGCAGGATGGTGATCCCGAAATGCCGGACACTCAACGAGCTGCTCGAAGAATATGTCAGCCTCTACGGAAAAGACAGATGGACCATGTCGACGTATCAGAGGAATAAAAGCATAATCGCCAATTACATTACCCCGATCATAGGAGAGACAAAGATCCGGGATATCAACACTCGCTTCCTGGAATTCTATTATAAGAAGCTCCAGCAGACGCCTGCGGTCCCGCTTCACGGACAGAAAAAGGCAAGAACCGAATTTGTCGGTCCAAGCACGATACGTGACATACACAAACTCCTGAGCAGCTGTTTCAAGCAGGCAGTGAAGTGGGAGCAGATGGAAAAGAATCCGGCGCAGTACGCGACAGTCCCAAAGTATAAAGCGACAGAACGAGCAATCTGGACGGCAGAGACTCTGATGCACGCGACGGAAGTCTGTGAAGATGAACAGCTGAAGCTCGCGATCAACCTCGCTTTCGCTGCCTCTCTTCGGATCGGCGAACTCTGCGGCCTCACATGGAAATGCGTGGACATTTCTCCGGAGGCAATCGAAAAAGGCGAGGCGTACATCTATATTGACAAAGAATATCAGCGCGTTTCCAAGGAAGCTGTCAAAGTGCTTGGTGGGAAAGACATCCTTTTCACTTTCCCCTCCGAGAGCCGGCTCTGTAAAACGGTCCGCGTCCTGAAAAGACCGAAGACGGACAGCTCCGTCCGCAAAGTCTTCATTCCAAAGACCGTTGCGAAAATGCTAATTCACCAGAAAGAAGAACAGATCAAAATGAAAGAGATCCTCGGTTCTGAATACCAGGACTACGATTTGGTAATGGCAACACCTTACGGATCCCCTGTCGACGGACAGAGCATCCGCAGCAAACTCGACCGACTGATTGAAGATTACGACCTCCCCGATGTTGTTTTCCACAGTCTGAGACATACCAGCGTGACTTACAAGCTCAAACTCAACGGCGGTGACATCAAAGCCGTACAGGGAGACTCCGGTCACTCCCAGATCAATATGGTGACCGACGTTTACAGCCACATCATCGATGAAGACCGCAAGAAAAACGCGGAGCTTTTCGAAGAGGCATTTTACGGAAAGAAGAATCTGAATCCACAGATCAACGAGCAGGCTGTTGCAGGGAAGGCTGAAAAAACACTCACAGTTCCAGAAGGCGTGGATACCGAGCTACTTGCAAAAGTGCTGGGTAATCCGGAGATGGTAGCGCTGCTATCTTCGATTGCGAAGACAATGAAGGAATAATTTTCATGCTTGTGAACATGCCCGGCTTGGGCACACAGGGGTATGAATAAACTACGCGCCGCTTCGCGCGTTCCAAGCAAAGAATAGCGCCGGAGTCCTTTTTGGATCTTCGGCGCTATGTGAGCGGTGCAATGCTTTTTGCAGTTTTCCCATGTCTTCGATCAGGTGTGAAGGCAATCGCCTCTGATAAAGATTCTTTTATTGGGGAAGTTGTCATTTTTTGCCTTCTGCCTGTCCCTATCCGGTAAAAGGGTCCCCTCAAACAGAACTATTCCGCCAATCTGCAAGCGCTTTACGCCTGGCACCTTCTTCTTATTGAAATTGAAGCTAAGCATGTAACCGGTGTCCAGATTCCAATACTCCAGATATTCCATGATCTGCTTTTCTCCGTCGGCATTGTACCTTTCGCCGCGCCACACCTTCATATCAAGGATATACTGCTGTCCCAGGTAGTCCACGATGACATCCGTGCGGGTCTGGTCCCTGGTCTGTGCCTCAATATAATAATTGCCTGTACCTTTGATGATGGGCTTCAGATACAGCATGAACAGTTCTCTGTCATCTTTTCCTTAAAGCGGTCCTCAAGAGGTCCGCAGACCTACATGTAGGTGACAATGAAGCGCTCCAGAATAAGCCTCATGTTGAGCCTACCGTCCTGAACGAACTGGTTTTTTGCAAGCTCTCCTTCCCTGGAAAAGACATTGTTCTTCATCTCTTCATCAGAAAGGGACAGGTTATAGAGCCTGGTCTCAAAAATGCGGTTTGCCACGCGAACCGTATTGTGGTCATTTCTGATGAGTCCGTACATCTCGAGCTGGGAAATGTCTTCCTGATCCGGATTATAGGTAAGCTTTGTTCCTTCCATCAGGATACTCCTGATCGATGCCCGCAGTTCCGGATAATTTGTGAGTTTTGCGGTGATAGACTGAAACAGGGTATTGTTCTCGGAGAGGATAAGCTTTACTGCCTCGTCAATGCCATGCCGTGTCTATGCATCCGCCAGAGGAAGCTTTCTGCTGACTTCCGTATCCGCCAACTGGCAGATGCGGCTCACCAGAAAAGGATATCCGTCCGTATAATCATGGATGTATTCTTCGATCGAGGCAGTGTCCATCCCGGTATGGTAATCCGCTTCATTTTCACCGAGCATCCCCGCGATGCCTTCAGTGGAAAGGCTCATATCGATATCGAAATCCGCAACGATGTTCCATGGACTGTTTACCTTATATTCATCGTCATCCCGAATCCTGCTCTTAAGATGCTTTACATCTGTAACACCCGCCAGGATGACAGAATGGAACGCTGCAATGCCGTCAGTGTCGCGGGCAATATAACCGTCGCGGAGCTGCGCCAGAAAATCCAGAAAAGCGCGGTTATTTGTTGCGCTGTCAACCTCATCAATGATCAGAACGACCGGCTTTTCAGAAGTATTGCACCAGTCTCCAATAACAATGAAAAGCTCATCCAGTTCCGCCAGATTGTCTTTTCTGGACAGTATTTCCTCCACACTGTCTTTGGTCCCTTCCGGCAGCCGTTCATAGACCAGACGTTTCCGCTTCAGCAGTCTGCAGAAGGCCCTGACAAAGGACTGCTCTGTCCTGAAGCCGGCATCTCCAATGCCCTGAAAATCCAGGTTGATCACATCGTACTCCCCGGCAAGGTCATTTTTCAGGGCATACAGCGTCGTGGTCTTGCCATACTGCCTCGCCCGATTGATCGTAAAATATTTTCCCGCATCAACCAGCTTTTTGATTTCCCTGACTCTTTCGGAAAGATCCACCATATAATGTTTTAACGGGATACACACAGCAGTTGTGTTAAATCCCTTCATCTTGTTGTTCCTCACGGGAAAACCATTTCCAATGCTGATCCCATTATAGCAGGCAGCAGGTGTATCTTCCAGTTTTTCAATCTGCCTGAATTATTTCGCCTTAACCTGTGGAGATAGAAATCGTTATGACACTTGTAACGGGTTGTGATATTATTTTATCATTAGATTATAGCTGATAAAAAGTATCATTATTTGGATCTGCAGTTTACAGGACATAAGCAGAAAGGGAGTTTGAGATGAATGTGTACGAGAATATAGATAAAGCTTTAGAAGCAATAAAAAAGATATCATTTTCAAAAGGCTTTCCGGTATACTACCGTGGGCAAAATAAAAACTATCATATAACATCGTCTCTACACAGGCTTTCATCCTCTGAAGAGATAAATAAAGAAGCAATAAAAACTACCTTATTTATCAAATGGTTAAAAGAGCGCGATGCGTTCCTTACAAGTGCCGAAGCTACAAATGAGTTGTTGCATGGAACTGACCTCGTCTATTGGGCAATCGCACAGCATTATGGTTATAAGACAGATCTTATAGATTTTACTACGAGTTTAGAAACAGCAACAGCATTTTCATTATTAGGTGGAAAAGTTGGTGATATCGGTGTCATATACTGTTTATGGGAAGATGATATTCAGGATTTAATACGCCTGTATCATAGCGTCAAAAGTTCTTTCAATCCACAATGCAGGGAACTTCTTGAATCTGTAAATTTTAATCCGTTCTTCAATTTCCAAATTCATGAATTGTCTCGGATCACTAATCAGCACGGTTTGTTTCTTTGGGACTTAAACTCCATAATATCTACATATTGGAATCAGACTGTAATGAACTATAAGGAATGGGTTGATTACCATTGCTTCTATTTTCGCCAGACAGACAATAGTATTGATATCAGCGTTTTACGGGCAGTATATCCTGAACCAAATTATGTTGAAATGATAATAGATCAGTATGTCCAAGTAGAAAACAGAAACTTTTTTTATAAGAACTATAAAGAACTGCTTGACTCAATTGAAACAGTAACCCCGCTCTCGACAGACTCCCTTTCGTCTTATTTTGTAGAAAATGATTTTTCTATGCTCCATAATATTTTTTATCACGAGAAAAACATATTTTACCCTCATGACGGAATGCAAACACTGTCAGTTGATATCGATTTTGATTTTATAATCAAGCTAGAAAATGAAGAAACATCTCTTGATTTTGTTAAGTCTTGGCTTCATCACCTCAGCAATAATACATTTTATTTTTTCACCAGCACAGAACCTTTTGTTAAATTATACTCAGAATTAATTAATGAGGTTCTTGCCTTAAAGGGTATCTTTCCGGCATTCAACGCACAAGCTCTAAGTTTTATCTTGCAGAAGGTGATATCGATTCTAGGTAGTTTACTAATACTGACAAACAATAATTCTCCACAAGCCTATGCACTGGCGTATGCAAAACTATCTGAATATCAATTTAACTTAAATGATCCTATCCATAGTATCGATCATATATTAGACATCGTAAGGGAACAAGTATGCCTCAACGATCTTGCTGCTGACGTATGGGGGGAAAGGTGCATATTTTTGAAAATAATTGGTTGTAATAATACAACTTCTTTTGGTGTGCTTCCAAGCCCATTTGTTAATGATTTAACACGCGATTATAGAAGTAATATGTTGGGGAAAATGCAATGGTTACATGAGCAAGGCATCCTTCCTGCAACCCAAATAGAATTACCTCAATCAGGAGATATTTATCGCATTTCCAAAGAGAAAGACTCTTTGTCTTTAAAGGATCTATTCAATTATGTTTCCAAGCCTGCTGTTTTATTTGATGCCCGCGATATGCTAAATATAATGATTCATTGTTTCATTCCATGGCAAATTGTAATGTGTCCTAAGCGATGTAGAATTTATAATCCATTAGAGTATAAAGAAATACGTTTAATGGAAAGTGAAAACATTCCAAATTCAAAATTATACTATTGGAAAGGTACATATATTACTATTACCTGATTAAAATGAATAATGATGTTGGGGGCTTTTGACCCCAACATCATATTATAATTGTTATTAATAAGGCATACTACTCGGAGTGCAAGAGCCGATATAATTGTCAAAAGTTTATTACTTTAGATGAATTAGCGTTGGTCGGAGGCGATGATAAATGAATTGTTCAAGCATTGTGGAATTGGCGGAGCATATTGTTGAGTTAAAGAATATGGGGATTTCTGTTTGCATTTTTATGGGCGCAGGAGTTTCAAGCAGTGCGGGAGTCCCTTCTGCTAACACAATTATGAAGGATATAGAGGAGAAATATCCATATGCGGTCAAGCGAGCTCAAAAAAACAGAACATATGGAGAATATACGAGGTGCCTCAAACCAGGAGTTCGGAAAGAGATACTCAAGCAATACATGGAGGAACCGCAAGTTAATATTGCGCACTTATATCTTGGGAGTTTTGTTAAAAAGGGGTATGTAGATCGGATTATTACAACTAATCCTGAATAATTCACCGATTATTCGGTAATCGCGGGAAACCCGCTTCGGTACTACATTTACAACTACATATTGTGTTCACCTTCCGAGTGAAAGCATTGAACTGCTTGGTACTGCCTGTTTTCAGAGTTCTTAACATACAAAAAGGATCTCAGCTATGTTAAGATTAAGGTGTCGAATCAAAATCAAACATAAAGGAGAGATCCCTATGTCTATTGTAAATGACACCTCTTTCAGTTTCAATAAGCAATTCAAATTTAACTTCAATGGCGGCGAACTTTCTTCCGATGGAGGCCTGTTTCTCCTTAAGGAGTTCGCGCACCGCATCGGTTTTGAAAAAATCATCCGTGATAACTTTCA
>NZ_FNFZ01000032.1 GCF_900101015.1 Sarcina sp. DSM 11001 | reverse complement strand
TTCTGACCGAAGAAAGCTATACGAGCGGTACGAGCTTCATCGATAATGAAGAGCCTGTCAGGGAGTACTACAACAGGGCAAGACGCGTCTGCCGCGGGATGTTTATATCGGAAAACGGGACAAAGATAAACGCTGACCTGAATGGAGCCTATCAGATCATGAAAAAAGTATTCCCAGTACAATGGGATAGAGGGTGCGCGTTACACCCGGCTGTGGTAAATGTGGTGTGATCTCCATTGAACAGTGAAGGATACATATTATATTAAAATATTTGTATATAGTTTAATGATTTATATGTATTTCATGACGTTACACGCGATAATATGATTAAGAGTTACTTTTCAGACCGGCGCGAAATTCGAGGCGTTTTTCGCGTGTTTTTCGCGAAAAACCCGAGTTTTACGACGAAAATCCCATCGCGCAGCGATTTGGAATGGGATTTTCGCACGTTACTATACACGCCCTCGATAGGGCGTGTATAGTAACGATTAAGAACCTTGCTTGGAGTACTTCTTTGTAAATACTTGAAATCATTCCTCAAAAGATTTAGGATTTGTGACATGTAATTGTCTGGGAAGCAGTCCGGAAAAGAGACGGCAGAGAATGGTTCAAGTATTGGACAAGGAAGGAGACGCGAATATGCTCACTCTGGAAAGGGCAAAGGAAATCAATGCGCAGATGGTCACGGAGGAACACCTGATCCGCCACAGCACAAATGTCATGGCAGCTATGGGGGCTATGGCCAGGCATTTCGGTGAGGATGAGGAACACTGGAAAGCAATAGGCTATCTCCATGATTATGATTATGAGAAATATCCTGAGGAACATCTGCAGCACACAGAACAGCCGCTGCTGGAAGCGGGACTCACGCAAGAGGAAGTGCGGGCGATCCTCAGCCACGGCTATTTGATTTTGAATGATATTGAGCCGAAGACAAATATGGAAAAGAGCCTGTTCGCGGTTGATGAGCTGACCGGAATCATTGAGGCGGCAGCAAGGATGCGCCCCCATGGTATCACTGATCTGAACACAAAGAGTTTTATGAAAAAGTTCAAAGACAAGCGTTTCGCTGCCAAGTGCGACCGCGAACTGATCAAAAAAGGCTGTGAAATGCTCGGCATGGAGGTTAAAGAGGTCGCTGAGATCTGCATCGAGGGCATGAGACCTTATGCGGAGGAAATCGGTCTGCTGGGAACGGAAAGCTGACTGCATGAAGGGATCCTATAAAGGGATCTTATAAAGAGACCTTATAAAGAGACTATGTAAAGAGACCACATGCACAGGAACTTTTGCAGGTACCCTTTGTGTAAGTTTTGCCCGGTTGCCCTTTACCCGGACTATGCGTTGCCCTTTCGGGCAATATCTTTCAACAGAACACATGGTATACTGTCGTTATATGAACGATATTGCGATGGAGGAATACAATGGGACGGGCACATGTGATCGGCAGAACGGAGAAGGTAAAACAGCTGCGGGATCTTCTGAAAGAAACACAGATTGTTTATATTTCCTCCTTTTTTTATAGTGGAAAAACAATGCTGCTGAATCAGCTGGCCCAGAGCCAGAACGGACCGGTGCTGTTTTTTTCAGCCGGACAGGATGACTGGCCGGCTTTTGTGCGTGCGGCGAAGGAACATCCCGACGCGCTGCTGATCGTGGATGATCTGCAGTATCTGAGCCTTTCGGAGAAGCAGGGAAGGAGCGCGGCCGCGATCACAGAGAAGCAGAGTGGATCTGCCGGGAATGTGGTGGACAGTAAGGATATGAATACTGCAGCCGGGGCCGCGGAGGAGCGGAGCGGATGTGCCTGGAATATGCGGGACAGGCAGGATGCCGATAACTGTTTTTTTCCAGAAAATCGGAGTAGAGCCGGAGGGCAAACGCAGAGAAGATCGGATACGGATACAATTACACTGCGGGCGTTTCTGGCGACTCTTCCAAGAAAGCAGCGGATCGTGATGGCCGGCAGGGGGAAGAGTCCGATGGAGCTGCGGGCCCTGATTATGACAGGCGCGGCAGAGATCCTTGATAAGGATTTCGTAATGTTTACAGAGGAAGAGACGGAGCAGCTGTTTCTGGAATATGGAGTGGAACTGATACCTCAGGACATCGCCTGGCTGGTGGAGGTGACATGGGGCACTCCCTTTGTACTACAGGCAATAGCCAGAAAAAAGGAGAAGTGTCCGGAGCGCTCTGTGCAGGCGATCGTACCGGAGGTTTTTGACAATATTGAAAAACTTCTGATCAGTGACATATTGCCGGCTTTTTCCGAAGAAGAGAAAGAGTTGTTGTTCAAGCTGTCTCCTTTTGACAGCTTTGAGGATGAAATGGCGCGCGATGTGACCGGGCTTTTCAATGCTCCTGGCCTGATCCGCGGTATCAACGAGAGGTCTTATCTGATCTTTCAGCAGAGCAGGGACGGATATAGATTTGTCCCAATCGTGCAGAGAGCTCTGTTCAAAGAGATGAAAAATCTGTATCCCGGAGAGTTTATCGACGGACTGTATGAGCGCGCTGCCCGGTATTATGAGCAGAACGGCCTGATTTCCAGGGCGATTTATTTCTATAAAGAACTGAAGAATATCCAAAAGATCCGGGAACTTCTGCTCGAGGACACGTATATGCGCCCTGCCGATGGAGATTCCGTGGAGCTGCGGGAGGCCTATGCGATGCTCCCGGAGGAAATGATCAAGGCTTCGCCGGAATTGATGAAGGGGATGTGCATGATCGAGTCCCTGCTGGGACGGCCTGAAGAAAGCGAACGGTGGTATAGGGAGATCTCGCAGTTTATAAAAAACACACCGTCCGAAGATCCTCGCCGGCAGGCCGCGTGGGAGGCAGCAGCCTACCTGGATATTGCTCTGCCGCACAGAGGAACTGAAAATATCCTGAGATGCCTTAACAATTATGCCGGTCTCTGCGACTCCGGACAGTATAGAAACAGGGACAGAGGTTTTAATACGGCGGGAAACAGTGTTTCCTTCCTGAACGGCGGCAAAGATTTCAGCCACTGGGTCCCGTTGGGACAGAAGATTACCGGCATTGTCGGACCGCCCCTGGAAAAGGCGCTGGGCAGCGTCGGGAAAGGTGTCTGCGATATTCTGACCGGGGAATGTGATCTGGAGAGCAGTTTGAATGGGGATTACAGAGATCCGTTGGAAAAAGTGACAGCGGGCCTGTCCCGTGTCCCGGGGGATCTGGAAGTGAGATGTGCGGGAATCGGTATCCAGAGCAGGATCCTGATGGCGGAAGGGGAAGCTGACGAGGGAATCCGCCTGATGAACAGCCTCATGGAAGACCTGCCTCTGAACGCTCCTGTCAGACTCAGGGAAAACCTGCGGGTCCACCGGATGACTCTCCAACTGATGAAGGGAGAAACGCGGGAGCCTCTGAACTGGCTGGAGATGGAAGCCCCTGACGAGACCCGTGACCTGATCGTCCTGGACAGATATAAACAGCTCCTGAAGCTCAGACTTTACATTATTACTGCTCAGTGGGAAAAGACGAGACTTCTGACCATAAAATTCGCAAACTACTGTAATCAGTATAACCGGCCCTATATGCGGATCAAGCTTCATCTTCTTCAGGCGATCATCGACCGCCGGACTGGAACAGGCAGTTGGAAACAGGAAATGGAAACTGCTGTTTCCATGGCGAGACGCTTCAGCCTGGTGCGGGTGATCGCGGATGAAGGAATCGGCGTACTGGATATGCTCAGGGAGATGGAACTTCCCGACGCTCCGTGGGAGAAAAGCGTCCTGCGTCTGACTCGTCTGCATGCCGCTAATTACCCGACCTATATGCGGTCTGCTGTTTCCAGGCCCGCATTTACCGGGCGGGAACAGGAAGTCTATGCTCTTCTTGTGGCGGGCTACAAAAACGCCCAGATCGCTTCCATTCTGGCCCTGTCCGAGCGCACAGTGAAGCATTATGCCACTAAAGTATATCAGAAGCTGGGCGTGCGGACCCGCGCGGAGGCGATCAGCCGCGCGGCTGAACTGGGGGATGTAAGCAGGTGAAACTGCCTTCCCGCGAAAGGAGGCAGACCTGCCTCAGCTCCTGGATAAAAATTGCCCGGTTATTGCCCTTTCGTACAATAGCTTTACCGATAATTACTGGTAAAATGACAATCGCAGAGACCCCAGAATTGACCTGTTTCTTTTGTATGAGTTTAAGCAATTGTACATTGATTGGCGCGGAACGAAGAGACAAGGCCTGACGTTAGACATAAAACCGTATTCTATCAGCTGATTTGACATTTTGTCTGGCGGCTGATATGGTTTCTCATTTTGCTGATTTTGCAAGGTCAAAGAAAACGGAGAAAATAACGGTGTTCATACCAAGGGTCGTAAAACACGATTGGACGCAGGCACAATTTACACCAAGTCAGTCAAAGACTCCTGCTGCGTGTAAATTGTGCTTCTTTTTATGAACTTATAAGCTTTGAAAAATACCGGTTTTATGAAAAGGGTTTGTGAATAATCAGTTTCATGAACCTGGCGGATTTATGAAACGATCAGACAGACGTTTTGGGCAAGTGTATAATGCGGCTTTACGGCCGGTCCGGACAGGCACAGGCCGGGGAAACGGGAGAGATAGCAGATGACAGAAAAAGAATTACATAAGCTGAAACGAGGAGAACTGCTGGAGATGATGCTCGCCCAGAGCCGTGAGATCGATACCCTGCGCGCAAAAGTCCGTGAACTGGAAGAAAAGCTTGCCGACAGAGAGATCCGCATTCAGGAGTCCGGGTCGATCGCGGAAGCGGCGCTCAGGCTGAACGGTATATTTGAAGCTGCCCAGGCCGCAGCCGACCAGTATCTGGAAAATGTCAAAAACCAATCTCAGGATAATGATAAAAACCAGCCTCAGGAGCGTATTTAAAACCAGTCTCAGGAGATTATTTATAATCAGTCCCGGGATAATGTCAAAACCAGTCCCTGGGATAATGTCAAAACCAGTCCCTGGGATAATGTTAAAACCAGTCCCGGGAGACTGCTTAAAAAGCAGACCGGGATCCCGGAGAATGTTGAAATATCAGAAGACATAATAGTTGAGATCACAGAAGACATAATAGACATAATTTTCGAGGAAGATCGATTTGGCAGATAAAAATTGGAAAATGGGAGAGGGGCAGATGCCTGCGGAGAACATCGCGGACAAAACCCTTTCCGATACCGCGCAGGAGTCCCCAGGCGATATTATTGAAGACTTGCTGCCGGAATCCGCAGGTGATCATGCCGATAATAAGGAAGATGCCCTGCCGGAATCTGCAGGCAGTCATGTCGATAATAAGGAAGATATGCTGTCGGAATCCGCAGGTGATCATGTCGACAATAAGGAAGACGCCCTGCAGAGCGCCGCGGATAATGATGCGGAAGCCGCGCCAGTGAAACCCGCAGGAAAAAAGAAAAAGAATACGCCCTGGAAAGCTGCGCGAAAAAAGATCAGGAGATCCCTGTCAAAAGGCGCAGACAGAAAAAACAAGAATGTCCCGCCTAAAGCAGCGGGCGAAAAGAGCGGGGATATCCTGCAGAAAGCCGCAGGGGGAAAGGATGGGGATGTCCTGCTGAAAAACGCAGGGGATAACGCAGGGCCCTCCCCGGAAATGGAGCTTCCTTCCAGCGAGCTGCTGGAAAATGAACTGAAAAAGGAAAAATACCGCAACCGCTTTTTCACGACCATGCGCAGCACGGTGTTTGGACTGATCACGGTCGCGGCCATGGCGGTCCTGGTGGCGATTCTGTTCCTGCCCGTCCTGCATATCTACGGGCAGTCCATGAACGGAACCCTGGACAACGGGGATATCGTCCTCTCCCTCAAGAACAGCTCGATGGGCACGGGAGAGGTCATCGCTTTTTACTACAACAACAACATACTGGTCAAGCGCGTGATCGCCAACAGCGGCGAATGGGTCGACATCGACCAGGACGGAAACGTCTATGTCAACCAGAAGCGTATCGAGGAGCCCTACCTTCATGAGCCCAAGGCCTATGGCGAGACCGATATCGAGCTCCCCTACCAGGTGCCGGAGGGCAAGGTTTTTGTGATGGGGGACAACCGTGAGGTCTCTATCGACTCGCGCAACACCGCCGTCGGCTGTGTTGATCAGGAACAGGTCGTCGGACACATCGTCTTCAGGGTGTGGCCATTTAGCAAGATCGGATTCGTCAATTAAGCATCGTCGGTACGGTCCGGTCAGACAGAAACTGACAAACCGGAAACTGACAAAAGATACAACGGAGCACTGCTTCTATCAAAGCAGGTACGGAATATCGTTTTTAGACATTCAAAACCGTGTCTATAGGAGAAATAACATGGATTTTATCATCCGCCTGGCAGAGGAATTTTTCAAAAAGCATAAACGTCTGGCCCGCTACCGCAGGATCTTCGCTTTCCTCGCGGCGGTCGTGGTTTTCGCGACCACCTATGAGCTCATCCTGCCCGCAATTACCATGGACAGGCAGCGCGCGGTCCAATCCCCCGGCGTCGAAGTGGGCGTCGCGAAGGATCAGCGTAAAGGCATTGACTTCATGGAAGACGATTCTCTTGCCGTAGACACGGCTGGAGAGGACTCCTTCGATGCGGGATTCCCGGAGGACGGGGGCTATTACGAGGACAATGCTGATTCTGCGGGAGACGGCTATGTGGAGGACTATTCCTCTGAAGAGACCGGCTCTGCGGATGACTGGATTCAGCCCGAGGATCCTGCCACAGGAGATACCTGGAATAATGCAAGTGAAATCGTGCCCGGTGTGGAGAACACAGGGGACGATTATTCGGGTCCTGATGGTTCCGGCACCTGGACGGATGAAAATGAAATCGGCACCGACGCTGCGGATAATACCGGGGCTTCCGGAGATGAGATCGCTGACGGAAGTTCTTCGGAAGCGGGTGAAGGCGTAACCGGAACAGACACCTCCGGCACGGAGAACGGCGAAGCCGATCCTGAAGTGCCCGATGCCGCGGACGGAACAGGTCTTGACGGAACAGGTTTTGACGGAACAGGTCTTGAAGAGGGTGAAGACGGGGAGAATGGACTGGAGGATTCCGGTTCAGCTCCTGATGCGGACGGACAGGACCCGGAGACTGTGGACGGAGAAGGTCTCGAAGGCACCCCGGATGCATCTGTTGATTCTACTGATTCTACTGAGAAAAACTCCGGGGATGCTCTCGGCAATAATACACAGAATGCCTCCGCAGGTATTTCTGCCTCCGGAGATAAGTCCGGCAAAGGGAGCACCGCTTCTGCCGGCACCGCAGAAAACAGCGGTGAAGCTGTCATTGAAGGCAGCACCGCGGAGACAGCAGTAGAATTCGCCGCCGGCGGAGCAGCTGTCGGAGCAACAGACCTGACCGCCCTCGGCGCGACCGGCGACCAGGCTGCCGCCGCAGTCACTTATCCCGCCACCATCATTTATGAAGGAAAGGACTACACCATTACCGCGACCTTCGATGAGAAGGCGAAACTCCCGGCGGAAGTGACCCTCTCTGCCGTGGAGATCCTCCCGAACAAGGTGTACAAGGACGAGAACGGGAACCCTCTCTACGCGGATTACGAGGAATACTACGAGAAGACCCTCGAAGCTCTTGAAAAAGAAAGCCGCCTGGAAAACGATCAGGCCGTCAAGAGCGCCCGCTTCTTCGACATCACCTTCCTGGACAAGGACGGTAATACTGTCGAGCCCGCGGCTTCCGTGAGCATCGCCGTCAAATATAAGGATGCCCTTTCCGCAGCCGACACTGCCGACACCATGGCTGTCCACTTTGAGGATACGGTCAAAGCGGATAATACGGAAAAAGCAGAGAAAAAGGACAACGATCCGGTTGAAATCGCCATCCCGGAAATCGCAGTCCCCGAGATCCTCGACACAAAGACCGAAGTCAAAAAGAAAGCGATCCAGGAGATCTCCTTCGAAGCGGAGAACTTCTCGGTTTATGGCGTCATCGGGACTGAGGTGATCGAAAAAACAGTTCTTGCTTCTGACGGGCACAACTATAAGATCACTGTGACATACGGACCTGAAGCCGACATTCCTCAGGGAGCTGAACTGGAGGTAAAGGAGATCTCCGGTGAATCCGAAGAGTTCAAAAAGTATGTTACTGGTACAGAAGAAGTTCTGGCCGAAGACGAGAAGGTCTCTTTTGCAAGGTTCTTTGACATCAGTATTGTAAGTGGGGGTGACAGGATCCAGCCGAAAGAACCTGTGAACGTCAGGATTGAACTGGCGGACGAATTGACCAAAGACGTCAAAGCCGTGCATTTTGAGCATCAGAAAGATGCAGGGAATGAAACAGAGAACACCGGCAAGGCTGTTTTTCTGGATTCGAAGTTGGTAGCTGCGGAAGAACTGAAGAACGCGGTCAGCTTTGACGCAGATGGATTCTCTGTTTACGGCGTGGTCGAGACGATCACGACCTCGTTACTCACTGCAGATGGAAAGACATTAAAGGTTACTGTCAATTATGACGAGAGCGCGCAGATCCCTAAAGGCGCAACCCTTGAGGTGAAAGAGATCCAGGAAGGTGATGAGGACTGGTTCGAACGTTCCGTGCGCCTTGCTGATGTGCTGAGCAAGAATTACGGCAATGTAACTTTGAGCGATGCCCGTTTCCTTAACATCAGTATTCTGGTTGAAGGGAAAGAGTTCGAGCCCAAAGCTCCTGTTCAGGTCAGGATTGAATATGTTGAACCGCTTTGCACAGAAGACACCGTAGACTATGGGTATCATGCAATTACAGGGGAAAAAGTCGTTCCGAAGGAAAAAGAGAATAGATTTGTTGCAATACATTATACTGATGATGGGGCTGACCTGATCGATTCGGAAAATACCTCTGGAAAAGAGGGCTTTACTGAGACTATATACGATGTTGACGGGTTCTCAGAATATGACCTCGTATACATGTATGATTATGACAGCTATGAAGCTGGTGAAAAAAATTATAATCCGTCAGCAGGAATTCATACTGCAGCAGATATAGTCAATGCAACAAAGGCTGTCAGAGCAAAAACAGGTGGGGGTGTTTTAAGAAATGCCGGCGATATACCTGCGCACAGCAAATCTTTGATAGATAATAAGGATGGAACCTATACAATAGGTTTAAATGTCACAGGTGATGCCGATACCGAGAACAACGTTGCTTCAAATGCAAATGTAATCATCATTTATGATACATCGACATCGATGGAGGCTCCTGGGTTAACTCCTTATGGAACATGGGATGATCAGCGTAATAACTATGTTCCCATGCAATATGGCGGGCGGGGCATAGACTCAAGCGGCAGCAATGCGACCTCCTATTCAGACGGTGTTTATTTCCAGTTATACAGAAGTAATGGGACCAACAGTTACACTGCTCTGACAGACGACACCTATACCGGTACCGTTTATCGCCGTACAGGCAACAGCCCCCGGTATACCTACACGAAGTATACCGATCAGCGTTACAGCTATAGCATAGACCGCGCGGACGCAAGTGAAAAAGTAGTATATGATTTTACAAATGCGCTGTTCAGCTATCAGAATCCCGAAAATCCGGATACACCGGAAAAAGAATCTGAGAATATTCAGGCGGCTTTTATTACATTTGATACGTCTGCTAATAATGGCAACAACAACCCCCCTTTAGGTCGTTGGACTTCAAACAAGAATGATATTTTGAATAGGGTTGACAGTTCGGGGACAAGCCATAAACTGAATTACCACAATTATACAAACTGGACCTCTGCATTAGACGCTGCTGAAGATTTGGTTGACAGTGCAGATGATGATCCCACTTATGTTGTGTTCATCACGGACGGACGTCCACAGACTCAGAATGAATCTGCAGCACGTCCGAACTACAATACATCCAAAGTTATAGCCCAACGAATTCAAAATAAGTGCCATGAAAAGGGCGGAGCGTTATACGGTGTTTTCGCTTTTGCGAATGATGATGACTGGCTGTCGGCTTTGATGTATTACGCATACAACAGCCTGGATCCGGCTAACGCAGGAACAAGCTTTGAAACCGAAGGTTATTACAAGGCAAGTGATACTACCGCATTAACTCAGGCCATCAATGAAATTTTCCAGAAAATCGTCAATACTTTGGGCGTTACTGCTGTTTCAATAAGTGATGGTACTACCAGTGCTGTTCAAACAACTTCCGGCGATGTTGCTAATTTGCTTGTTGTTGAGGATTCCTATCAGTATTGGCTCACTTTACCTGTAACGGCTGGAACTGGAAATACCTATTCATTTATCATGCCGGACAAGATATCCGGAGAGAATGTAACGTATACGGCTGCTGAGTCCGATGGTACTGTCACGATTACCTGGCCTGGAGGAAGTGCTTCCTATCCGGGGAAGGTAGAAGCAGGAAACAAGCTTACTCTGGAGTGGACAAGTGCGACAGACTTTTATAGGTTTGCGCCTCCTCCAGCAACCCACAATACGACTACTTCGACCATTGACGGACAAGAAGTGACGAGTAGTGCAGTGGACTGGGATTTGAACAGCCTTGGTACTCTGCTTGATGGTGTCACCTATACAGTAACCTTTGACTGCTATCCGAGCCAGTTTACGCTTGATACGATTGCGGATCTAAAAAATGCGGAAGATCCCGATGCCGCATACAATGCTCTTGATGAGAACATTCGTAAGTATCTAATCAAAGATGAGAATGAAGCAAATGAGTATATCCTTAGTACAAATACGGAAGCCAGCCTGACTTACACAGACACCCGGACAGGAAATGATTCTCAGACAAAACCCTATGATAATCCCGACCCGGTCAAAACCAGCGCCGTGGAAGAGATGGCGATCGCAAAAGAATGGGAGAATCAGCTGGATGATCGAAGCAGAGAACCAATCGAGCTGGAAGTTACCAGGGATGCTGAAAACCACTATGAGATTGAACTTAATGACGGCAATGAATGGAACAACAAAGCCTTCATATCGATCGGCATTATGACAACACACAATGATATCGTATCCATTAAGGCACCCGGGCATGATTTCTCCTTCGCTGAACCGACTGATCTGGCATATTATTGGGAGCTTGACGTTCCTACAGTCCATCCAATGAAGATTGATGGTGTGGATACTATGCTTGTGGAGGTGACTGGAGAGGCTATTCCGGATGCAATGAAGTCTTTGGATTCACCGGCAAAGTATATCTCCGGTGATGAAACTTACTATAAAATGAATTATCTGGGAACAGATAAGTACTATAAGGTAGATGACGCGCTTGCTTCTCTTACAGCAACAAACGAGCGCCGAAGTTCATTGAATGTCACAAAAGCAGTTGAAGGAAATAACACACCGGAAGATGCTCTGTTTGATTTCACGATTAAGGTAGATGATAAAAATGACGAAGATGTGTGGTTTTCTATTCTGGATGAGAGTGGCAACTATGTGATAAACACGGATGATCTCCAGTATATCAGAGGGACAAATGTGCTGCCGGAAATTAAGAACGATCAACCCACAGGTTTTTATTACGCTCCAAACAAAACAACAATCTTTTTCAAACTGAAAAAAAGCTGGAACCTGAGGTTTATGAACCTCCCGAAAGGTACATCCTACGAAGTGGAGGAATCCTCTACAATGCCGGAGGAATGCTTCAGCTTTGTAAACGTTTCAGGAGAAAGAGAATATTATGAATATAAAGCAGTCGAGGAAGGAGGAGAACAAGGAGAAGAAGGTTCTGATGCGGGTGAGCAGGGAACAGTTATTACACACACAGAAGATACAGGAACTGTGGACGGACGTAAGATCAGCGGAACAATTGCCGAAACGAACTCTGTGTATACTATGACCTATACAAACCGCTACGATGCCGTTAATGTTTCGGTAACGAAAAACGTTTCAGGTTATGATGATGGGTCAACGTTTGAGATTCTTGCTGCGGTAACGAAAAACGGAACGGCTGTTGCAAAACTGCCTTCTCAGTCAGATCCTCACATATTGGCTGTAGATGGACATCCGGATCAACTGAAAATATCCCTGAAAAAGGACGAAACAGCTTCGATAAGACTCCCTGCCGGCGTGACTTTGAGTATTGACGAAACGGTAAACAATAATTATACAGTCACTTATAGTTACAAGCTGACAACAAGCGGTGAGGTACAGACAGGCAATACTATCTCAAGTGTATCTGACGGCAATGCCATGACGGTGACCAACACAAGAAAGGCGGCAGATATAAATCTCAAAAAGGTTGCCAAAGGAGGTACGGAACCTCTGACAGGTGCCATCTTTAAGCTTTATCGTAAAAATAGCGAAGGGGTTTATGCTTCTGATGAGCAGATCGACGCTACGAAAGAAGAAGCGACCCTTACACTGACGGATGGAACTCTGAAAATTGAGGGCCTCCCCTCAGGTGATTATAAGCTCACAGAAATAAAACCTCCGAATGGCTATATTATTCAGACCAGAGATATTTACTTCACGGTTAATGCTGATGGAACCGGAGATGTCATAACAACGACAACTGGCCAGACGGCATTTGACTCAGATACTATTGGAGCCCGCACCGAAGGTACAAACAAAGATACACTGGTTATTCCAAATACCCCGGGAGAAACGCTCCCGTACACCGGCGGCTCCGGAACATTCATTTATACATTAAGCGGAATCACCCTTCTTATGGCAGCCGCTTTGATGTACATCTTCAGGATGAGGCGACGGGAAAGGAGGGTAAGATAAAAGCCTCTGATCTCGACGAATAACAGACGCCGAATCTGAAGATGTGATAGACGCATAAACGGGATTTGAGGCTGTACAGATGAACGCACTGTCGAGAGAGCCACAGAAAGTACAGCCAAAAGACCAACAAAACACTGTTTTCGGACAGACGTATGAATTGACGTTCATAATTCAACGGAAACACTGCCCTTTGGGGGCGGAAAATACAGGACATTGCTCCTGAAGGGACTAAAAAGAAAGGAAAACGATCATGAAAAAAATGAAAAAGTTTCTTGCCCTGCTGATCGCCTTGGCCATGGTGCTGAGTATGGGAATGACGGTGTTTGCTAATGGAGAAACGGGTGGCGAATCTGACAGTTTCAAAATCACTATGAATGGTGCGATTAAAGATGCGAAGTATGAGGCATATAAAGTATTTAATGTGACATACGATGCTGCTGATCCCAGTAAGGTAAACTATTCTCTTATTCCCGACCATGAAGTTACAATAATTGGAGACTTCAACACTGTTTTTAAGATAGTTGAAGCGGGAACGCTGTCAGGAGGAACATGGTCAGGATCAAATACCGTATATGTTGAGAGAGCCAGCGCGTCTGTGACAGATGCAGCTATTATTAAATGGCTTAAAGATCATGAAGAAGACATAAAACTCGTCTGTGAAAAAGTTGATGAGAAAACCGGTGATGGCTCAGATTCTATTACGTTAAATGTACGTTCTGCAGGTTACTATTTCATTTCTTCATCACTTGGTGAAAAAACAGGTGTCACTGTGGACACTGCTCATCCGAATGCAACTGTAAACAGTAAAATTGAAGATGGACCTTCTACAGATGACGATGCAAAGAAAATTGTAATCGATGGAAAAAAAGTTGATGTCGCAGACCTTGAGCCTGGTACGGATGTACCCTTCCAAGTTGAGTTTTATGCTACTAATTATGCGGTCGATGACGAAGGGGAGCAGACTATCATATATAACTACGTTGTAGAAGACGCCCCGAGTGGATTTGATATTGATGTTAGTACTGTAGCAGTTGCACTCGATCAGGATCAGACACTTTCCGCCACTATAACAAAGAATGTTACCAACGGTAAATTGACCGTTACAATTCCATGGGGAAGTAAAACAACCACTGGTGAAGGAAATGATGCAGTAACGACCGTTACTCCTGCAACCTATAAGAATCCAACAAAAGTCACGGTTACCTATACAGCAAAACTGACAGCAGTTACCAAGGCAACTAACAAAGCTACGATCAAGTATAACGACGATACCAATGTTGACGACGATGAAACTGAAGTTTATAACCACATTGTTGAGGTTGAAAAGGTAGATGCCGATAGCACGACGAAAAAACTTCCTGGCGCACAGTTTGCAGTAAAGAATGAAGATGGTAAGTATTATAAGCTCACTGAGACTACGAGTGGCAGCGGAGCTCAGACCGGAGAAGGAACTGAACCCGGAGAAGGAACCGAACCCGGAGAAGGAACCGAACCCGGAGAAGGAACTGAGGCCGGCGAAGGCGGAAGTGCAGAGACTAAATATGCTGTAACATGGGTTGATTCTCTTGATGACGCAACAACCTATTGGACCAGCACGGATGGAACTAATGAGGGCACAGAGTATCAGCAGATCCAGTTCAAGGGCCTTGAACCTGGAACATATACACTGGTTGAGGTTACAGCTCCTAAGGGATATAATCTTGCTGATAATGAAGATTTTACTATCAAAGCTCAGACCGAGAAAGTTACAGACACAAGTAAGCTGACAATTTCAGTGACAGCTAAGGACAGAGTTGGTTCTGTCCTTCCTTCCACCGGCGGTATAGGCACAACAATCTTCTACATTATTGGTGGAATCCTTGTAGTCGGTGCAGGCGTTGTCCTCATTACCCGCCGCCGTATGGATGTACAGTAATCAGAAGCTCAGCAATTATTATTCTCATCTATAATGGCTTTTTTGTAGCTTTTATATCTGACATACAGAGTCAATATATCTGACTATGAGCAGCAAAGCTATCCATGCAAAAGGGAGCCTTGGCCAGAGGCCGGGGCTCCCGTGTGGATAAACAGAAAATACCCTCTAGTGATAAGTGTCTACATTGTGGTGGCTGTAGTTGTCATATGGAATGCCTCCTTTCGATACGTACATTATGGTGTATATATAAAACCAATACACCCTGAATATCAATTGTGATAATAGTACATTTTTACTTTTAATGAATTTGGAAAATATTCCGTCAGACGGACAAATATATAAATGCATTCAATTTTTAGCTGGTTAAAAAGAAATATCGTCAATGTGATCCTGACCATGATCCTCCTGACAGGTGTGGGGCTGATTGCGTACCCTACTGTCAGCGACTGGTACAATTCCTATAACCAGTCTGTTATCATGATAGAGTACGCAGAGGCGATTGCTTCTATGGATCCGGAAGTGGTACGACAGGAATGGGAGAGAGCAGAGAGATACAATAAGGAAATCGTACAGCGATATGGAAATAACTGGGCTCCTGATGAGAAATGGATCGCAGCCTACATGCAGGAGTTGAGTCTGGATGAAAAAGGCGTCATGGGCTATATCCAGATTCCCAAGTTTGACCTCAAGATCCCCGTTTACCACACGACCAATGAAAAAGTCCTCCAGAAGGGCATCGGCCATATGTCTGGGACGAGCCTGCCGATCGGGGGTGAGGGGACACATGCTGTTCTTTCCGGTCACCGCGGACTGCCTACAGCCAGGCTGTTTACAGACCTTGATCAGCTGGTCGTAGGGGACAAGTTCCAGCTCAATATTCTGGACAAAACGCTGGCGTATGAAGTGGATCAGATCCGCATCGTTGAACCGGACGACTTTTCCGATCTGATTATTCAGGAAGATAAGGATCTGTGCACTCTTTTTACCTGCACGCCCTACGGCATCAACACCCATCGCCTGCTGGTGCGCGGCCACAGGATTAAAACAGCCAATGGAAGCGTCAATGTCCCCTCTGATGCCATGCAGTATGAACCAGTGCTGATCGCCCCCTTCTTTGCCTCCCCTGTCCTGCTCCTGGGCCTGATCTGGCTGATGGTCACGACCTCCAACAGGAGGAGATTGCGCCGCAGCAGGGAGAAAGCTCTCAGTGAGGTGATGAAAGGAACCGGAACAGTAGTGTCCGGACCAAAGGGCAAAGGGAAAAACAAGAAGAAGTGAAGCCGGCTTTACTGATGATCGTTAGATCCAGCTGAGTGGGTGTTGGATTCAAGCATAGTGTCAAAAGGGCTCTCTGCTTTATTAGACGGGCATTATTTATGGGAACTACTTGAAATCATACCTCAAAAGACTTAGGATTTGAGGTATGTGATTGCCTGGTAAGCAGCCCCAGGCAGGTAACGATCCGGCTTGGATGAGAAATGAATGGTTTATAAAGCAAGCCTGTAACCCCTATATTATTAATAAAGAAGATACTTTTCCCGGTCGGACATCGGCTATAGTCTGTCGCTTAAGAGTCACTTAAGAATAGAAACAGGCCGGGTTCAAAATAGAATCTGTAAGCTGGTTAAATGTTGTTAACAAACTCCGGCTTTCCGGAAGCAAATCCTCAGGAGGGCCGCAATGGCTTATTTCATCGTGAAAAAAATAGAGCCGACAATTTACATAAAATCATTGACGGAATTAATGACGCTGGATATGCTTTAATTATGTTGATATAATAACATAACAAGGCTGTCTGAACTGTTTGTACATCCTGGGGCATTTGTTGGATTTTAAAGGAGCCGGATGATACAGACGGGAGAATGTGTACTGGGTTCCTGAACGGGGTTCTCCATAGGAACAGACGAGCACAGGCGGCCTGTTCGATATATCTATCATATTTTTGGCAATATCACAGGAAAAGAATGAGAAAAAAATTTGGCAATTTAATCCTGGTCCTGATAATGCTGATCGGTGTCGGCCTGCTGGTCTATCCCACCTTCAGTGACTGGTGGAACTCTTTTCACCAGACACGCGCCATCGCCGGATATACGGCTGCGGTCGCGAACATGGACAGAGAGGAATTTGACCGCATGTGGGCGGAAGCAGAGGCGTTCAACACGTATCTCAGCCAGAAGTCCGGACGGTTTAATCTTTCGGAGCAGGAATTAGAGACATATAATAGTATACTGGATGTCACGGGAACGGGGATCATGGGATATATCGATATTCCGAGCATTAAAATCTCACTTCCTGTGTATCACGGAACAGATGAAGCGATCCTGCAGATCGCGATCGGGCACATCATAGGTACTTCCTTCCCAATAGGCGGCGAGGGAAGCCACTGTGCGGTATCCGGTCACCGCGGGCTTCCGTCCGCCAAGCTTTTCACGGATATTGACAAGCTCCAGGCGGGTGACAAATTTCTGCTGCAGGTCCTTGACCGTACGCTTACTTATGAGGTAGACCAGATCAGAATCGTCCTGCCGCAGGAACTGCAGGATCTGGAAATCGATCCTTATTCGGATTATTGCACGCTGATCACCTGCACGCCCTACGGTGTCAACACCCACCGGCTGCTCGTCCGCGGGCACCGTGTTGACAATGACAACACGGATGCGACACGTGTCACTGCTGACGCCATGCGGTTTGAGCCGGTCATCGTAGCACCCCTGGTCGCGGCTCCGATCCTCTTTATCCTGTTGATCTATGTTCTGATCTCCACCAGCAGATGGAACAAACGCCGCACGGCAAAGAGATCAAAAGCGGATATCCGCAGGTCGATAGGAAAGATCGCATCAAAGGACAGTCGTAAGAACGATAGTAAGAACGATAGTAAGAACGATACAGAAGATACAGAGTGAGATCCTGGCGGCGGTTTTTATACCGGTACAGGGTGTGGACATTAAAATGGATCCGGCTGGATTAGGCACAGGATCGATGAAAAATACAGACAGAAACTTTAAACCCGGTTATAATTACTATATTTAATGTTATTTCTCTAATAAAATTACTATAATAATTATACGGAAAACAAAAACGCAGTCGACAGAGGAGGGATTATATCCATGAAGGAAAGAAACAGCGTCCGGCGGGGCCGGACTGCAGGCGGCAGATGGCGGCCTGCAGCATTCATACTGGCGGCAGTGTTCATGGTCTTCTCCCTGTCGTTGTTCGGGGAAAAGGTCTTCGCGTCATCGATTGACCTGGACCGTGACTGCAGCCTCACCATCAGCGCGGGCAGCATGATGCTCGAGGAACTTCCGGATGCAAATGTGGAGATTGACCTGTACCGCGTCGCGGATGCAATTCCAGTCCAGGGATTTGATACCTATGACTGGCAGGTGAATGAGCCTTTTGCTTACCGGGGCATCACGATCGACAAGAATATTGATAATGCCGGCTGGAGAGAACTGGCCAATAAGGCAGCAAATATCGTGCTCGGAGAAGCTCCCGAGGGCAAGACAGAGTGGGATCCTTCGGACAGTATAAATGCTATTCCGGATGAGATTAAGAAGATGGGACAGCTCCCGGACACAAAGATCGAACCTCTTGAGCCCGGTCTCTACCTGATCCTTGCCCACGGATCGGACATCGCAGAATACGCTACGACAGATACCAGCGCGGCTCCCGCTGCAGGTTCGACCGGCAGCACTGCGGAGACTGCGGCGGCTGTCGGGGGCACGGCTACGATCGCCCACTCCAGACATTATCTCTTCAAGTTTTCTCCGGAGCTGATTTCCATTCCCGCCAGGACAATGGACAGTACACAGCCGTCCAATACGGCGGACAGAGAAGGCTGGTATTATGACGCAGCTGCCATGCTGAAGCCTTCACAGTCCCCCAGACTGGGAAATCTCAAGATTGAGAAAGACCTTCTGGATTACGCGCAGCGTGAGAAGACCACGGATGGAAAGACCAGGCTGATCAAGGATCCGGCAACAGTCGTCTTCGATGTTTCGGTCTATTCCAGTGAAGAGGAATATGATCCCGCAAAGCCGGGAGAAAACCGGATCTATCACAATAATGTTTCAGTCGTCTTTGACGCTTATGGCAAAAAGTCAGTCCTGATCGAGAACCTTCCCGCCTACAGCTATGCGGTAGTCAAAGAGGTCTATGCGGGACAGGCCTATACAATAGATGATACGGTCAGGACAGAGACGATCCTGGCCAATGAGACCGTAACCATACCGTTCGAAGATGAATATGATGATACCCATGGCGGCGGCGGCAGCGTCACCAACAAGTTTACTTACAAAGCCGGACAGTCGAAATGGGGCTGGGAGCAGATGACCGACAGCAGTCAGAACGGCACTGTGATCCAGTCGGACGCCACAACTAATAAGGAAGATTAACCGGGAGGGCAGTGACATATGGATAAACATATGGAAAAAAAGAGAAAATGGGAAGCCCTCCGCACAGGCCTTCTGACGGCAGCTGCCGTTATGCTGGTCATGAGTGCCCTGATGGGAACCGCGTGGGCTTATTTCAGTACTTATGCATCCGCCAAAGGCGGTTATACATTACATATGGGACATGAAGAAAAGGTCGAAGAGGATTTCAACAGCTGGCAGAAAGTAATCAATATCAAGAGTACTGCGAACCCTAAGGATTCAAGGCCGGTATATATCCGGGCCAGAGGCTTCTGCCCTGATTATGAGATTACCTATGAATGCGAAAAGTGGGCGCAGCCCGAGGGCGACGACTGGGTCTATTATCAGGATGTCCTTCCGCCCGGAGAGACAGCGGATCCCCTGAAGGTCCAGATCAAGGATGTCCCCAGCGGAGAAAACTCCGGCATACAGGATGCGGATTCCTTTAACGTGATCATTGTTTATGAAACCGTAGAAATCCAGTACGATGAGAGCGGCAACTTGATTCCTCCTGAAAAAGCAGACTGGAACCGCAAGCTTCAGACCTATAGGACCGGGAGCGGCACAACAGCTACTGAGACATCGGGCTCCGATGAGGATGCCGCTGAAAATACAGAAGGCGCAGGAGGTGAGAACTGATGAAGAACCTTAAGAAGCTGATTACCTCCCCTGCAGTGACCATAGCCTTGTTTATTTTGGCTTCTGTGCTTCTGCTGGTTTCAACCATCGGCGGCATTCGGGCAGCCTTCCAGGCAATTTCCGAGATTTATTCCGGGCAGATGCAGATGCACTGTATCGGAGTGACACTTCAGGAGAAGTGCGCCGGCGATGAGAAACCAAGAGCTGTCGCACATCGAGACCATTTAGAAAACACTGCTGATAAATGGGATGAAGAATCTCTACAGCTATTAGCAGGTGCAGATCTAGAAACTAAAAAAACAGACAACTCGTTATTTCTTGGCAGTGATACCGAATTCAAACCCGGCAAGGCTTATACAGAGGAACTGAGCGTTGCGAATACCGGCAATATCGAAGAATATGTCCGCGTGACGATCTACAAATACTGGGTGGATCCCGATGGAAACAAGGTTTTCCTGAATGAGACGGATGATGAAGGCAATGAGATCGTCAAAGAGAAGGATAAGAAGGGCATTTCCACTCAGGGTCTTTCCCCGGCGCTGATCAAGCTTAATCTGACCAACAGCAATGTATGGCTGCTGGATGAAAAAGCATCTACAGAAGAACGAATCGTTGTCTATTACAACAGTGTTCTGGCTCCCGGCGAGGACACATCCAAGACACCGCTCAGTGACAAGCTGACGATCGACAGGATGGTCGGGGACAAGGTCACGAAGACAGTGTCCGATGATGGAAAGACCATCACGACAAAATATGACTATGACGGATGGCAGTTCTGCCTCGAAGCGGTTGTGGACGCGGTCCAGAACCACAATGCCAAAGACGCGATCAAGAGCGTCTGGGGGCGTGATGTGAATGTCGATAACAAAGGCATGATCACGCTGGCTGACTGAGAAAGGAGGGGGAAGAAATGATGAAAAAGATCATGAAAAAACTTGTTTCTCCGGCTCTCCTTGCAGCGGTTCTGATTTGTGCCTTATCCGTGACAGCCTTTGCAGAGCTGATCCCCACAGAAAAAAGCTGGAGTGTTTCTTTTACAGAAAAGAAAGTAATGGTCAGTGATTTCAAGACAAAGGAAATGGACGACCAGGTCTACGGTCTGCAGCCGGGCGATTATACTGACATCGTGCTCAATCTGAAAAATGATTATGACGAGACCGTTGACTGGTACATGACCAACAAGGTACTGAAATCTCTTGAGGATACCAGGGCTGAAGACACCGGTCTGCAGGGAGGCGCCTATTCCTACATCCTGACCTTCAAAAACACATCGACAGGGAAGGAAACGGTCCTGTTTTCCAGTGACAGAGTCGGCGGCGAGGGTGAGAGCAAATCCGGTGTAGGCCTTCATCAGGCGACCGGAGCCCTTCAGGACTGGTTCTATCTTGACACCTTCAAAAAAGGTGAGGGCGGTACCCTGACCCTCAGGGTCGCGCTCGAAGGCGAGACACAGGGCAATGATTATCAGGATACCCTGGCACAGCTTCAGATGCAGTTCGCGGTTGAACTCAGACCTGCTTACGATGAGCCTGACACAACTACGACGACGACAACGACAACGAGAACGACAACAGCGACGTCGACGACAACGACAAGAACAACGACCAAGGACTCATCCTCTTCTTCGTCCAAACATACTACGCACACCTCTACTACACATCGTGAGATCGTTAAAACCGGTGATTACACGGATACTATCCCGTATATCATCGCCGCAGGTGTCAGCGGACTGGTCTTCCTGCTTCTGGCATTTTACAGCCTGAAGGAGAGACGTAAACAGAAAGGAGGCCAGGCATGAAGAGAAATATTGCCTCGATAACCTCCGGAAAAGGGCGCAGGTCATTATTTGTCAAAGCGGCAGCCATATTCATAGCTCTGTGCATGATCGCTGCGCTTGCGCTGCCTGCTTTTGCCAGTGATACCTATACCTATACGGTAAGGATCTTTACCGGAAATATAGGGGAATTTACAGACGGCAGCAGTGTATATGTAGAGACAGGGATCAAGCCCGGGACCCGCTGGTCCTATGACTGGCAGAAGAATATTAAGGTTAAGGACGGCGATCAGTATAAAAAGTATTATATTAAAGGCCTGAGAGAGAGCGGCAGAGACAATAATACGGTCAGTGGAAGTAAGGAAATCAAACCGTATTATGGCAGCTTTATCGTCGACCGGGATACTGATCTTGTCGTAGCTTACGGCATTAAAAATAATCAGGTCGCTTACAAAGTGCAGTATGTGGATGCTGCCAGCGGAAAGACTCTTCATAAAGAAGAGACTTACTACGGCAACGTCGGAGACAAGCCGGTCACAGCTTTCCTGTACGTAGAAGGTTACACACCGCAGTACTACAATATAACAGCAACACTGGGATCAAAGGAATCGGACAATTCCTGGACCTTTAAGTACAACAAGCTTGAGCCTGTCAAATCTACAAAGACCACAACGAAAGCTGGAACTACGTCCAAAACCTCTACGAAAAGCAGTACGACGACTACCCGTACTACTGTCAGGGCGATGAGCCGTAGTACAACGACGACCACCACCAGAAGAACTACAACTACAACAAGGCGTACGACCACTACCACCAGAAGAACAACTACCCGTACAACAACGCGTACGACGACCACGACAAGGGCTGCGGTGGCGGCGAACCGTACAACAAGTACGTCCTCCAATAATACGACCAGCAGCACGACGAACAACACAACCAATAACACGACTACGACTACGTCCGGCGGGACTCAGGGATCGACCGGGACTGCAGGTACCACAGGTAACCAGTCCGGAACCACCGGAACGACCGGTACAACTCCCGGGACAAACGGAACTACCACCGGAACGACCGGGACAACTCCCGGGGCAAACGGAACTACCACCGGAACGACCGGTACAACTCCCGGAACCACAGGATCTACTTCCGGAACGACCGGAACTACCCCTGGAACCACAGGGACAACAGCAGCAAATGGAACAGCAGGTACCGGGTCCGGCAGCAATACAGCCAACGGCACAGGAACTTCCAATCTGAATGGAAGTGTGCAGCCGCAGACGCAGAACTCCCAGCCTCAGGAGACGCTGGATCTCGATACCAACCCGCAGACATCTCTGGCACAGGCAAATACAGCTCCGACAGCCAATACAGAGACAACGACTACAACAACTGTCGTGAATACTGAGACAGAAGGAGTTGTACGTGCCCACGGCATGTCTACACCTATGAAGGTAGCGGCTGGCATTATTGTCGTCCTCCTGCTGGCAGGCGGCGGATGGTTCTTCTTTAGACGTTTCGCCGATGATGACGATGACGACGATGATGATGACGATGACGATGACGACGATGATGATTATTGAGGCGGAGCAGGAGGGAGATCCTGACCTGCAGATATGAATCGAGACCCCCGCAGCCACGCGGTCTGCGGGGGTTTTTATCGAAGCTGCTGCCTTTTATCTGACAGCATGGGGAAGCTGGCATGGCAAAAAAGAAAGCAAAAAACAATAAAAAAAGGGCAGCGGGCAGTAACGAATATTCCGCGCCAAAAAGACGGCGCGGTTTGTTGGTTTATATGCCTGCTTTTTGCAGTCTGGTCGGAACGCTCATGCTCCTGACCGTCATCGCGGCGGCTCTGCCGCTGACGGTACCGCAGTATATGGGCTATCAGATCTATGATGTTGTCAGTGGATCCATGGAACCAACGGTTCCGGTCGGCAGTATCATCTATGTTAAAGAAGCAGAACCTTCAAGTATCAAAAAGGGAGATATCATAGCCTTCCAGAGCGGCGAGAGTATTGTTATGCACCGCGTTGTCGACAATAAGATCGTTGAAGGTACTTTTACGACCAAGGGAGACGCGAACCCGTCAGAAGACATGAATGAAGTGCCTTACGCTAATCTGATTGGTATCGTGGTCCGCCATATCCCGATCCTGGGACAGCTTATGATCCTGTTTGGAAGTACTTTGGGCCGTCTCTGCATGATCTGCTTTGCCGCCTGCGGAGCTATCCTCAATATTCTTTCCTCTAGGTTCAGCGACGCGATCGAGGATGAAGCCATTGAAGAAAGCATCCGTGAAAAGGAGCTCGCCGAGATCCAGAACCGGATCGCACAGTCCGGAAAACAGCCGGATCCAGAACCTGTAAACAAGAAGGATAAAGAACCGGAACAACACCCGGATAAAAAGTCTGGAGACCAGCCGGAAGAACAGTCCGGAGACCAGCCGGCCAAAGAGCCTGGCCCGCAGTCGGAAGAACAGTCCGGAGACCAGACGGCCAAAGAGCCTGGCCCGCAGTCGGAAGAACAGTCCGGAGACCAGACGGCCAAAGAGCCTGGCCAGCAGCTGGAAGAAGATTCCGTAAAGAAAGAGACTGAATAGGAGCGAGACAAAGAAAAACGACGGCAGGGAGATTGTACCCGTGATGAAGTATGTTTCCCTTTTTTGCGCGCGTACCCCATGACTGGAGTCACGGGTATAGCGCGATGAAGAATAAAAAGACCGTCAGATTTCTGCTATGCCGGTCTACGTTCACATTTTGCCCGGAAAAGCCAGGACAGAGGCGTTTCCGGGCTGTTGCTTTGCAGACCAGCCGCATATATTTTTATACTGTTTTCAGATTGTACTCAGGCCGTGGTCTCAGAGCCTTTTGATAACACGTTTTGTGAAGTTTGTGAAAACGTTTATGAAACCGTTTGTGAAACCGTTTTGTGAACTTACGCTTCATAAGGTAGACGGTTTGGCAGGAAAATGGTATTCTATAACTTACTGTAAAGTTCAACCGGAGATTATACGGGTATTTACATAGAGAGGACTGTAGGCACATGTTACATTTAGGAAAGCACAAAATAGAGCGAAATGATCCCTGCTGGTGCGGGAGCGGCCGTAAGTACAAGACTTGTCATATGCGATTCGATGAAAGACTGCGGAAAATGCAGATAGCGGGCGCAATCGTACCGGACAGGAGTCTGATCAAAAACAGAGAGATGATCGATGGGATCAAGAGGAGCGCGGAGATCAATATGGCCTGCCTGGACGCCGTCGCCAAAGAGATTGGCGCGGATATGCCGACAGAAGACATTGACCGAATTGTGTACGATACGACCGTACGAATGGGAGGCATTCCTGCTCCGCTTCACTACGAGGGCTTTCCCAAAAGTGTCTGCACTTCAATTAATGAGGAAGTCTGCCACGGGATTCCGGACAATAAGCATATCCTCAAAAACGGCGATATCATCAATGTAGACTGTTCGACTATCCTGGACGGGTATTTTTCAGACTCTTCCCGAATGTACTGTATTGGCGATGTCTCCGATGAGAAGCGCCGGCTGGTAGAGGTCACTAAGGAATGCGTTCAGATCGGCCTGGATGCTGTCATTCCCTGGACTTTTCTCGGAGACATGGGCAGCAAGGTCCATGAGCACGCAGTCAAAAACGGCTACTCCGTTGTCCGCGAGATCGGAGGGCACGGCATCGGTCTGGAGTTCCACGAGGATCCTTTTGTGAGCTACGTCTCCGAACCCGGCACCGAGATGCTGATGGTACCCGGAATGGTGTTTACCATAGAGCCCATGGTAAATATGGGGACAGACAGGATCTATCAGGATGAGAAAAACGGATGGACCATCTATACGCAGGACCACAAACCCTCCGCACAGTGGGAGATCCAGGTCTTGGTAACAGATTCCGGGCACGAGGTATTGTGCTGGTAGACACAGCCTTCGCCAGTGCGGAGTGTTCACCCTCCGCACAGTGGGAGATCCAGTTGCTTGTTACTGAGACAGGCCATGAGGTGCTGTGCTGGTAAAACAGTATATTTAATTGTATATATAAGTTATATATAAGTATAGAAGTACCGTGTCTTGTGACACTTCAGATAAAACAGGATAATTGCTGGCTGTCCGGAGGATGAGAGGATCTGTCCGGCGGCTGGAAAGGGAGGAAACAGGTTATGCAAAATAAAGGAAAGTATTACATTACTACAGCGATCGCCTACACATCCGGCAAGCCCCATATCGGGAACAGCTATGAGATCGTCCTCGCGGACTGCATCGCGCGATACAAAAGGGCGGATGGCTTCGATGTGCGTTTTATGACAGGTTCGGATGAACACGGGCAGAAGATCGAGTCCAGGGCTGCCCGCGCGGGTAAGAGTCCCAAGGAGTTTGTAGATGAGGTCGCGGCTGAGATAAAGAGGCTCTGGGATCTCATGGATACGTCTTATGACCGTTTTATCCGCACGACGGATCCCGACCACGAGCGTCAGATCCAGAAGATCTTTAAAAAGCTCTATGATCAGGGTGACATTTATCTCGGCCACTACAGCGGTATGTACTGCCAGGAGTGTGAGGCTTTTTATACTCCTTCTCAGATCGAGGAAGAGGGTAAGTGTCCCGTCTGCGGCAATCCTGTCCACCAGGCTCAGGAGGACGCCTATTTCTTCCGTATGAAAAAATATGCGGACCGCCTGATCGAGCATATCAATACGCATCCCGAGTTCATTCAGCCCGTTTCCCGCAAGAATGAGATGATGAACAACTTCCTGTTGCCCGGTCTGCAGGACCTGTGCGTCTCCCGCTCCTCCTTCTCCTGGGGCATCCCGGTCGATTTTGCGCCCGGGCACGTCGTCTATGTGTGGCTCGATGCGCTGAGCAACTATATCACCGGCCTGGGCTACGATGCCGACGGCAACAGTGATCCGCTCTTTGATAAGTACTGGCCCGCCGACCTTCATCTGATCGGCAAGGACATCGTCCGTTTCCACACCATCTACTGGCCTATCTTCCTGATGGCTCTGGGCGTGCCGCTTCCCAAACAGGTCTTCGGCCACCCCTGGCTGCTGCAGGGCGGTGAAAAGATGTCCAAGACCAAGGGCAATGTCATCTACGCGGACGATCTCGTGGACATCTTCGGCGTTGACGCTGTCCGCTATTTCGTCGTGCACGAGATGCCTTATGAGAATGACGGCGTGATCACCTGGGAGCTTGTTGCGGAGAGGATCAACTCCGATCTGGCCAACACCCTCGGCAACCTTGTCAACCGCACGATCGCCATGTCCAACAAGTACCTGGGCGGCACTGTGAAGGATTGCGGGACAGTTCCGGCATCAGTCGCGGGGCTTCTTACTCCCGAAGAGATCGAAAAGGCGCAGACTGTCGATGCCGACCTCAAGGCTGTTGTCACCTCCGCCTATGAAAAAGTCGAAAAGAAGATGGATGAGCTGCGCGCGGCGGATGCCCTGACAGAGATCTTCTCCATCTTTAAGCGTCTCAACAAATATATCGATGAGACAGAGCCGTGGATCCTGGGCCGCGATGAGGCCAAAAAGGACCGTCTGTCCACAGTCCTCTACAACCTGGTGGAAGGAATCACCATGGGAGTCTCCCTGCTGGCGCCCTTCATGCCCACGACTGCGGAAAAGACTGTAAAGATGCTGGGCACTCATATCCGCGATTTCGAGACTCTCGGCTCCTTTGGCACTGCTGAAGGTGACACTTTCACCGTCACGGATAAGCCGGAGATCCTCTTTGCCCGCCTTGACCAGAAAGAGGTCATGAAGAAGGTTGAAGTCATCATGGAAAAACAGCGCGCCGCAGCCCTTGCTGAAGCCGCTGCTGATGCCGCCGAAAACGGGACTGCCGCAAAAGACGCCCAGGCTTCCTCTGAAGCTGAGAAAGAAGCAGAGGCAGTGCCTGAGATCGAGAAAAAGCCCGAGATTACGATCGATGACTTTGCCAAATGCCAGTTCCAGGTCGGAGAGGTCATTGCCTGCGAAGCAGTCAAAAAGTCCAAAAAACTCCTCTGCTCTCAGGTGAAGATCGGCGCGGAGGTCCGCCAGATCGTCTCCGGCATCCGTAAATACTACACTCCTGAAGAAATGGTAGGCAAAAAGGTCATGGTCATCACCAACCTCAAGCCCGCCAAGCTCGCAGGCCTCATGTCTGAAGGCATGCTCCTCTGTGCCGAAGCACCCGACGGAAGCCTTGCCCTCATGACTCCCGAAGCGGGAAAAGATATTCCCGCCGGCGCCGAGATCGGCTGATGGGAAAAGATATTCCTGCCGGGGCAGAGATTGGCTGGCGGGAAAAGATATTCCCGCCGGCGCCGAGATCGGCTGAGAGAGAAGATTTTCTGTCAATGCTGAAATCAACACCCGGATTAGAACAGAAATCAGGTGTCAGGACAAGTCGGACAGACACGGAAACAAAAAAGAAAGAATATTTCATAATATCTTTTCATAAAAAATCAGAGAGAATAAGCGCATGAAAAAAAGCTATCGGCTGAAAGGCCGTCTGTCATTAACAGTGCTCTGCTTGTTTGTCATGATGATTCCCGCAAGGATTTATGCAGCACCTTCCGCCTCTGCGGCGGAGGGTGTTGTTTCCCATACCCGGTTTATGAAACCGGAATCCAATGCGCCTCAACGTTCGATTGAAAAGCCAGTTAATGACATCCCCGATGCTCCGTCTGTACATCCGGAATATGCCGCCCCCCGTCTTCCCGATATTCGTTTGCCGAAGATTCCGGAAAACATAAAAATTCCGGATATCCATATCGAGCCGGAGGCGGAGAAGGAAAAGCTTCGGGAGGCTTTAAAGACTATGGATGAGCTGGGAATCTCACCGGAAAAGCTCTTGCAGCGTTTCCGGGATTTTGTCGGCAGAAACAGGAAACGGGGCGAAACGAAGGACACAGCAGAGAACAGCGCCCGAGGCGGCACCGGGGAAATCGACAGGATCAGGAATAAGCTCGAGGAGGAGGCTGAGAAGCAGATTGATAAAGCCGCTGACCAGGCAAAGAAAAAACTCGGGGAAGCAGCCCAGGAACAGATCGACCGGGCTGTGGATGATGCCAGGGAAAATATCACACAGGAGATTGATCAAAAATAATGAAACTATTTAATCCTGAAAGCCGTTTTATGGAAGCTCTTTCCACGATTTCGGATCTGATGATTCTGAATCTGGTGACCCTGGTCTGCTGTCTGCCGGTGATCACGATCGGAGCTGCCTTGACAGGTATGCACTATGTCCTTCTCAAGATGGTAAGACGCGAAGAAGGCTACATAGTGAAAAGCTATTTCAAATCCTTTAAAGAAAATTTCCTGCAGGCAACAATAATCTGGATCCTGTTTCTTTTGTTTCTGGGAATCTTCTTTTTGGATATTTATCTGACAGGGGGCGGCGGGAGCTCCACCCTGCAGCTTCCCTTTGTTGTCCGGGCTCTGCTGATCGCCGGAGGCGGATATGCTTTTTTGATGTATCTGCATGTCTTTCCGCTGCTGTCGAGATTCCATAATACGGTGGCCGGTACGATAGCCAACAGCGCTAAGATCGCAGCTGCCTATTTTCCGCGGACGCTGGCCATGGCAGTGGTGACAGTTTTGTTTCCGTTTATGGTATATCTCTTCACACCTCTGCTGCCGCTGCTCATATTGTTTGGACTGACCGGCCCTGGGTGGCTGTGCGCCATGGTTTATAATGGCATTTTTAAAAGACTTGAGTGTGACGTGGCAGGGGAAGCCCCGGATTTCCCGGATTCTGCGCCAGATTTCTCTGAGACCTCTCCGGGACATAAGCATTGGAATCAGAATTAAATCCGCAGACAGGGGAATGTTTTCAACGGGGCATCAGGATATCTTTTTAACATATTTTTTAACATTTTTTGTTAACGGATTATTTTAATCGATGACCGGTGACGGCTGATTTGCTTAATGCAGTAACTTGAACAATGGAATGATATAGTGTTACAATATATGCAATGGATCCGTTTGTTTTCAGAATACATTAAATTTAGGAGGGGATTTTATGAAAAACAGAAGATTCGGATTCTTGTTCCGCTTGGTTGCCGCTGCGATTGCAGCGATGCTTTTTGTGGGCACATTTTCTGTAACAAATGCGGAAGCGGCGAGCAGAATTCCCGCCAACTGCAGGTTTGTCCGCTGGGGCTCATCCGATTTTTCATCCTTTGACATTCGATGGAATCCTGTAAAAGACTGTGATGGATATCAGACATGCCTGAGCCTGACGAACGGAACAAAGGCTCAGTATTCTTCCTTCAATTATGATGTTGTCGGTGCGCGTTTCAAGTTACCAGCCAGAGACCATGTCTACATGATCAAGGTCAGATCATTTCTTTGGCTCGCCGGCGGAAAGGTCTACAGCTCATGGTCCAACCTTGCCTTTATCACTCCTTCACCGGTTTCGATCAAGGTAGGAATTGTGAGCGCGACGGCTAAACATCCTGAAGCGAGACTGAAATGGAACACAATTTACGGAAGTGACGGATATAACATTTTCGTGACGACCAATCCCCATGGGACATGGAGATGGAATCAGTCCACAGCGGCAAAGGCGACTGCAAATTCAGCAGTGATCAGTAAATATTCCGGAGGCAGGCTGAAACTCTATACCAGGTATTACTTCAAAATCGTCACCAGACGCCGCCGCAACGGTGTTTTCTGCACTGTGCCGATGCCCAGCAACAGCTATTATTCTGGATGGTTCAATTTCTATAAATAATGATACGAATTCACTAATTTAATTATATCAGCCATTATGATCGGATCCATTTTCCCGCATCAGATTCTGATATGATACGGAAAGAACAGAAACGGGCGGCATTTCTGCAGAGAGTTTCCCGCCCGTTTACATTCTAACTTGAATATGATGACCGGAATGTGTAATAATATACGCGATAATTGTTCTACTCAACATTTTTAAAGGGGGAAACCATGAAGAAAAACAGGTCAGGTTTTATTGCACGTTTTGTCGCGGCTGCGATCGCAGCGATGCTTCTTGCAGGCACTTTCTCTGTCACAAATGCGGAAGCAGCTATCGGCACCCCGCGCAACTGCAGATTTGTCAGCTGGGGTACGAGCTTCACAAACTGCTATATCTATTGGAACCAGGTATCCGGTGCCGATGGATATCAGACAGTCTGGAGCTGGACTGACGGAAGTCATGCGAAATATTCTTATCACGCTTCTAATTCCTATGGCGTATATGTCTCTAATGCTCCCAACAACCATGTTTCCATGGTAAAGGTCAGGGCATTCAGATGGGTAAGGGGCAAGAGGTCCTATGGCCCCTGGTCCAATATCGCGTTTATCACGCCTTCGCCGTCCTCCATCAGCGGAAGCCTTGTGAGCTCAACAGCCTCGAGTCCCAAAGAGCGCCTGAGATGGAATGTCATCTACGGCAGTGACGGATACAATGTTTTCCTTACGACAAATCCCAGGTCATCCTGGAGATGGAATCAGTCCACAGCGGCAAAGGCGACTGCAAACACGGCAGTGATCAGCAAATATGCGGGCGGAAAGCTGAAGACCTATACAAATTATTATTTCAGGCTTGTCACCAGGCGTAAACGCAACGGCGTCTTCTGCACTGTTCCGATGCCCAGCAGCACCTACTATTCCGGTTATTTCTGGTTCTACAGGTATTGAGAATCTGAAGATTTATTCTTCATCGCCCAATACCCGCGACTTCAGTCGTGGGATACTCGCGCAAAAAGGGAAGCTTGCTTGAAATTCCCGGGATCAGGGACTTTTCATTTGTCATCATTATTCTGCAGTTTTTCGGATCCATCCCTCGTATACGTTTCGTATGCAGGAGTTTGACAGAATGACGAAAATTAAATAAAAAGCTATGCAAAATGACGGTCCTGACAGACCGTCATTTTGTTCTGTCTACAGGAGAGCCGGAAATCGCTCTTTTTTTTTGTGGAGACGTGCCATGGCGGGAGAGCCTTTGTTCCTTTATACTTTTTTATACATACATTACACATGACCGGCAGAGGGTTCAGACCGGGAGAAGCGTCTGAGACCGTGCCGGAAGGGAAGCAAAGATAAAAAAAATAACACCAGAAACAGGAGTATGAAAGAGGAGGAACAGAATGGCCAGCTTATCGCTTAAGAATGTAAACAAGAAATATCCCAATGGTTTCCATGCAGTCAAGGATTTCAATATGGAAATCGCTGACAAAGAATTCATCATCTTCGTCGGTCCTTCCGGCTGCGGCAAATCCACAACGCTTCGTATGATCGCAGGTCTTGAAGATATCTCTTCCGGCGATTTCCTGATCGATGGCAAACGCATGAATGATGTAGAGCCCAAAGACAGAGATATCGCCATGGTTTTCCAGAACTATGCTCTGTATCCCCATATGTCTGTCTATGACAACATGGCATTCGGTCTGAAGCTCCGCAAGGTTCCGAAGGATGAGATCGACAAGGCAGTCAGGGAAGCAGCCAAGATCCTCGACCTGTCCCATCTGCTTGACCGTAAGCCGAAGGCACTTTCCGGCGGTCAGAGACAGCGTGTCGCCATGGGCCGTGCCATCGTCAGAAGCCCCAAGGTCTTCCTCATGGACGAGCCTCTGTCCAACCTGGATGCCAAGCTCCGTGTCCAGATGAGAACCGAGATCGCCAAACTCCACCAGAGACTGGGCACCACGATCATCTACGTCACCCATGACCAGACAGAAGCCATGACACTGGGCACCAGGATCGTCGTCATGAAGGACGGCGTTGTCCAGCAGATCGACTCCCCGCAGAACCTCTATGACAATCCCTGCAACCTCTTCGTCGCAGGATTCATGGGATCACCTCAGATGAACTTCCTGGATGCGAGCGCGAAGGTTGCCGGCGGCAAGGCTTACCTTGAACTCGACGGCCAGAGCATTGAGCTTCCCGCCGACAAGGCAAAACCGGTCATCGACGGCAATTACAACGGCAAGACTGTCATCCTGGGCATCCGTCCCGAGGATATCCTGGCATCCCCCGAGGCTCTGGAGAAGGCTGCGTACAAGTTCAACGCGACCTGCAACGTCTACGAACTTCTCGGCGCAGAAGTCTTCCTGTATTTCGATGTTGTCGGCAATGCCGTGACCGCACGTGTTGAGCCTGAAACAAAGATCCGTCCCGGCAAGGATATGACATTTACCTTTGATACCAAGAAGATCCATATCTTTGATAAAGAGACCGAGCTGGTCATCGCAAACTGATAACTGCTTTCTACTCACTTAAAGAATTACCGCAGGACCAATATCTTTTTTGCAGTTGCACTGTAAAGGATTCAAACTTGCGCCAGGAGCATTAAAAATGTACTATTAGGCAGTGCGGGCCGGTCGGCTCTGCACTGCCTTTAATTTTCATCGCGTAGTGACCGTGACTTCAGTCGCGGAATACGCGCGCAAAAAGGGAGACTTGCTTCATCGCGTAGTGACCGTGACTTCAGTCGCGGAATACACGCGCAAAAAGGGAGACTTGCTTCATCGCGTAGTGACCGTGACTTCAGTCGCGGAATACACGCTCAAAAGGGGAACTCGCTTCATCGTGGCTGCAATCCCGTGATGAAGAATAAACGTTCCGCGAGGATGCGCACGGATGCGGTACTGAACGCAAGGGAACAGGGACAGGATTTAGAATATTATGATCACCTCGCAGATAATCAAAAAGTGCCTGGAGGACATGGGCGCGATCACACATATGGAGTTCAGTGTACAGGACCTGAACGGAAACACTATTGCCGCGACAGCCGGCATGGAGGTGCCTGACGCGGAGATCGTGTCTGTATTTGCGCGATCCGCAGCAGACAGTCAGATCATGGGGACGAGTTATCTGCTCAAAGTCCTGGATGATTCAGATCCTTTTTATATTCTGACAGCGTCAGGCAGCAGAGACTATGCTCTTATGGCGGCCAAAATGGTCGCTTCGCAGCTCCAGAGCATGATCGCTCTTTATAAGGATCGTCTTGACAGGGGGAATTTCTTCCAGAACCTCCTGCTCGACAACCTGTTGAAGGTGGATATCTACAATCGGGCGAGAAAACTGCACATAACAAATCTGGAGCCCAGGGCTATCATTGTTTTTGACATCGATCCGGGTAAGAGCGGGGGAAATGAGGCGGAAACCGCTGCAGCTCAGCTTTTGACGGGGCTTTTTGTTTCGCAGGGAGGCAGCTATCTGACCCAGGTGGAGGAGAACAGTGTGATCCTCATCAAATCTCTGACTTCGGAGGACGACTACGAAGCTCTCGAGCAGTGTGCGGTCACAGCGGTCGATATGCTGGAGACCGAAGCCATGGTCCGCGCCTCTGCCGCCTATGGCACGATCGTCACAGAGCTGAAGGATCTCTCAAAGTCGTATAAGGAAGCCCGTATGGCGATGGATGTCGGCAGGATTTTTTATGCCGGCAGAAAGATCCTGTCCTACAATGAGCTGGGGATCGGCAGGCTGATCTATCAGCTCCCCGTCAATCTGTGCAGTATGTTCCTTCACGAGATCTTCGGGGAGTACGATCCGTCATTAATCGACCAGGAAACACTCGCCACGATCCAGACTTTTTTTGAAAATAATCTGAATGTGTCCGAGACCTCCCGCAAATTGTTTGTCCATCGCAATACCCTTGTGTACCGCATGGAAAAACTGCAGAGGGAGACAGGCCTCGACATCCGGACCTTTGACGACGCAATGACTTTCCGCATTGCGATCATGGTCAGCGAATATATGAAATTCCTGGAAAGAAAAGGCTGACCGGGTGTGCTGCTGAGCGGTTACTGATCACGCCTGCCCGAGAGGCATATGATGGACCGAATGGCTTACTGATCACGCCCGCCCGAGAGGGCATATGATGGACCCAATGGTTTACTGATCACGCCTCCCGAGAGGCATATGACGGGCCAAATCGGTTACTGGCACTCCTCTCGAAGGCATGCCGGTAATCTTGCGGATTCTCCTGTTACAAATCGTATAAAAGATCCAAAACATTCCAAATGTCTGCTTATCCATTGTCCATGATCATTGGGAGGTGCTATAATCATTGGTATGCCAAGGGGGGCTTTGGGGTGCACCATGAGGTGCGCCGGGGGGCCCGGGTGTGTCAGAGGGGATTCCCTCTGGCACATCTTCACATTAAGGGAGAATTTGATTTTGCAGTACCTGACAGAGGAATGGACAGTTTATGAGCATTAAAATGCGCGAGCAGACACCGGGCACCGGGGGTAAAAACGGTGTACTTCGTGCTCTGAAGATTCTCATTGGATGTATATTGATCACTTTGCTGGCTCTCGCCGCCGCAGTGGGCGGATCGGGCTTTTTGTTTATGCGCTCAAAACAGGACAGCGTGGGCTTTTTGGAAAAGACGCGTGTGAACGGCAGGAGTGTGGCGGGGAAAACCCCTGCCGAAGTGACAGACAGCCTTGTAAAGACCTTTCTCAACGGCGAAGTCGTCCTGATGGAGGAGGGCAAAGTGGTCCTGAGCCTTCCCATCGCAGATCTGGGCTATCAACCGGATCGAGAGACAATAGAGGCCAGCCTGACCAGGGATATGGAGAAAGAGAAGTCCGATTTCCGGAGTGTGGTCACAGAGATGATGTACGGGAATTCTTTTACCCAGAATATTCCCTTTACAGTAGATGAGACCGTTTTTAAAAACGCGGTCGGGAAGAATGCGCTCTCTGAACCCAGAAAGGAAAACAAAAACGCAAAGATTCTCTATTATGAGGAAGAGGAGAAATGCAGGATCGTGCCCGAAGTACAGGGCACGAGATTCCATGACAGGGATCTCAGGAACTGGATGCGCGGTGAGATCGATGCCCTCCTGACGGGAGAAGAACAGGCGGAGGAAAAGGAAGACAAGCAAGACAAAGCAGATAATAAAGGTAAAGAAGACAATAAAGGTAAAGAAGATAAAAAAGGTAAAGAAGGCAAAGAAGATACAGGAGACAGTAAAGACAAGACTGTCGAACCTGCAGCAGTACCGGCTCTGATCGAAGCCCTTCCCCGCGCTGAAAAAGATGACAAAAAAGGCAGTTTAAAAAGCGCTGATAAAAACGCCCAAAAAACTGCCAAAAAAACCGGGCCCTACAGGATCACACTCACGATCCCGGCTTCGATCTATATCCCGCCTGATAAGACGGTTGAGAACGCGGATTTCAAAACAAAGTGCAAGGTTCTCAATCAGCTGGCAGGAGAAAGTGTCACTTATCTGTTCGGGGGAGAGTCGGAGACGGTCGACTTCAAGACGATCATGAACTGGATCAGGGTAAAGGACGGTGAGGCTGTCGTCCGCGAGGATGAAGTGCGGGCCTATGTAGAGGACCTGGCGCAGAGATACTCCACACGCTACAGGGACCGGGTTTTTTACACGACCTGGGGCGGAGCTGTCACATTTACACCCGGCATGAATGAGTACGGCTATACTATTCTCGAGGACGCGGAGTTTGAGCAGCTCAAGGCGGACATCCTCTCCGGCCAGAAGGTGCAGAGAGAGCCGGTATACATGTACTACAATGACTGGGGATGCCCTTTGTTCCTGAGCAGAAACGGCATGGACGACCTGAACGGCACTTATGTCGAGGTCAGTATCTACTCCCAGCATATGTGGTATTACCGCAACTGGCAGCTGATCGTGGAGAGCGATGTTGTCACCGGGGATGTCACCAAAAACCTCGGGACAGCCAGCGGAGTCTTTCCCCTGGCGTTCAAGGAAAGCCCTTCCATTCTCCGCGGCGGTACAGGCAAGGACAAGTACGAGACCGAAGTCAAATACTGGATGCCTTTCTATGAGGGCCAGGGCCTGCATGACGCCTGGTGGAAGACCGTTTTTGGAGGAGATGAGTACAAAGGAGACGGCTCCCACGGCTGTGTCAATCTCCCTCCTGACGTCGCAGAGACCCTCTATAACAATATTGTCCCCGGGACCGCCATTGTGATTTACTGACGCTTATTTGTCCTTCCGGGACTGAAGGATCCGGATCCCGTTCACCTCGATATCGTTCGCAACGGGGATGGTGAGATATTCTACTCCATCTATGAAGCGTGTCTGGATCATGTCCGCCATATCGGCTTTGACGGTGATGCGCAGGCTCCCTGCCTTGATCTCCAGTCTGGAGGTGTCAGCGGCGTTCTCCGCTGCCAGGGTGCCGCCATTGCCGACGGCAGAATCAAAGGCATCGTCAAAGGTGTCCAGAGACTCCTGCGATGCCCCGTTTTCATACAGAATGCGGCGCAGCTGTACCTTTTCAATCTGAACAGGCTCGCCGCTGTCTTTTTGTTCCTCCACGAGCTGCCCGATAGCTTCGTGGATATTTTTTACATTTTCAAAATCGCAATCCCTTCCGAGGGCAGTCTCCACGACGTTTTTAAAGGCATCGCGTTGGTCTTCCTCGGCGAGCGGCATGGGGCATCCCAAAATCTGAGCAGGGATCTCTTCGTGGAGCTCGTCAGGCCGGCGGGCAAAAAAGAGTGCCTGATGAATGTCAGGGCAGCGGTCGTTGAAGGAAGGAAACAGGAAGCCGGCGTCGGGCCGCTGAACAGACCAGTCGCTCCGCCGGTCAAGAAAGCTTTTTTTCTCGGAATCGTAGCAGAGCCCCTCTTTCAGGAGGATGACCGGACAGAGACTGCACAGGATAAAGGAGTATACATAATCGGAAGCATCGTCCATTTCGAGCCCGTCCGATGTGCGCCCTGGAATGTCATACACTCCGTGTGCAAGAAGGATGAGATATTTGTCCGGAAACTGCGTGGTCTCGATCACCTGGTCATAAAATGCCCGGAGCAGGGTGGTGTCCTCCAGCTCAGACTGCTGCAGGCGGTACAGCATGTCCTGCTTTCCTCCGGGAGCCTCTTCCTCCAGCGGGAATTCCAGATTGAACAGGTTCCTTCCCGGTTTCCCGCCCAGTGTCTGACGGAAGATCTCACAGTATTTTTCTACAGTCTCCTCCTCAAGAGCGAGAAAAGTCTCTCTCAGTTCTGTTACGATCTCCCGGTTTTCATTGACATAACAGCCCCTGATCTTGTCGATCCGGCAGTTTTTCAGTGTCATCAGTCTGCGGATTTCCGCAATCGCTTTCTTGTCCAAATATATGCCTCCTGGTGTGTGGATTATTACGGATGATCTATTTTTTCTTCGGCTTTCCGATGATAGCAGAATCTTTCCAAGGGTGCAAGGGGAGGGGGTGACGACTCCGGGAAAGCCCCGGAACAGTACGGAGAACAGTCCCCGGAACAGCACTCGGAAACTGCGCTTCAACACCCTGAACGGGCTCCGGGAAGAGGGTTACAGCCTGCCTGAAGGGAGCCAGGGGGGCCAGGGAAACAAGCGCCGGAAGGTTACTGTACACGCCCCCTCGAGGGGCGGAATCATTGCTTCGCAATGCAGTAACTTGCGTTCGCCCATGCTGAATTCGCTTCGCGAATGGGGCGAACGCCGTTCTACTCGGTTTTTTCGCGAAAAACCCGCGAAAAACGCCTCGAATTTCGAGGGGATCTGTACGGTAACCCGGAAGAGCTTATAGAGTTGATAGATCGCCTTTTGAGGTTGACAGTTTGCTGGTCAGGGATTAATATTTGTATATTCGTTTATCGTTTTTGGGGGCTGGGTCATCCCGGCTGAGACAGAGTAATTGATCTCTGATACCATGGAACCTGATCCGGATAATGCCGGCGTAGGAATCGAGAGAGCGCAGCCTGATGCAGATTCATCTTTTAACAGGCGGTACACAGGCAGTGCAAAAATACGTTCAGCACAAAGCGGTTCAGAAACAGCAGGTTCCTTCGGATGAAGGGACCTGTTTTTTACATGAAACGGAAAAATTCAGGCAGGGAGCTGAAAAATACAGGAGGGGAGCAGGAAATGAGTGATCAAAGAAAAGTGACGCAGCGTCTGCTGGATGGCAGCAGGGATCTCTGGGATGCCTATCTGGAGCACCCTTTTGTGCAGGGAATTGCGGACGGCACCCTCGACCGGGAGAAATTCCGCTTCTATATGATACAGGATTATCTGTATCTGATCGAATACGCAAAGGTGTTCGCCCTCGGCGTGGCCAAAGCGAAGGACCTGGAGAGTATGCGTCTGTTTGCGGGATATGTAAAGCAAATCCTGGACGGGGAGATGGATATCCACCGCGGGTATATGGCCCGCCTGGGGATCAGCCTTGCCGATGCGGAGAAAGCGCAGACAGCTCTGGACAACCGTTCTTATACAGCCTACATGCTGCAGGTGGGCTATGAGGAGGGTGCGGCCCAGATCGCGGTTTCTATCCTTTCCTGCGCCCTGAGCTATGAGCATATTGCCCGCAGGATGCTGGAGAAATATCCGGAGGCGGACAGGCATCCCTTCTATGGAGAGTGGGTCAAAGGCTATGCCTGTGAGGAGTATCATGAAGCAAATGAGGAGCTGATCGCACTGACTGAACGTTTGTGTGAAAATATGAATGAGCCACAGCTCAGGCATCTGGAGGAGATCTTCCATATATGTTCCCGCTATGAGATGTCTTTCTGGGATATGGCATGGGAAATCCGGGGGTGATCGTAAATGCTGGACTTTAAAGATGTGGTCTTCCAGTTTCCCGTGGAAGAAAAGCCGATCATCGATCACCTGAGCTTCCATGTGGACAGGGGCGAATTCATCTCCATCATCGGTGCTTCCGGCTGCGGCAAGAGTACGATCTTCAGACTGATCAACCGCCTTCTGGTGCCGGAAAAGGGAGAGATCCTGGTGGCAGGGAGGAGGGTCGCCGGGAAGCCTGCGGCAGATTCCGGAAAAGAGAAAAGCCCGGAGAAGCCCCGGGATAAGACCCGGGGAAACATCCCTGTCTGTGGATACATGCCGCAGCAGGACCTCCTTTTTCCCTGGAGAACAGTGGAGGAGAACATCTGTCTGCCCATGGAACTTCAGGGGGGTATTTCCAGAGAGGAACAGCACAGGAGAGCGCAGAAAGCCCTTAAGGATGTGGGACTTGCCGGAAAAGGAGACAAGCGTCCCTCCGAACTGTCCGGAGGCATGCGCCAGCGCGCGGCCTTTGCCAGGACACTCCTGACCGGCGCGGAACTGCTGCTCCTGGATGAGCCCTTTTCGGCGCTGGATTATCTGACCCGTATCGAGATGCGGGAATGGCTTCTGGAGCAGTGGGAGAGAGAGCGGAAAACAGTCCTTTTTATCACCCACGATGTAGAAGAAGCGATCTTTCTGTCAGGCCGTGTACTTGTCGCGGAGAGGAGTCCTATTACTTCCCTGACTTCCGTGGAGATTCCGCTCGGTGTGCCCCGGTCGATCGAAGACCTGAAAAAACCTGAAATACAGGACATGAAGGAACAGCTGATCGGGAAACTCAGGAACACGGAGATCGACCTGCCCCTCAAGGCCGGGGTATAGAGACTGGTTAAAAACAGGGATAAAACTGGGGGATAGATAGAGGAGGAGAAATGTCTTCTGGAAATACAAACCGGGCAAATCTGCCTGCAGCAATGCTGGTCTTTGCGCTTCTGATGTTCTGGCAGATAGCCGCGATGGGGATGAATGCGGCTTACATCATGCCATCGCCGGCTCAGGTCGTGCAGAGGCTGTGGGATCTGCGCGGACCGATTTTTACGGCGCATCTGCCCGCCACAATGTCCGTGGTGGTCATCGGGCTCATGATATCTATAGTGCTGGGAATGGCGCTGGCGATCCTGATGGACGCGAGCCCCATTGCGGAAAAAGCTCTGTATCCCGTTGTGATCGCTTCCCAGACGATCCCTACGACAGCGCTCGCCCCTCTTTTTGTACTCTGGTTCGGTTATACGATCTGGAGTAAAGTGCTGGTCACCGTGCTGATGACTTTTTTTCCGGTCACGATCACTGTATTTGACGGCTTCCGCTCCGTCAGGACAGAGATGAAAGACCTGATGTTCTGCATGGGGGCGGATACCCGGCAGATGTTTTTTAAACTCAAACTCCCCGCTGTTCTTCCGTGTTTTTTCTCAGCGCTCAAAATGGCTGTCCCGCTCTCCGTCATCGGCGCGGCGATCGGGGAGTGGCTGGGCGCCCAGAGCGGTCTGGGGTATTTCAGCCGCCGCATGATGACCCAGCTGGATGGAGCAGGTGTTTTTGCACCGATCCTGCTGCTTTCCATCGCGGCCATGCTGCTGGTGGCAGTTGTCTCTGCCATTGAGAAGCGGGTCATCACCTGGAGGAATGAGTAGGTACCATATAATAGGTACCATACCCGGTAAACTCGAAAAATAAAAGTTACAGCCTGGGGAGTACGTGAGGTTTTGTCCGTACATATTTGCAAACGGATATTTGCGGATTTGCAACAGGTTCATGCATATCTATAAAGCGAAGCAGCAGAGTACCACATCCATAGGAGCTGCTGCACCGCATGGTTGTGGGTGAATGCCAGAAGAAACTTACTGGTTCCGGATGTAATCCCGGACCACTGCGAGAGAATTCTCGCTGACCGTCGTGACAAAATAACTGTCCGACCAGAAGAAAGGCTTCCAGTAATACTTCCTGAGGATAGTCTCACCGTATTCCCTCCTCGCGAACCGGGATGTCTTCGTCTTGACTATGTTGGCGAGACTCCCGGGAGCGGTAAAGGGGTCAGCTTCAAACAGGATATGGACAT
>NZ_FNFZ01000066.1 GCF_900101015.1 Sarcina sp. DSM 11001 | reverse complement strand
CCCTGAATCAGTGTCGCCGCATACTTTCAGACGTACGCGGGGAACATTGCTTTACAGGGACGGCGTCGACATCGAAGCGGTGGCTGTTTTTCTCGGCCACTCTGATACGAAGACGACAAGAGACCACTATACATCACCTTCTGTCCAGCAGCTTCGGGAGATCGCAAACAGAAGAACAGAAGCGATCCCGGAAACTGAGCAGCTCTGGCCGGATGACGAGGATGAGATGACCCGGATTCTGGGGTTGGACTAAGGAATTTATGCGAACTTTTCATGATGGAAAGAGGTTTATTTGCCGCATTGCCGTGTGGAGAGTTCGCATAAAAGCAGGGTTCGCATAAGATCTGTTATGCGAAAGTTCGTATAACAGATCGAGGTGTATTTTTATCCCTTCAAGCCTTATGTTTCCTATGATTTACACCGTTTTTGGTATGGGAAGTATTAGTAAATGATTGACACCGTCGCAAAAGCTTACGACGGTGTCTATTAGTGTATTTCTGTAAATACTGAAACGTTGGAAATGTCGATCAGCTTTGTGTGCGGCTGCGTCACCGTTGATTTCATTGAAAAGCCCAATCTGCTTTACGAAACAATTGCAGCCTCTAAGGGCGTGACATTTTCCCAAGGCAAAGGAGAGGATATTAACAGCTTTCATCTTTTCTGAAAAAACTCTGCCACACTGCATTCCCTATTAATTGGCTTGGAGGTCCATAATACTTTTTCAGCATACTGCTCAATAAGCTGCACATACATCTGAGACTCAAAAAAGGCACTGATTGGTTCTTCTGCACTTAATTCAAATTCCGGAAGGTAAATTCCCCGAATGGCAGGGTCTAACATTCCTTCACGAGCAACATCCTTTTCTTTAAATATCAATGTTGGCAGTTTCATCTGAAATGCCATTGCCGGTTCAATATGCACAAATGGACTTGTATACCAATACTGACTCATATTTTCTTGGATTTGATCGCTGACATTCGCCCCCTTTTTCATGACGGCGTTTTCTATATATACACGTCTAAATGCCACACATAAGCAGCCTTGTACCTCTGTCATCACTCTGCTGATTGCAGTTAACGGCGCATCCATAGAGTATTCAGAAGATCCCACATTTCGCGGGTATAACCCTCGTTTTATTAAATCCGCTTTAAGATATTCAATAAATTTTAGCTGCAGAGAAGTATGCGGTGTCGGATAGCTCAGATATATAGGTATTAAATTATTGCTGGTTCCGAGTAGATCACTGTTTGCACCAAACCATTTATCAGCCAACCCTACTTCTGTAATCCTTAAAATCAGGTCTTTTCCATCGATAAGGCGAATGCAAATACCCTCTTGTTCTCTATCATGTTTAAATTTTTCGTAAGTAGCTATTTCATCTGGTAAAAGCTGCTTAGGCAAACACAGATACCATGTTCTGATATTTAATTTCAATTTCGAATGCCCGGAAATAAGTGTTTTGAACGATGACTTTATCTGCTCCCACTTTGAAGAATCCAAATGATCCCTAAAAAACTTGCATTGATAGATATCAACGGAACCATCTTCGTTCGAAACATAAATATCAATACCGCCATCTCCACCAGCTGAATGCATTCTATGAACATCCCTTCCGCTGTTCTCTTTAAAGAGTAATTCATCACATACCTGCTCAAAGCAGTCTCTTGCACCGACAATTCCGCCGTGCATACGTATAAAGGATTCCCAACTATCTATGTTTGCCATGTTAAACCCTTTCCTTTAATCCAGAATTACTGCAGCTCACCTTTCTCTCTATTATATGATGTTGGGGTCAAAAGTCCCCAGTTTTGTTGCTTAGCACATTACTAAGCACTAAGCGGCTATTAGCAACCACCTTGAAAACTGAATATAGAT
>NZ_FNFZ01000029.1:7582-45498 GCF_900101015.1 Sarcina sp. DSM 11001 | reverse complement strand
GGTCGTTAATGACCTTCTAAATATAAGGAATATATTCAGGGTTGCATTTCTGTCTTGTTCTCATATAAGGTTGGAAATGTGTTCCGGAGCCTGCAGGGCAGGTCTCCGTTTTTTCGCTCTAAGCTGTTGCCTCGCGTGAGCGACTCAAATATCTTAGCACAGCTTTATGAGCTTGTCAACAGCTTTTTTAAAATTTCTTTTGAAAAGTTATTTTTTTATGCTGTTGTCTGCCGCCGTTCTCAGCGGCGAGTATTATAATATCACGGTGTTCCCTAAAAAGCAAGAAGTTTTTTTAATTTTTTTAAATTTTTTAATCCCACCGTTTTTTTACAAATTAAGCCAAATTCTGGCAAGGTAATCCACTATATATAGTAAGATGAAGGTTTTTGCAGCTCCGGCTCCGGCGCCCAGGATATGATCGACCAGGCTGATGACCGGGAGACCCGCAAAAAGTTTCAGGGAAGAAAAGATGATTTTGAACAGAGCATACATGGCACCGAGAACGATCAGCAGTGCGATCGCCATCACCTTGGTGCTCACTTTATCTCCCATTGCTCCCATTGCCAGGCTGCTGATCAGGATCAGCGCGACCAGAGCACAGATTCCTGCCGCCAGTCCTTCTGCCTCTTTTACAAATCCAATCCTAAAGCCTTTTATTACTCCTCTTGCCAGCAGCAGGACTGAGACAATGAGGATGAGCCAGAAATAAATATTCAATGATACGCCCCCGTGTAAAACGCCTTCGGCAATACTGATGGACAAATATGCATCTGTGTAGAGGTACTCTCAGCAAATGCAGATGGATGGTTAATCCTCCGGGCGGAAAAACTCTCTGCATTTCAGATGAACAGATAAGCTTCCGGATGGAAACGTTCTTGTCAGTGCAGATGAACAGATAGGCCTCCGGGTGGAAACACTCTTGTCAGTGCAGATGAACAGATAAGCCTCCGGGCGGAAACACTCTTGTCAGTGCAGATGAACGCTGTCGATTTCTCCTCCCGAGACGACCAGAATATCCGAAAGCTCAGGTCCCGGAATCATGGCGCGGATCGATTTGCCCAGTTCTCCGTTAAACAGGCAACGTCCGTCGATCGTAAAGATCTGACAGTTTTTCTCATCGTAGATGTAGACTTTATCTCCCGCGATGGCAATATCCGTAAACTGCATGGTAAACTTGACTGTTCCCAGCTTCTTTCCTCTTTTATTATAAACCGCCAGGCGGTACTCGCTGTCTTCCTTTGTATTTACAAACAAGAGGCCGATAAGACTCTCGCTGCAGAAAACTCCCTGGAGGTTTTCGGAGAACATAATGTTCGTGCTGCTGGAAGGTCTGAAGGGAGAGTTTATAAAATAGATCAGGCGTTTGTCAGAAACTCCCACGCAGGTGGAATTGTCGATATATCGGATCTCAGGTACGACTTCATCGATAAAATCCGAAAAATCCACCAGATGGTCTCCGCTGCCGCTTCCATTTTTCCCAAAGTCGTAGAAGGAAACATTTGATTTAACTGCGGTATTGGACATTTGAACGCTGGACAGGCACAGGGTTTTGCCATCCGGCGATACAGCCGCAGCGATTGGATAGCCGTTTTCCTCCATGGAACGGACAATATAGGCGATCTCCTTTCCGCGGGCTGTGTAAAGGCGGACCCAGGTCACTTTGCTGTCATTCATGATAACAGCCACTTCCCCGTTTTCAGAAGCGGCAATGCTGTGGATGGGAAGCATCGTGTGTATGGTCCCCATGAGTCCCTGCGTATTCATGACATAGACATAATACCCGCTCCGGTTCGCGATCGCGATCACGTTTCCACTCACGCTCGTGACCGGCTGCTGCATCTCATAAGACACATCCCACAGGATGTTGCCCCGTCTGTCAATGCACTTGGCGCCTTCGCTTCCATACCGGATGATATTTCCGCCAAGGCTTTCGTAGGCTGTTCCATCCTCCGCTGAAAGGGTGATGACGGGCTCGAGGTCCGCGTGTCTGTACCCGCGGCGCATCCACAGGATCACACCAGACATCAGGACCGCGATCAGGAGCAGGACAAAGGTTACAGTGCGGATATATCTGCGCCTTTTATGGCGCCGAAGCTTTTCCTCATAAGGAGTGAGCGCGGCAGCCCCGCGCTTTTTGCCGGGCTTTTTGCGCACCTCCTCCAGAGTATTTTCCAATTCCTTTCCCTGAAAGCTGTTTTCCTGGAAGCCGTTTCCAGGAAATCCATCTGTCTGGAGACCGTTTGCCGGAAGTCCGTTTTCCCGGGGGCTGTTTCCCTGCGGCCTGTTTCCGGGAAGACTGCTTTCCTGAGGTCCGTCTGCCTGGAAACCGCTCCCCATCGTGCTGTCCGTTCCGTCATCTCCGGAATCCTCTATGGCTTCCTCGCCGCCCTCTTCTCCATTCTCCTCATCATTCTCTTCGAATTCTTCATAGTACCGGGCATCGGCGTCATAGAGAATGTCGTCTTCAGCGTTCTCTTCGTCATAAACAGCATCTGACTCATCCGTCTCGTAGATCCGGGCATTGGTATCGTATAGGACGTTGTCTTCATCATAGTCTTCGGAAAACAGCATTTCTTCCGGTAAATCCTCTGTGTGAGAAGAAAAGCCCTGTTTTTTGTTCTCTTCCATACCCTGTTCCTTTTCTGCCCGTATTCCTTTTCTGTCCGTATTCCTCTTCTGTCCGTATTCCTTTTCTGCCCGTTTTTGTCCTGCTCTCAGAGCTCGGTTCTGCCTTCGAGTGCCCTGAGCAGGGTCACTTCATCAATATTCTCCAGGTCGCCGCCGACCGGAACTCCGCTGGCGATCCTGGTCACACGGATGCCGGCAGGTTTGATAAGTTTGCTGATGTACATGGCTGTTGTCTCGCCTTCGAGACTTGAATTGGTCGCGATGATGACCTCCCGAACAGTATCGTCCCTCAGTCTCTCCATCAGTTCCTTCAGGCGGATATCTGCCGGCCCCACGCCGAGCATGGGGGAAATGGCTCCGTGAAGGACATGGTAGAGTCCCTGATACCGGCCTGTGCGCTCGTAGGCCGCCAGGTCCCGGGGATTCTCCACCACCATGATGGTCGAAGGATCGCGCGATGGATTTTTACAGATCGGACATATCTCTTCATCGGTCAGATTCTGGCATACTTTACAGAAGGTGACGTGTTCCTTGGCATCACGGATCGTCTCCGCAAGGCGGTTGACCCGTGCGGGAGACATCCCTATGATATGGAAGGCAAGACGCTGGGCTGATTTATTCCCGATCCCCGGCAGAGCCGAAAGCTCTTCGATCAGTCTGTTGATATATCCACTGTATAACTCCACGTCATTTCCTCACTTTTCGTCACACATTCGCGTTGATAAGGAAAAGATTTTTCTTATCAACGTTTTTCCACAGTCCTCCCCGGCATTCATCCCGCGCATGTCCCGATTCCAAAAACAATGGATCTGAATATGCATTTGATCTGAGATTGCAAAGGCAGCTTCTTTTTTGTGCCTGGCGAGGGTCCGCGAAAAAAAGACAGGCGGGGTTCAGAATCCCAGTCCGCCCATTCCTCCCATAAGCTTGCTGCTCTCCTCTTCGATCTGACCCAGGACGTCATTCACCGCGATCAGGATCATATCCTGGAGAGTCTCGACATCATCGGGATCTGCCGCATCGGGATCGATCGTGATCGACTTCATCTGGTGGCTGCCCGTCATCACGACCTCTACAGCACCGCCGCCCGCAGTTGCCTTGAATTCCTTCTCATCGAGTGCCTTCTTGTTTTCTTCCATCTGGCGCTGCATGCGCTGTGCCTGTTTCATCAGGTTATTCATATTGCCGGGCATACCCATGCCGCCGAATCCGCCTCTTCTGGCCATTTTTTCCTCCTTGTCAATAAATGTCGTTTGTCAGCAAAATGCTGCCATAATTTGTTTTAGTTCTTCTAACTTCGTTTTGGCAGCAGTACAGTAAAAGCCGTTTTTAATCTTCTGTCTCGATGTCCATCCGAATCATCCCTGAATCAACGAGCGACAGCAGATCCACATAATTGTCTGTTATCCGCCTGCCTCTGTCAAGTACCCGGTATTCTATTTCGATCGCCCTGCCGGTCTTGTTCTGCAAAAAAGCCTGCAGTTCCCTGCGGTCTTCGTCCACGCGGGATCTGGAGGCCTCGTCCTTGTCCCTGCGCTGATATAGATAGGGATTCCCGTATTCCTTATCAAAAATAATGATGAGCTGTCCCTGATCGCCGAGGCTCAGACGCGCTCTGGTCAGGGCGATCCGTCTGGATCCGGGAGGTGCCTGGGATGCATATTTGGACCAGTTTTCAACGATCTTTTTGATCTCTTCCGGGAGAGCGGGGGGAAGCTCCTGCTTTACTGCCGGGCTGGCGGGGGGAGCCTCCGGCGTACCGCCGTCTCCGGCCGCTGACCGGTCATCCCTTATGCCGCCCGAAAAAGCTCCGGCTGCCGCAGGACCGGGGCCTTCTTTTTCCAGTCTGTCAATGCTGCGTTCATTGTTGTACACTCTGTTTTCCATCTCGCGGACGCGGTTCTTGATTTTTTCCAGAGGGAGCATTTCCTCCCCCTCAGCGCCGTCATCCATAGCAGACCGGCAGGCCCGGATGATCGTCATTTCGGTGAGGATCCGCCGGTTGGGCGAATAGCGGATGAGATCGGGAAGGGCGGAAAATACCCGTATACATCTCATGATCTCTTCCATATCAGACATCCTTGCCTCTTTGATCATTTCCTGGAGGTTATCCGCGGAAATATCGAGAGAGCCGGCAGTCTGTTCAGAGGCTTTCAGGAGCATGAGATTGCGCAGATACCAGGTAAAGTCAGTGACAAACTGCATCAGCTCCCTGCCCTGGAGCAGGATCTCATCGAGAACCGATAGAGCCTTTGTCACATCGCCCTCATGAATACTGCGGTAGAGGTCTCCGAACACGCGGGCGTCCACCGCGCCCAGGATCTCCAGAGTGCGGTCATAGGTGAGGAGGCCGCTGCCGTAATTAAAGGCATTGCACTGATCGAGGAGGCTCAGGCCGTCCCTGAGGGATCCGTCGGCAGCCCCGGCGATATAGCGGAAAGCCTTGTCCTCAATCTCCAGGGATTCCATCTGGGCTACTTCCCGGAGCCTTCCCTCGATGATCCCGGTGGAGAGCCTGCCGAAATCATACCGCTGGCACCGGGACAGGATCGTCACGGGGAGCTTGTTGGGCTCTGTAGTGGCAAGGATAAAGATCGCATAGGAGGGCGGCTCCTCAAGGGTCTTGAGCAGGGCGTTGAAGGCCGCGTTGGACAGCATGTGGACTTCGTCTATGATGAAGACCCGGTATTTTCCCTGCGTGGGCGAGTACTCCACCTGTTCCACGATCGCCCTGATGTCGTCGACGCTGTTGTTGGACGCGGCATCGAGCTCGGTCACATTCAGGTTGGCGTCCGCCAGGATCGCCCGGCAGGTCGGGCACTCCCCGCAGGGATTGCCGTCCCGCTGGTTTTCGCAGTTGACGGCACGGGCAAAAATACGCGCGATCGTAGTCTTGCCGGTACCACGCGTACCACAGAACAGATAGCTGTGTCCTATTCTTCCCGAAATGATCTGGTTTTTTAATGTGCGCACGATCGCATCTCGTCCCCGGACATCATCGAAGTCGACGGGACGGTATTTGCGGTACAGTGCCAGGTATTCCTGATCTGCCATATGGTTTTGTCTCTTTCAAAAAAACAGCCGCTTTTCACAGAAGGCTTTTTTACAGCCTGCAGATTGAAAAATACGGCGGGCGGCAGAGAGCACGCTCCCGCCGTCCGCTGTCTGTCAGAGCTTGATCATCACTGTTAGAAACTGCCGTCAGAATCCGTCTGCGCGGCTGTTAAATCATCCTTCATCCTCTCAAAGGCTGAAACTGAAAAATCGTTCCCTGTTACACGCTGAGCGGAATGTGCCCGCAAAGCGTGAACGCATCCCGCGGCCGGTCAGCAGGCGGCCGGCTGCGATAAATCAATCTTCATATCCTTTAATCGCCAAAGGAAATTCCCACATACTTGGCCTGCTTGATGATAGGGGCATTGGGATCCACAGTCTTGAGCTTGCCGGCCACTTCCTTGAGCGGAACTTTTATGATCTCGCCGTTTTTGGAGGCAACCATATAGCCGAACTGCTTCTTGAGGATCAGCTTGCCCGCTACAGCGCCGACCTGTGTGGAGAAGACACGGTCATAGGCATCGGGAGCGCCGCCGCGCTGCGTATGTCCGGGCACAGTGACACGGACCTCGCGGCCGGTGGCCTTCTGGATGCGGTCCGCGACCTCGTAGGAGACCGAAGGATACTCGTAACTGGCCATTTTTTTCTTATATTCTTTTTTGGAGAGCTTCGCGTCCTCTTTGGAGATCGCGCCCTCTGCCACTACGATAATGGTAAAGCGGCTTCCGCCCTTATCTCTGGCTTCGATCGCGTCCACGACCTTATCGATATCATAAGGGATCTCAGGGAGAAGAATGATGTCCGCGCCGCCGGCGATACCGGCATACAGGGGAAGCCAGCCGACCTTGTGCCCCATGATCTCGACGATGAAGACACGGCCGTGAGAAGAAGCGGTGGTATGGATATCATCGACGCACTTGGTGGCTATATCCAGGGCGCTGTGGAAGCCGAAGGTCATGTCTGTCCCGTACAGGTCGTTGTCGATCGTCTTGGGAAGCGTGATGACATTGAGGCCTTCTTCACTCAAAAGGTTGGCTGTCTTGGTGGAGCCGTTGCCGCCTCCCATGACCAGGCAGTCGAGCTGGAGCTTGTGGTAGGTCTGTTTCATCGCCTCGACCTTGTCCAGACCGTTCTCATCGGGGTCGCGGATGGTCTTGAACGGGCATCTGCTGGTGCCGAGGATCGTGCCGCCCCGGGTCAGGATCCCCTTAAAATCACGTCCGTCAAGGATGCGGAACTTGCTGTAGATCATGCCCTTGTAACCATCCTCAAATCCGTAAAACTCGACGGGTTCTTTGCTGTTCCTTGTGACAGCCTTAAAGACGCCCCTCATGGCCGCATTCAGGGCCTGGCAGTCACCGCCGCTGGTGAGCATTCCGATACGTAACATCTGATGCCTCCTTCTTTTTTAATAAAACGATTGCCTTATTTTATTGAGATATCCCTGAGTTCATGCTTATTTCTGATAGCTATCTATCATTATACAATAGAACTCGCCAAAAAACACAAGCAAAATGGCTCCTTCCTCGTGTTTGGACGCTCGTCAAGGCCTCATGAGCGTTCGGCAGCAAACTGCTGCGCAGTTTGCTCACGACGCTCCCTCGGCTTTTCTTCGCTGTTTATTCATATTTTATTTTTCGGCCTTTGCCTTTGCCCTCTGAGTTTCCAGCTCTTTCTTTTCAGCTCTGGTATTTTCACCTCTTATATTTTTAACTCTTTCAACACAAAACCCGCGCAGGAGCTGGCCTTCCGATGGATTCCAGTTTCTGCGCGGGTTTACTGATTAGCGGAGACGGTGGGATTCGAACCCACGTGCCGGGACTAACCGACAACTCGATTTCGAGTCGAGCTCGTTATGACCGCTTCGATACGTCTCCATCTGTATAAGTCCTGACTTAACAGGCAAATGCTATTATATGCCAAAGCCAGGGGGAATTGCAAGCGGTTTTTGTCAGGAAGTACGGACAGGAAGTCCGGACAGAAACTACGTGGCGAAAATCGAGTGAAGAAAACCCGGAGAAAAAGTCCGGGGATAGTCTGGAGAAAAAGTCCTGAGATAGTCTCGTGAGATAGTCTGGAGAAATGTAAGAGTTGCAGTTTAAAGCAGTTGTGGGTTAAAATTACAGAATCACATCAAAATCTCCGGTGTACCTTGAAATCTCCGATGTACCGCCTTATTTGTATTGGCTCTTTTGTGTTTCTTAGGGCCTGAGGCCGTACATGTATCCTCTGCCGGTGCGGCATATGTTTTATTCTTCATCGCGTAATACCCGGACTTCAGTTGTGGGATACGCGCACAAAAAAAAGAAACCCGCTTCATCTCGCAGGACTCGCGAGCAAGTCCTGAATGCCTCTAAGGCACATGTTTTACCGTATTTTTGAAAGGACCTCCCGATGAGCACTACCTCCCATTTTCTGACCCTGCCGGAACATACTGAACAGATCCGTGAACGCCTTCGCCAGGTGCGCTGCTTTGTCCTCGATATGGACGGGACGATCTATCTCAGCAACCGTATCTTTCCCTATACGATCCCTTTTCTGAAAAGGCTGGAGGCAACAGGGCGGTCGTACTGCTTTTTTACGAACAATTCGTCCAAAAACAAGCAGGACTATGTGGACAAACTGACCGGCATGGGGATCGATCTGGTTCCCGAACAGGTCTTTCTCTCTACGCAGGTCATTCTCGAAGAGATGGAGCGTCTTCACTCCCGGGACTCTTTTTTCATCGTGGGTACTCCCAATCTGGAAAATGCCTTCCGCGGAGCCGGACTGAAGGTGATAAACGGATCCGCCGGAACAGAAGCACCCGCGGCGGACTATGAATCTGCCGGGCAGGAAGCAGATGTCGATAACAAAACATCCGGTCTTCCGGTTGTCATTCTGGGTTTCGACACCACTCTGACCTATGAAAAAATCGCGCTGGCCTGCAGATATGTGCGGCACGGCGCCTGTTATTACGGTGTCAATATGGACTACAACTGCCCGGTCGATGAGAACGGTGTCATTGAATATATCCCTGACTGCGGCTCGATCGCGAAACTTGTCGAACGCTCAACCGGACGTTTCCCCGACTTTTACGGGAAGCCTTCCAGGCACGCGCTGAAGCACATCATCCGCCACACCGGTTTCAAAGAGGAAGAGCTGGCTTTTGTAGGAGACCGCATCTATACCGATATCGCAATCGCCAATGGAACAAAAGCGCTCTCCATCATGGTCCTCACCGGTGAGACGCAGATGGAAGATCTGGAACAGTACGACTTCCGGCCGGATGTCATCCTGCCTTCCCTGGAGGAGCTGTCGGAGCTGTTGTAGACGCAGGCGGATATGCGGAAAAGCCATTCTCACAGAAAATATGTGCAGAAAAACGGATCCTGTCCGTGTAATCCCCCCGTGTAATATCGTGTAGTATAAGGTATAAATACTAACTATTTGAAACGAACAGCCCCTGTGCGGCAGCAGAAAACTGCGCACAGGGGCTTTCCTGATTGAGTATGTTCAGATTCTTTTATTCAGTTCTTTTATCCAGTTCTTTTATTCAGTTTTTTCCACCTCTGTATCCACAGGCAGACTGCTCTTGCCGGCAATCTTGAAGATGGTCATGACGGCAAACATGATGACCAGGCCGACCACTAAGGAGACCACAGGGTTCCGGATCAGACCGGCAACAATGTAAGTCACGGCGGAGACGGCCGCGCAGGTAAGCGCATAGGGCATCTGGGTCGAGACGTGGTTAATGTGGTTGCACTGGGCGCCGGCGCTGGACATGATCGTGGTGTCCGAGATAGGCGAGCAGTGGTCACCGCAGACGGAACCGGCCATGCAGGCGCTCATCGCGATGATCATCAGCTGAGGGTCGGTCTTCTGGAAGCAGGCGACAACGATCGGGATCAGGATGCCGAAGGTGCCCCAGGAGGTCCCGGTCGCAAAGGAAAGACCGACTGCGATCAGGAAGATGACGCAGGGCAGGAAGGAGGCAAAACCGGCGGCGTTGTTTTCAATGACACCGGCAACAAACTCCTTGGCACCCAGACTTGAGGTCGTACCGTTCAGCGTCCAGGCAAGGGTCAGGATGAGGATCGCGGGAACCATCTGCTTGAACCCGTCGGGAAGGCAGCCCATTATTTCCTCAAAGGACAGGGATTTGCGGATCATGTAATAACCCGTCGTAATGGCCAGACCGCAGAAGGAACCCAGGACCAGACCGACAGAAGCATCACTGTTGGCGAAGGCGTCGACGAAGGATTCTCCGCTGAAGAAGCCGCCGGTATAGATCATGCCGATGACACAGCAGATGATCAGGGAAAAGATCGGCACGAGCATATCAGCGACAATTCCCACTTTTCCCTGAGAATCATCGACCGCATTTTCATAAGGACGGTCGGGCGTCGTATAAATATCGTGCTTTTCCTCCGCATTATACTCATGCACAGCCATGGGGCCGTAATTGATATGCATCAGGACGAGCATGATCATCATTGCGATCGTAAGGATAGCATAGTAATTATAAGGAATCGTACGGATAAACAGCGAAAGACCGTTCTCTCCCTCTACGAACCCGGCCACTGCCGCCGCCCAGCTGGAGATCGGCGCAATGATACAGACGGGTGCCGCGGTGGCATCGATCAGATAGGCCAGCTTGGCGCGGGAGATTTTGAACTTGTCCGTCACAGGACGCATGACACTGCCGACTGTCAGGCAGTTGAAATAGTCATCAATAAAGATCATGACGCCGAGGGCGATGGTAGCCAGCTGCGCCCCCTCCCTGGACTGGATCCGGCGTGATGCCCAGTTTCCGAAGGCGGCACTTCCGCCCGTACGGTTCATCAGCTGTACGATCGTACCAAGAAAGACGAGGAAAATCAGGATGCCGACGTTCCAGGAATCCGACAGGGAAGCGATGATCCCGTCATTGAAGATGTGCGTCATTGTCCCTTCAAAACTGAAACCGGAATAAAGGAGCGATCCGGTTATGATACCAACGAAAAGAGAACTGTAAACTTCTTTCGTCACCAATGCCAGGATAATGGCGATCACCGGCGGAATCAGCGACCAGTAACTCTGCTGGACACTCTCAGGCGTTGTCACGAAGGAGGCGAACACCAAAAAAATCAGGACTGCGACAAAGGCCGCAACCGTCACCGGTACTGTGCGTGTTTTGTTTTCCATAACTCAATAATCCCCTCTAAAGTTTGAGACCCGCCCGCGAGTCTTTCCCGCTGCGAGTCTTCCCCACTGAGATAAAACAACAGGTACACCTTACATAATGGATGGAGCTTTACGCAGATCCGTCACGAAACCCGAATGTTTCTGCGTGTTTTTTTTCATCGCAGAATCAGCCGCGAAAGCCGAGTGTTTCCGCGTGTTTTTCATCGCAGAATCAGCCGCGAAAGCCGTGCGGCCGCGCAGCTTTCAACGCAAAATCCGCCCAAAACTCCTATTATGTTAATACGCCAACGTGATAAAGTCAACAAAATGCACAGGCAGATTGTTCTGCCGGGATTATTCCGGCGGACTGCACAGCACAGTATATTGGAATCGCCAAACGCGAGATTACCGGACACACGTCTGTCGGCGAATGTCCGGTAATCTTTATTTTTTCTTTCTGATCACAATAGTCTTGGCGTTTGTGGTGAAGGAGCCGACAACCCCCTCTGTCACATAGAGGCGTCCGTCTGCGGACTCGAGGATATAATCAAATTTGTCGGAGTTGGCCCTCCAGAACTCTTCCGCCTCGTCCTTACCCATAATGAAAAGGGAGGTGGAGAGACCGTCAGCCAGGGTGCCGTCTTCACTGATAATGGTGGCAGAGATCAGGCCGCTGTCCGCCGGATATCCGGTGCGGGGATCGATGATATGGTGATAGCGGACTCCGTCCTCCTCAAAGAAGCGTTCATAGCCGCCGGAGGTGATCACGGCCTTGTCCGAGATCTCGAGGACCCCCAGGTATTCCAGTTCATTCTGGGGATCCTGGATGGCGACCCGCCAGGGGCTTCCGTCCGGTTTGGAGCCGAGAGCCTGGACATTCCCGCCGAGGCTGATCAGGCCGCTGTAGATTCCGGCCTTTTTGAAGACCTGCATGACACGGTCTCCCGTATATCCCTTGGCAATGCCGCCCAGGTCGATCTCCATTCCCTTGATCCCGTATTTGGCTTCCGTGACTTTTTTTGTAACTGTTTTGACAGCAGGGACTGCGGCTGTTGCGGATGTACTGCTGTTCTCTGTGTTCTCCGCATTCTGTCCGGCCTCGTCCTTACCGGTTTCTGTCCCTGTTTTTCCGGCAGCAGCCGCCTTTGCCTGTGCGGCTTCTTCCTGGGTCAGCGGAACTGTCTCGGTGACCGTCTTCGTTGTGACACTGATGGCAGAGGCATCCGCCAGTTTCAGCGCCGCGTCGATCTCTTCCTTTTCGGGCACCCTGAATTCCTGGGTTGGAAAGCCCCAGAGCTTCATGACAGGATAGATGGCGATCTCAAACAGGCCGCCGGTCTCTTTTCTGAGATCCTGGGATCTCAGGATCAGCTCCCGGACAATACCGGATAATGCGCCTCCTCCTGCGGCATTGAGTCTGGACACTTCACTGTCGGCAAGACCTGTAGAAAGCCTTGAGTCCAGAGAGTGGATCTCCTTTGCAGCCGCCCGTACCGCCTTCTCAGCCTGTTTCGGATCTCCCGGATCCGCTCCGTAGGCCAGAAGATGCATATAAGTATCCATGGCAAAAACATCCATGGTAACGCTTCCGTCATCATTTTGGACAGGGTTTTCCGGAATCTCCTGCAGCAGATCTGTCTCGGGCGTCTTCTCCGCCTTCTTTTCCCCGCCGGCATTTTCCTTTTCCTGCGCAGTTGTCTCTGCTGCCCCGGCAGCAGTTCCGCCCTCCTCTGCCGCGAACTCAACCCCGTTTTTCATGGAGCTGCCTTCTCCGGCAGAAGCCGCCTGCTCATCCTTTTTGTTCTCTTCCTGCTCTGAAACAGTACTGCCTCCCTTTTGACTGGTTGCGGCACAACCGGTTCCGGCGGTGATCATGATTGCAGCAAGCAGGATCAGCGCTGCTCTTTTAACAGGTTCCCGGATAAATCCTCTTTTTCTCAACTATCTGTCCTCTCTGTGATAATTCTTATCTTCTGGAAAGCTCCCCTGCGGAAACGCTTCTCTATTTAAATACTTTTTTGTGAAAAATCCGTGAAAATAACTGGAAACCCAGTCATGTTGAACGCATTTCTCCTTATGATATATGCTTTTTAATCTGTTATCAACTAAAAACCCATCCGGCATGATTCCAGAATTGCATGATCGCCAGAACATTTTGGGCAGATAACGATTTGCTTCTTACATACAGGGTCAACCTCCCCCTGATTTCAGAAAGGGGACGATCTATTTGTCTGGCGAAATCCATCCAGCCAGACAATAGAATCGTCCCCTCCTGGTTTGTCCTGTTTTGCGACAGGCCTTATTGCCGGTTCTCAGGCAGCAGGCTGCGCTGTCGGACCCGGCAGGTCATTTACTGCACGGTAATCTTGCAGGTGACTTTTTTACCGCTGCCGTCCCTTGCGGCGGCTGTAATTGTAACTGTTCCCGTCTTTATTCCTTTGACGACACCCTTCTGGGTCACGGTCGCAATGTTCTTATTGCTGGTGGTCCATTTGAGGGATTTGTCGTTGGCGGACGAAGGAGCGACTGTCACTTTGAGAGTGGCGGTCTTGCCCTTCTTCACAGTAAGTTTGGTCTTGTTGATCGTCAGTTTCGTGACGGGCTGTTTGACCGTAATCTTGCAGACAGCCTTGACCTTGCTGCCGTCCTTTGCGGTCGCCGTGATCGTCGCGGTTCCCTTGGCGATGCCCTTGACGACGCCCTTAGAGTTCACTGTCGCAACCTTCTTGTTGCTGGTCGTCCAGGTAACAGACTTGTCATTGGCGGAAGAAGGGCCTGCAGTGGCCTTGAGGGTAATTGTCTTGTTCCTCAGGATCGAGGCCGATGTCTTATTGAGGGTGATCTTGGTGACGGGCTGTTTGACTGTGATCTTGCAGGTGGCTTTGACCTTGCTGCCGTCTCTGGCCGTCGCCGTGATCGTCGCGGTTCCCTTGGCGATACCCTTGACGACACCCTTGGAATCCACTGTAGCGACCTTCTTGTTGCTGGTCGTCCAGGCGACAGACTTATCATTGGCGGAGGAAGGGCCTGCGGTGGCCTTGAGGGTGATTGTCTTGTTCCTCAGGATCGAGGCCGATGTCTTGCTGAGGGTGATCTTGGTGAAGGGCTGCTTGACTGTAATCTTGCAGGTGGCTTTCACGCCGCTGCCGTCTTTTGCCTTAGCCGTGATCGTAGCGGTACCCTTTGCAACGCCCGTGACAACGCCCTTTGCGTCCACAGTCGCGATCTTCTTGTCGCTACTGGACCAGGTGACTGCCTTGTTGGCGGCATCATCAGGAGATACGGTCGCTTTGAGAGTGACTGTCTTTCCTCTGAGGATGGAGGCGCTGGTCTTGTCCAGTTTAATCGAGGAGACAGGCTTCGTGACTGTCACTTCGCAGACTGCCGAGGCGCCGGTGTTGTCCGCGGCGGCAGCGGTGACTGTCGCGGTACCTGCCGCAACTGCCGTGAGAACGCCGTTCTCATCGACAGTGACCACGTTTTCATCGCTGCTGGTCCATGTCACTGCCTGGCCTGCCTGCTCCGGATTGACCGTCGCAGCAAGGGCAGCTGTTTTGCCTGCCAGCAGGGAGACGGAGGTCTTGTCCAGAGTGACTGCGGTGGAAAGGACAGGAACGTCGATGTCGACAGTCAGATCTAAGATTCCATTCTGCTTGAAGTATCTGATGTTAGTGATCTTTTTGCCTGCGAGGGCGCCTGCCGGCTCGTCCCGGTTAAAGCCCACCTCCAGGACTCTCCAGATATTGACGACATGGCGCAGACCATAGGTATTTCCTTCGGAGTCCGTGAGGACCACTGCGTTTACAACATCGGTCGCCTGGTCCAGTACGCCCTCATCCGGAGTGAGCTTGATCTCATAGTCCGCATGACGGCCTTTTGCCTTGACCTCCGCGGTTGCCTGTGCTGTCAGTATCTCTCCGACTGCCGCGCCAAAGCTGGTATTTCCGTGGTTAGACCTGACCTCCTTGAAGAAGGCGGGCACTTCCTCTGCGCTGAGCGCATACCAGGAGTAGTCAGGGGCTTCAAACAGGGCATTTCTGCCGGTATATTCTGTTGTCGTTTCCTGGCCGCGGAGCATGACTGTAATAGATAAGCTGTCCGCATCCGTGACCTGCTTTGCGGGATCGAGCTGGAAGCCCTTGCCCACCTTCACAGGATAGACGACACCACTGATGTCACTGCCATCGACATTCACGTGGTAGGATCCGTTTGCCAGAGAGCTGCGGGGCTTGCTCATCGTCGCGGAGGCGACCGCGTCGACAGCCAGGCTGCCCTGGGCCAGCTCCGCGGCGTAGAAGTCCGCGTAAGGGATGTTCATCAGGACATACTCCGGAAGCTTCTCCGGAATGAGCGCGTCCACAGTAAAGTTGTAGATTCCGTTCTGGGTGATGAATTTCAGGCCTGTGATCTTCTTTCCAATCAGGGCGCTGAAGGTCTCATCCGCCTCAAATCCGATCTCCGTTCCTCTCCAAAGGTTGGCCATATGGCGCAGGCCGTAGGTGGTGCCGTCCTCTGCGGTCATGACGACTGCGCTGACCGTATCTCCCGTCTGTACATAGTCGGAGGTCACTTTCATCTCATAATAAGTGTGGGAAGCATTTGCCGTGACGGACACCTCCGCTTCCGCCCTGGTCGTGGTGCCTTTCACGGCGCCAAAGGACAGGCTTCCGTCCTCTGCGACAGTCAGTTCCTTATAAAAGCTCTGGATTCCGCTGCCCAGGTCATAGTAGCTGTAGTCAGGTGCCTGGAAAAGGGCATCTTTTCCATTGTAAACAGTGATCGTGGGATCAGCGCCGTTCCTGCCGGGGACTGAGACATCCACACTCGAATCATCGGTGATGACGGCTGCTCCTTTTTCCTCCAGCTTCGCCAGATCCTCCGGGCTGTTGACCTTTACGGGGTAGATCACACCGGAGATATCCGATCCGTCCGCGTTCACATGATAAGAACCGCCTGCAAGCCTGGCGTTGAGGGGTTTGCTCTTCGTGGCAGAAGCGACTGCGTCGACGGCCGCGCTTCCCGCCTTAAGTTCTGCAGCGTAGAAATCCGCGTAGGGAATGTTCATCAGAACATACTGTGCCCTGACCGGAATGTCCACAGGATAATCGATCACTGCGTCCTGCTTGTAATAGCGGATATTGGTGATGGTCTTTCCGTAAATGTCGAGTTCATCGTAGTTCCAGCCGATCTCAGTCCCGCGCCAGATATTGACCACATGGCGGAGTCCGTACTGAGTGGCATTTCCTTCATCGTCCGCTGCGGTTACGACTGCTCCGGAGACTGCATCTCCCTGAGCGACGCCGTCCGTACCGCTGAGTTTGATCTCAATATTGGCGTGACGGGCACCGATGGTAACAGCTCCGGTCACACCTTCAACCGATACCGCATCTCCCTGGACCGGTCCGAAGGTCATCGTCCCGTCAGCTTCCATGGACATTTCCTTATAATAGGCCGGATCATCATCCGTGATATAGAAGCTGTGGTCAGGCGCCTCAAAGAGAGCGTCCTTTCCTTCATACCATGTCGTGGTCTCCTGTCCCCTGTTGGTCACTGTGATGGCGATAATGGACTCATCCGTGATCATAAGATTCTCATCATAGGCAATCAGGGCTGCAATATCATCATTGCTGGCCTTGACAGGATAGATGACACCGCTGATGTCGGTGCCCTCCGGGTCCACGTGGTAGGATCCGCCCGCCAGAGTCCCTGTGCGGGGTTTGTTTTTCGTCGCGGAAGCGACCGCGTCGACTGCCGGGCTGCCGGCCGCCAGCTCCGCCGCGTAAAATTCCGCGTAGGGGATGTTCATCAGGACATAGGAATAGCCGTCTTCGACCTCATTCGCAGAAGTATCCGCAAGGGATTCTTCCTCCGCGGGAACCGCTGCTTCATCCACAGCGGATTCCGCAGCAGATCCGTCCTCTGCGGGAACTGCTGGTTCATCCACAGATCCTGCTTCCTCTGTGTCCGCAGCGGCAGTTTCCTGTATGTCCGCAGCGGCAGCTTCCTGTGTGTCTTCAGAGACAGCTTCCTGCGCGTCTGCAGTCTCCTCGTTCTGATCCGGGGCGCTTACCTCTACAGCTTCAGCGTCCTCTTCATCAACGGGCTCGCTGTTCTCTTCTTCGACAGCAGCCTCCTCTTCCAGATCCTGGTCTGCACCCTCGTCCTCAACGGCCGGTGTCTCCTCCAGGGCCTGGTCTGCACCATCGTCCTCAACGGCCGGTGTCTCCTCCGGGACCTGGTCTGCACCATCGTCCTCGACGGCCGTTGTCTCCTCCAGGACCTGGTCTGCGCCGTCATCCTCTGCGGCAGGCGTCTCCTCCAGAGCCTGGTCTGCATCGTTGTCTTCGGCGGACCCTGCGGGATCCTGCCATGATCCTTCTTCCCCGTCCCCGAAAGTGTCAGGAGATAAAGCTTCCTCTCCGTTCACCGCTTCCGTATTTACCGATTCCTCTGTATCCTCCTGCATCACTGCACCGGGATCCATGAAACCGACAGGCTCTGCAGCCAGACCGGAAACCGGGACGAGGCTCATGATCAAAGCAAGCGCAAGTGCCAGTGCAAGTATCCTTCTTTTCTTCATGACTCCTCCTTCTTTAATCGTTCACCTACTGTAACTGCCTTCTCCGGGAGTAACAGCTCTGCGGATGTATTCATGTTTCTGTCTTTTCCCAAGAGTGCTTTTACCGGATAGCAAAAGCCTTCTATTAGAAGCAACTAACCCATAAGTCACGAAAAAGCCCGCACGGAGCAGGCTTTTCCAGAGAAAGTCAGTATTTCTATATAGTTAGCTTAACAAAACCATTATCCAAAAAAAGAAGAGGGCTGTCAAGGTGCTTTTTACAAAAGATTTTTACAAAAGATACAGCCAGAATATAAAAACAGGGCAGACAGGGATCTGTTCATAGGATGAACTGTTCCCTTTCTGCCCTTTGTCTGTTTAAACTTTTAATAAAGCCCAAAATCTATCGCCGGCTGATGACAAGGCATCAAGTGTCAGCTCCGCTTTAGAGTGTCCGGAATGATGATTTATAGTGAGCGGCAAACTACCTTCGGCGTTCCCTATAATGGATGCACACGACACATCAGATAACGCGGACGGTCTCCATGACCTGATCCTCGTAGGGGCGGTCACCCGCCCAGCGGTTGGTGCGGACGCCTGCGATCCGGTCCACGACGTCCATGCCGCTGACTACATGGCCGAATGCGGCATATTGACCATCGAGGTAGTCTGCATCTGCGTGCATGATAAAGAACTGGCTGCCCGCGCTGTCGGGATCCATGGCTCTGGCCATGCTGATGACGCCGCGCTTGTGGCTGATCGGGTTGTCCACGCCATTGGCACTGAATTCACCCTTGATGGTCCAGCCGGGGCCGCCCATGCCGGTTCCCTGGGGGTCTCCGCCCTGAATCATGAATCCGGGAATAACCCTGTGGAAGATCGTCCCGTCATAAAACTTCATGTTCACCAGCTTGAGAAAATTCTCCACGGTCAGGGGTGCAGCCTTTTCATCGAGTTCAATATCGATGACGCCGCCGTCTTTCATTGTAATTCTGATCATTTTTTCCTCCTAACTGCTCAGCGTTACGTCAGGGTTTCTGTCTCATCAGAAAAGTCCTGTGATCTTTCCGTCCTCTCCGATGTCAATGCTGCAGGCAGCGGGACGTTTGGGCAGGCCGGGCATGGCCATGATGGTCCCGGTCAGAGCGACGACGAAGCCTGCTCCGGCGGAGACATAGACTTCGCGGACATTGAGGTCATAACCTGTCGGGCGTCCGAGCTTGGTCTGGTCATCGGACAGGGAGTACTGGGTCTTGGCAATGCAGACCGGAAGGTCGCCGAAGCCCTGGGCCTGCAGGTTTTTGAGCTGCTTCTGGGCCGCGCCGGTGAAGACAACACCGTCCGCGCCGTAGATCTCCTTTGCGACGGTCTCGATCTTCTGAGCAAGGGGCATTTCCAGAGGGTAAATGGGGGCATAATTGCTCTTCTTTTCATCGAGGGTCTTAAGGACCTTCTGAGCGAGGTCAATACCGCCCTTGCCGCCTTCCGCCCAGACAGTGGCTTTGGAGAACTCACAGCCAAGGCTGGTGCAGAACTCCTCGACCGCCTTTGTCTCAGCCTCGGTATCAGTGATGAAGGAGTTGAGGGCCACGATGGCGGGAACACCGTATTTCTGAATGTTCTCGATGTGCTTTTCAAGGTTTACGATACCCTTCTTGAGCGCCTCGACGTTTTCCTTCTTGAGGTCCGCCTTGGCGACGCCGCCGTTGTACTTCAGAGCCTGGACACTGGCGACGATGACGATGGCATCGGGATGAAGGCCGGCCATGCGGCACTTGATGTCGAGGAATTTCTCAGCGCCCAGGTCTGCGCCGAAGCCTGCCTCGGTAATGGTGTAATCCGCAATCTTGAGAGCAGCCTTTGTCGCGCGGACGGAATTGCAGCCGTGGGCGATGTTGGCGAAGGGACCGCCGTGGACGAGGGTGGGTGTGTGCTCCAGGGTCTGGATGAGGTTGGGGGAAATGGCTTCCTTGAGGAGGGCCATCATTGCGCCGGTGACCTCCAGATCCTTTGCCCGGACGGGTTCGCCCTGGTAATTGTATCCGATCACGATCCGGTCGAGACGGACACGGAGATCCTCGCGGTCATTTGCGAGACAGAGGATCGCCATGATCTCGGAAGCGGCAGTGATGACAAAGCGGTCCTGACGAAGGGGGCCGTCCATCTTTGTGCCCATACCGACTACGATGCTGCGAAGGGCTCTGTCATTCATGTCCATGCAGCGCTTCCAGACGATCTGCGTGGGATCAATGCCGAGGGCATTGCCGTGATGGATATGGTTGTCGATGGCGGCTGCCAGAAGGTTGTTGGCCGCTGTGACGGCGTGGAAGTCTCCGGTAAAGTGGAGATTGAGATCCTCCATGGGGACAGCCTGCGCATAGCCGCCGCCTGCGGCGCCGCCCTTGACTCCGAAGCAGGGACCAAGCGAGGGTTCCCGGAGCGCAACTACAACTTTTTTGCCCAGCTGGTGGAATGCATCCGCAAGACCGATACTGGTGGTCGTCTTGCCTTCCCCGGCAGGTGTAGGATTGATCGCTGTCACAAGAATAAGCCTGCCGTTCTCTTTTGACTTCAGGCTCTCGAGATACTCATCTGACAGTTTTGCTTTGTACTTTCCATATAATTCCAGTGAATCCGCAGGGATTCCCGCAGATTCGGCGACCTGTGTGACGGGAAAGAGCTCGGCCTCCTGTGCGATCTGAATGTCTGTTTTCATGCTAGATGCTTCCTCCTGTAAAAAATGGATTATGAACAAAAACGGGATCCGGTGAAAAGGATCGCTGTAAAAAACCAGCGCAAAGAGGTGAAAATCCTATAGAAAAATCACCAATAAACAGCAAATTACTGTTCACAGCCGGGTAAGGCCGTGAACAGTAACAATGATAAACATTAACAGCTATTTGTCAACACTGCTCTGAATCAGTACAAAAATACGTACCTTCTAGTGTGCCGTCTCAATCATAATTAGAATTAAAATCACCATCTCGTCGCCGCCCGCGTCGTTGTCGTCAGTCGCCGATGGGTTCACATCGACTCCTTCCTCCGCCTCGCGGGAACGACGACGATCTGGCAATTTTAACTTCAAAAATGATTGAGACGTCACACTGGTTTTCAGACCGGCGCGAAATTTGAGGCGTTTTTCGCGCGCTTCTCACGAAAAGCCCGAGTTTTACGGCGAAAATCCCATCGCGAGATGATAACAAAGCTTCGCATTGTTGGAACGGGTTTTTCGCACACTGCCATACACGCCCTCGACAGGACGTGTATGGCAGCACCTTCCAGGTTACAGTACAGGCTGCCGCGGATTCACGCCAGCCGCACTTATGTCAGTTTTTTTTATAGGATTCGTAAAACGCGCTGATCTTTTCGTAGGTCTCGTCATCAATATCATGCTCGATCTTGCAGGCCTCACTGGAGGCCTTCTTCTCATCGATCCCGATCGCGACAAGGACTTTCGTCAGAAGCTTATGACGGGAATAAATGCGCTCCGCTATATTTCTGCCGGTATCCGTCAGGGTGATCAGTCCGTTGACATCCATACGGATATAGCCGTTTTCGCGAAGTTTCTTCATTGCAATGCTGATACTGGGTTTTGAAAAATTCATTTCATTGACAATATCGATCGAACGAACCTGTCCGTTTCTCTCGTGCAAAACCAGTATAGTCTCGAGATAATCTTCTGCAGACTCATGAATTACCACGTTTTATCCCCCTTATAACTCAAGTTGATCAATAAGAATACTCAAACACCAGTCCGCCGTAGGCAGGCAGGTCAAATTCAATGTACTGATCGCGGAAATCGCAGAGTCCCTTCTTGGGACGGATGATCTCGGGAACAGGTGTGTCTCCGAAACCGCCGAACTGCTTGTCCGTGCTGTTCAGGATCAGTTTATAACGCTTGTTTACGGGAACACCCATCCGGAAACCTTCATATTTAACAGGTGTCATATTGAGTACGAACATCAGGCCCTTGCGGCTTGACGGGCACTTACGCAGGAAGGTATAGATGCTGCGGTCAGCGTCATTGGCATTGATCCATTCAAAACCGCCCCAGTCGTTATCGATCTCGTAGAGGCACTTGTAATTCCTGTACATCTCCAGAAGCTTGCTGAAATAGTACTTCATGCCGCTGTTCTGCTCGTCAGAAAGGAGGAACCAGTCAAGCTCACGCTCCTCGCTCCATTCGCGTTCCTGGCCGAACTCCTGTCCCATGAAGAGGAGCTTCTTGCCGCAGTGCCCCATCATAAAGGTGTAGCCCAGGCGCAGGTTGGAGTACTTGTCCACGCGGTAGCCGGGCATCTTTTCCACCATGGAGCACTTGAGGTGGACGACCTCATCGTGGGAAAGAGGAAGGATATAATTCTCCGCGCTGTTGTAGCTCATAGCAAAGGTCATGCCGTTATGGTCGCCCTTCCGCATGACAGGATCCAGCTTCATATATTCACAGAAATCATGCATCCAGCCCATATTCCACTTGAAGTTGAAACCGAGACCATTGTCCTCGGGGCTGGCTGTGATCTTGGGCCATGCAGTGGACTCCTCTGCGATCGTCAAAAAGCCCGGATCCCTGCCGTGCACGACAGAATTGAGATGCTTGAAGAATTCGATGGCATCGAGGTTCTCGTTTCCGCCGTACTTGTTGGGCAGCCACTGGCCGTCCCTCTTGCCGTAGTCAAGATAGAGCATGGAGGCCACGGCATCGACGCGGATGCCGTCCACATGGAACTCGTTGATCCAGTAAAAAACATTTGCGATCAGGAAATTGCTGACCTCGTGTTTGGCGAGGTTGAAAATACGTGTGCCCCAGTCCGGATGCTCGCCGCGGCGCGGATCCGGATCTTCAAAGATGCATTTGCCGTCGAATTTTGCCAGGCCGTGGGCATCAGGGCAGAAGTGGGCAGGCACCCAGTCAAGGATGACTCCAATCCCGGCTGTATGCAGCTTGTTGATCATGTACATAAAATCGTTGGGAGTGCCGTAGCGGGATGTCGGAGCATAATAGCCCGTGACCTGATATCCCCAGGACCCGTCGAAGGGGTGCTCAGAGATACCGATCAGCTCGATATGGGTAAATTTCATTTCCTTCAGATACTCTACGATCCTGTCCGCAAACTCTCTGTAGGTATAGAAGCCGTCACCGCTGTCCGGATGCTTCATCCAGGAGCCGATGTGGCACTCATAGATCGCGATCGGCTGCTGATTGGGGTTCTTCTTGCCGCGCTTGTTCATCCACCGGCCGTCTGTCCAGTGGAAATTGGTGATATCCGCTGTTTTAGATGCCGTGCCGGGACGGAGCTCTGCCGAGTTCGCAAAGGGATCTGCTTTATAAACTTTTGTTCCGTCCTCAGTTGTAATGCAGTACTTATAGAGCACTCCGGCTTCGATCCCGGGGATGAACAATGTCCAGATCCCGCCGTCATTCAGCTTTGTCATGGGACACTTTTCCTCATCCCAGTCGTTAAAATTTCCAATCACATGCACCGCGAGCGCATTAGGGGCCCATACAGCAAAGAAGAACCCTTTCTCTCCCTCCTCAACAGAGGGATGCGCACCCAGTTTTTTATAGATGTCATAATGTGTTCCATTTCCGAACAAATAGGCATCTGTCTCTGATACAAAAACCCTTTCGCGATTAGCAGCCATAAGTACCCCTTTCTTTTATTTTAAAAATGTCAGGAACATAAAGCATTTATTACAGGTTCTTTTTCCGGTTCTTTTTCAGACCGCTTTCCACATCCTCTCTCCGCCAGGACCGGGTCTTTCCGGCTTCGTCCCGGCCTTGAAAATCCTGGGGTGCGGAAGAAGATTTCTCCGATCCTGAGAACTCCTCCGGTTCCGGATCTCTGCCGCTCCCTGCGCCGGCCCGTACAAAGTCATCTCCGTACAGCTGCCTCTTGGCGGCATCAGATCTTTCCAGGACCCTCCGGCGGGCATCCGCGAGGCGCTTCTGTTCGCTCTCCTTGCGGATCTTTTCCCATTCCGACATGATCTGTTCGAGATTGAGCTGGCCTTCGATCTGGCTCTCTTCCTTTTCTTCTTCCTCCATGACCATTGCGAGCTGACCGCTGGTCTCCTGGGCGAGGACGCTGTCGTAATCCCCAATCTCCCGCATTCCCTGCGCGATCGTCTCTTCCATGTGTACGTCATTCAACAGGGTATCTGTATATTCCTCCGGTGTTCCCGCAGGTTCAGAGGCATCCGCCTCCTCTTCGTCCGGTTCAGGCTCCATGATCCCCTGGTCCGGGTGTCCGTTTCCGGAAATCTCCGCTTCTTTCCGCGAAGTCTCCTCCTCAGCCGGTCTCCTGGTCTGATCTGCGGAAGTCTGCGCCGCAGGCTTCGCTCTGTCCGGTCCGGAACTCCCGTCCGGGTTCAATGAGCTTACTGTCAGGTTTTCCGGTCCATCCGCCCGGCCGGCAGCTTCGGACACCGCGGCAGCGGTATTCTTCCCGGACTCAGGCATTGCTGAGGCAGCAGCATTCCCGGACTCAGGCACTGGCAGTTCAGGGGCAGCGGCTTTACCGGACTCAGGCATCCCGGGAGCGGTATTGTCCCCGGCCCCGGGCACTGCAGAGGCAGCATCCTTCACGGCATCAGCAGCCTCGGGAGCAGCATCTGTCACAGGTTCAGGCTGCACGGGAGGAACATACTTACCGCCCTTCTTAAGGAGCTCCAGTCTCTCGTTCTGCTGCGGATTCAGATCCGTGAGAGATTTTTTTAATTCAAGCGCGCGCAGTACGAAGCGGCCGTCCCCGAAATAGGCGACGATCTCATCACACTGGCGGATACAGCTTTGAACATCTCCGGCGCGATAGTACAGCGTCGCGAGTTCATAGGCCCATCTCTCTCTGAAATCATGCTGCTGGAATTCCTCCAGGACGGCGATCTGCTCCAGCACGTTGACTTCCTGCTTTTTATACAGCTTGTACTGGAGAAGGTACCGGTCGGAATCCCTGGGTGCCACATTGATAAATGCGTTGTAGAGCTGAAGTGCATGGATATAATTGTTCAGCTTCAGTTCAAGCTCACAGAGTGAATAGATAATCTTTCTTGATTCCGGATTCTTTTTATAAGCGATGGCCAGAAGATCCCGGCTCTCCCTGTATCTCTTGTTGATCTTGTACAGGTCGCTGATTCTGCACAGAGTCTGCGTTCCTTTGATCCGCGTCCAGTCGATCCTGTCGGCAACCCCGGCTGCTTCTTTGAAACGCCTCTCTGAAATCAGTCTGTCGATCTCATCCAGACTTACTCTCAATTCATATTTGTCCAACTTACACCTCCCGCCGCACTCAGTGTGCGGCAGAAAAAGGAGAACGCCCCGGGCAGGCTTCTCCTGAAGTTATTATCAGGATAGCATATAGTATCGTTTTAGTTTATCACAGGCTGTACATCAATGTCAAAACCGTAAGTCAGTCCAGCAGAAGTCGGCTGAGCCGGGCAAACTCTTCAAGAGACAGCTTTTCTCCCCTGATATCCGCGGGAAGACCCATCACTGCCAGAGCTTTCTCCACTTCCTCTCTTGTCAGTCTTTTTCCATCGAGGGAAAAGCCGTGTGAGAGTCCATTCGCAAGTGTTTTGCGTCTCTGGTTAAAGGATGCCCGGATGAGAGCAAACAGCTGTTTTTCATCCGCCTGAACGGGCGGCTCGCTGAATGCCTTTAAATGGAGAACAGCGCTCTCCACAGCAGGCCGCGGGAGAAAACAGGCCGGGGGGACCTTCAAAACAACCCGCGGTTCCGAATAATACTGTACTGCCAGAGACAGGGCGCCGTACTCCCTGCTTCCGGGACCGGCGCAGATGCGGTCTGCCACTTCCTTCTGTACCATGACCGTGATACTTTCGAAGCACCCTTTTTCCTCCAGCAGATAAAGGAGGATCGGAGTCGTCACATAGTAAGGTAGATTTGCGACCACCTTCATTGGCCTGCCTCCGTTGTACTGATCCGCGAGCCCGCGCAGATCGGTCCGGAGAATATCCTGCCAGATCACGTCCACATTGCCGCAGTCCTCCAGGGTCAGCGCCAGTACAGGACGGAGATTCTCGTCGATCTCGACGCAGACAACATGCGCGGCAGCCCCGGACAGAGCCTGCGTCATCGTTCCGATTCCAGGCCCTATCTCAAGAACACAGTCCTCGCTGCTGATTTCAGCGGCGTCAACAATACCCCTCACTATATTTCCATCTGTCAGAAAGTTCTGTCCGTATTTTTTTCTTGCACGGATCCCGAACCGCTCAAGTACAGCCCGGGTCACACCCGGCGATGTCAGTCTTTCCAAATCCAGTCCTTTCCTGAAACAAAGCCTTATAAAAAACAGGCTCTTATCTGAATCCTCATGGCAGTGTTTATATATATCTTTAAAATCAATAAATCCTTTAGAGCCATAAACTCTAAAAAACCCCTGAGAAACGTCATCGATCACAAGTCTGTGATCCTGCTGTAAAGCCTGCGCGCGTTCTGCGCAGTCCGCTCGATCACTTCCTCTGTATCTATTCCCTTGATCTTAGCCAGTTCCTCTACGACGTAAGGAAGGTAGAGGGAGCTGTTGCGTTTTCCCCGGAAGGGGACCGGCGCAAGATAGGGGCAGTCCGTCTCGAGGACGATGTTCTCAATCGGGACCTGGTCGGCGACCTCTTTAAGCTTTCTGGCATTCTTGAAAGTTATAACACCGCCGATACCGATGAAAAAGCCCATTTTGACTACTTCTTTTGCGATCTCCGCACTATAAGAAAAGCAATGGACCACTCCTCCGATCTCCTCTGCCCTGTGTTTTTTCATGAGCGCGAGCGTATCCTGTGCCGCTTCCCGGGAATGAATGACCACGGGAAGCTTCGTGTCCCTTGCCATCTCCATCTGGCGCTCAAACCAGTATTTCTGCGCATCCCTGAATGTCGTGTCCCAGTAATAGTCCAGCCCGATCTCCCCTACAGCGACGACCCGCGGGTCGGACAGCTTTCCCCGGATCTCTTCCAGAAGCTCTTCCGTCAGGGGCTGGCAGTCCGATGGATGGATCCCCAGAGCACAATACATAAACGGATACCTGTGCGCAAGGTCCAGACATTCATCGATACTCTTGAGGTCAGAAGCTATGTTGACCACTGTGCCGATCCTTTTTTCAGGGAACTGAGCGAAGATCTCCTCGCGGTCTTCCTGAAAAGCTTCATCATTGTAATGCGCATGTGTCTCAAAAATCATATTCATAAATCATTTCAACCCTTTCTGAACCGTTGGTTGTATTATAACACATACCGCCCCTTTTTGATTCTGAATTGATCCGCCCTTTATATTATTCCGCCTTTAAAATGCGCCTTTTAAAAATGCTTTTAAAAAATTTTAAAATTTTCCAAAAAACTTTCAAAAAAACTATTGCATTCCTGTTGGGCTTCGCATATAATACTACTTGCGTTCGGAAAACACCGGACAGACAAAGAATAATAAATATGCGCTGTTAGCTCAGTTGGTAGAGCACCTGACTCTTAATCAGGGTGTCCAGGGTTCGAGTCCCTGACGGCGCACGGAGAACATCATTTCTGTGGTCAATCCCGGTTGTGGTGTTCTTTTTTTTCTCGTAGACAGATTTTCTTTTTTCCTTTATACTTGTGGCTATGGGCGAGCGCCTGCAAACATGTATGAATAAACTACGCGCTGCTCCGCGCCACGGGCGCTCTCGCATCGCTCCAACCATTCGGAATCCGCTTGTTTTGCACGAAAAGCACGCGCAAAACGGCTTCTTCCCCATGTTTGAACGCTCGTCAAATGTCTGCAAATGCTCATGCGAGCATGGCATTTGCAGCCGCTTGACTCGCTGTTTATTCATACTTTGGTAATAGCTCCAGTTATCTACATTATATGCGAATCAGGTAATATATACGAATCAGGGGCTGAATTCAGTTGCTGAATTTAGTTGCTGAACTCAGATTCTGCATTCATTTCCAAAAAACATATTTTAAAAACAATTTCTTAAAATGGAGGAAGTATGTCAGCACAGTCCAGAAGATTGCTCACCGCTTTTCTTGCAGTTTCTATTGTTCTGAGTACCGTCTGCCTTCCTGTCGGGGCAGCCGTGAAGCCAGGTCAGCAGATGCCTGCCTGTTCAGGACCGGGAAATATTTCAGGTGATTCGGGGGGCAATGGCTCTTTCATTATGGACAGGACGGAAAAACAGACCCCGGTTGATATTTCCTCTGCCAAATGGAAAACTGTAGGCGGTCATCTCCGTCTCTTGTCTTCTGACGGAAAATACAGGACCGGTTTTGTCCGTGTAAATGGGATACTTTACTTTTTTGATTCCAAGGGAAATCTGACGACTGGCTTTTTTACCTATAAAGGAAAAAAATACTACGCGAGCTGTGTCAGGGGCGAAAAGGGCAAAGGGCAGATCCTCACCGGTCTGGTCCGCATCGGAACTTATTTTTATTTCCTGAATCCCGCCTCCACCCCCTACCCGGGAGCTGTTTCGACAGGATTCCAGAAAATCAAGGGCAGACGCTATTATTTCAACAGCAAGGGCCACATGGTCACCGGATGGTTCACCGTTTCAGGGAGCAAATACTACGCGAGCTGCAATAAGAAAGGCCATTACGGCTCGCTTCTGACCGGCGTCCAGAAGATCGGGAACAAGACCTACCGGCTGGATTCCAACGGAAAGCTCGTAGGGCAGGTTGGCGGCCAGGATCCCGATTCCTCCAATCTCTACAGAAAGATGATCGACGTCTCCGAACATCAGGGAAAGATCGATTTCCAGAGAGTCAAGGCCTCCGGCGTCCGCGGCGTCATTATCCGCGCCGGACACGGTAAAAACGGCGGCCGCGCCGATTACAAATTCCACTCTAATATCTCCAAGGCAAAGGCTGCCGGTCTCCCTGTGGGAATTTACTGGTTCAGCTATGCCGGCACAAAACAGAAAGCCATAAACGAGGCAAAAATGTGTCTCCGCCTGCTGAAGGCTTATAAGATCGACATGCCGGTCTATTTTGACTGGGAATACGATTCCATGAACTATACACATGTCAAAAGCCGCACGAAGATCACGGATATGACCATTGCTTTCTGCAATACCATCATTCAGGGCGGAAGACGCGCAGGTTATTATTTCAACCTCTCCTATTACAACAACTTCTTTGACAATTCCAGGCTGAAAAGATATTCCACCTGGTATGCTTACTGGGGAACCAACCAGCCGGCCGCCTACATCTGGGGCCAGGCAAACAAAATGAAGACCCCCACCCGTTTTGATCTCTGGCAGTTTTCCTCCCGCGGAAGGATCCCCGGAATCAACGGCTATGTGGACTGCGACCTGCTGCTCCACTCAGCGATCCTGCAGTAATGAACCTGCAGTGATAATTTGATCCTGCAACGGTCCTTCGAGGCCTGCAGTGACCTGAAACTAAAAATTACACTGACATGTGGACCTGTAGATAAATGATTGTAAATATCAATTATCTACAGGTCTTTATTTGTCTACAGGTCTTAATTGCCTAAAGCCCTGTTTCCAAAACAAAAAGCCGGTGAAAGATGGAACTCTGTTCCATCTTTCACCGGCTTTACCTCTGTCTGCCTTCGGCCTGTACGGCCGCCTGTAAAAAAGTTCCGGACATCCCACGGACATCATTCCCATACGGCTGCCGGATCTGTGCCGCTTTATTCGAATCTGCTGGGGATCGAGACGGCTGTGATCGCAATCGCTGCAATGGCTGTGATCGCAGTTACCAGGACGATCATTAACTTCATATTCTTTCCTCCTGTTTCTTGGTGGTTTCCTGTTTACTGATTTACATTCGCTTTCCTGTGACCGGTCCAATTATAAAATGATTTTTTAATAGGATGATCCGATCAAGTCAAAGGACCTGTTACTGCGGACTGCGGCAGATACCGCCTCTTCCATGTCCCGCATCAATAATCATAACAGGGACCAGCATATTTCTCAATCAATTCAACAGGAATCAGATGCGCTCTTCTCCAAGAAAGGCAGCGACAACAATACTGGGGCCTGTGTGGACACCAATCATCGATCCGACATTGCCCACCATAATATTTTCAAAGCCGAAGCGGTCACGGATCATTTTGGCTGTCAGTTCCGCGTCCGCAGGGGCATTTCCGTGGTTGACAATGACCATCTGCCGGTTCTCTTCTTTGCGGGAGCCCATACGTTCTTCCATATAATCGACCAGATACTCCAGCGATTTCTTACGGCCGCGGATCTTTTTGATCACCTGGAGCTTGCCCTCATTGTCGACAATGATGAAGGGCTTGACGGAGGCGAGCGTCCCGATCAGTGCGCTGGTCCTGGACACGCGGCCGCCCCGCCAGAGGTCAAAGAGGTTGTCGACAGTGATGGCCAGCAGGACACTTTTCGCGTTTGCCCTGAGCCAGGAGGCTGTCTCCTCCAGAGTCTTTCCCTGATTGCGCAGCAAAACGGCATAATATACAAGAAGACCTTCCCCGCAGGAGGCAGTGAGAGCGTCAACAATCTCTATTTTCTTTCCGGGATATTTTTCGAGTATTTCCTCCACGCCCGCACGCACACTGCCCACTGTGCCCGACAGCCCGGACGAGATCCCGACATACAGGAATTCATCCGCTTCATTTATGTGCTCTTCGAAGTATTCCCGCGCGTCACTTGGATTGATCTGAGAAGTGGAGGGCTTGGCCCCCTCTCTCAGCATGCGGTAAAAATCCTCAGGGGAGAGGAACTTATCCTTCCCTGCGATCACCTTGCCTTCCAGGATGGTGCTCAGATACATGCAGCCGACGTCGTTTTCCGAAAGAAAGCTGGGTGACAGGTCTGATCCATTATCTGTAATGATTTTAAACATGTGATTTTTCTTCCTTTCGATAGGATTTGTTTTAGTCATTATAAGCGATATAAACCGAAAAGACAATGTGTGAACCGGTAAAGTTGCAATAAGTAGTTTTTAAAACCGCGTGGTGTCGCAGGGCATCCCGGAAATCGTTTTTTATCATCGTTTAATATACCCAAAGATGAATAAATCATGATAATCCATAGGCAAATCAATGGATACAGGGGTATAATACATTCAATGCACACTTGCGTACTGCCATCAACAAAAGCAAAAGAGATGGACTTAATAGCAAAAGCATTTTAAAATCAAAAAGTGTCCATAGAAGTGTACATAAAGTTTTTCAATGATTGTAGATTGTTAATAATCCCTTATTTATCAGCATTTTTACCATCAGGAAAGGAACACCATGGGAAAAGTATTCAAGTTTGACAACGACGTCGACACAGATCAGATCATTGCTTCCCAGTATCTGCTGTTTCCATCCGTCGGGGAAATGGCTCCGCACACATTTGAATCTCTCGACGCGGACTTTGCAAAAAACGTAAAACCCGGTGATTTCGTTGTCGCGGCAGAAAACTTCGGCTGCGGCTCCTCCCGCGAACAGGCACCGAGCGTACTCAAGGCACTGGGCGTGCGCGCTGTGCTGGCCAAATCCTTCGCGCGGATCTTTTACCGCAACTGCATCAATATCGGCCTGCCCGCCATCGTCTGTAAAGATCTTCACGATTATGTTCAGAGCGGGGATGAGATCGAGCTGTCCATGACAGAGGGAACCGTTACGGCCGGCGGCAGAACCTATGCCTGCACAAAGCTCCCTGCCCACCTGCAGGGGATCCTGGATCAGGGAGGTCTGATCGCGTCCCTCGACAAATGAGGATTCATGAGGATTCTCAACTGGAAAAAGACTTGTTTCACAGGAGATTAATAAAATGGGAATGACTATTGCAGAAAAGATCGTGGCGAGAGCCGCCGGAGTCAGTGAGGCGCATGCGAACGATATCCACACGGTCGAGCTCGACTACCTCATGAGCAACGACGGGACCACTCATCTGACGATCGATATGTACAACAACCTGAAACACCCTCATATCGCCGATGTCAGCAAGCTTGTCTGGATCGTGGACCACAACGTTCCCTGCGACAGCCCCAAGACCGCTGCTTCGCAGAAAAAAATGCGCGATTTCGCAAAGGAACACGGGATCACCTTCTATGAGGGCGCCGGTGTATGTCATCAGGTGATGATTGAAAACCACGTGGTGCCCGGACAGCTGATCTTCGGCGCGGACAGCCACACCTGTGCCTACGGGGCTCTCGGTGCCTTCGGCACCGGCGTCGGATGCACGGATTATCTCTACGGTATGGTGACCGGCAAGTCCTGGGTCCTGGTGCCTGAGACGCTGCGCTTCAATCTCACCGGAAAGCTGGGGAACGGGGCGACGGCGCGCGACCTGATCCTGACCATCATCGGGCAGATCGGCGCCAACGGCGCCAACTATCACGCCATGGAATTTGCCGGTCCCGGCATGGCCTCCCTCACGATGAGCGACCGCATCGCGATCTGCAACCTCTGTGTGGAGGCGGGCGCGAAGACCGCACTGATGGAAGTGGACGACGTCACGCTGGAATATCTGGCCGCCCACGGGGGCAGGAAGCCGGCCGCCTGTTATACCAGTGATCCTGACGCGAAGTTCGAAAAGGTTTACGACATAGACCTGTCGACCATTGTCCCTGTCGTGGCAAAGCCTCATTTCGTGGATAATATCGCCCCGGTCAGTGAATGTACGGGAATCAAGATCAACGAGGCCTTCCTGGGCTCCTGCAATAACGGCCGTCTGGAGGACCTGCGTCTGGGCGCCTCGATCATAAAAGGGAAAAAGGTTGCGCCCACTGTCCGCTTCCTGGTGGTCCCCGCAAGCCGCGAGGTCTGGCTCGACGCCATGAAGGAAGGCATTCTGGACATCTTTATGGAAGCGGGCGCCATCGTCATGAACCCCAACTGCAGTGTGTGCTGGGGCAGCTGCCAGGGTGTCATTGGAGCCGGCGAGGTCCTGATCAGCACAGGGACCCGCAATTTCAAGGGGCGGGCCGGCGACCGCGACTCCTTTGTCTATCTCGGCTCCGCCGCCACAGTCACCGCTTCTGCCATCCGGGGCGAGATCTGCAGCGCGGAAAGCCTGTAAAACAGCTGTTCCTGCGGCGGCCAAATGACGTGAAAACCAGCAAGGGCTGATACTACACGAACTGAGGCTGTTCCAAGAAGGCTGAATGCCGCACAAACTGAAAAAAACAACCCGGTGCCGCCCTTCACGGGGGCACTTCCTGATACTATGACTGATACTACGAACAGAAAGGATCAAACATGGAACAGTTTACCGGGAAAGTCTGGCTTCTGGGCGATGATATCGATACAGACATCATCATGCCCACGGAATACCTGGCTCTGAAAACCGTCAACGACATGCGTCCCTACGCCTTTTCCCCTCTCCGTCCGGAGCTCGCGGCCCAGATCGCGCCCGGCGACATCATCGTGGCCGGCAAGAATTTCGGCTGCGGCTCCTCCCGGGAACAGGCTCCGGAGGTCATCAAGGCCCTGGGGATCCGCTGCGTCATCGCCGGCTCCTACGCCCGCATTTTTTTCCGCAACGCGATCAACAACGGGCTTCTCCTGATCGAAAATGCCGATCTGGCAGCAGATGTGAAGGAGGGGGACGAGATCACAGTGCGGGTCGGCGAGGCCATCCTCTATAAGGGCAGGGAATATCCCATCTCCCCGCTTCCCCAGAATCTCCTGGATATCCTGGAGGCAGGCGGCCTGGTCAAGGCCATGCAGAGGCTGAACGGTATCGGTGTCTCTTCCCCTGAAAATACCGCGTCCTGTACGGCCTGCTCCGATGGCTCCGGATCGAAAGGAGGTGCATGATGGGACAGACTCTCATTGAAAAAATCATTGCCCACAATATCGGGCGCGAAAAAGTGACTCCCGGCGAGATCGTCACCGTCAATGTGGACCGGGTCATGGTCCACGACATCTTTATCCCCTTTGTGGCGGACAAATTCGAGGAGATGGGTTTCTCCAGAATCTGGGATCCCGACAGGATGGTCCTTATTTACGACCACCTGGTTCCGGCCAGCCAGATCGACGACACCCGCCATTTCGCGAAGGGCGATGCCTTTGCCGCGAAGTACGGCGTCAAAAATGTCCACCGGTCTGACGGCATCTGCCACCAGCTGATGACCGAGGCAGGCTATGTGAAGCCCGGAGACATCGCCTTTGGCACGGACAGCCACACAACAACCTACGGCTGTGTGGGCGCCTTTTCCACCGGGATCGGCTACACGGAAATGGCCGGCATTCTGGGTACCGGAAAGCTCTGGATCCGGGTTCCCGAGACGATCAGAGTCCAGATCGACGGCACTCTCCCGGACAATGTCACCTCCAAGGACGTCATCCTCCGTATTCTGGGCGACCTGCGGGCCGACGGCGCGACCTACAAATCTCTCGAGTTCACCGGCAGCACTGTCGAAGCCATGAGCGTCGCCGCCCGTATGACCATGTCCAACATGGCAGTGGAATGCGGAGCCAAGTGCGGCCTCTTCGCCCCCGATGAAAAAACGGCGGAGTACTGCGGGATCCCTGCGGATGATTTCCGGAAGGACTCCTTCCTGCAGTCCCTCCACGGAGACCCCGATGCTGTTTACGAACGCACCCTCACCTACCGCGCGGAGGACCTGGTCCCTGTGATGGCCTGTCCTTCCCAGGTGGACAACATCCGCCCCGTCAGTGAGATCGCCGGCATTCCTGTGGACCAGGTTTTCCTGGGCTCCTGCACCAACGGCCGGCTGGAGGACCTGGCGGCAGCCGCAGAGATCCTGAAGGGCAGAAAGATCGCTCCCTTCGTGAAGTTCATCGTGACCCCCGCCAGCCGCAAGATCTACCGCCAGGCCCTGGAGGCCGGCATTCTGGGCACCCTCGCGGAAGCCGGCGCCATGATCACCCACCCCGGCTGCGGCCTCTGCTGCGGACGCGCGGGCGGGATCCTGACGGACGGAGAAGTCGTGGTCGCCACCAACAACCGCAACTTCCTCGGCCGCATGGGCACTTCAAAGGTCCGGATCTACCTCGCTTCCCCCAAATCCGCTGCCTGGGCAGCCCTCACAGGAAAGATCACCGTACCCGGATCAGATGCATAACAGGTGCTTTAAAAAGGAATTTTCAACATGAATGATATCATTGCACTTTATCTTGCTTTTCTCCGGATCGGCGCGGTCAACTTCGGGGGCGGCTACGCCATGCTCCCGCTGCTGGAACGTGACCTGGTACAGACCCGGGGCTGGACGACGACGGAAGACCTGACGGACTATTTTGCCATCGGGCAGTGTACGCCCGGCCTGATCGCCCTCAACGTGGCGACCTTTATCGGCAGCCGCCGCAAGGGGGTCGCAGGCGCCATTGCGGCGACCCTGGGCTTCATCACTGTTCCGATCATCATAATCCTGCTGATCGCCACCTTCCTGCAGGGATTTGCCCACCTCCCGGTCGTACAGAATGCTTTCGCCGGGATCAGGGTCTGTGTCTGCGTACTGATCGTAGAGGCTGTCATGAGGCTGTGGAGTAAATCCGTGATCGACCACGTCAGCCTGGCCATGTATCTGGTGGTCTTTTTGATGACAGCCCTCTCCGGGGTACTGCCCGTGGCTGTCCCCGCCGCCATTCTGGTCATCCTGTCCGGTATGCTGGGTGTCCTGCTGGGAAGAGCTGTACCTCCCGCAGGCACATCCGGGAAAGGGGGTTCCGATAAATGATCTACCTCCTTCTGTTTATCAACTTTTTTAAGACCGGACTTTTTTCAATCGGCGGAGGTCTGGCTACTCTGCCCTTCCTTTACGAGATGTCCAACAGGACCCACTGGTTTTCCACTTCGGATATCGCGGACATGATCGCCATCTCGGAGTCCACTCCGGGAGCCATCGGCATCAATATGTCGACCTATGCGGGATTCAAGACTGCCGGCTATCCGGGCGGCGTCCTGGCAACAGTCGCCCTTGCCACCCCCTCCCTGATCATCATCCTAATCATTTCCGGTTTCCTCCAGAAATTCAAGGAGAGCCGGCACGTGCAGAACGCCCTCTACGGCCTGCGTCCCGCCTCAATTGCCATGATCACAGCCGCCGGCCTGAATGTGGCCAAGGTCGCCCTGATCAACATCGATGCCTTCCAGGCTTCCCATAACCCCGCCGACCTCTTTCTGTGGAAGGCCATCCTGCTTGGAATCATCATTTTTGGCGGTCAGAAGCTCTTTCCAAAGATCCATCCGGTCGCCTTCATTGTGTTTTCAGCCGTGGTCGGTGTTGTGTTCCGTTTTGCGGGCGTATAGACAGGGCAGTAGCTGGTGCAGGCACACAATAAATGCAAATAAATGTAAGTGTCCGAGAACAGCAAAAACTGCTCCCGCAGCAAATACATGCACATAACCCCCTAATAAAGGTAAACGCAAATACTGGCGGATGTAAGTACAGCAAGATGTAAAATACAGGCGGATGTAAAATACAGCAAGATGAAAAAAGCTGCTGTCCCTGCAGAGGTCTCACGGCCTCGGGACAGCAGCTTTTCTAGTCTTCATTTCCGCAAGACTCGCGGGCAGGTCTTGAATTCCCGGCGCCGGTGTCTGCCTTGCGGAAAGCAGGTTTTCAATTACTGAGGTTTACTGTTACTCTATGATGTCAATCACCTTCAAGGTCCTTATGTCTGCTGATATAGACACTTGTCCACCCGTGCTTTTTGTAGTATTCCCTTGACTCTTCCGCTCCGGAACTGCTTTTTGTGTACTCTATTCCTCTGGTGACCATTCCTCTGCCGGCACACCAGTCGAGATAGCTGGTCAGATACCTTACTTCGTCACTGGATTTTCTGTCAAAGTCTTCATAGAGGACGCCCTCCACATTGACCTCCAGGATGACCCCGGGATTGTCTTTTTCAAATCTCCGGACAAAGGTATCTCCGCAGTTGGGCATCACCAGGATGCCGACCTCGTTTTCTATTTTTTTGATCACCTCGCTCAGGGCTTTGTATACACTCTCCTGTGAAGGAGGATCGCGGTATAAATGTTTCCCGTGAAAACCATGTTTGACCATGTAGTAGATTTCCACGTTGTCAAAATATACTCCGGTCACTCCGGCAGCTTTTTGTTTTTTCGCCTCATCGATCAGATGGGTCTTCCAGGAAGAGGATGTGACATCTACCCAGTATTCTCCCGGCCAGCCATCATATTCACAGATACGGAGATGTTCAAACTGGCTATAATATTTCCTCGTTTTCTCGAGTGCACCGGCATTAATGTAGCCGTAAACCACTACCCCCCTGTCCTTTGCCTTCGCGATCAGCGATGTATTGATCCCTGTCGGGTCAATGACTGCCAGATTGTTTTTCTTTGAGTTTGTAAGGGTTCTGGAAACATATCTCTGTTCGAGGCAATACCTGGCCGTAGCCGAGCTCGAAGCCTTGATTTTGATCACACGCCTGATTCCGACAGATTTGGACAGGGTGCTGGCTCCAGTGGAAGCCTTCGCGATAATTTTATAGGTATACTTCCTGTTCTTAGTGCCTGCCTTCTTATCCAGCCAGGTCACAGTGGATCCTTTGCTGATCGTGGTGATCCGCTTTCCGTCTCTGTAGAGATAATAACCGTTGGCCCCGGCCACTTTCGCCCATGTCAGCTTTATGCCGCCCACCTGGTTCGAGGCCTTCAGGCTTTTTGTCGCTGTGGGTACGACCTTGACCGTGATCGTTTTAGATCCTGCTTTATAGTTTTTTGTCGCGGGAGTAGAGACCCTTATCTTTGCCGTACCGACCTTTACTCCGGTGATCTTTCCTGTCGAAGAGATCTTTGCGACAGCCTTGTTGGAGGACTTAAAGGAATACTTCTTTGTCTCCCTGGCTCCGCCCGCCTTTACTGTCATTGTTCTGCCGGCAGAGACCCTTGACGTACTGGCCTTCAGCGTCAGCTTCTGTGCTGCCCTGTTAATCTTAAAAGTCTTTATTATCGTTCCCCGGTATTTTTTGATTCCGGTGATCTTTGCCGTCGCTGTGCCGACAGAAACATTTGCGGAAAAAGTGACCTTATAGTCCCTGTTCTTTTTCAGCGTTGTCTTCCCTCTGACAACGGTCACACCCGGCTGGATGGCTTTTCCCGTGTAGGTATAACTGGTCCTGGAAAGAGTTATTTTCGCTTTCCGGATACTGACGACCGCTTCAACCGTAACCGCTTTGCCGGCACTTTCCTGCTGTTTCTTCGATTCTTCCGACGGAGTCAACCCGGACGCGATCGCGCTCGCCGCCTCTTCACTGACGGCCTCCTCTTCCTGGTCCTCAGCCAGCAGGGCTGTCTCCTTCTGATCTGTCTTCTGATCTGTCTTCAGCTCCTTTTCCTGAACAGTTTCCTGCCCTTCCTGTTTCCCGCCGACAGCAGCAGATTCATCCTCTGCAAGGGCCTCTCCGGTCTGAGCCTGTTCCTGTTCCGGTGTAAGTTCCGCACCTTCAGCTTCTGTCTCCTGAAGCTGTGTCTCAGGGTCCTGATTTGTGCTGTCTGTTTCTGACTCCTGCGGCTGTGTCTCAGGATCCTGGTTTGTGCTGTCAGCTTCTGTTTCCTGCGGCTCCGGATCCTGCTCTGTGCCGTCAGCTTCTGTCTCCTGCAGTTGCGGATCCTGCTCTGTGCCGGCTCCCTCTGTCTCCTGC
>NZ_FNFZ01000029.1:0-7497 GCF_900101015.1 Sarcina sp. DSM 11001 | reverse complement strand
TCCGGATCCTGCTCTGTGCCGGCTCCCTCTGTCTCCTGCGGCTCCGGATCCTGCTCTGTGACATCTGCCTCCGTCTCCTGCAGTTCAGGATCCTGCTCTATGCCGGCTATTCCTGTTTCCTGTAGTTCCGGACCTTCTTCACCTGCGCCCTGTTCTACCTGTAACTGGTCGTCATCCGGATCGCCCGGGTTACTCTCTGCCTCCGGCTGCCCTTCACCCGGGTTTCCCTCTGTCACGGGCTGGTCCTCATCAGGCCTGAACTGTTCACTTAACTGTTCACCTGACTGTTCACTTTCCGCGCCGTCATCGAACTGTATCTGTCCTTCTTCCGCACTGCCGTCGTCTGTATCGAATTCCTCTCCGGATACGTCTCCGGGTTCTTCCGCTGTTTCGTCCTGTTCTCCGTTCCCGGCAGAAGTTTTTTCAGAAATTTTTTCAGAAGTTTTTTCCCAGACAGCGCACAAAGTGCAGTCCTGTTCAAGAACAGCCTCTCCGATATCGGATATCTCTCCGGACAGATCCCCGGAAGACATTTCCTCTTCTGATAAACGCCAGCCTGCAAAATGATTATTATCCGCAGCTTCCGGGACGGGGAGTTCCGAAAGGATCCGGGAAAAATACTGGCCTTTTATTCCTGTGACAATGACCGTTCTGCTCCGGGCACCTTCCTCATCGGTAAAATAACCCCCTTCTCCCGCATCCAGCGTGATCAGGCACTCACTGTCCTCCTCCGTATTTTCTTCCGGCATTATCCAGGAATCGGATGCTTCAGCTCCCGTCAGAAGCTCTGCCTCCGCCGTGCCTGTCCTAAGGTCAGTCAGCCGTCCTTCATATACTCCTCTCTCCGGGTTCCCTTCCGGTTGTAAAGCATAAACATGTTCTGCAAAAACTCCAGTGATAAGTAGAACAATTAAAAGCAGCGTTAACTTCCGTCCGGGTGTAAAGAACTTTGATTTGCTGCATTTTTTCGTCAAAGTTTCGCCCTCCTATATTGTTTGCGCGCCGCTCCTGCTTACCAGGAAAAACTTGTTATAAATTTATCTTAACATTTATTTAACTATTTGTCATGTATTTGTAACAGATTTAACTTCTCTTCAATACTCTCTCTCGAGGCTTGCCCCCGCTTATAAAAAAAGCAGAGTCATTTCCGCTGAACGAAAAAAGAGCCGTATTTTGACGGCTCCTCTCGGGTTTACAGTATTTTCTCTAAAGCAGCCGGCCGGAAAAGCCGGTTAAAACAGATATTCCTTCCCTGAATCCAAATTCTATCTTATCTTCTTCGTCACCTGGTTCAGGCAGATCTCACTTCTTTTAACTTCGTTCTGGTCACCCTGAAATAAACTGCTGCGATGGCGGCAGCCGTCACACCGATACTGACGGGATAAACCATCATGAGCACATCAAAGACAGGATTTCTGCTGAAAACCGTGTAGACCCAGAAAATCCGGATCCCACAGATCCCAAACAGCGACATGAACGCAGGGTAAGCTGAAAAGCCGTAGCCGCGCATAGCTCCGGAGATCGTCTCCACAAAGACAGAGAAAAGATGGGCCGTGACTATGTAGCGCAGACGGATCATTCCAAACTTTGCCACAGCCGGATCGGTATTGAAAATACGCAGCATCTGCACCCCAAAGAAATTGACGAGAAGGGCAACGATCGCGATGGCGGCCAGGTCCTGGAGCAGGGCAAGGCGCAGTGTCCTTTTGCACCTGTCCATTTTGCCTGCGCCGTAATTCTGTCCGACAAAAGTCGTACAGGCCTGACCAAAGGATACCAGGATATAGTAGGAAAAAATTTCGATATTAAAAGCCGCCGATGATCCGGCCATGACGTCAGCTCCCAGAGAGTTGACCGCGGATTGTACGCAGATATTAGCCAGGGAAAAGACAGTGCTCTGGATCCCGGCAGGAATCCCGATCTGCAGCATGAGGCGGAGAACATCCGTATGGATCCGCAGTCTTCCCGGCTCCACCCGGACAGGGCCTTCCTCTTTCAGCAAAAAACGGAATAAAAGCGCGGAGCTGATCAGGTTGGAGATCACTGTGGCAAGTGCGACCCCGTTGACCGTCATCCCGATAACAACCACAAAAAATACATTGAGCGCAACATTGATCAGACCCGAGATCGTCAGGCAGAACAGAGGTGTCTTCGTATCTCCCCTGCTGCGGAAAATGGCGGATTCGAAGTTGTAGAGCAGGATCACCGGCATACCGGTCAGGTACACCCTCATGTACAGGACCGAAAGATCATAGATTTCAGGCGGGACGCCCATGAGGTGCAGGATCGGAGATGTGACGATCTCGCCGATCACTGTAAGCACGATCCCTCCGCCCAGAGCCAGGACGATCGCGGTGTGCACGGCTTTCCGGATATTTGCCTCATTTCCTTCGCCTATGTACCTGGCCACGACGACATTTGTCCCCATGGAGATTCCGAGGAAGAGGTTGACTAAAAGACCTATGAGCGGGGCGTTGCTGCCCACCGCCGCCATTGCGTGCTTGCCCACAAAACGGCCGATGACAGCGATATCCGCTGCGTTAAAGAGCTGCTGCAGGATGCCCGTCGCGGCCAGCGGAACTGCAAACCGTAAAATTTTGTCTCCCAGAGAACCGGTGAGCAGATCCATCCGCCCTGCCTGTTTTCCTCCTGTCATTTTTATCACTTCCCCTGTCTTCCTTATTACCAGCAACCCGTCCTGTCCTGCAAGTGTGAAAGAGCTGCCTTATTTACATACATCCACCCAGCCGGACGCGCCGGACACTTTCTCCAGTTCCTCCACCGTAAGTTTCACTGCACTGTGGTCATCTCCCGCTGCCGGATAGACGATCTCATATTTGCGGAGGCTTTCATCCATGAAAACCGGTACATTCTCTTTGATTCCAAAGGGACAGACACCACCGGGGGCATGTCCGACCAGATCTTCCACCTGATCACCCGGAATCATTTTCGCCTTTATGTGAAATGTATCCTTAAACTTCCTGTTATCGACACGGGCTGTCCCTTCCGCGATGACCAGGACAGGTCCTTCTTTGGTCAGAAAAGAGAGGGTCTTGGCGATTTCTCCGGGCGTCACCCCGATGGCTGCTGCTGCCAGTTCTACCGTCGCGGATGAGGTTTCGGGCACAATGATCCTGTCCTCCAGACCGAGTTTTTTCAGATATGCAGCTGCTTTTTCAAAAGACATGGTTTTCTCCTTTTATTACTTTTACTACTGCTATTGCCGCGGAGGGCTGTCGGCTTTTTAGCCGAAGGCTTTAAGCTTCTGCCGCCCGTATACCACGCGTATACCACGGGCATCCCGCAGGCTCTTGCAGATAACCTCAAAAAAGTATATATTAGTATCTTCCGCAAGTCAAAATGTAAAAGTTCACTTCATCCAGACATCTGCGAAAGGGGCGGATTGTGTAGTTAAATGCATAATTAATTGTGCAGCTGCCTGTATAATTGATTGCATAGCCGGCTGCATTTTTGACTGCAAAATTGACTGCATAGTTAATTGAATCATTAAACACATAAAGCACATGATTTTCCATAGAATTACCCGTTAAAATGGACAAAACTGATCAGACCCGGACCAATAAAACACTGTCCGGCAACCCCATCACGGAAGGTGTGATCTGGAGACAGATCCTGCTCTATTTTTTCCCGCTTCTTTTAAGTTCTTTTTTTCAGCAGCTCTACAATACTGCCGACGCGATGATCGTGGGACAGGCTGCGGGAAAGCAGGCCCTCTCTGCCGTGGGAGGATCCGCAGGCTCAGTGGTGGGTATTTTTATCATGTTTTATATAGGCTTTTCAGGAGGGGCGGCAGTTCTGGCGGCTCAGTTTTTTGGTGCCGAAAACAGTACCGCTCTGCAGTCCTCCATCCGCAAGTCCCTGTCGCTCTCTTTTCTGATGGGACTTGCCGGGACCCTGGTCTGTTTTTTCTTCGCTTCTTCTATCCTGACCGTGATGAACACGCCCGCTGACATCATGGCACCGTCTCTGTGGTATCTGAAGATCGCGGCATTCGGGATGCTGCCCAATTCACTCTATAACATGGGAGCTTCTATCCTCCGGGCTGTGGGCGATGTGCGCCGCCCGCTTTTTATTCTGATTTTCACCTGTCTCTCCAATATCGGACTCGACCTGCTCTTTGTCGCTTCGCTCGGCATGGGCGCTTCCGGAGCAGCACTCGCGACCGTTCTCTGCCAGTTTCTGAGCGCCTGTCTGGTGCTCTGGTTTCTGCGCCCTTTCCTGGCCGGCGGACGGCGCATTCTGTTCACAAAGGTGATCTCAAAAACCGGGAAACCAATGGAAGAGATCCATCACCGGCACAGCCGCAGTCCGGAAAATCTCACAGGCCGCATCCTCCAGATGGGCCTCCCCCTGGGTTTTTCGGAAGTCATGTATACTTTTGCGAATGTTGTCCTGATGTCTGTGGTCAACGGTTTCGGTACCGACACAGTCGCCGCCTACGCCGCTTACGGCAAGATCGATGCGATCTTCTGGATGATCGTGGGTTCCTTTGGAGTAGCCATCACGACCTTTGTCGGGCAGAATATCGGGGCAGGCAGATGGGACCGCGTCATGCAGAGCATCCGGGACTGTGCCCTGATGATGTTCCTGACACTGGGGATCGTTATTGCCCTGCTCTATACAGGAGCGGAATTCATGCAGAGCCTCTTCATAACTGATCCTGACGTCATCCTGATCGGCGTGCGCATGATGCACTTCCTGATGCCCTTTTATTTTCTATATATCCCCATTGAGATCCTCTTCGGTGCCCTGCGCGGGATGGGGGATTCCCTGCTTCCGACACTCATCACTTTTTTCGGTGTCTGTGTCCTGCGTTCTGCCTGGGGAATCTTTATCGTACCTCTGCACCACACCGTCAATATGGTCCTCCTGGGCTTTCCGGTCACCTGGATCGTCAGCGACCTGGCCTTTGCCGTCTATTTTTACTGGTATGTGCAGAGGAACAAACCGGACAAGAGTTAACAAGAGTTAAGTTTAAAAAAGATGAGTTGAACGATGTTTTTGCGCGGATTTATGACATTCCTGTCCACATGATGTACAATAGAAATACTTCCGGAAAACATAACCGGTCCGCCTGAAAAGCAGGACATGATCACCGTATGAACAATCGAACAATCTTTGAGAAAGCGTGCAGAAAATGATGACAAAAGCAGACCGCTATCTTGTTAATGATATTCAGAATATCCTGGAAAACGGATATATGGATGAGAATCCCCGCCCGAAATATGAGGACGGGACTCCCGCGCATACCATCAGTGTCAACCACGTTATGCGCAAATATGACCTGTCAAAGGGAGAGTTCCCTGTCTGTACTCTGCGGCCCCAGGCCTGGAAGACCGGGATCCGTGAGATCTTTACGATCTATCAGCATCCGACCAATGTGCTGTCCGAGATGCGGGCGCAGGGCGTCACCTGGTGGGATCCCTGGGATATCGGGGACGGCACGATCGGCCAGCGCTACGGCGCCACCGTCCGGCGCTATGACCTCATCCACAATCTCATTGATGATATCAAAAAAGACCCTTACGGCCGCCGCAAGGTCGTCTCCCTCTGGCAGGAGACCGATCTGCGGGAGACCCCGGGCCTTGCTCCCTGTGCCTTCCTGACCATGTGGAACGTGCGCGGTGAATATCTCGACATGAGCATGATCCAGAGAAGCGGCGACATGCTTACCGCATCAGGCGCCGGCGGGATCAATGAGATCCAGTATGCCGCCCTGCTGATGATGGTCGCCTGCGCAACTGGCAAAGACCCCGGCGTCTTTACCCATTTCGTTGCAAATGAGCAGATCTATGACCGCCACATGGACAATGCCCAGGAGCTGCTGCGCCGGGCAAAGACACTCTCTAAATCCGAGGAGGATACCGCTGCAAACAGGGGAAAAGCTCCGCTGTCAGAAGCCGGACAAAGCCAGCACCCTGTCCTGATCCTGAACAGAGAAAAGGGCTGCTCTTTTGAGGACATCACCATTGCGGATTTTGAAATGAAAGACTACTCGCCGGTCAAACCGCAGCTCACCTTTGAACTGGGAATCTGAAATACGGGGACGGTCCTTTTGTGTCTGTCCCCGTGTTTCCCTGCGCAAAGCTGCCTCCTTCTCCCGGCAGCAGGCTTCTACTGCAGATACCTGGCCTCCTGATGCCGGCCGGGTATCCTTCTGAATCTCCCCTTCCTTACAAATTCCCACCTCTGCGGTGGGAACAATTGCATATGCCACTCGCCAGAGCGTCACCTGAAGCGTTTTGGCAAAGGCGCTCTCTTTACTCCAGCAGATATCCTTCTTTATAGCAGCATTCCAGGTAATCCGGGTTTTGATAATAGAGATCCGTGCGGAAATTGGAGATCTCGTCACTGATAAAGGATGAGAACACATCCATCAATCCCTCTGCTGCTTTTCCGGGCTCAGAAAGATCCTCAATCATGATTGCATACAGTTTTCCGATATCCTGGACGCCGGGAATGCTGTATGGACTGTCTTTTTCAGGTTCAAAATCTCCTTTTGGAATCTGATAATAAGTAATTACTTCATCTGATACTTCTTCAAATGAGAGGCAGTGATTGATTTCAGCATCATGAAGGAGCTTGACAATCCCTTTAAGTCCAATTCTTCTGACGACATCTCCTCTGCGGTTCTTTGTCAGGCGGGAAATGAATTCAATTAGAGAACAAACATAAAACAAATCATTTTTATCCTTATTTGTCATAAATCACATCGCTCCCCTCATATGTAAGGCAATTGAGTGCAGACAGTGTGTGAAAGCTAATCTGATGTGTAGGATATCTGAATTCCGCCAGCACCCAGAATTGTTTCCTGCTGATATTTCCCCTTATAAAATCATTTACATAATTCCAGACAGTATCATTCGCCATGGGACCTTCCACAACATCATATCCATGTGTTCCGCCTGCCCGGCACTTTGCAATAAAATCCAGCCATTCATCTGTCATTGTTTCGAATTTAAGGATTCTCAAATCAGGAGCAGGCCGATATGCATATCTGTTGACAACCGGTTCTCCAAATCCTCGATTTGCCCACCGGACAGCTTGCTGCAGATTCTTGGTACAGTAAAACCCCCAGGAAAAATCCTTTGTGAATTTCGTCTTTCTGACCTCCGGGAATTCCACAACCTGTTTACTCGCATGATATGAACCTCCACCCCCATGCGGTGCTGAACCGCATCCTTTGGAGGTGGTATCAAAGCCCCTTCGGGCTTTAGAAACCCTCCGGTTTTCTGATATCTGACCGTCGTGCCGGTTTCCCCTTCCGGACCGTTCCCGGCCGGCCGTACGAGTACGGGACTGTCCATGAGCCCCTTATCCGTCGGGATCTTCCACAGCTCTCCCTCCGGAATACTTTCTGCGGATCTTTACGCGGTCCGCGCGCGCTGCAGGGCTTTAAAGCCCATGGTCTCCGGATGAGCAAGGAAACGGAAGTCCTCCGTCCCCTCCCATGCGCCCGGGACCGCCTTCCTCAGG
>NZ_FNFZ01000027.1 GCF_900101015.1 Sarcina sp. DSM 11001 | reverse complement strand
TCATTATGCCTATGACCTCCTAAACGCAAGACGGAATACTTTCGTCATAAGCAGGGGGTATGTTCCTGCAAATAAACAGGCTGCAGCTCCAATAGCCTTCTTCTTATGTTTTTCAGGAATCTTTGTCCCTGCTGCCAGTCCCATCGAGAACAGGCAAATCTTAACAAGTGCAAAATCCTTCCAAGTGCTTTCTCTTGCGTAACGATTGCCAAAATCAAACAATTTATTCATAGCCGGCCTCCCTTCCCATTCCATTCTCAAACATATTGAAAGTAAGCATCAACGCTGCCTCCACAAACTTCGATTTGCGCCTCTCTTCTTATTGTTCACATTAAATATTACTACGAAAGTATTCATCGATAATATACCTGATTAGATGAATACCAGGTTTAATTGCTTCCCTCTTCTTCTGGCTCTTTACATACAGAAGGACTGTCTGCTGAAAGGCAGGCAGGGATCTCAATTCCTCCGCCATAGTCCAGCCCTGCTTTTTCTGCCTGTGTATGCTGGTATTCCCGCGGGATCTCGTAGATTTTCTGAATGTGACCGCCATGTCCGTCCGGGACAGATCTGCGGAGCCTGGCGCCTGTCTGGTGAAAATGGAAGGGGACGCCGTATTCCACGCATTGGATGTGTGTATTCAGGACCCAGCCGTAATCACAGATACGGGCTTTGGGGCCGGATTCTCCCCCGCAGGAGACGGACTCCAGGATACGGCTGCCATTTTCATTCATGCTGTTCCCGTACTCTGCCAGATACTTGCGTATATCAATGGCTTCCAGCATCGGCTCATGCGTAATGGATTTGTGCCGGATCGGAAGCTTGAGAAAGACCGGAAGCCGGCGGTCAGCCCGGGTTTGATCTTCGCAGGTACAGCTGATATGGACATGATCCCATCCCTTGCCCCAGTCTGCAGGGAGGCATTGAAGGATCCGCTCCGGGCGCTTGGTGATCATAAAGAATGAGCAGTCAAGCCGGCGGCGGATCATATCCCAGGCTTCCGGACGCCAGTCATCCGCTTCTTCGATGAAGAAGTCGGAAGTGAAGCAGGTATAGAACAAAGATCCCGCCGGGATCCGATTGAGTCCTTTATACGGTCCTGAGCGGTACTTCCGGACCGGCAGGCTGAAGCTGGATGTCTTGTGAACATTGGTGGGATCTTTTCCGTATTCCTCATCCCTGCGGAACATGTAGCAGTTCGCACATCCGGGACTCACTTTTTTGCAGCCGTGCCACAGGTTCCACGTCACCGTGACCGGTAGACGCGGATCGTCCTGGATTGTTTCTGTAAGCGGGTCATCATTATCATGGAACAGGTCCATCTGCTGATATGTTTCCATCATGAACCTCCCGAAAATGGCATCTTAGCCTGAACTGCATGGATCTTTTTCAGCACTTCTCAAAAACTATGTTTGTCGCGGCACTGTCCATGACCCGGTCCAGTATCCAGGGCATAGTGCCGGGATTGATCCACTGCTGGATATGGGACTGCCTGTCAGCCAGAGTATCGTTTGCAAAGAAGCTTGCGGGTAATGGCTGTGCGGGGTCAAGCATAACTGGCATCCGGTCATGGATGAAGGAGATCTCTTCCGTTGCATCCCGGGTCAGGATCACAAAATGAGGGAACTTTGTGTCACCCGATTCCTCGATCCGGTAAAGCCCTGCCATGAGCATGTGGGTGGTGCCTGCCGGCTGTATCATATATTTCTGTCCCTTTCTGCTGCCGTTAGCACCCGTACGGGCACGTATAGCTTCCGGGAGCTGGCTGTTTGAAGAGCCGGCTGCAGAAGGATCCCTTGAGATCTGCAGGTGTTCGTAATCATAGTACCATGATGCCGGGATCAGGCAGCGTCTGCGCTCCCAGGAATCCCTGAACAGACTGCTCTCACTGGCGTTCTCCACCCTTGCAGTCGTAATGATCGATTTATTGCTGGTATAACCCCATACCATGGGAAAGATGGAGACCTCCCCTTTGCGGTCCGGAGCCAGCACCGGGACAATGTCCGCAGGCTTTACCCGCCCCTGGGAGACGAATGGCCTGCCGAAGAAGTTCATCATATGATGTGCCAGGCGTGTGTGGCCGGCTGTATATGCGATGTTCTCCAGGGATGGGGAATCTTCAAGAAAATAGCTGCTGCACATTTGAGAGTGTCCTCCATGCTGCTCTTTACCGGAAATTTCTTTTTTACCAGAGATACCTGTCAATAAACTCCCTGCACACTACTTCGCCATCATCTCTGCCGCCGGCCTGCAGGGAAGGATCCGGCTCATGGATCATCCTGTACATATCGATATCTTTTGCCGTTGCGATGCATTCCGGATCCAGTTTTCCCAGTACCCGCCCGATCAGATATACATCTGCTTCATCTTCAAAGCGCATCAGGGGATAACGGGGATTGAGGGAGATCAGACCTTCTTCCGAATATTCCTTGATATAGGTCTCGTTTCCCATGATGAAGGCACCGATCTCTCCTGCGTCCAGGTGCGGAGCATCCGGTATGCGCTCGACGAGCACCATGTCGCCGCTGTGGAACCTGGGTTCCATGCTGTCGCCGTTGACAACGAAGACGCAGTCCGCCCTGCGGCTGATGCCTGAACCGGCGGTATTTCTGAACCGGTCCATATACAGGAAGATGGGCATGCCACGCCCCTCGATCTCTGTGGGGTCGCCTTTTCCTGCGGAAAGGGCTTTGCGGTAAAAGAGGAGCCTGCCAATCTCGGGCTTGTCCTCCGCTTCCTGCACACCCAGCATGGTATCGATCATGGAGTCGACGACGGCTTTATTGCCCGGACGAAGCCGGTTGTATCTGTCGAGCAGGCCCTGTTCCCGCGGAGCAAGCCTGCTCTTTCCTTCCTCCGGATCTTCTATGCCGAAAAGCTCAGACAGGCTGACCTGCAGTGCTCCGCAGATCGCAGGGATAAGGTTGATGTCGGGCCTTGAACGTCCAGTTTCCCAGTTGCTGATGGTATTGGGGCTGATGCCGATCTTTTTCCCGAGCTCCTTCTGTTCGATCCCGGCAAGTTCCCTGAAATACCGGATCCTTTCGCAGATGACCGGTATGGACGGAGGGCTCACGGGCATCCCTGTCTTCATGTCAATGACGGAGCTTGTCTGTGGAACTGACCTGACTATCTTTCTGCGGGGCATGGTGTTTCCTTTCTGTCTTCAGCGGATGTCCCCGTATGTGCGGGCAGCAGATCTGCTGAGTGTATTGATAGTGGTGTAATTTCTGCGTATATCGGAATAAGATCTATACCGCTTTATAACATAAAAATACATATACATATCAAAATAACTATTTACAAACATAATAATACATGATATTTTGGTGTTTGTAAAGAACATATGTTTGTCTTATGCCTGATTCTCAGCGGCTGGAGGAAGGGAGGGGACAAAACTGACTGACTGAAATACCGCGGGAAGTCCGCAGCCGGTCGGCACAGGAGATTGCTGACAGGCCGGACGGGGAAAGGTGATCCTCCCTGCCTGACAATAACGAGAAACTGCGGACGGACCATTTTTTTGCACATCTACATTCACACAGTTATTGACTTTGAAGAAGGCTGCAGAAAGATGAAAAAAGAGAGAGAAAGAATTATATGTGCTATACCAAAAGGAGATATTTACCATAATACCGTTAATACTGACGAAAAGAGTCCTGCAGGCCAGGCAGAAAGTGATCTGCAGGCAGAACTGTCTGAGAAGGCAGCTGTACAGCCGGAAGCAGAGGACTGTTCGATCGACATCATTCCGGATGTTACAAAACCTGGTGCAGTTCCCACAGGATCATGGGAGAAAAGTGAAGGCTCGATAAAGAGCACTTGCGGAAGGCTCCTCGTTCCCGATGTCATTTCCATGACAAAATACCTGTGCAGTAACCACAGGCTGATCATATATTCCTATCTGAACCAGTGCCTGAAGGACGGGAGCCTGTCAAAAACTGCAAAGCTTGATATCAGGGATACATGGCTGAACAGGAAATCCTGTGAACTCACGGAGTTTTCCTACTGGAAGATCGACCGTATCAGCTTTTATACGGATGTACTGGTAACGCTTCATCTGAAGACCGGAAGAGGTACAGTGTCATGGCAGGGGACTGTCGCTATATGGTGCAGTTTTGAGGAAGAAGAGGAGGCGGGAAAGGAAGAGAGTGGCAGCTGGTCCTTCTACAAAAAAGAAGGGGACGATGGTTTTATATATATGGTCGAGGAACTGGTACCGAATGTCCCGGACCGCAGCGAATTTGTCCGATTGAGTCCCTTCCTTGTGCCTTATTATAAGAATGCCAGGGTGGACGAAGTGGCGGAACATATCTGGGCGAGGTTCCTGCCCGAAGCACTGTCTGATCCGGAAATGAGGGATGCCTTAACGCTTGCCAAAAGGATGGGACTGTCAATCTGGTATCTGCCGGTACACAGGCACAAGAAGATCAACAGCATCCTGTTTTTTAAGGCGGATACGATAGAGTTATTGGAAGAAGGTTCCCGCCCGGAAACTGTGCCGCAGGCTATCCGGATCCCTGCCAATACCATTGTCATCAATACGAACGCGATAAGGCAGGAATATTCGTCATTCGATATCTTCCACGAATGCATCCATTATGAGGAGCATTATCTTTTCTACTGTCTCCAGAAATTAAACAGCAATGATGTAACGAAAGTCCCTTCGATCGAGATCGATCCGGAGGAAGGATCTGCCAGGAAGCTGGCTGGTCCGGATGACACTGGGATCCGGGAACACAGCGGAACAACAGCGGATAAGACAGTTTTCCCTGACGGAAAGAATACAGGCTCTTCTGCAGAAGGAGATCAAAAAAAGGATCAGAGTGCACAGAAAAAGGCGTGGAAGGATCCGATCTATTTCATGGAAAAGCAGGCGAACCGTGGTGCAAGTGCACTGATGATGCCGGCAAGTGATACCCGCTCCCGTATCCTGGACGAGAGTATAAAGGCACAGGAAACCATCAGGAAGACTATGGGCAGGCCCAGCCGCCATCTTGGAGAGCTCTATGAAGAGGTGGGAAAACAGCTTTCAAAAAAGCTGGGAGTTCCCCACTTCCGTATCCGCGCCAGGTTTATCCAGCTGGGTTACGTTGAGGCAAAAGGATCCCTCAACTATGTTGAAAAGAAACTGATCCAGCCCTTCGCGTTTGAACCGGATTCCTGGCAGGAACCGACCCATACATTTAATATCGACAGGAGGACGCTCCAGAACCTCATGATCGCGAATGAAGATCTGCGGAAGGTCATGGAGAGCAAAAGATATGTATATGCGGACGGCCATGTTGTCAGGAACGGGAGCCGCTTCCTGGAACTGAAGAAGGACTGGATGGGGCTGGACAATCTGGTGCTCTCAGACTGGGCGAACCGCCATGTCGACGAATGCTGCCTGCGTTTTGTCCGTGTCTACATGCAGGAAGGGATCGGCCAGTACGTCTTTGGCCGGATGTACTATGACGCGGAGTTCGTTGCAAGGACAAGGTTCTATATCGATGACTTCCTGAACAGGGAAAAGATCGGGGATATCGACGACATCGAAGCCAGGATGCTGTACAAGCAGCGCTTCCCCAAAAAGTTCGCAGAAGCCTTCCAGTTCCTGCGGGTTGCAAACGGGACCAAAATGATAGAAATGGCAGATGCACTGGGACTGACTGAACAGCAGCTCAGGAGATGGCTGGATATGCCCACTAAATACAGGAATGAGGATTTCCTGACCGCTGTCGCACTTGTCCTGGAACTTCCTGATTGGATCAGCAGGCTCCTCTTCAAGCGTGCCGGTCTTGTCCTCGATGATGAAAATGCCAGGCATGTTGCCCTGGACCACATCCTCCGGGCGCAGAGCTGTGACGGGATCCCTGCGGCAAACAGCTATCTGGAAAGACACAACCTGAGTGCCCTCACTTATTAAAAGAATTTGATACTTACCGGAACAGGATATATTCCGATCATCTGTCAGCTGATGGATGGTCGGTTTTTTTATCCCCGGATATCATCCGTCCTGCCCGGCACATGTCCCTGCCATGTACTGCAGGCCAGGGAATAAAAGAATAAAAAATTTTTAGCAGCTGCGGACGAAAACTATCAAAAAATGATACTTTTTCCTGTCCTAAATGAATAAGAAAAGCACCTGTATTCACTATTTCAAGGGATATTCCGCCTGAAACATGCATATTTCATGGTTTTTATTGCAGTTTCACCTTTCAAATTTTGATAAGGAAATCGGGATCCGCCTCTGTTATCATGATCTTGCCGGCGGGAAAGAGAAACGGAAAAAACCGATCATACGGTTCTTCAGGCCGGCATCAGGACAGTCCACAAAACAATTCCACATACTGAAGCTCCCCGGGGAAAGGCGTACTTTTTTGCGACACCTTTCCCGGAGCTCCCAAGGGAGAGCGCCAACGGCACTTTTGTACCAATGGCTCTTTGCTTCAGCAGGCATGGTTTGTTTTGAAGGACTGTTTTTTTTATGCCCTTTTTCAATCATTCAACGATCCGTACAGACGAAGGAGGAAAAAATGATGGCTTCATGGAACAGAGAGGATCTTCCCTACGACGCAATGGGTGATTTCAGTACATTCGAATTTGAAGGAACGGAGGAGGCATCCTGCGCGCAGGACAACCATGCCGGTGAAATAAAACCGGCAGTAATACCGCAGATGCTTTGCACCCGGTAAAGCAATGCGGGGAATCTGTATCTGAAATCTGAAGAAAGGTCTGTGCACTGCAGCTCTGGCAGGAATGTCAGGACGGCCCCGGCGCACCGGTTTAAAAAAACGGGTGTGCCGGAGGCCTTTTTTCAGTGCCTTTCTAAAGATCCTGGATCCGAAAGCGGCCGCCCGCAGCCAATGAGGCAGAAAGGTGGTCGCATGACATTGCAGGAATTAATGGATAAAGTCGAGACAGCTCCCTGGAGGGAAAGAGTCCCTTCAGAGGTTATGATCAGGGAATCAGGATCCCCCGTCGTTGCAACGGAGCAGATGGGGAGCGAGATCAAGATCACCATTTACCAGAATGGATATGTAGTGTATCAGAACGGAGAGACGACGACAGTGTTTCCCGTCCACAAATGCGGGGATTTTGTGGAACACGACAGGACCGGACGTGAACATGTCATGCCGTATGAAGTGTTTGCAGACCAGCCGTGGCAGATGAGGATCTATCTGGAAGGGGAAAGAAGGATCTGGCACAACAAAAAGGCAGTCCGGAGGAACAGGGGGGAACTTTCATGTGATGTACTTTACTTTGAGAGGATCATGGTGCCCGAATGGGACGAGATGGATCCCCTTCAGCTGGTCGTTGATGCGGAAACTGCAAGGGAGGAGAAGCGGCTGCTGAACCAGGTACTGAACACTTTTTCGGATAAACAGCGATATATCCTGATCCAGTGTATTGTGAAGGGAAGGAAGCAGTCAGATGTGGCGAAAGAGATGGGAATGACCCGGATGAATGTAACCTATACACTCGGACAGTCCCTGAAAAAACTCCGGACTGCCTTCGGGACCGGCGACAGGGAATTCAGGGTCAACCGCTTCTGCAGAACGGAAGGAAACGAAGCAAAGGGAAATATTAAATAGCATTTGATCACGGATCAGGTTTAAAAACAGACCGCGGGTGCTTGAGGGAAGTATTGTTTCTGCTTCTGACAGGCAGCCTGTGATCTGTTTTTTTCTTTTTTGGACTTTCCTATGTGCCTGTTCTGATTGGGATATACAGAAGGGATGAATGGTGTCGTCCCGGAAAGGAGGGCATACCCATGATGACATGAGGGAATGTGCCATGCGCACACAAATAAGGAAACATGAAACCGGAACAAGTACGAAAGGAAGAGGACATGGAAAAAGAAAGATGGGCAAAACGGATGATCTCCGGCCTGCTTGCTGCAGCGATGTTCCTGTCAGTTGCAGCCATGCCGGTCTCATCCATGGCGGAAGAGCACCCGCCCGCAGAGGATATTGATGCATATGTCGCATCCCTCCCGGAGCTGGATAAGGTTATGGACCAGCTTGACAAGGATGAGGTGGTAACGGCGAAAGATCTTGAGGTAGAGTATGCGTCAAAGATCGACCTGACGAAAGACCTGACAAACATCACGATCCCTGACAATAAGAAGGTGGCGGTCACATTCTATGAGGCAAAGGATGCTTTAAAAAAAGAATTTAACACCAGCAATCCCGGCACTTATAAGGCTGTTTATTATGCGGAACCTGCCAATACAGCACACCCTGCCTACCGCTTCAGCCGTAATATCACTGTCAAAGATGAGGTAAAGGAAAAGGCACAGGAGAGCGCAGCCGTAACTACCGCCAAGGCATCTTCTGCTGCAAAGTCTTCCACCGCAGGAACTGATAAAGCAGCTGCAGAAGATCAGGGAGAAGGATCCGGCAGCGAGGAGGACGCAGATACAGAACATGCTTCAAAAGCATCAAGTGAAGATGAAAAGAAAGATGCAGCCACTCCTGAAGATAAGGCATCTGCCGCAGAAACAGGAGCTGAAGCATCTGCAACAGGAGCTTCCGCGCATACAAAGAAAACAGGTACCGAAGAAACTCCGGCAGGAGACACAGCAGCCGGGTCAAAGGAAGAACTCGATAAAATGATCGAGGGATCTGAAGACCAGGATACCTATGATGAAGATTCCGGATGGACGGTGTCAGGTGTCCTGAAATGGGCGACGGAAGAGGAAGAGATCTCCCTGGCCGAGATGGGAGTCGGTGAGACCGTTACCTTCGATATGCCCAAAAAGAAGATGGCTCTGAAAGCAGCTCCCTCAACTGGTACCATGAAGGTCGAGATCACAAAGGGTGAGCGCTATCATTTTCATGATTATGGTCTGGGGACATTCTGGACACATCCCTTTTATGTAAAATACGGGAACATCTCTGCGACTGCTTACTGTATCGAGCCTTCAAAGAGTGCCCCTGATTCAGGTACCTACACCATCACAAAGATGAAGGACAGCAAGACACTGGCAAAGGTCTGCTATTACGGTACTAAGTACTCCGGAGACGAAGGTTTCTTTGCAGAGAAGTATCCTGAACTTTCCGGACCCGAGCGCTTCATCATCACCCATCTTGCGGCAGGTTACGCAAATGAAGGAGAAAAGGCTTTCGTAGGTACGAGTGACAAGGGCAAAAAGCTGGCGATGGAAATGTACAACTACTGCCAGAGCATGCCCGACATCCCGGATGTAGATATGGAACTCACGCCCGAAACCGTAACGGCTTACGTGGACGGGACCACCCAGCGGACAAAGGAGATCACTTTCAAGGCAGATACCCTGCAGACGATCACCTTCAAGCTCCCTGCCGGTGTGAAACTCCACAATGTCACGACCGGAAAGACCAGCGCGGCAGGTGCGACCGTAGAGATCCCCGGAGGAACGAAGTTTTATTTCTCAGCTCCCCTGACACAGGCACAGAGCACAGGCAAGACCTGGTACTCAAAACTCAACGGCAGTGTCACCAAGGACTACTCAGCCTATATGATCGCAGGCGGTTCCGATGAGGAACAGGATCTCGCACTTGTCTTCGGGGAAGCCGTCGACGCAGAAGCCAAATATGTGGAACTGACCGTGACCTGGGTCGAGAGTGCAAAGCTCACCATTACAAAGGGCAATGCCGCGGGTAATAGAAATCTTTCCGGTGCGGTGTACGGTGTTTACTCTGACAAGGCATGCACGAGCCTGCTGGTAAAGATGCCTCCCACAGATGCAAACGGAACTTCCACTGTAGAGCTCAATGCAACAGGAACAGTGTATCTCAAAGAGCTGACACCTCCCAAAGGATTTAAGCTCTCCACGGAAGTCACTGCGGTCAATCTGACTGCCGGTACGACCGTGACAAAGAGCTTCAAGGATGATGAGATCATGGGATCGATCAAAGTCACCAAACAGGGTGAGATCCTGATTGGTGCAGCGTCTGACAGCAATGGAACTGCTTTTAAGTATGAAACTGGCAAACTCGCCGGAGCCACCTACAGTGTAACGGCGGGTGAAGACATCACTTCCGCAGACGGAACTGTGGTCCATAAGAAGGGAGCTTCTGTCGGCACGATCAGGACTGGAGACAATGGTGAAGGCACGCTTGCAAATCTGCACATGGGAACCTATGTAGTTACAGAGACAGGTTCCCCCGCAAATTATGTTAACAAGGGAGAGAGCAAGACCGTTACTCTCACAGCAGGCAGCACCAGCGCGGATGTGACCGGCACCGCGACGTTCAGCAATGACCGCCAGAAGGCAAAGGTAACCGTTGTTAAACAGGACGGCACCACACAGAACCCCCTCTCAGGAGGGATCTTCGGGCTTTATGCCGGGGCTGACATCAAGTCCGCAGACGGCAAAGTCATTGTGCCCAAAGACACATTCATCGAAAAAGCCACGACAGGAACGGATGGAAGCGCAGTTTTTAAGGCGGACCTTCCTGTAAACAACAGCTATTATGTAAAAGAGATCCAGGCTCCGAAGAATTATATACGGAACCAGGCAGATACTTTCAGTTTTACATTCAATTACACCAACGAGAAACAGGCGGAAGTCACTTTTAGCCACACTTTTGTTAATGAGCGTGTTGACGCCAGGATCGACCTGACCAAGGTGGACAAGGAGACCGGAACACCACAGGGTGATGCGAAGCTCGTCAAAGCGACCTATGGACTTTTTGCCCGTGAGGACATAGTCCATCCCGATGGAAAGACCGGAGTCCTGTTTAAGGCAGGCAGCCAGGTTGCGACCATGACGACAGACGCTGACGGAAAAGCCTTTGTGGAAGACCTGTATCTCGGGAAATATTTCATCAGGGAGCTGATCCCTTCCGAGGGCTATCTCCTCGATGAGACGGAGTATGACATCGACTGTGCCTATGAGGGAGACCTTGTGAAGACAGTCACGAAGGCCTGTACTTCCAAAGAACAGGTCATCAAGCAGCCTTTCCAGGTGATCAAGGCAGCTGATAATGACAAGACCGACGCGGACCTGCTGCAGGGCGTGGGATTCTCCGCTTACCTGATCAGTTCGCTGAAGACAAAGCCTGACGGCAGCTATGATTTCTCCGGAGCGAAGCCAGTCGTGCTGACCTCCGACGGCAAGACGGAGATGTTCACGGATAAGAAGGGATATGCCGTTTCCATCCCGATCCCTTACGGTAAATATATTGTCCGTGAGACCACGACACCCCATAACTTCACACCCGTCGATGATTTCAAAGTGACCATCACGGAGAATCATCCGACTACGCCGCAGCAGTGGCGTGTCCTGCTCGATGATGAGTTTGAGGCAAAGCTCAGGATCATCAAGAAGGATGATGAAACAAAGAAGAACGTCCTCATTCCGGGTACGGAATTCAAAGTTTTTGACGTTAATGCAAATGCATATGTGGAGCAGGTCACGACTTATCCTTCCGTAAAGACCCATGAGTCCTATTTCACGGATGAGAACGGCTGGCTGATCCTGCCCAACAACCTGAAGCCCGGGCGCTACAGGATCGAGGAGATCATCGCCCCCATCGGATATGTAAGGAATGCGGATACATTCGAAGTAGACGTGGACACCAACACTGCCTACCAGATCGACAAGACTTCCGGTGACGCCATCATCGAAGTTGAAGTAGAAAACCATCCTGTTAAAGGAAAACTCGTCATCACAAAGTCCGGTGAAGTCCTGACCTCTTATGACAATGATTTTGTCTATGAAGCACAGGGACTGGCCGGTGCTGAATTCGCCGTCTATGCAGCGGAGGATATTTTCACCCCGGATCACCAGAAAGACGAAAAAGGTGACCGGATTAGGATCTATGAGAAGGACGCCCTTGTTACAACTGTTGTGACTGATGAGGTCGGAACCGCGGAAGTAAGTGATCTTCCACTTGGCACTTACCGTGTCATTGAGACGAAGGCCCCCGAAGGTTTTGTCCTGAACACGGAACCGCAGGAAGTCATTTTTGCATACAAGGATCAGAAAACGCCCGTGATCGAACAGGCCATGGAATTCACAAATGATCGCCAGAAAGTGGAGATCACTGTGGAAAAACAGGATATGGAGACCGGAAAGACAGTCGAAGGAGCAGTCTTCGGGCTCTACACCGCGGAAGATATCCATACGGCTGCCGGCACTATTCTTGATGATGCAGGGATCCCCCTCGTGGAAGCGGATACCCTCCTTGCAGAAGGAGTTTCCGGTAAAAACGGGATCGCCGTCTTTAATCTTGATCTTCCTCTTGGAAAATACTATGTGAAGGAGCACAAAGCGCCTGCGGGCTATGTATCTTCGGATATAGTCCCCACATTTGACGCTTCCTGGCAGGGACAGGATGTACCGGCAGTAAAGCTGAGTGCAGTAATGAAAAATGAACCCACAAAGGTCGAATTCACAAAATCCGACATCACCAGTGCCGAAGAGATCGACGGGGCAGTCCTGACGATCCTCACCCGCAGCGGCGAGGTCATCGAGCGCTGGACCACCGTGAAAGGCGAGCCCCACATGGTGCGCTGCCTTGCTGCAGGCGAGTCCTATGTCCTGCGGGAAGAGACTGCACCGTTCGGCTATCTCCGTGCGGAGGATGTTGTCTTTACCGTGGAGGAAACCGGTGAGATCCAGAAGGTCGAAATGCAGGATAAGGTCCCTACCGCGCTCCTTATCATCGACAAGAAGGGAGAATTCCTGGACAAAGTAAGTCCAGTGGATGCCGTCAAGGGGACAGTAGAGCATTTCTTCGAATATCTCTCAGGGACTCTGACTTCCGTCACATTCGAAGTCTATGCGGCTGAAGACATCAAAGCAGCAGACGGCGTTGCGGAGGACTATTTTAAGAAGGATGAACTGGTCGGAACTATCACTACAGATGATACCGGCATTGCGAAACTGGGAGACCTTCCCCTCGGCAGATATTATGTCGTGGAAAAGGAGACTGCACACGGCTATGTCCTCGACAGTGAACCCCGTTATGTGGATCTCACCTACCGCGACCAGTACACAGCGATCGTCGTCTATGATGAGAAGTGGCAGAATGTCCGCCAGAAAGTATCCCTGCACCTGACAAAGAAAGATTCAGAAACAGAAGAAGCATTGAAAGGCGCCACGTTTGGGCTTTATGCGGCTGAAGACATCCTGTCTGTGACCGGCGAAGTCCTGATTAAAAAGGATGAGATGATCGAGATGCGGGCGACCAATGAAAAGGGTGAGATCAGCTTCACGGCTGACCTGCCCGTAGACGGAAAGTACTATCTGCAGGAAGTCTCAGCCCCGCGCGGCTATGCGGCCAGTGATAAAAAGCAGGAATTCACATTTGAATACGAAGGAGATGATAAGGATACAGTGTCCTTTGACTTTGCATTCGTAAATGAACCCACAAAAGTGGAAATCTCCAAGACCGACATCACCGGCGGCAGTGAGATCCCGGGAGCACACCTCCAGGTACTTGACTATGCCGGGAATGTTGTGGACGAGTGGGTTTCTGAAGAGAAGCCGCACCTGATCAAGTACCTCTATGCCAACAGGGAATACGAGCTTGTTGAGAGGAAGCCTGCAGATGGCTATGTGACTGCGGAATCCATCGTTTTTACCGTGAAGGACACCATGGAGGTACAGAAGGTTAAGATGGAGGATGATGTTACCAAGGTCAGGATCTCCAAGACAGATATCACCACCTGCGAGGAGATCCCCGGAGCGAAGCTTTCGATCTTTGACGAGGAAGGAAATGCTGTAAAGACATGGACTTCCGAAGAAGAACCGCACTACATCGAAATGCTCCCGATCGGAAAGTACGTGCTGCGGGAGGAACTTGCCCCGGACGGCTACGTGCGGGCAGAAGATGTGGAATTTGAGGTGAAGGACACCGGTATTGAGCAGAAGGTGGAAATGAAGGATAAGTACACGAAAGTGGAGATCTCCAAGCAGAATATGACCACCTGCAAAGAGATCCCCGGCGCCCATCTGACACTCTTTGACAAGGATGGCAAGGTGATCACCAAGTGGGTTTCCACCGATAAGCCCCACATGATCGAGCGCCTTCCTGTCGGTGATTACATGCTCCGTGAGGAGCTTGCTCCCGACGGATACATTCGGGCTGAAGACGTGAAGTTCACAGTCGAAGAGACTGGAGAGATCCAGAAGGTCTACATGAAAGATGATTATACAAAGGTCCACATCTCCAAGCAGGACATGACGACCTGCAAGGAGATCCCCGGTGCCCATTTGACACTCTTTGACAAGGACGGCAAAGTCATCGAAAAATGGACATCAACGGATCATCCGCATTACATTACCATGCTGAAACCCGGTGAATATATGCTCCGTGAGGAACTTGCCCCTGATGGTTACCTGCGTGCCGAAGATGTGAAGTTCACAGTCGAAGAGACCGGTGAGATCCAGAAAGTCTACATGAAGGATGCCTATACCAAGGTCCAGATCAGCAAGACTGACATGGTCACAAAGGAAGAGATCCTGGGTGCAAAGCTCACCATCTTTGATAAAAACGGCAAAAAGGTCACAAGCTGGACCTCCGGAAAAGAACCCCATATGATCGAGCGCCTGCCTGCCGGGACTTATACTCTTCGCGAGGAACTTGCCCCTGACGGATATCTCCGTGCGGAGGACGTAAAGTTCACGGTGAAGGAGACGGGTGAGATCCAGAAAGTTGCCATGGTCGACGACTACACCAAGGTGCAGATCTCCAAGACCTATATGGTGACAAAAAAGGAACTTCCTGGAGCGAAGCTCACGATTTTCGACAGCAACAACGAGAAGATCGAGGAATGGACCTCCGGCAAGGAGCCTCACATGATCGAAAAACTCAAACCCGGCACTTATACGCTCCGTGAAGTGACAGCCCCTAAAGGCTACGAAGTTGCGGAGGATGTGAAGTTTACAGTTAAGGAAACCGGTGAGATCCAGAAAGTCGCAATGGTCGATGCACCGAAGGAGACAAAGACCAGCACACCCTCCTCTGGAGGTAGCTCGTCTACCCCGAAGGGCGGCAGCTCGACACCGTCCTCTTCAAGCCAGAGGCAGCGAAGCAATCCTGAGACCGGTGACACCACGAATGTTGTCCTGTGGATCGTGCTGATGATAGTTGCAGGCATTTTTGTGGGGGCCTTTTGGGCTTTGAAGAAGGATATAGAAAACCAAAATTCTAAGAGAAAATGATATATACTTCTAATAGAATTGCTGGGTAAATGATTATTTATGCGTAACTACATTTCATAGCACAATGAAATAATTGCAGCCTCAAGTTACTTTCCGTGTTGGGGCTGCAATTATTATTAAGCAAAGAATAAACACATTAGAGTAAAGATATAGCCATATTCGCGCTTAATCTTCCCTCGTTTGTTATCTAAATGAAAAAGCTACAGCGTTCTTCAATAGGGGTTTTACAAGTGTTTCCTTTAGTGATGTATTTTACTACATGGAGGCATTTTATTCTTTCATCAAACAGGTAAATTGTCAGAGTAATGCTGTAGGCATCAGTGATATTACTGACTCCTTTCTTGTCTGTAGTCAAGGACTTTTAGTTATGGCCGCTTATAGGATATTACATCAATATCTTTTCGAAATGATATTAGAGAACCTTTTGATATTTGACGGGTATAATAATTGTTGTTATTATAGTTATGTAGAAATATGACTTCTAACAGTTTAATGAGCGCCGTAAGATTACTCTTATAGTTTTTGAAGGAGGTATAATAATATGGGACTGCTTAACGAGGCTATTATGTCTGCCTTACAAAATCTGAAGCCTAATTATCAGCCGGCAATGGCTGGTGAAGCATATTATGCCAGTGGATGTGGTTGCACAGGAAATTGTGGGCAGTCGTGTTCTGGCGGTTGCTTGGCTGGTTGTACTGGTAATTGCGGAAGAAGCTGCAGTGGATCTGGAAGCTAAGGCTTCGTATTTGTCTATATGTGAGAGTAAAGCTGTCTGTCTGATTATTCAGACAGATAGCTTTTTTGATAATAGATAGAAAATGTGAGGATGTTATGAATGATATAAAAAAAGGGGTAAGGTTTTCTCCAAGTTTATGTCTGACTCATAGTTGTAATTTAGATTGTATATATTGTTATCAGAACCATGATGGAAATAATCGTATGTCGTTTGAGACAGCCAAAAAAGCCATCGATTGGATCTTTGCCAATCATCCAGATGATATGCAAGGTATAGAACTGAGTTTTATTGGAGGAGAACCGTTAATTGAATTTGAATTAATAAAAAGAATATACGAGTATACTACCGCCAAATATCCACAAGAGGATTATATATTCTATGCAACGACAAATGGAACGGTACTGAATGAATCTATGAAAGACTGGTTCCGTAGTCATAAGGACAGGTTCGTATTAGGGTTAAGTTTAGATGGACTGCCTGAAACGCATAATCTTAATAGATCAAATTCATTCGGTATGATAGATATCGATTTTTTTAGGGACACATGGCCTGGACAAGGTGTTAAGATGACATTGTCTGAGTATTCACTAGACCATTTGGCTGATAATATCATTTTCTTGCATAGTTTGGGGTTTAAAGAGATAAACGGAGTCAATTTATTTGAAGGGACCTTTGACTGGAGCGATGAGAAATATATTAAAGCCATCATCCCTCAACTTCGTAAATTGGTTGATTTTTATGTTGAACATGATGATCTTGTTATAGATCAGATGTTAGGTCGGCAAATAGATGTTTGTGTAGAAGAAAATCGTCCAAAACGAAAATGGTGTGGAATAGGAACCGGGACTACTTTTTTTGATACTGATGGATCTATTCTCCCCTGTCCGTTTGTTACTCCAATGACATTTAGTCAAGAGGAGTTGAAGGAAATCTTAAATACAGATTTTAAAAATGAAGATTCTTTCATTGATGACGATTGCTTCAATAATTGCTACATATATCCGATTTGCCCAACATGTCCCGGCGCAAATTATTTAGTGAAAAAGACATTTAAGACTCGTGACAAATCAAAGTGTAGGATTCAAAAACTTATTACTCTATATGCTGCGGATTTGCAGGCTAAACGGGTGGTGAAAAATGTAGCCTCTTTTCCGGAAGACAGAGTTTATAATTTGATCACAGCTATAGAAAAGATTAAAGAGCTTTATATGCCGGAATTCGAAATGTACCGAGATATTTTGTGAGAGTGACAAATTATATGGCACGATATATAGAAATAAAGGGGATAACAACAAATAACTTAAAGGGTATCGATATCCGCCTTAAAAGAAATGGTGTTAATTTGATAGTTGGGCCTTCTGGAAGTGGTAAATCATCTTTAGCATATAATACAGTTGCTCAAATAGGGCTCCACGAACTTAGCTCCATGTTTTATGATGGTACTAATGAACCGGATTATTCCGTGGAGTCCTATTCAAACATGCTTGTCACAGTACCTATCAGGCAATTGAATAATAATAATAACGTGCGTTCTACAATTGGAACGTACTTCTCGTTAAACCCATGCCTTGCCAAAATTTATTCAGCAATTCTTAATCTTCCCTACGACTATTTTGTGCTTAATAAAACAGAAAATGTTTGTCCTCATTGTCTTGGGCTAGGATACATCAGACAGCTCGACCCGGTTAAATTAATCGATTATGATAAAACTCTTGAACAAGTTCCAATCAGATGTTGGAATAAGCACAAAGACTTTTACCGGCAAATTATAGCGAGATACTGTGAGGATGAAGATATTTCAATTCAAAAGAGCTTTCGTCAACTAAGTAATAAAGAGAAACAAAAAATATTATATGGGGAGAGTAAAAATAAATATTCGATAAAATACAAAGTCACCAGTCACTATTCTACACGAACGACTCCATATTACGGAGTTATGTCAGGAAAGCCCATGCTAAAGAGCTTTTCGCCGAGTAAAGACTTCTTTTCAGAGTTAATATGTAAATGGTGCAGAGGAGAAAAATATGAAGAAGGGCATAGAGAGAATACAATTGCAGGATTATCCATAGGAGAATTAATGACATTGTCGTTTAATGAGGTTCTCAAGTGGGTAACTGATGTAAGAGGACAATATAAAAGTTCAGATATAGAGTTTTCAATAAGTCAAATTGAACAATTTGCCCAAAAAGCCGTTGAGTTGAATCTCGGATATTTATTTTTAAATAGGACAATTCCTTCGCTATCGGGGGGCGAGCTTCAAAGACTTAGATTAATAAAAGTGTTTTCTTCTCAGTTATCGGATCTCCTTGTCGTTTTAGATGAACCGTTGTCTGGATTGTCTTTTCAAGAGAAGGAAATTGTATATCAAAACATTAAAACCTTATCAAAATCCAATACTCTTCTGATAGTAGACCATCATGATCTATTTGTAGAAGACGCATCCTCTATTATTGCATTAGGTGAAGGTGGCGGCATGCATGGCGGTTCTTTGATAGATGTTGGTCAGTATTTAAAAAAACAAAAGCTATCTCTTTCTATAAAAGTATTACCAGAAGAAAAAATAGATGTAATAAGAATCCCTACTAATGTCTATAATTTCAAAGGAGTTGATATTCGTATTGCTGCCGATAGGATGAATATCATCTTTGGACGTTCAGGAGTTGGAAAATCTACTCTCTTACGAGAATACTTAATTCAATACTATGATAGTTATGTATATATAAACCAGAAACCCATGACCGGAAGCAGTAATGCCTCTGTGGCAACAAGCCTTGATATATCTGGGAAATTAGCCAACCTATTTGCAAAAACATTTGACAAAGAAAAGTCGCTCTTCTCTAATATGGCAAGTGCAGATGGTGCTTGTAAGACATGTTGTGGATCCGGATACATTACATATGGCTCAAAAGGTCAAAGTCAAATAGTACTGAAGTGCAAAGATTGCCGCGGAACAGGATATGATAAAAAACTTAACAGGTATAAAATAGGCAAAATGTCTGTGCTTGATGTTATGGAAATGTCAATAGACGAGGCAACTCAGTTTTTTGAAAGTCTGGAACCGGGCATATATAAAAAGCTTAGTCTGGCAAAAAAACTTCTGCTAGGGCATTTACTCATAGGACAAGGCATATCGTCTCTTTCCGGTGGAGAAAATCTTAGAATAAAAATAATTAAACACATCGAAGAGAAACGAAAAGTTTTTGGAATAGATGAACCATTTAAAGGATTGAATAACGAAGAGAAATATGAAGTTGCTAGATTATTAACGGGGTTGACGCTACAAGGCAAGACGGTAATAGTTGTAGACCATGAAGATGATTGTTTCAAATATTTTTCTCGATGTATAGAATTGAAAAACATTAATGGAGTGCTATGTGACTCGGAATTTGAAAAATAATAATTTCTCCATAATATTTTGCTCTATATGGCGCCGATGAGGATTAAACATCTCTGGCGCTATTTTTTCCGAACATGAAGGGTAAGCGTCAAATAGTTGGTGTTATTTCCAGTACAGTCTGCCGGCGTTAAAATAATGGTTCATCCTATGGTATCCGCGGTAGATCTTAGACAGCTGGTGAGCCGCACTGATTACGCACTACATTTTATACCACTAGTCGAATGATTTTTCATGATAATAGGTGTATGCTCTTCTTACTAAAACCAATTAATTTATCAAAGAAAAACTGCGAGGATTACTAAGATGATGGCTATGTTTGTTTTGTTCAGCTCATACGTTCTGTATCTGTCCCTTCTGCTTTCCGGCAGCAAGGTTACTTTGGCGTGTGAGAATTCTCTGGCAAAACACTGGCTTAACTGAACTCTATCTGAGAGTGCAATGGTTATTAGGCCGCCTGCCTGGAGTATTTCCACGCAGGCGGTTTTTTATTTATGGGTCGGTACGGCGAATTGGCGAAGCCAGCGGACTGTAAATCCGTCACCCTTGTGGTAAACATTGCAGGTTCAAGTCCTGCCCGGCCCACGATTTGCTCCCGTGTCCCAACTGGATGCAAACGTCAAGCACTTTTTTACATCGTAAGGTAAAGAGTTTTTTCTTCGTACGGTAAGCAGTTTTTTACACTGTCCGGTAAGAAGATTTTACATTGTATGGTAACCAGTTTTTAACATGGCATGGTAAGGAGTTTTTTACATCTCCTGTCAGGTAGCCGGCAGGCTTTATGTCAGTCGGGAATCTTCGGGTATTTAAGACGGTATGATTCCCCCCGGAACGAATAACAGTTCGCACTTTCCAGGATCCGGTCCAGAAGAGCAGTCGTAAGTATGGGATCGCCCATCAATTCAGCCCAGTCTGTTATCTCTTTGTTGGTAGTAAGGATAATGGAAGAGGTTTCACATGTATCGCTGATAAAGGTGAAGAACCTGTTTGCCTGGCTTTTGGTGATCGGTGTGTAACCGATCTCGTCTATGATCACGAGCTGCGCCTTTTTAAGATTCCTGAGACGGAAACCGGCTGTCCGTTCTGTCTCTGCATTATCAAGGATCTTTACGAGATTTACCATCTTCTCAAAGCAGACGGTATAACCGTTGTTGATGGCATGAAGGCCCAGACCAAGAGCAACCATTGTCTTGCCCAGGCCGGGCGGCCCGGCGAACACAAGATTTCCGCTGTTGTCCAGCCAGGAAAGTTCCTTCAGTCTGTCCAGCTGCGCCTGTGAGATCCCTGATTCCAGTTCTTCGGGATTGAATTCTTCCAGCGGACGGATATTTGGCGGAAAGTGCGCTGCGGAATAGTTTCTCTTTCTCCTGCGTTCATTACGGCCTTTTACCTCGGTCTCAAGAACTGAAAGCAGAAACTGGCGGTTTGTGACATTCTCCAGATCTGCTGTTTCCAGCAGATCCGGGAGTGCCCTTGCAGAATGTTTCAGCGTAAATGTCTGGAGAAGTGACATAAGACGTTCAACAGGAATACGCCCTGTATCAATGCTTTTCAGGACTTCACGGTTCATACGGTCGCCTCCTTCCTGGTCTGGGCGACGCGTTCGTTAAAGACTCTGCCGTATATCTCCAGTGACTTGTAATCCACCGGATCGGACTTCATGGCAACAATCATGTTTTCTGTCCCAGAAAGACTACGGCCGGCTTTAGTGTATTCATAAACCACTTTGAATTGTGAGAACTGATAGCGGAAGTTCTTACAGCAGATCCTCATTACTTCTGCGACCAGGGCACGTTCCGGCTTCTCGGAATCCAGGAACTGTTCGATCGCACTGAGCTGTTTGCTGATGTGCCTTGGATTTTCTTTCTTAATACCGTTGATGAAATGCTGGAAGTCGTAGCAGTTCCACTTATCCCGCATGCGCTCCATGATGTCGATCCAGCTGCCTGATTCCCCTTTCCTGTGTTCGGGAAGCTGGTTATAACTTCCTTTTCTCTCACTGAGGAGATGCGTGCAGATGAAACTGAGATTTTCATCATAAATGTGGATCTTCCCGGTCGTGACTTTATATTTTACCGTTTTGAAGGCGAACTCTCTAGGTACGGAATATCTGCATGATTTGTATAACACATACGGCGTGCCATGGAGTTCAGTGGAAGTAAACGTATTCGGCGAAACTTCATAGACAGATGGGAGCATCGGCCTTAAAGCTTTCTTCTCAATATCCCGGAATACTGCTTCCGGAATGTGCAGCGTAGCCCGGTGAATACGTTTGTTCTTACGGTTCAGCCATCCCGGTAGAGAACGCCATACATCATCAATACAGGTGATCTTACGGGCACTGAAAAAGTTTTTCTTTACAAAACCGACGCTGTTCTCTATCGGTCCCTTGCTTTCCGGATCAGCCTTATTGCATACCCAGAGTTTTAATTCCTGCTCTGTACAGAAGTCCTCAAAGACCCTGGTCTTAATGACCTCCCCATAGGTCTCACTGGATACGAAAACTGCATCCTGGTCGATCACCAGGACAGACGGACGTCCGCCGATCCTGCAGAAGCTCTTATAGATCGCCTGGCAGGCCTCTGTAGCGTTATATTTGTGGTCCTGCGCGAATACACACAGGAACCGTGAATAACGCAGCAGAAGGCAGATAAAATGTATTGATGACTTCCTGTTCAGCGTAACTTCTCCAAAATCGATGAGCATCTGTTCGCCTGGATGAGTATCGAATACATGGTCATAGATCCGCCTGTGGTCATTTCCGGTGTTGATCTGTTCTGATTTCTCAAGGAAATGTACGTAGTTGCGGAGCGTCTGTTCATTACCCGGCAGCTGCTTAAACTCACCATTCTCTATGAACTTCTCTTCCAGAAGGTCATAAACGGAAGATACGCAAAAGTCTTTGCGGCTGTTTGCTTCAAGGATCTTCAGGATCGTCTCCTTGAATGGAGAGACATCAAAGGCTTTATCTTTGGAAAGCCTGGCGCCGGGATTATCCGGTATGACATCCATGTCATAGTACTTGGAAATGGTTGGCCGGCTTGGCGGTTTGATCCCCTGCTCCTTGTAATACTGAAGGATCTCCGCCTTGGTATAACCACGAAGTTTCAGGTCTTGTATTTCCTGCATCTGTGTCTTGTCCAACATGATTGCTTCCCTCCTGCATTCTTGTTGTTACAAGTATACAGTGGGCTGCTGCTGGAGCACCTCCTTATTATTACTCACCACTGGCAGGAATCAGTGCTCATATGTAAAAAAGTGCTTATCGCCCTGTGTGAAAAAGTCTTTACCGGACAATGTAAAAAACTGGTTACCGCACATGTAAAAAAGTGCTTACTGCAGGATGTAAAAACTGCTTACCGTAGAGTGAAAAAACTCCTTACCGTGTGGTGGCAAGATCATCTTACCGCCCACAACTGGAAGAGGAATCCGGCTTAAACCCGGTTCAGTGAGGGTTCAAATCCCTCCGGGAGTACGTCATATAGCTATGTCCCTGTAGCAGAATTGGTATATGCAGCGGGCTAAGGCCCCGCGCCGGACTAAGATCCATTGTGTGTTCGAGTCTCACCAGGGACACTTATGCGGGAGTGACGGAACGGAATACGTACTTGTCTCAGTAACATGGTTTTGAGGGTTCGAATCCCTCCTCCCGTACTAAGCCGTGATGCCACAATGGCTACTGGGCTGGTCTTGAAAACCGGTGATCCGTGAAAGCGGACTGGGGGTTCGAATCCCTCTCACGGCGCTTATCAATATCGGCAGATATACAAACCCTGATCTGCCGACTTATATGCCGCAGTCCCTCAACTGGTGGGGGTGCTGTTTGGAACACAGTTGGTCGGGGGAAAACCGGCTTGCAGGTTCGAGTCCTGTCTGCGGCGCTATCATATTTGGAGACGTGTGCTAATTGGCAGGCAGCCTGTCCCGAACACAGGTGATCCGAAAGGGTTTGGGGGTTCAAATCCCCCCGTCTTCGCTTATAAGCCGCTCTGGCAGAATTGGCAAATGCACCTGCCTGCTAAGCAGGGGCCGGTTGATCCGGCATCCGGGGTCGGGACCCGGGAGCGGCGCTCAGTCAGGGAAGTGGCAGGTTTCCCTGGCTTTTTTCTGAAAACATGTAACAAAGCCCTGAAATTATACTACGAGTATAATGACAAGGTTTTTAAACGGTGTTATAGTGAAAGTCAGAAAAAATAGAACCGCAGGTTCGGAAAGGAAAGGCAATGCTGCAGATACATATATTCAGTTCACGCAATACATATCGCCCGAATGATCTTCAGGGAACCATTATGCCCGCAGCTGAAAAAGCTGAATGGCTTAATAAGGTATGCCTTTTCAAGGCCGGATCAAGTGGATATCTGAATCCAGGTGTGTTTGCACATACTCTGGAATGAACAGACTGATCACAGCTTATGTTGCTGATACTTCCGCTTGTCCGAAAAGACAGGCGGTTTTTTATTGCATATTTTCAGGAAAATGGAGAGCCGCATTATGAAAAAGAGTTTTAAAGATCACGGTTATGAAGATCTGTTCCTGCCATCGGAAATAAAGCAGGACAGAAACCGGAAAAATGAAAGTGAATAAGGCGGTGTAACCAGCTCTCCCTGTGCCGGTTATGCTGCCGGACAGGGGGTGCAACATGATAACTGTTCCTTACATCAACGTTGTTGCGACCGGTCAGAACATCGACAGGATGCGGATCGCTGCCGGCTTTTCCGTAAAGGACATGCAGGCGGTGTTTGGCTTCGCAACTCCGCAGGCTATCTACAAGTGGATCCACGGTACATCCTTGCCTACCATCGACAACCTGGTCATATTGGCGGCAATATTGGGTGTGACTATGGACGACATCGTTGTCGTAGACATACCGGCTCGCAGGTGCGGATGACTGGATGATTCTCCGGAATCAAATAGCAAAAACAATAGAAATAACGTGTTATATTGCGTAAAGGCGGGCTGGCATCCGCTGGTCCGCCTGCAATAAAGACCATAATAAAGTCCTATAGTATAAAGGTTAGTACGCCGGACTGTCGCTCCGAAGGTACGGGTTCGATTCCCGTTAGGATTGTCATTGAGAATGTGGTGTAATGGAAACACGCTGCGCCAGGGACGCAGAGACGCGGTTCGATTCCGACATTTTCAACTTTCTAAGTGTTTCCCGTCAGAAGAAGACCATTCGGTTATGCGAAGGGCGGACGGTACAGGTTGTGACCCTCACAGCAAAGAACAATGGTAAAAAAATAGCCTGTCACGCTATCAAAGCGGTTCGAATCCGTAAAAACGCAAGGGTCATGGAGATAATCAGAAGGGTCTGAAACTGAAAACCATGTTGGCAGTTTCAGAGCTTGACAGAAGAAATATATGGGTTCATAGCTCAGCTGGCAGAGCGTCTGGCCGTTAACCGGAAGGCCGCAGGTTCGATCCCTGCTGTTCCCGCTCAAAAAAATCAACGTTTTCAATGGAGCTTCGTCCAACGGCAGGGCAGCTGTCTGATGCGCAGCCTATGTGGGTTCGATTCCCGCAGCTCCGATCTTGCTTCTCTGGCGCAATGGAAGCGCAGCTGTTTCGTAATCAGCAGGCTGTCGGTTCAAATCCGACGGGAAGCTCTCAAATTCTCAAATATGTCCCTGTAGGCTAAAGGAAAGACTGGGTGGCTACGAACCATCTGATGCGCGTTCAAGTCGCGCCGGGGATACTGTGGCTGTGGCAGAACGGCTATGCAGCGGCTTGTGGTGCCGCCTCATGCGGGTTCAAATCCCGTCAGTCACCCTGATGACTCTGGTTCAGGAATATAGATTTCTCTCCTATTCCTGATTCTATATCAATGGTTTTTAATGGAGCTTCGTCCAATGGCAGGGCAGCTGTCTTATACACAGTCGATGTGGGTTCGATTCCCGCAGCTCCGATCTTGCTTCTCTTGCGTAACGGTAGCGCAGCTGATTTGTAATCAGCCGGTTGTTGGTTCGAATCCGACGGGAAGCTTTTATATGCAGGTATCGCGTAATCGGCTAACGCACTGCTTTGCCTGAGCGGGGTTACGGGTTCGAGTCCCGTTACTTGCTTTAAAAAAGGATTATTATCTATATTTCGTCCGTGTGGTGTAATGGACAACACATCTGTCTTCCAAACAGATGATCCGGGTTCAATTCCCGGTACGGGCTCTGCGGGTTGCGTTGGAAAGGTTTCACGATGGCCTCATAAGCCATGTATACGGGTTCGAATCCCGTACCCGCTATTATATGGGGTTGTAGCTCAAATGGAAGAGCATCTGCCTTGCAAGCAGAAGGCTGCAGGTTCGAAACCTGTCGGCTCCATTTCACTCAATAAATTATTGTCTAAGAATAGCAAGGAGAATGGAAAAATGATGTACGCAATGGTCTGCAAACAGTTCAGGAAGGAAGAAGAGCGGTTCTGGTTCTGCCAGGAACGTTGTTTTGTCATGCCTGTGTCAGCAAAGCAGATCATACCCGTAACAGAAGGGATCCGTAAAGATGAGTAGCACAAACCGGATCTAAATATCTGTAATCTGGTACCGCTTTCCTGACCGGGAAGGCGGTTTTTTTATTCGTTTTTTATAGATCTGTGGTGTAAACGGATAGCATGGAGGTCTCCAAAACCTCAGATTTCGGATCATACCCGAACGGATCTGCCATAGCCCTTTGATGTAATGGAAACATATCAGATTCTGACTCTGGAATTGCAGGTTCAAATCCTGTGAGGGCTGTTTAGGGTCACTCGTATAATGGTCATTATAGCGGACTCTTAATCCGTCAGATCAGGGTTCGAATCCCTGGTGGCCCATTTTAAAATATGGCTCCGTCGTCTAAACAGGTTAGGACGCTGCCCTTTCAAGGCAGAAATGTCGGGTTCAAATCCCGTCGGAGCTGCTCATAACGCCCCATCTTACTAAACAGGTTCAGGTGGCCACACTCTCAATGTGGAGATACGGGTTCGAATCCCGTTGGGGTGATCATTGACTGACGGCACTTTCGATTATGAAGTACCTCATTCATAACCGGTGGTAGCTCAATGGGAAGAGCTCTTAATAAACAAATCCTGCTCGGGATTTTAACAGCAACTTTAAAAATTGCTATCCAAAAGCAGAGGTTATTGGTTCGAATCCAATCCACCGGGCTGTGGGACACATACAGCAATTCCAGCCAATGGCACCATGACTTTTAATCATGCGATTTTTCGTGTCCTGTTTTTCAACCGTCGGAGTAATCCGACAAAAAGGACAGTAAGCTGACTCGGTAGTAGCGGCGGACTGAAAATCCGCAGGAGTTCGGGGGGCTCGAACACTGTCCATCTTCGTGCGCAGGATCTGGTGATCAGAGTGGTCTGCAAAACCATCTGGGATGGTTCGAATCCATCTGTGCACTTGCGGCCTGTGTGAAAAACACCAGCTTCGCTGTTGTTGGAGCACACAGGACTTTGGATCCTGCGATATCGGTTCAAGTCCGATGGCCGCTGCGTCTCATTCGTTCAATGGAAAGGACAGGGGATTTCTAATCCCCCGATACAGGTTCGAGCCCTGTATGAGACATCCGGGTATGTAGCAAAACGGCTATGCACCGGGCTTTTAACCCGTGATACGCAGGTTCGACTCCTGTCATACCCATCTTTCTTTATTCCCACCATAACGGTGGGATTTTTTGTTTTGACCAAATCTCTCATGTTTCCACTACGCTCTTTCCGGCATTTCTCCTACTGCCTTTTCAGCAACAGTTTATCTCCTTCTCTTCACGACAATCTTCTCAAATTAATAAAGAACATGAAAATGATTCGTTTTCTTTTTCCTTCACCTGCAAAAAGTTTGGGATAGACGAAGGGGGAATGACAGTTCATCCCTCTCGTCATCCTTGACAATTGCATAGGCTGCTTCCTGGGTGGATACCGATGACAGCTGAAGAAATAAAGCACAGCTGTTAACGAGAAAACGTTGCGGAAAAAACGGGACAGGAACGGGCTCAGGAGGGCAGTCGGAAAATTAAAAACCATATATGGAAAAGCTGTTTAACAGCAGATTCCATGCGGCGGAGCCGTTTCTTTTCGGAGAAGGTTCCGTCGTATTCATGTGCTGTTAAAGGCTTGGCCGGAGAACGAAAACAGCGAGAAGTTCAGGATTTTTCCTGAAACAAAACAGGAACTGTTAATTGTGTTGGAAAAGAAGGAGGAACGAGAAATGGGGCATTTTATTGTCGGGGTCCTTACAGGGATCCTTATCTGCGGGGTGGTGATGCTGGTGAGGTGCGCCGCATGGTACGAACACAAGCATCCGGAGGATGACTACTGGCATCGGAGGGTTTTGCCATACGCTCATGAAAAACAGAATGCATTGCTGAAGGCGGCGAAGGACATGGCATGCAGTGATATTTCGGAGGAGGTTTTCAATGGGAAGGAAGGCTGATATTGTAAGGCTTCCGCAGTCTGAGATAGAAGGAAGAGAATATGCCTCCGATAAGCCATTTGACTGCAGGTACTGTTATTACTGGGATGTACGCAAAAGCGAATGTGTCCGTGATAAATGCTGGTATCTACTGCCATTCCCAAAGAAGACTGCAGAGAAATTCGATGACGATGGAAAGCTGATCCTCGACTGCAGGATCTGTCCGTATAGCAGGGTCAGTCCCTGTATCGGCTACTGTATTGCCAGGCTGTACAGAGAGATGAAAGAAGGAAAATCAATAGTAAGAGAAGGGGCGGAAGAGCCGCATTGACAGATAAGAAGGAGGAATCTTCCTATGACTACCACAGCACTGGAAAGAGCGGTCCATGTGGATTTCTCGGGAGATGCACCGATGATATCTGCAAGGGAGCTTCATGACGCGCTGGAGATCCAGACGGTTTTCCGTCAGTGGTTTCCCAGAATGCTGAAGTATGGATTTCAAGAGGGAAGCGATTATGTGAAAGTCTTACAGAAAAGCGAAGGATCCCGCACCGGCCAGACAGAAATAGACTACCTGGTCAGTGTGGATATGGCCAAGCATATCTGCATGATCCAGCGTTCACAAAAAGGGATGCAGTATCGGCAGTATTTTCTCGAGATCGAAAGAGCCTGGAATAGTCCTGAGAAAGTCATGGCAAGGGCTCTGCAGATCGCAAAAAAGCAGATAGAGGAACTGCAGACCAGATGTTTCTGCCTGTCTGTAGAAAACCGGAGGCAGGAAGGCTTGATCAGGGAGATAAAGCCAAAAGCAGAATACGCGGATAAAGTCCTTCAGTCCAAATCTTTGCTGCTGACGACACAGATCGCTAAGGATTATGGGATGAGTGCCGTAAAGTTCAACCGCCTTCTTTATGATCTGGGAATACAATACCGGGTCGGAGGTCAGTGGGTGCTTTATGCGAAATATCAGAACCAGGGATATACAGCGAGCACGACTGTTACTTTCCCGAAGTCGGACGGGACTTTTGATTCAAAACAGCAGACGGAATGGACGCAAAAAGGCCGGAGGTTTCTGTATCTGATATTGAAAGACCATGGCTATATCCCGTCTGTGGAACGGCAGCTGTTGGAAATGACAAGTGAAAGGAGGTGAAGGTGGCATGCAGGAAGAAGTTGATGAGAAAACGGTAGCGTTAGCCATTAACGGCGGTAAGATCTCCGGCCGGATCCTTAAGGCGGCACTGGAAAAAATGGTGCGCGGTATTGAGGAAAAGCGCAGGCTGACAGGATCGGAAATAGAAGCACGGAAGAAGGAAAAAGCAGCCAGTAAGGCTGCGCAGAAGGAGGTGAAAAAGGCAAATAAGCCGGGCAGGCGCACATTGAAGTCAATGATGGAATCCGGGAGTGAGCTGTCAAACATAGAGATTACGGATAATAACATCCGCTCTTTTGAAAAAGTAGCCCGTAAATACCGCATCCAGTACAGCCTGAAAAAGGATAAGTCAAAGGAGCCGCCCCAGTATCTGGTGTTTTTCCGTGCAAAGGATGAAGCAGTGATGACTGCGGCATTTAAAGAGTACACGGGCATGGCATTGCCTGCGACAAGGAAGGCTTCTATCCGAAAACGTCTGCAGAAAGCGATCGCGCGTTCGGCAAAGCATCGCGAGAGGGAAAAGACCCGGCAGAAAGAACGCGAACCATCGAGGTAAAAAAGCGAGGGAGGTGAGACTATCACACTGAATGAACAGACAAAATCAGGAAAACCACAGGAAGTCCGGAGGACCGGTAAAGAGGGAGGGTTTCCGGAGAAGGATTGGAAATTTGAATAAAAAGCCGGCTGGAAGAAAAAAGAAGGAAAACGTGTTGGCGAAGTATTCAGGAAAGGTTTTGGCAGACATAATCGGCAGGCTCCAGATGATGGATATGAAGAAAACCATGACCGGAGCTATTCCCTATCTCATAGTTTTTTACCTGATAGAGAAAGAGGCGTGGCTTTACCGTCACTGTACTGGAAATACCATGATCCAGAAAATGATGAATCTGGTCATGTACTTCGGGCTTGCATTCCGGAACCCTGTTCCCAGTCCTTTCTGGTGGGATGTAGTTGTGGGCATCATCGGTGCGGTATCATTTTGGGCCTTTATCCGCTACCGCCGGAAGAATGCCAAGAAATACCGACAGGGAGTTGAATACGGATCAGCCAGATGGGGAACTGCAAAGGACATTGCACCCTATATTGATCCTGTATTTGACAACAACATCATCCTCACCATGACGGAATTTCTGACCATGAACAGCCGGCCGAAGAACTGGCGGTTTGCAAGAAATAAGAACGTGATAGTGATCGGCGGATCCGGTTCCGGTAAAACGAGGAACTTTATCAAACCAAATCTGATGCAGTTATCCGATAAGACATCCTACGTTGTTACTGATCCCAACAGTTAGCACGAAATTATACTAATGGTGAGAGCAATTCTCTTGAATAGGCTCTCGCTGTTTTACATTTTCGAAGAAAGGAGGCAGTAAGCCGTGGGCAGAGAGAAAATCACAGCCCTATATGAGCGTCTTTCCCGTGACGATGAGCTTCAGGGCGAGTCGAACAGTATCCTGAACCAGAAGAAATATCTGGAAGACTACGCTCGTTCCAAGGGTCTGAGGAATATCCGGCATTTCACCGACGATGGTTATTCAGGCACTAACTTCAACAGACCGGGCTTTGCTGCCCTTCTGGAAGAAGTCAAGGCCGGTAATGTGGCCGTCATCTGCGTGAAGGATATGAGCCGCTTCGGAAGGAACTACCTTCAGGTCGGCTACTATACAGAGATCCTCTTTCCGGATAAAGGTGTCCGTTTCATAGCGGTCAATAATAACATCGACAGCAATAACCCGATGGACAATGAATTCACTCCGTTCCTGAACATCATGAACGAGTGGTACGCGAAGGACACCAGTAAGAAGATAAAGGCCGTATTCCGGAACCGTATGGAACAGGGTCTCCGGTGCAGTGGGTCCGTTCCTTATGGCTATATGCTTAAACCTGATGATAAGCAGACGTTGTATGTTGATCCGGAAGCTGCCGAGGTAGTCAAAAGAATCTTCGCTATGGCAGCCGTCGGCACTCCGCTCCGAACCATAGCCGAGACGCTTCAGGCTGATAAGGTCCTGATCCCTTCCGCATATCTGGAAAAGAAGGGAATGGCATCCAGACACCATGACTACCATGATCCTTATCTCTGGACGAACGCCTCTGTCGGTTATATCTTGGACCGTCAGGAATACTTGGGTCACACGGTTCTCGGAAAGACAATCAGCGAGAACTTCAAAACGAAGAAACGCCGCAAAGCCCGTCCTGACGAACTGCTGTTTTTCCCTGATACGCATGAGGCGATAGTCGATCAGGCGACTTGGGATCTGGCGAATAAGCACCGCAAACGCAAGCCGAGAAATCTTCATTCAAACGGAAAGCTCACACACCGGCTTTCAGGGCTAGTCTTCTGCGCTGACTGCGGGGCCAGAATGTCTTACGCCGCACCGGAATCGGCCCACAGTGACAAGGATTATGATTCCTTCAGCAACTTCCAGTGCAGCAATTACCGCAGTCGTTATAATGACTGCACTACGCATTTCATAAAGGCATCCGCGCTTGAAGAGATTATCCTGAAAGCGGTCCAGACCGTCGCTGAACATGTACTGTCAGACGAAGCGGCCTTCCTTGAAGAACTGCGTGTCCAATGGGATTCCAAACAGGACCAGGTATCCGATGAAGAGAAGAAGGAACTGGCTGCGGCCAGAAAACGGTTCCGAGAACTGGACAATCTGATCCAGAGCCTTTATGAAAGCAAAGTCAGGGGAAGCATACCGGACCGTCAGGCAGAGCGGCTGATCACCCAATACGATGAGGAACAGGCAAAGCTTGAGGCCCGTATTGCCGAGCTGAAGCAGCCGGAGGCGCCTTCCAGTCCGAAGAAAGCGGATATCGCGCGGTTCATGGAGCTGATCCGTAAGTACCGCAATATCACAGAACTGACCGATATCATGCTCTATGAGTTTATCGAGAAGGTTGAGGTCCATGAGCATACCGGGGGCCGGACGAAGTACCGCAGACAGCAAGTGGATGTGTACTTCAATTTCATCGGCCATTATCTCCCTCCGGGGACGGTTCAGACAGAGGAAGAATTCCGGGCCGAGGTCGATGCCAGGGAACGCGAACTAAAACATCAGCAATCGATCCGCAGTGAAGAAAACCGGAAGAAACGATATGCGGAGCTTAAAGAGCGCGCTAAGACCGACCCGGAAGCTGCCGCTGAGTATGAAGCTGTCCTTGAGAAACAGCGCAAGCAGAATCATAAGGATCAGGCAAAAAAGAAGGCCATACGGGAATCTGATCCTGAATATATCGCCGCAAAAGAAGCAAAGGCTCATACCGCTATGCTGAAGCGGATCACGATCGCAGAGCTGGCAGTGCTTGCCGAGAGCGATCCGGAAGCTGCCAAGATCTTAGAGAAAAGGCGTGCCTACGCTGCCGCGAAGAACCGTATCAATGCCGAAAGACGTAAACAGAAAGCAGCTCAAGACCCGGCATTTGCCGCCCATATCAAGGAGAAACAGCAGGAATATGCCGAGAACAAAAGACAGCGGAATAAGAGGCTAAAGGAAGCTGCCGCGACCGATCCTGAGGCGGCTGCCAAACTGGCCAAACAGTCAGAGAGGGATCGGGAGAAGCAGAAACGATGTGATCAGAGACAGGCTGAACGGGCCAAAGCTGATCCTGAGTTTGCAGCTGAACTGGAAGCCAGAAAGAAGGAACACAGCAGAAGGCACACGGACAAACGGAAGGCCTATCTGGCTGATCTGAAGAAGCGTGCCGAAACGGATCCTGCCGCCGCCAAAGAGCTGGCCGCTATTCGTGCGTATCATGCAGAGGCTACTAAAAAAAGCCGGAATAAGCTCTATGAAAGCGCTAAGACGGACCCGGAGGCGGCTGCCAAGCTGACACAGAGAAAAGAACATCGGAATGAACATCAGAGGCTGGCCCGTGCTGACCTTATATCTCTGGCCGAAACGGATCCGGAGGCTGCCGGGAAGCTGGCTGCCCTGAGAGCAAAGGAACTTGAAACCTCACAGCGGTATATTTCCAATCTCAAAGAAGCGGCAAAGACGGATCCCGAAGCGGCGGCAAAACTGGAAGCTCACCGTGAATACAACAGGCAGTATCTCAAAGAGTATCACGAAAAGAAACGAATTGCGGAGAAGGAGGCACAGAATGTTTCTGCTTAAACTGATTGGAAAGATCATTCTCATACCGATCATGCTTGCGCTGACGCTGATCCAGTGGGTCGGAATCTTCCTGAACAGTATATCCGGGGTGATCTTGGGAATCCTGGCATTCATCTTCGCCCTGACCGGGATAGCCAGTCTGGCCTTCGGACTGGCCTCCGGATCTGAAGCATTGAAGATGATGGTCGTCGCGTTCCTGTTCTTCATCATCCCGGTTACAGGAGAATGGATCGTGATAAAGATAGTTGCGGCAAAAGCTGAGTTGCAAAGTTTCATTAAGTCGTAATCTGGTACTATTTCATCTCAACATCAATGAATATAAAACTTCTATACCGCTTGAAAACGGCAAGATTTGATTGAAAATCAGGAGCAGTTATAGTATAATACCGATTGGGTATTTTGCCTTTTTCGTATAGGAGTGATTGAACATGACTATCAGTTACAATAAGCTGTGGAAGCTACTAATTGACAAAAATATGAGCAAGACACAGTTGGTTAAAAAAGCCAAAATCAGCACTAATGCAATGGCAAAACTCGGGAAGAATGAGGGTGTACGAGTTGAAGTGCTGGTCAAGATTTGTGGCGTTTTAGGATGTACAATCGACGATATCATGGAGATATTTCCTTGATGATATTGAAATTCATAGAATGGAGAGATGACAATGAAACCGATGTTAACAATCTCACTGCTCAAAGAAGAAGCGCGTTTGTTTTGTGAGCAAACATCAAGAGAAAACCACAGAAGCCTTATCGGTGTGACTGATGGAAAGGCTGTGGGGACTTATGTAGAGCATAAATTCCAAAACTATCTTGCAAACAAATACACTCTCGCTATCGGGAGTAGTGCAAAAGGAATTGATTTGCCGAGTGACGATATTCAAACGGATATTAAAGTCACTTCGATAACCCAGCCTCAATCGAGCTGCCCTTTTAAAAATGCCAGACAGAAGATTTTCGGCTTAGGATATAATCTTCTGGTATTTGTTTATGAAAAAAGGGATACAGCGGATTCCTGTACTCTTCATTTTACTCACTGTACATTTATCGATAAAAGCAGAACCGCTGATTTTACGATTACCAGAAGGCTTCGTGAAATGATTGATGACGGAGCTAATAAGGAAGATATAATCGGTTTCTTGGAAGATAAGAATGTTCCGGGTGATGAAATAGTTTATAACGATTTAGCTGATGAGATACTCAGCCACAAACCGACACAGGGGTATCTCACGATCAGTAATGCCTTACAATGGAGATTACAGTACGCACGTGTTATTGGCCTGCATAATACTGTAAACGGAGTCACAAACTATGAGTGGTAAAAGAGAATTTGGCGACTATCAAACACCTGAAGAATTTGCTGAAAGTGTTTGTGCGTATGTCAAAAACAGAAAAGGTGTAAACCCTGAAATTGTGGTCGAACCGACGTGCGGAATAGGGAGTTTTATCAAAGGCTCTTTAATGTTTCCTGCGTCTTCTATCGTTGGCATAGAGCTTAATCCTGAATACTGCGATATTTGCAAAACAACGATCTTCGATCCCAGAGTCACGATTATCAATACAGATTTCTTTGGCTTTGATTTAAGAAACTTAGTTCGTGATTATCAGCGCGTTTTAGTTATTGGGAATCCGCCGTGGGTAACAAACAGTACTTTGTCCGCACTGGACTCTCATAATCTTCCACAGAAGGTGAATTTCAAAGGCCTTAAAGGTATGGATGCGATTACCGGGGCCAGCAATTTTGACATTTGCGAATATATGATTCTTCAGATCATTAGTTCGCTGAGAGGGTCTAATGCAGTAATTGCTATGCTTTGTAAAACCTCAGTTGCGAGGAATGTGTTCCTCGAACTAAAAAGAGAAAACATACCATTCTCGGAATGCGAGATGCTTGAGTTTGATTCTGCAAAGGTTTTCGGCATTAGTGCAAGTGCCTGTGTTTTATATATTCATTTATCTGAGGAACATGAATCTTGTGACAGTTACAAGGTTTACGATTTTGAGAGTGGGATTGAAAAAGCATCCGTTCGATATGCGAATGGAAAGTTGCAGAGCAATCTTGATAATATCCCGGACTATAATGGCGCTTGCGAATTTGAGTGGCGGCAAGGAGTAAAGCATGACTGTTCAAAGGTCATGGAATTAGATAAGGATGGCGACGATCTGAGAAATGGTTTTAAGCAAAGAGTTGACATAGAAGATGCCATCGTTTTTCCGCTAATTAAAAGTAGTATGTTTAAGTGTCCAGTGATAAAGGACTTTAAGAAATTTGTATTAGTGACACAACACAAGGTTAGGGAAGACACTTCCTATCTTTCAAAAAGCGCTCCTAAAACATGGGCTTACTTGCAGGAGAACGCAGAACTATTTCGGAATAGGAAAAGCTCAATATACCGAGGGGCTCCGGAATTTTCCATGTTTGGAATCGGAGACTATTCTTATTCTCGATATAAAGTAGGTGTTAGTGGGTTTTATAAAACACCGTTGTTTTCTGTCTTATACTCAGAGGATGAAAAGCCTGTGATGACTGATGACACCAGCTATTTCATCTGCTTTGATTCGTACGAAAACGCCTATGTTGCAATGCTGATTCTTAACTCTGATAAAGTTCAAGCCTTTCTAAAAAGCATTGCGTTTTTAGACGCAAAAAGGCCTTATACGAAGAAGGTATTAGAGAGATTATCTATTGCGAAAGCAATAAAAGACATTGATATTTGTGATCTTGAAGAAACAGAGGCAGGGTTGGGATTAGAGCCCTTTATAACAGATGAGCATTATCGTAGATTTAAGAAGTTAGATCAATTATGCTTAAGGCAATTAAACTTACCCGTCGTTGAATAGATCCACTTGAGTAATACATAGGATCGGCCGCGCGACGATCCTGTGAAAACCGAATATGGTAAAGACCAAGGCGCGCCCTGGTCGAGCCAGATGAGGAAGCCGTTGAGCTTCGCTCCACCGCTCATTTGCGGATGGCAGCGAAACACTCAGCGGCTATTTTTGTGGGACCGTCCGGCGAACGGTTCCGCAAAAGCCGGAAGGACTGGAACGAGCTGTCGGGCAAACGGCGAGGATCAGTTCTGCCGGAGCAAGGGGTCAAGGGGAAACGCAGTTCCCTTTGGCAGAGTTAAGAGGCGGCAGTCTCTTATCTGGGTGCTGGGGCGAAGCGTCCGGCGCAGGTCGAGGGCAAGGCCCCGCCCAGTTAAGTGTTGGGAACCGACACTTAGTACTGGGTATTACCTGCCGAAAAAGACTCTTGATTTCCGGGTTTCGTGAGGCAGGGGTCACACATGATTTTCAAAAATGAGAAAGGAGCAGATGCCTATGAAAATGACAAGGCACAATGGCCGATCTGGCAAGCATGGGACTTACAATCCAAAACACAATGACCGCCGCTTCGATATCGGGAACAGTGACCACATTGATCAGGAGCGTGCGAAGCAAAACGTCTATTGGGACTGCTATCAGGGATTCCGATTTCCGTCGGATCAGGCAGACGAAGAACAGATCACTTACTCCTTCGAGCAAATCGAGCGCGCTTACTATTTCGAGCATTACGGTGATTACTGCGAGGGCCAGCATGAACGGAACAGACAGTCCGGGCATTCCGGCAGAGACAGGACGCCGGACGATCTTTGGAAAGATAAAAAGACCTGTCCGGAAGAATCCGTGATCCAGATCGGCACGATGGAGCAATCCGTCCCGCCGGAGGTTTTGGCAGAGATCGCGGCAGAGTTCTTTGAGGAATTTCAACAACGGTTCGGAGAACACATCCACATCTTAGACTGGTCACTGCACTTAGACGAGTCCACGCCGCACATCCATGAGCGGCACGTCTTCGATTGTGAAAACCGTTATGGCGAGATCGCGCCGCAACAGGAAAAAGCTCTGGAAGCTCTGGGGTTCGATCTTCCGAATCCGGACCAGAAACCCGGCAAGCTGAACAACAGAAAGATGACTTTCGATGCCGCCTGCCGCGCCATGCTTTTTGCGATCTGTGAGAAGCACGGTCTGCATCTGGATCATGAGCCGGAATACGGAGGCCGTAAGTATTTGGAGAAACAGGACTACATCCTGATGAAGCAAAAAGAAAAGATGGTGGCTCAGGACCGGGCGATAGAATCCAAAGAGGCCGAACTGACAGCCATCACGGTCCGCATCGAGGACACGGAGACTTTCGTGGATGAAGTCGCGGATACAGCCTATGAGAAAGCGGTCAAAGCTGTGACCCAGACGGTTCAGGAAGAAGTCAGAAATGAGGATTTCGAGATCATAGCTGCGCAGAGAAAAGAGGTCCTCAGTGATAGCCGTCTGAACGAAAACGGCAGGCAGTTCGCCGGGAAGATCTTCACAAATCTGATGGACCGGTTCAAGGGGATGACCAAGCACATCTCCGACAGGCTGGCGGCGATCTTCCGTTCTCCCGAAAAGAAGGATGAGATCCAACAGCCGATCAAGAGATCCATCAGGGAGCTGCTTGCCAGAAATAAAACCGAGGCCGATACCGCGAATGCCGCAAGACGTGCGGAACAGGATCCGGCCCGGAAGAAGAAACAACAGAACAGAGATAGATGATAAGCGTCTGTTTTCACTCAGATTTACCGATGAAGACAGGCGCTTTTCATGCCCGGAACAGAAAGAAGGTGATGCTTTTGGGGATCTACTCCCAGATAAAAGAACAGGTCAGCACCCGCGAAGTCGCGGAGCATTACGGTTACAAGGTCAGCCGGAGGGGCATGATGTGCTGTCCGTTTCATGAAGACAAGACGCCGAGCATGAAGGTCGATAAGAACTATGTATGTTTCGGCTGTCAGGAGAAAGGCGACGTAATCCGGTTCGCCTCAAAGCTGTTCGGTCTGCCGCCCTACGATGCCGCCGGGAAGCTCATCGAAGATATGGGCCTCACAGTGATTGCAGAAAACAGGCCGGAAGTTCAGCCTGGCATTCGCCGGAAAGCCAAACGTGAACGGACGGAGAAACAGCGGTTTGAGCAGGCAGTTGACCGGATCTACAACGTCTTCTGCGATTATCTGCATCTGCTGAACCATTGGGCCGAGGAATACGCGCCGCGCTCCCCGACAGAGGACTTCCATCCCCTGTTCGTCGAGGCGATGCACAAAAGAGACTATGTCGACTACCTTCTGGACCTTCTGCTTTACGGTTCAAGGGAAGACAAGGCATTCGTCGTGATCGACAAGGGAAAGGAGGTGGACGATCTTGAAAGACGAATCAGAGACTTTAAGTCCGGCGACGGAGAACGCGCTCCGGGCGGCGACAGCGGCCTTACAGCCGGATATGACGACGGAGGACGTGAGGGATCTTCTGGAAACGACGGAGAAAGGTCAGGTGAAAAACTGCATCACAAACGCCGAAACGATCCTGTCCTATGACCCTCTGCTTCACGGTGCGATCCGCTACAACGAGCTGACGCAAAGGGTCGATATCGTGAAGGATCTCGGATGGGAGCGCCGGAGCGGTTCCGGGTTCACTGACAACGATCTGGACAACATCCATCTGTACTGCGAACGGACCTACGGAATCACTTCCAAGAATCTGATCGAAGAAGCAATCAACATCGTGTCCAACCGGAACGCGTTCCATCCGGTCCGTGACTTCCTGAACAGTCTGGAATGGGATCAGACACCGAGAGTCCGCTATGCTCTCCGGCACTTCCTCGGGGCCGACGAGAGCGAGTACACCTATGAGATACTGAAGTTCTTTATGCTGGGAGCCATCTCAAGGGTGTTTAGGCCGGGAATTAAGTTCGACTATATCATCTGTGTGGTCGGGGATCAGGGAGCCGGGAAATCGACGTTTTTCAGGCTTCTGGCAGTCGATGATGACTGGTTCACAGATGACCTGAAGGATCTGGAAAGCGGCAAGGTCTATGAGAAGCTTCAAGGCCACTGGATCATCGAGCTGTCCGAGATGCTTGCGACGAACAACGCTAAGAGCAACGAGGCCATCAAGAGCTTTCTGAGCCGTCAGAAGGAGACTTACCGCACTCCCTATGAGCGATATCCGAAGGACAGGCCGAGGCAGTGCGTGTTTGCCGGGACGACAAATAAGGTGTCTTTCCTTCCGGGTGACAGGACCGGGAACCGCCGGTTCCTGCCGATCTCCTGTCAGGAAAGCGAGGCCGAGGTATTCATTCTGGACGATGAGAACGCATCCAGAGAGTATATCCGGCAGATGTGGGCCGAGGTCATGGAGATCTGGCGCTCAGGCAAGACCAGGCTGAAGCTCTCCCCGGAGATCGAAGCCGAGGTCCGGCAGCGTCAGAGGCAGTTCATGCAGGAAGATGTGGACTCCGGCCTGATTCTTGCTTTCATGCAGGACTTCACCGGGGATAAGGTCTGCTCCAAACAGCTTTTCCGCGAGGCACTTCATAACGAGTTCGCCCAGCCGCAGAGATGGCAGACGAACGAGATCAACGACATCATGAACCAGCTCATCCGCGAGGGTTCCCTTCCGGGATGGCGCTACTTCGACAAGCCGCGCCGCTTCACCGGGACGGATTACGGTTCACAGAAAGGATGGGAAAGGGCGTCTACGGATGATGGCTTTGTAGATCTGCCCGATGACATGGATATCCCCTTCCCCGATCCTGACACTCCGTAGACACTTTCGTAGACGGTTCGTAGACAGGAAAAAAGCAGTACCGGGAGGCCGGAAAGCCTTGTATTTCCTTGAACAGTTGCTTCAATGTCAACGAAAAACGTCAACGAGGGTAAATAAAGTAAATCCGGTGAAGAAGGGTTCGTCGGAAACTGTAAAAGTGTTAGAGGGTTCGTAGACAGTTTCGTAGACGGCCCGCAATCAATCAAAAACGAAAGGACAAATGCACTATGAAGAACGAGAACAGATTTAGTTTCGACGACGCACTGCTTACCGCGCTGTTCGGCACCCCGAACCGCCAGAACACCATTGACAGGCTTGGGGTCGTCTGCACCGCTTTCCCCGATGAAGAATTCAGGACGAGAGCCGTCATCCTGCGCGAGAGGATCCGGAAGATGGACGACTTCAGCTGGACCGCACTTTGCAAGCTCTCCAAGTGGGAGATCAGCCAGCTGTTTGATTCCGAGCGTTTCCTCTATGACTCTGAGGACGAACTGGATGAGGATGATGATCTCGATGATGAGGATCCCGACGATGGATGCAGCGAATAAGCCCGAGGTTATGAGTGAGGCTCCGGCTGCTGAACCGGAATTCTCCGGTTTTACCATGCGGTCCGGCAACACGACGTTCATTGTCGGTCTCCATTTCAGCGAGACTTCCAAAGAAACTTTGGAGGATAAGGTCAAGCGCCTTGTGAAGAAGGAAGCGGATCCTGAAACCGATTGACCCGGTTTGAACAGCAAAATGGGGCGGATCTCCGCCCCTTACATGGTTTTCATGGCTTCTGCAACCCGAAAAACCAAATTTTACTGCGTTCTACGTGCTGTTGAACCTTGACAAAAGGCACTATCATCATTGAGTGCGGAAAGATGCTTGTGAGGCACGGCTATACGATCAAAGTCCTCAACACGATTAATTTTGCCAAGTCGATGCATTACAACCCTTTCCACTACATCCGATCAGAAAAAGACATTCTGAAACTGGTGAACACGATCATAGCCAATACCAAGGGAGAGGGGGAAAAATCCTCCGAGGACTTCTGGGTCAAGGCAGAGCGCCTGCTCTATTGTGCCCTGATCGGATTTATTTACTATGAGGCTCCAGAAGAAGAGCAGAACTTTTCTACCCTGCTGGAATTTCTGAATGCTTCCGAAGCCAGGGAGGATGATGAGGAATTCAAAAATGCGGTGGACCTGATGTTTGAGGAGCTGGAGGCAGAAGATCCGGAACACTTCGCTGTCCGCCAGTATAAAAAATACAAAATGGCTGCCGGTGTTGTATGCTGATGGAGACTTTTTAGTACCCTTATCGAAGGGGGTATTAAGAAGTCTCCATCAGTTATTATACAACAAAATCAATTTTTTTACTCATCGGTGGTTCCCTTCAGCCGTTTTTTTCTGGGGTTAGTGAGAGGAAGAGATTTTTTTGAAAAATTTCTATCGAACTACTTTCCTTCGGCCCGATTTGTTTGGGGTTAGTGAGGGAAGTAATTTCTCTCACGAACCTTGACAGGAGAATACCCTGCTATTCGGAGGGATACCGGCGGCGAGTATGCATTCTGCGTGCAGCCGGATGGAAATACGTTGCGGAAGACCCGGGACAGGAACGGATCCGGATGGGCAGGCAATCAATATATGACAACAGCAGATACATGTGGCCGAGCGTTGCGGCGCAAGGGCGATCAAAAATGTTCGGCCATATTCATGTGTTGTTGGCGCCAACACAAAGGAAAGGAGGAATGACGGATGACGCAGAAAAGAAACATGACTGCACTGTACGAACGCCTGAGCCGTGACGACGAGCTTCAGGGCGAATCGAACAGTATATCCAACCAGAAGAAGATGCTGATGGAATACGCGGTATCTCATAACTTCCCCGGCCCTGTTCATTTTACTGATGACGGTATCTCCGGAACGCGATTTGATCGTCCTGGCTTTCTGGCCATGATGGAGGAGGTGAAGAAAGGAAATATCGGAGCGATCCTGATTAAGGACATGAGCCGTCTGGGACGAGATTATCTGAAAGTGGGACAGTGTATGGAGTTCCTGCGACAACAGGATGTTCGCCTGATTGCCATTAACGACAACGTGGATACGTTTGTCGGCGATGATGATTTCACGCCCTTTCGCAATATCATGAACGAGTGGTATGCCCGGGATACCAGCAAAAAGATCAAATCTGTATTTAAGGCAAAGGGGATGTCCGGGAAACACGTAGCGAGCAGCTGTCCGTATGGATATCTGAAAGATGAGAAGGACGGAAACCATTGGATCATCGATGATGAAGCAGCAGAGGTTGTACGCCGGATCTTCAGACTCACGGTTGAGGGGCATGGTCCTTATCAGATCGCGCGGATTCTGGAAGAGGCCCGGATTGAGATCCCCTCTGTTCATATGGCGCGGTACAACCAGGGCGTTAATCGGAATAAGCCGGTGAAGAATCCTTATTGCTGGAGTTCCTCCACGATTGTGCAGATCCTGCAGAAGCGGGAGTATCTGGGGCACACGGTCAACTTCAAAACGGCGAAACATTTCAAGGACAAGAAGAGCCATTATGTATCCGAAGATAACTGGCTGGTCTTTGAAAATACACAGGAAGCGATCATTGACCAGGATACCTTTGATACCGTCCAAAAAGTTCGCGGAACAGTCCGACGTTATCCGGATGGCTGGGGTGAACTGCATCCGTTAACCGGATTGATGTACTGTGCGGACTGTGGAGCAAAAATGTATGTGCACCGCACGTATAACGGTACCCGGAAAGCGCAATATACCTGTTCCGCATATGGAAAAGTCCCTGTTGGAACGCGCTGCCCTTCGCAGCATCGCGTTAGTGAAGAAAGCGTTATGCAGCTGCTTCGTGAGCTCCTGAGGGAGATTGCATCACAGGCAGATCTCGACAGGGAAGCCTTCGCGCAGGCGATCCGGGAAGCACAGGAACAGCAGGAAGCATCTGACATCACCAGGCAGCGAGGGAAACTGGAGGCAGACCGCAGACGGGATCAGGAGCTGGAAACACTTCTCTGCAGGATCTATGAAGATAATGTGCTGGGAAAGCTGCCGGAGAGCCGGTATCAGATCCTGAGTGCCCAGTATGAAAAAGAAAAACACGCATTGGGCAGAGAAATCGCGGACCTGGAGCAGGCGATTGCCAGATATAACGAAAAAGCAAAATCGACAGACCGTTTTATCAAGCTGATCGAGAAGTATGAGAACTTTGATGAACTGACCATTCCGATGCTAAATGAGCTTGTGGAGAAAGTTCTGGTTCATGAGCGGACCCGGAAAGGCAGTTGTCAGTCCGCGCAGGAGATTGAGATCTATTTCAATTTTGTCGGGAGGTATTTGCCGCCTTCACTGATGGCAGAGCCAACGGAGGAGGAACTGGAGGAGATGCGGAAACAGGAGGCAATAAAAGACAAACGGCATCGTGCTTATCTCCGGCGGAAGGAAAGCGGATGGCAGGCAAAGTATGAAGCGAAGAAAAAAGAAAAACGAAAACAGCAGATGGACAAAAAGAAGGAAATGATTCGGCAGGAGGATGTGGAGTCCGGAGTTTTTCTCCCGGTATCCATGACAAAGGGGGATGGACCCAGAGTAGCAGAAGCCGGATAACCTGATGATGATAAGCATAGCTCTCGACCGTAAAAAGTCGGGAGCTTTCTTTTGCCCGGACAACAGAAAGGGGGTGATACCGTGGCAAAGAAAAAAACACTCGAAGAACTGCAGGCAGTGCAGGAAAAAGCAGAGCGTGAACTGAAGATTGCAAACCAGAATCTGCGGATCCTGAAAAGCGATGAAAAGAAGCTAACCCGCAAAGAGCGCACTCATCGTCTTTGCAACCATGGCGGATTGTTGGAAAAGTATCTTCCGCCGGACAGGTTCACAGATGAACAGATGGAAGAAATCTTAACAACTCTCTTCCGATGGAATGATGTGATTGTCCTCATCAATGACGTTGCAAAACGTTCAAAATTTTCCGAGGAACCGTACACAGGATAGGTCCCTCCGGTAGGAGGGCGCTGGACATCCAGGGATGTCCGCTTAGCGCCGACCGTAACAGAGTGTAGACCCTGGTCGGAAGGGCGGACTCCAGCTTGGCATCAGATAGGATGCCAGGCTTCCGTCTCAGGGGACGCTACACTTCCCCTGCGCTGTCTTAGCCAGCTACCCTTTTGTGTACTTGCGGCAGACCCCGATTCTGGAAATCGGCTCCAGCCTGCAAGTCTGAAAATCACATACTACTATGGCCGACCGTTTTGCACATGCAGGCGGTCTTTTCTTTTTCCCAAAAAAGGGAGAAAGTCCGGAAAGGAGTTGATCCAATATGCCATGTCCGCACTATGACATTACAATCGTTAAGCATGGCAAAGCAAGTGCTGTCGCAAAAGCTGCTTATCAATCCGGCGAACGATTGTATAGTGAGCGTGAACATCGAACGAAGAAGTACAAGAAGGAAGAAGGCGAGGTTGTTTATACGGAGATCATGCTTCCACCACATGCTCCGCCGGAATACGCCGACCGCAACATTCTCTGGAATGCGGTTGAGGCCGTGGAGCCGAACTGGAACTCCCAGCTTGCGAGACGATTTATCATCACGCTGCCGATGGAGCTTTCTCTGGAAGACAATATCGCCCTGATTCAGGAATACTGCCGGAAAGAGTTTTTGGAAAAAGGCATGATTGTTGATCTCTGTGTTCACGATCCCGCCCCGCCGGGCCACAATCCCCATGCCCACATCCTGCTGACCATGAGGCCGATTGATGAGCATGGACATTGGATGCCGAAGGCAAGGAAGGAATATATCCTCGATGAGAACGGCGAGAGGATCCGCACGGCGAAGGGAAACTGGAAAACCCGAAAAGTGAGAACTACCGATTGGGACGATAGAGGAAACGCGGAGATGTGGCGGCATGATTGGGAAGTCATTCAGAACAGATATCTGGAAATGGCGAACCGACCGGAGCGTGTCAGTTTGAAATCCTATGAGCGTCAGGGAATCGAGCAGATCCCGACTGTACACATGGGGCCTGCTGTGGCAGCGATGGAACGAAAGGGAGTTCAGACCGATATCGGAAACCTGAACCGTGATATCCGGAAAACCAACAAGCTGATAGCATCGATCAGGAGGACGATCACCGGATTGATGAACTGGCTGTCAGAAATCAAAACCGCGATTGCGGAGATCGAAGCCGCGTCAAAGGAAGTCTATCTGGTTGATCTGCTGATCGAGCGTTTTGATGAAAGACGTACTGAGCGCAGCGAGTGGACAAGCAGCAAGGGAAAGCTGAATGCCACCGTGAAGGACCTGCAGCGTTTTTCTGATATCACTTCTTATCTGAGAGTTCACAAGGTACTGACGGTCGCGGATCTGGAATCTTACATGGCCGAGATCCAGTCTGCAGCTCTTCCTCTGAAAGAAAGGATCAAAAAGGCGGAAGCCAGAGTTGCCCAGATCGGGAAGATCAATGAATACGCGGAGCAGTACAAACGGACGGACGCGGTTCATGCGCAGTATCTGAAGATCCACTGGAAGGGCAGACAGCAAAAGTTCGCGCAGGCACACAAGAAGGAACTGGACGAATGGAAAGAAGCCAACCGGTATCTCCGGAAGAATCTGCCGGATTTCGTCTATCGTCCCAAAGCACTGGCCGCCGAAGAAGAAGCACTGACCACAGAACTGGATTCCCTGAAAGAGCAGCTTGCGCCGCTTGATGAAGAGATACGGATGATGAAGGATGTCCGTTATTTTGTGAAGGACTTGCTGCCGGAACTGGTGCCGGAGGAAAAACCGATTACACCGGAGCGCAAGGCTGAAAAGAAATCTGTGCTGGACAATCTTCACAGAAAACAGGAAATTCTGCGTCAGGAAAGAAGTGATCTGCCGCGCGGCACACAAAAGAAAAAACATGACATTGACCTGTAAGCGTCTGCATTTATCCGGGATCTCCGATAGAAGCAGGCGCTTATTTCATTTCAAGGCGTACCAGAAATGAGACGCCTTACGGAAAGGAGGATTTCGCGAATGTTTTATTCACAGGATCAGATCGACCGCGCGAATGCAGTCAATCTGGAGGACTTTTTACGAAGCCGGGGCGAGGCGCTTGTACGCAGCGGAAAGGAATACCGTTGGAAAGCGCATGACTCTCTGACGGTCAGAGGAAACAAGTGGTTTCGTCACAGCAACAGCACAGGCGGCTATCCGGTTGACTTTGTGATGGAGTTTTGGGGAAAGAGCTTCCCGGAGGCCGTGGAGCTTTTGATCGGCGAGAAGGGCGAAGGCCAGCATGAGGCTGTTCCCGCCCCCGCGCCGGAGTTCCATTTGCCGATACGGAATGTGACGAATGTGAACGCGAAGAAGTATCTGGTTGAGGCAAGAGGACTGGATGAGCGGCTGGTCGATCTCTTCCTGAACGCCGGAGACATCTATGAGGAAACAAAGCATCACAACGTTGTTTTTGTCGGAAGGGATCTGAAGAATCTGCCGCGCTATGCACACTGTCGGGGAACAGTTGACAGGTTCCGTCTGGACGCTGCCGGATCTGACAAGTCTTATGGATTTGGCTATCAGGGAACAGGCGATCAGCTCTGCGTGTTTGAAGCGCCTATTGACCTTCTCTCTTTCATCAACCTGTTTCCGAAGGACTGGAAAACGCGAAGCTATCTCTCCCTTGGCGGAGTGGCCTATAAGGCATTGGAACGATATCTGGCAGAGCATCCAGGTATCAGCCGCGTCTATCTCTGCCTTGACAGCGATCAGGCCGGGGAAGAAGCCTGCGTGAGAATAGCAAAAGCCCTGCCGGATGGGCTGACCATCACCCGCATGAAGCCGAAGTTGAAGGACTGGAATGAAGTGCTGGTTCATAAGAATGAGATCCCCGCCGGGAACCGCTATGAAGTAATGGACATGACAAAGTACTGCACGACCGCAGATTTGGTGGAAATGATCCGCATGAGCGATGTGATCCAGACCGAAGTATCTTTCCTTTGGAAGCCCTATATCCCATTTGGCAAGCTGACGATCCTTCAGGGAAACCCGGGCGAGGGAAAGACATATCTGGCCATGCAGCTTTGCGCGGCCTGCACAAACAAAGTGCAGCTGCCGGGCATGGAAGTTCTGGAGCCGTTCAACGTGATCTATCAGACCGCCGAGGACGGGCTGGGCGATACGGTTAAGCCGCGGCTGATCGAGGCCGGAGCGGATCTCGACAGGGTGCTGGTGATCGCGGAGAACGAAGCGAATCCGCTGACACTTTCGGATGATCGTATCGAAAGAGCGATCCGCCAGAATCATGCGAAGCTCTTAATCATTGATCCGATCCAGGCATTTCTTGGATCGAAGGTCGATATGAACAGGGCGAACGAAGTCAGGCCCATCTTCCGGAAACTGGGAGACATCGCCCAGAGGACCGGATGCGCCATCCTGCTGATCGGACATCTGAACAAAGCGGTTGGAGTCCAGAGCACCTATCGCGGTCTCGGCTCTATCGACTTCACGGCTAGTGTCCGCAGCCTGCTTTTTATCTGCAGGGGGAAGGACGATCCGAGTCTCCGCGTGCTGACCCATGAGAAGAGTAGCCTCGCGCCGCCGGGAGCTTCTCTCGCCTTCATCCTCGGTGATGATGAGGGCTTTCGCTGGCTGGGCGAATACGAAATGAGCGCAGACGAGATGCTGTCCGGTGCCAACGTGGTCAAACGAGCGTCAAATTAGGGAAATTTCACACTGAAGCCTGAAAATGGGTACAAAGAACCAGACGTATCTGCGATTTTTCTTTAAAAATCGCCAATACATCTCTTTTGAAAGCGTAATCAACCGGAGTGATTACCAGTTTCCAGGTACAGCAGGAGAAGAGCCGGTGCACCTTTGAGGCTATGCATGCAAATTCAGCAGACGAGTGTGCCAAAAATAAGTGGTGTGCCAAAAATCAATGATTTTTGGCACAATGGATTGGTAATTAAATCCACTTGCTGAAAGGGGTCTCCGGG
>NZ_FNFZ01000026.1 GCF_900101015.1 Sarcina sp. DSM 11001 | reverse complement strand
TCGGATTCGGTCTCATCCTGGGTCACCTTATAGGAGACGGTCACGCTGTTCCCGTCAATATCCTTCGCGGTCTCGGTTACGGTATAGTCGCGGTACTCTTCTGTATTGATGACCAGTCTGAACTGCTTGTTTCCGAGGTCCTCAAAATCGGCCAGGGTCAGTTCTTCCTTGGCCTCCTTCAGTTCCCCGTCTTTTCCGAGCCACAGGGTCTTCTGGGTCTCGCCTTCCCCTTCTGTAGTTGTGATCTCGAAGGTCAGGGCTCCGTTGTACTCGTCTTCCGTCACTTCGCCCTTGATGGTCTTCGTCAGTTCGAGGGTTCCGAGCTTCTCATAGTCATCGATCAGCTCGATGTCCACTTCCTCGCCTGCTGCCAGTTCATTGCTGTCAGTTGTGACAGATGAACTCTTCATCCCAAACCCTTGAATAGCAGAGTTCTTCTCCGTGATCGTGTAGGTTCCGGGCTCAACATCATCGAGCACGACTGTGAACAGGAAGCCGTTCTCGGCGTCTTCTGTTACTGTATAGCCAGTCGTCAGCTTGCTTAGCACTTCAAGGGACAGCTCAGTTTCAGTTTCCACCCAGCTCACTTCGCCTTCTTCACTCACCAGCAGGTACTTGCCAGTGGTCTCGTTCTGGATGGTGAAGGTCAGGGCTCCTTCTGCCTCTTCCTGGGTCACGCCTCCGGTCACGGTCTTTGTGAAGGTGAGCTTTCCGGTGGTTACAGGAACAATTTCTTCTATATATATATTCTTGTATTCAAATGACAAAGAAGAAATTTCGGAAGCAGTATCCGCCTCCACTTCCTCCGTCCCCTGTTCATAAGAAACAGAGTCAATCACAAGGACGCCGTCCTGATCCTCCACATTTACAGTAAGTTTCACAGGATCCTGTGAATACTGGATATGATCCTTTACATTGTTCTCGGCACCTTCCGGAACATTCTCTGTGATTGTGAAGACATACGAACCAGCCTTCCTGAAAGTAATATCCTTGAAGGCTGCACGTTTATTATTCGCGATGTTAGCTTTTGCGCTGGCAAGAGCTTCGAGTTTAGTTAACAGATTATTTTTTTCGCTGTCTGTCAATTCATAATCAGCAATATTGCTTTCAAAATTGCTGATATATGCGTCCAGATTGTTTACAGGAATCTCCAGTGTGATAGTACTGTTGGCGACAACACGGTAGACAGCCTGATTCACAAGGTCAGAGTCTGTATTCTCTGTATCAACAGCAATTGAAAATACAAATCCATTTTTCGGCCATTTTTCTTTTTCGACAACATGTCCTGACTGATCATTATAGGTCAGTTTCTTTGTTAGCACTGGCCCGTAGACCGGCAATTCCTTGTTTTTAAAAGTTGGCGTCGTTGTTAGCTTATCATCAACACTGTCAGCAAAAGCCTTGTCAAAATCATTATAATAGTCAACTGTAGCAACATATTTTCCTTCACTCACAAAAATCCTTTTGATTCTTGCATAAAAAACTGTATCATCAAAGGAATATGAACCATCAGCAGACTTCACCTCTGTTTCTTTTACACGATAAATGATGGGGTCTCCAGTAGGATTCTTAACAGTGTAAAAGATTAAAGAGCCGGAATTGTTTATCTCCTTTACCTTCTCCCAATACTCTTCATTGTCAATATTCTGCCCAAGTTCTTCTTTATATCTGTCAATTTCAAAAGTAAAGAGTTCTGATGAATCGGCATCGTCCCCGTTAACAGTTTTTCTTAAAGTGAGAGAAGCATTCGACGCATCCGGCATTTCTGCATAGAGTCCGTGCCATTCAAAGCACGACCAGTTTGTATCGAATCCATTCTCTCTGAGGAAGGTATTATCAGAGGTAACTGTTCCGGCACTGGCAATCCAACCTGCACCAGACTCATACTGTATTGTCAAAACAGATTCTTCTTTTGGAAGGAGGAACATTCCGCAAGCCCCACCTGTCTGGACATTTTCTGCATTTGCGCAGTTAAAAACAACAGTCTGTGCCGCGAAACCCACTTTTTCATTTACTTCAATAGTATGCTCCCTATGATCCGCACTTAAATCCCATTCTGATTGAGTAGAAAAAGGTTCCTGCCAAGAATCATCCTCATTTTTATATTGAATACGAAATGTATTAAGATCTACATTCGTAGCACTATCAAAATTGAACACTACAACCTGGTTTGGCCATTTTTTAATGTTCAATGCCTGAGGCTGTGCAAGGTATTTCAAATACCTTTCGCCATCAATATAAATTGTTGCATTCTCATCAAACCCTGTCACATCAAGATCTGCACAGGTAACATTAATTGTCTTCTCATGTTCTGAATTCAAGAAAAGTGTTGCTGTCCCCGCGTATTCCTCTATGGGAGGAGCAAAGGTATCTTCATGAGTCAGCAGTTCCTGGGAAATCTGCTTCATGTGATTGATAATCGGATTGACAATCTGATTGGAGATCTGATTGGAATCCAAATCAACTATATATCCTGGCGGAACTAAATTATCATGATTCTGTGTTTTAACCTGGCTCCTATAAAGCGGATCAATAATAATCGGAATCGCTGTCAAACTTTCATCATCTTCCAGGCGGAAGTCTTTACCTTCGTCAATAGATGCCATTGCGATTGTTCCTGGATTCCCCGCAAGGTTCGGATGGACCCACCCATAATTTCCATTCATGCAGGGATTAAATCTATTGGCTGCAAAGTTTGTCTGCAAATGTCCCTGTGGGTTAAAAAAGTCAGCGGTTACTCCATAAAGCATACCCGCTCCCATAATGGATTCAAGGTCATAATCGCGAGTAGCCGTAGCCGCTTTGATCACGAGTTTATCTGTGACTTCAGTATCATGGATATCCTCGACCCTGTCCCTGGAGTCAAAGACAAACTTGGCTGCTGCTGTTCCGTCAAACAGGGCATTCTGATCATAAACGCGGATCGAATTGGATCCGCCGCCGTTCAAAGCCGCGATCACATCTGTCTCTGCAGGTTTTGCAGCATCTGCAGCAGTTTCAACGATGTAATACTTCATCGTCTCATTGCCCGTGAAAGGATCACCGGCTGCACCGCTGGCAAGAACCCAGCTCTCATCGGGAATAACCTCACTGAAGGACCCGGTAAGTGTCATTTCATTGCTGAGAGCATACGTGTCGGGAGTAGATGCGTGCTCCGCCTTCAGAAATACATAGTATTTCTTTCCTGACGTCGCCAGTTTGTCCGTACCTTCCACATTCACAGTATATGTCTTGTTCGTGGAATTCTTCAGTGTGATGACTGATTTTATTGGCTTATTGTCCCCGTCAAACTCCTGTACATTACTGACGAAGTCATAATTTAACACGTCATCACGGCCGTTTGCGATTACGTCATTATAGGAATTCAGTTCCGTACCATCAATAGATCTGAAAATACGAGTGCTGATCGTAAAATTATCCGGATTGAATCCTGTCATCTCTCCGGTCGCTTCAAATGCAGTGTCGCAGACATTGAAGCTATTGTTTTCCAGAAGGATAGAAGTGGTTGCCGAATCATCCCACGTAATCTTCTCCAAAGCCCATGCAACTAGATTGTCGGACCCATCAGAAGGCTTCAATGTTGCCAGAAGATAATAATCATCTGTCAGATTGGGAGAATCCGGCTCACCATAGTGATCAAGGAATTTGATCTCTACCGGATAATCCTGTCCGGATTCCAATTCAGTCAGCGTAATGGTCCTGCTATGGCTTCCTGTCTCGGGCTTTTCCTCGGAACAAGACACCTGGAAGCCATCCATCATCTGCCCCTCTGCCGCCTCTCGATAAGTGCCAATCACACCATTTGCGCCGAGAGTCAATTCCCCATTTGCTTTTAAAAGCTTTACAGTAACATTTTTATTCGGTGAATAGGAAGACGCATTTTGACTACTCACTTCTATTTCTTCTTCATCGCCAATCCTATACCCTTCTGCCGGAATGTCATCCCACTTCTCCAGATAGCGGGAAATCGTTCCATCAGATTTTTCCATCTCAGAAAGGACATAATAGTTAGAAGTATCAAGTTCTGTTCCATTATTAAGTTTGACTATATCCTTTTTTACATAACATGCCGGATTCTTGACCAGCTTGACTATGCTCTTAGTGTTCGACTCGTTGACCGTAATACTTTCAACTTTAAATTTATCTTCCAAATAGGAGCCGACCGAAAAGATTTCGCCAAAATTGTAATGGGGTTCAACTGGATCATCTACATCGTCAAACATATTTTCTGAAGTGACCAGTTCCACTACTACATCATCTTCAAGTGCATATGACACAGCGTTTGGAGGCCAGAACTGCCCACGAAAAGTATCGACAAAGCCTGATTGTTTTCCCCCGTTCAGGTTCTCTGTATTCAGCTTTTCTATAAAATACCTGATATTTCCATTTGCTACATCTCCGTCCACATAAGTCTTATCATCATTATTAATGATTTTTGCAATTACATAATACGTATTCTCCAGTCCACATTTGTCATCAATGACCGGAGTCACTCCGTCATTTTCAAAAAACTGCACTTCATACTTGTAACCGCCTTTTACAGCATTTATTATGATATCCTCTGTACTGCCACTGGCGTCTAATGTCCTGGTCGCAGGTCCGGTCATCTCAAGAGTAAATGCGCCTATGTTCTGCCCATTTCTTATTTCATTATTTTCATAATTGCCAATCGCGTCTTTTGCAATTGCAAACTCTACTACTTTTCCATCATAAGGACCTGATAGATAATCACCACGATAATCCCACCAATAATACGACTGAAACTGTGCTAATGTGGCATTATTAATTGTCATAGAACATTCCGAGTTATTATCAGGCACAATTTGTTTTACATATATATAGTCATGCTTCTCTACTACTCCCCAAGACATAGTAACATTATCGTTCACATATGCCACAAGATAGTAGTTTCCGTCTAAAGAGATGCTGCTTTGGGGAATAGCATTTCCCTCATCATCGCAAAACCGCACCTTGACATTGAAGTTAATATTATTCCCGCCCGCCAGCGTCACGGCATAGGCCGAGAACGTGGGCGCGTCAAAGATGACATTTTCCGTCTTCTCGGTGAGGTTGGCCTTCCGCACACCCATGGCTTCGGGGGTAATGTTGTCGGCGATCTCGTCGCCGGTATAGAGTTTCTGCTCGCTTCCCTCGATGATATCCTGGGTCTTGTCAACATCTCCCACCAGGGCATCAGCAATAGGCAGATGAACGATCTGAATATCTTCAGTGTTCTCTGCCTTTAAGTCTTTACTCAGCTGTTTACCTTTGAACTGCATGTTAACAGAAACCGCGTTTCCGGCAGGCTGGATCTCGACATACTGTCCCTCCAGCACATTTCCCTCCTCGTCGGCCTTGGGAACAAGGAACGCAATATCATAGAGCAGTGTGTTTTCAGCATTATATTCACTGACCTCCTCGCGGGCTGCCTGTTCCGCGATCTGGTCAGAATTATTGTTCAGAGCTGTCATGTAGGCATCAAATGCCACTTTGTTCTGGTCCGCGGTGATCTGGGTCACGGAAAGAATCGCATTGTCCGGAATCGCCTCAGGATCCTGCACAACTGCGACCACTTTTATATCCTGATCATTATAAACATACTTTGTCTTTTTCTGAGTGCTGCTGTAATGCAGAAAAACGACAGTGTTTTCTGTAATGTCTTTTTTCGCAAGGGAGGTGATCTCCGCGCCGTCGATCGTTGCGCGGTCATATTTGAAGGATTCTACGTACAGCCGCTGGGTCCCCTCCACGGGCACAGCCCTGGTGACGTCTCCTTCAATGGGAGATTTGGTCAGGTCCAGTCCTTCCTCAGTTACGGGGATGCTCAGTCCTGTATAGGCTTCACTAATCGGAGTGTTGTCGTCTCCGAATACAGCTGTTACGAGCACGGAATCCGCACCCAGATTTTCTTCAGCTGTCTCAGGTGCGACCGTCAGTCCGGCTCCGGCCTCCTCTGTTCCGGTCTGTCCGGCCTCAGGTGCCGTCGTTTCTTCCAGGGTGTCCGCAGGAGGCTCATTCCCCGTTTCCTCTCCCGGCACTTCGCTGCCGTCGACAGCCTGTCCGTCCTGATTATCTTCAACATTCTGGCCTTCATCTCCAGGCACGGCTTCAGAGGAGGTATCTTCCCCCTCCTCGATCTGCTGATCCTCGTCTGTCTGCTGATCCTCATCGATCATCTGATCGTCCTGGATCTCCTGTTCTTCATCCGGATTTTCAACAAAGGATTCATCCTGATCTCCGGCATCCTCATAATTCTCAGAGTCCCCGGAGGCATCGGGATCTTCATAGTTCTCAGAACCATCAGAATCTCCGGCCTCTTCATAGTTCTCTGTGTCCTCAGGATTTCCGGCATCCTCAAAGTCTTCAGAATATCCGCCATCTTCATAGCCTTCAGGATTCTCAGCTGCGGGGGCAGCATCCTCTTCATCCGTCTGCTCAGGCATATCGATGGAGATATTGTCCTGCTCATCTCCGGTATTTTCCGGATCAGAAACGGAAGCATCCGCGGCGGCAGCTTCACTGCCCTCCGCCGTCTGCTCCTCAAACTGTTCTTCTGAGGACTGATCCTCCTGTCCCGATGCCGCGCTCTGATCACTCTCCGTCATCTCTGTGTCGGATTCCTGGATCTCGAAAGCATTGGCGGAGACCGGATCCTCACTCACGGACTGATCTTCCTCCACTGAGGCGTCTTCATTGTCCGCAGCATCCTCCGCGTCCTCATCGCCTTTATTATCGTCGGCTTCATTACCTTCATTATAGGAAGTGTCATCTTCAGCGGCTCCATCCGCAAAGTCTACTGAGACCGTATCCCCTGCGGTGACGACCACATTTTCCACAGACCCCGGATCAACATCATCGATGTTTTCCTCCGTGATGTCTGCGGCAAGGACATTTCTGGCGCCCGCTCCAAAAGAGACGAGCGACGAACATGCCGAACTCTGTGAGTCGATGACCAGCATCGCTGTCAAAAGCATTGCGAATACCCGTTTCATCTGTGCTCTCATGACAAACCTCCTGTTGTAAAATAATGCAGCACTACGTGACCCCCTGAACGTTATAACTGTCCTGACAGTCCATCCGTCCAGGTCGAAAATTTCAAATAAACCTGATCAAATAAACCTGATCAAAATCTCTTCGACTTTCCTTTTTCAAATATAGGATTCTATGGTCTTGTATTGATTTTTTAATGTAAACCGTCCTGAACAGGTAAGATGCAGCAGTCTGGACTATTGTGCAGAACATATAAATCCAACTGGGCATAGATACACAAAGATATACAAATATACTATATCATCGCCTACGCAAAAAAAGCGTCAATAGATTGTCAAAGATGTTCACAATTTCGTCACATGCAAAAGAAAGCCAGCCTGAGGTAAGGTAAGGTCAGCGCCCGGGCGATTATAAATCTTCGTTTTTTCAATACGATTTCAAAGCGGTTAAGATTGTTTTAAAATGATTTTCAAGAGGCGCGCAGACAGGAACTGCGGATTGACATAATACACAAAAAAAGATATATTTTTCTTTAGGAATATTGTTGGTATCCTGCGCCGCTTTTGCCGGAAAACACAGCACATTGTCCAATTAGGAACTGATACCGGCCCGCCTGCCAGGCTTTCCGCCAGAGCAGGAGGATCACTTGTCCCTTGTTCTGTATACAGCCCCTTCCGCACCCGCCGGGCAGAATGCACAGGCGGCCGGGCAGCGCGGACTGCCTGTTGAGGTCCGCACACAAGGCGGACTGCGCACACAGGCACATGGGACAGCCTGTTTCCGGCAGGATCTGGGATTTACAGCGACAGAATACGGCAGACAGCAGCGGGGATTGTTACCGGATTATTAATTAATTGTTTAAAGAAAGCAGGTGCAAAGTATGTATCAGGATGATTACAAACGCTGGCTGGAAGCTGATCTGATCGACTGTGATCTTCACACTGAGCTCAAAAATATCGAGGGCGATGATGACGCCATCAAAGAGCGCTTCTCGATCGCGCTTTCCTTTGGTACAGCAGGTCTTCGCGGCACACTGGGCGCAGGCACGAACCGCATGAACATCTGGGTAGTCCGTCAGGCTACGCAGGGTGTTGCCGAGTGGGTCAAGACCCAGGGCGGCACTCAGACCGTCGCCATCAGCTATGACAGCCGTCTGAAAGGCTGGAACTTTGCCCGCGACGCAGCAGGCGTCCTGGCCGCCAACGGCATCAATGTCCGCATCTATGACGAGCTGATGCCTGTCCCCGCATTGAGCTTTGCTACCCGTTATTACAACTGCAACGCGGGTATCATGATCACCGCTTCCCACAACCCCGCCCAGTACAACGGCTTCAAGGCCTACGGCCCCGACGGCTGCCAGATGACCGATGACGCGGCCGCTGTCGTCTACGACGCGATCCAGAAGACCGATGTCCTGACCGGCGCCAAATACATGTCCTTCGCGGAAGGCGTGGAAAAGGGATTCATCAAATTCGTCGGCGACGAGTGCAAAGAAGCCCTCTATGAGGCGATCGAAGCCCGCCAGGTCCGTCCGGGTCTGTGCAAGACCGCCGGCCTCAAGCTGGTCTACTCTCCTCTGAACGGCACCGGCCTCGTCCCTGTGACCCGCGTCCTCAAGGATATGGGCATCACCGATGTCACCATCGTTCCCGAGCAGGAATATCCGAACGGCTATTTCACCACCTGCTCCTATCCCAACCCCGAGATCTTCGCTGCTCTTGAAAAAGGCCTGAATCTGGCGAAGGAAGTCGGCGCAGACCTCATGCTGGCAACCGACCCCGACGCAGACCGTGTCGGTATCGCCATGAAATGCCCGGACGGCTCCTACGAGCTGGTCTCCGGCAACGAGATGGGCGCCCTGCTGCTCGACTACATCTGCGCGGGCCGCATCGAGAAGGGCACAATGCCCAAGAACCCCGTCGCTGTCATGTCCATCGTCTCCACCCCTCTGGCAGAGAAGATCGCCGAGAACTACGGCGTCGAGCTTCGTCAGACCCTGACAGGCTTCAAGTGGATCGGCGACCAGATCGCCCAGCTCGAGGCAGCAGGCGAAGTCGACCGCTTCATCTTCGGTTTCGAAGAGAGCTACGGCTATCTGGCAGGCCCTTATGTCCGTGACAAAGACGCCATCATCGGCTCCATGCTGATCTGCGAGATGGCTGCCTACTACCGCAGCATCGGCTCCAGCATCAAGCAGCGTCTGGAAGAAATCTATGCCCAGTACGGCCGCTACCTCAACAAGATCGACACCGTCGAGTTCCCCGGCCTGTCCGGAATGCAGAAGATGGCCGACATCATGGCCGGACTTCGCGACAACGCTCCCGCCGCGTTCGGCAGCCTGAAGGTCGCCTCCGTGACCGACTACGCGAAACCGGAAGAGACCGGCCTGCCCAAGGCAAACGTTCTCTCCTATGTCCTTGAGGACGGCGCGAAGGTCATGATCCGTCCCTCCGGCACAGAGCCCAAGATCAAGGCCTACTACACCACCCTGGGCAAAGACCTCGCGGCCGCACAGGCTGAAAAGGATGCCCTCTCCGAGGCCATCAAGCCCATTTTCTCCTGATGGGACACAGCCCTGATGTGACGCTTGATGTGACATAGACAGACAGCTTCCTCCTGATGAGTCATAGACAGACGGCTTCTCCTGATGTGTCATAGACAGACGGCTTTCCGGCAGACTGCTTTGTCTGCACACCGCGCCGGCACATTTACCGTGCCGGATCATTTACCGCGCTGGCGCATTTTAAAATGCCCTTGTCTGTCACAGTGGCATTTACAGGAATACCGGAAGTATATTTACAACATTAGGCACAGATAAAAAGCGCTGCTGCATTGCGAAATTTCAGCAATGCAGCAGCGCTTTCTTCTTTCTGTATTAACAGGTTTTGTCAAATTCAACCCGCTTCAATTGCCTGCCCCGATTCTGTTCCTTGCGAAACAGGGACGAAACAGGCCTTCATTCCTTTTTTATCCATCTTTCATTATCCGGGACCGGCTTTCCTCATCCAGACCCGGCTTTCTTTATCGGGGTTCATCTTGCTTTATGCAAATCATCCAAATGGGAGTACCTGCAGGGCCAGGCCCAGCGCACACAAAAGCCCTCCGCCGATGGCATAGGCCGTCCCGCTGGGAGACACGCCCCAGGCGCGGCCGGAAATGTAGCCTGCCACGGCTGACGCGGCAGAAATGAGGAAGGCGGCCGCGATCACCTGCGGCAGGCTGAAGCAGAGCAGGCCGCAGACGATCCCTGCCAGTAGCCCGTGCACACACAGGCGCAGGGCCAGAAGGATATCAGTTCGGAAATCCACTTTTTCCATGCGGTGCTCCAGAATGATCCTTTTCCCGAAGGCCAGCATAAACATACGGACACCGATGGCAGCCAGGATCACTCCGGAGATAACGTGCACCCAGAACTGGCTTCTGTGTTCCGTCAACTCCAGTCCCAGGAGCCCGCTTCCCGCCGCGTAACCTGCCAAGATCGCCAGCAGTTCAAATACTGCCCAGAGCAGGGACATCAGTGCCGTCCTGACATCGATCCTGACCAGATTTGCCCCTCTCTGCACCACTATGCCGAAAATATCACAGGCCATAGCCATTGCGATCAATAGGATAAACAGAGTGTGGATATTCATTTATCCTGCCTCCTGCGGGAAAACCGCTGTAACAAAATCTTTAACAAACCCTTCTTTTCTCATCCGCTTCAACACCGGCGGGCCTGCGGATAATCATTCTTTCTCATCCGCTTCAGCACCGGCGGGCCTGCGGATAATCATTCTTTCTCATCCGCTTCAACACCGGCGGGCCTGCGGATGATCATTCTTCCTCATCCGCTTCAACACCGGCGGCCTGCGGATAATCATTCTTCCTCATCGACTTCGACGCCGTCGGTTTTGATGATGAACCTGACATTGTTGTCCGCGTTCTCCAGGGCGCCGCTGAAGGTCTTGTAGACCTTGGCCGCCTCCTTGACCTCCATCAGGCTGTCGTCCAGAGACCGGATATTATTCCTGTAGATATCCGCGAGCTTCCGGATCCCGTCATCGCGGAATTCAATGACGCCGTCGTTGAGCTCGATGCAGCCGTCCAGCATCTCCTGCATGCCGTCGGAGAATTCTCCGACGCCGTCCTGGAGTTCATCCATACCGTCATTGAGTTTTCCGGAGTTTTTGTTGAGCTTATGGGTTCCGTCAGAGAGCTTGTCCGTACCTTTTTTGAGTTCTTCGGTTCCCTTGAGGTACTTGGCGATACCGCTGCTGAGCTGGGAAACGCCCTTCTTCGCCTCGATAGTCCCGTCAGACAGAGTCTTTGTCCCGGCCGCGAGGTCGTCAGCTCCCTTGTTTAGAGCTTCGGAATTCTTTTTCAGCTCCGCCGTGCCTTCCGACAGCTGACCTGCTCCCTGCGCCAGCTGTTCCACTCCCTTTGTATAAGCCGCTACGCCTTCTTTGAGGGTATCTGATCCGGAGCCTGCATTGTCGAGACCTTCAGCCACCTGATCCGCTCCATCCCTGATGTTGGATACGCCCTGACTGATCGCGCCGTTATTGGATTTCAGCTTGCTGAGGACACTGTAAAGGGAATGGTCGTCTTCTCCGTAGAGGGATTCGTACAGCTGCGAGATGCCGCTGTCCACCTGTTTTGCCCCCTGGGAAACTTTGGTCCCGCTCTTTTCGAGCGTATCCAGGTCATCCTCCGCTTCGCTCAGGGATCCGTTGAGCTTCGCGAGCCCTCCGCTGACCTGCTCCGCGCCGTTCTTGAGGGCGTCGATGGAATCTTTGCTCTCCTCCAGGGCTTCGCCGGCTGATTTTATCCCTTCCGCTGCTTTTCCAATCGCGGAGGCATCCTTGCCCAGTGTTCCGGCGTCCTCCTTCAGGTCGTCCGCCGCATCCTTCAGACCGGAGACAGACAGGTCGTCCGCCGCGTCCGCTGCCGACTTGAAGCCGTTGGCTGCCGTTTTGACCGCGGAGGCCTTTTTTGCAACCTCTTCCGCGGCGCTGTCCACCTCACCGGCTCCTTTGGTAAGGCTGTCCGCCGCCTTGGAAACGGCTGAACCGGCATCCTCGACCGTCGAACCGGCTTCGCCCACGCTGTCCCCGGCTTCGTCAAGGGCTTTTTTCGCCTTGCTGATCTTGTCGTCGAGGCTGTCGCCGGCACCGTCCGCCTTGTCTTTGATGGAAGCGATCTTTTTGTTCCGGCTCTCGATCACGCCGTTCGCTTCCTCGATATGATCATTGGCTGTCTTGATCGCGTCCTTGAATTCGCCGGACCCGGAGTGGTCCTTGACCTCTTCGTAGGCTGCGGAGGCAGCTTTGGAAGCAGCCGCGCTGATGATCTTATCCTTGTCCACGCCTTCGACACCCTCGAGCTTATCCCCGATGGCGTCCTCCACAGCATCCTTTACAGCGCTCCGGATATCATCCTCGCTGACGCTGTCTCCATCCGGCGTGTCCACCTTGTCGACCTTTCCCTCATCGCTGCCATAACCGTCGCCGACCGCGTCCAGGATCCCGTCGACAGGGGAACTGATCTCTTCGACCGCTTTCTTTGCGGCATCGATCTTGTCCTCCGCCGCATCCGTCTTCTTTTTCGCCGTTTCCCCGGCTCCGGAGGCATCCTCCTTTGCCTTTTCAGCGGTATCCTTCAGTCCCTTTGTTTTGTCCTTCAATCCGCTTCCGGCCTTTTCAGCCTCCTCAGCCGCATCGATCACGTCCTTCGCCTTGTCCGAGGCATCGGAGATCTTTTTCCGGGCGGACTCTGCTTTTTCAATAAAATCCTTCGCGTCAGAGGCACCGTCTCCGGCATGTCCGGCTGCTTCTTTGGCATGCTCTGCCGCCGAACCCGCAGTCTTTGCCGCCGCTTCGATCCCGCTTCCCAGGGAATCGACCTTACCGGAGAGAGAACGGACTCCCTCCGTGACCTTTGAAGCGCCATCCGCCAGCTGCTCTGTGCTGTCTTTCACGTTCCTGACGCTCCCGACCAGTTTGCCCACACCGTCCGCATAGGCGGGTGCGCCCTGTTCATCATCCGCCAGCGCCGCAGCGCCGTCCCGGAGCGTCCGCGCCCCGTCTTTGCTTTCGCCGAGTCCTTCGCTCACGGAGGCAACGGCTCCGGTATAGACAGAGAGCTTGTCGTCGAGCTCCTTGAGCCCGCCTCTGAGCGCAGTCATCCCTTCCCCGATCGTCTTTACGCCGGAAGTGAGATCCGAGATGCCGCCATTCAGGTCTTTGTCTTTCTCTGTCAGCTTGCCGGCTCCCTGGGAGAGTGCCAGCGCGCCGTCAGCCGCCTGGTCCGCTCCCGCCGTGTATTTCTTAACTCCGCCGGCCAGATCAGAGGATCCCTTTGCCGCCGCTGCCGCGCCTTCCGCCAGCTTCACTGAGCCATCGACGAGGCCTTTTACTCCTTTACGAAGCGTCTTATTATTCCCTGTCAGGGTCTTTGCCCCCTTTGCCAGGGTGTGCGCGCCGTCATCGACCTTGTCCACGCCGTCCGTGTACTCCTCGACACCGTCCGCCAGCTCATCCACTCCATCGGAGAGCTCGTCCACGCCGTCCCTGGCCTCCTCAACGCCGTCCACCAGATCCTGTGTGCCGTCTGCGAGGTCATTGCCGTCGTCTTCCAGATCCGTGACCGCATCATCCATGTCGCTGAACACGTCCGAATGATCCTCGTCAAAATCCCTTTCATCCTCCTCGTCCATGGCAAAGAGGTTGGAAAAGACCATTGTCATGCAGGTGCTCATCTTGAAATCAGTAGCGTCCATCGTGATCTCGACACTTCCGGGGATATCGACCTCATCGATCCGGTTCTTGGTATCCTGTTTATCTTCCTCATCATCCCCGATTTTCTCAACGATATCCTTGGATTCGCTGCGGACTGTGTTCAGACTCTCCTGCAGACCCGGAAAAGCCATTCCCACGACGATCGTGTTTTTGCCCTCCGAGATCACCGAACCGTTGTCAACATCGATATTGGTCGCCGTGTCATTGGAAAAGGCCATGCCGGACACAGCCGCGAAAGGCACGTAGACATTTTTATAAGGAACATTATTGGTATATTCGATGCGGATCCTGACCTTTCCGCTCTTGCCTGCCAGGTCCTTCGCGGCGATCTCCCTGCCGTCCAGATAGTAGGTGATCTTTTCCGAGACAGGAGGCTGCTGCGTTGTCGTACCCTGATAATAAATATCCTTTCCGCCGGCATTCCAGGTGATCTCTTCCCCGTTCCTGTCATAGGTCTCATCGCCCTTGACATTTTCTATATCAGACAGATCGGAAAGATCCTCGAGCTTGTCCTTTCCATCGGGATTCTTGAGCCAGTTGGAGACCGTAATATCCCTCTGGTTCCCGTATTCATCCGTGAAAATATAAACCGTCTCCTCCTTGGAAGCCCCGCTGGAGACCTGGCTGACCGCCTCGGTAACGGCTTTCTCCAGATCAATGCTGTCACCACTGTCCTCTTCGTCTCCCTCAGCACTGGACCAGAGCACATCCCTGCCCGCCCCGGCAGACCTGACCGGGCTGCCGCCTGCCGCCTGAGGATCACAGACCGCCGCGAGGGTGGTCACTGCCGTCATATTGGACCCTGCTGCAAGAACAGCGGATAAAACCATCGCAATAATCTGATTTTTTCTCATTTCGAAATACTCTCCTGTCACTACCGAAATACAATCCTGTCACTTTCGAAATACTATCGTGTCATTTTCGAGCTGCTACCCTGCCGCTTTCGAAAATACTATCCTGTTACAAATATCATTAAATTGGCTGCGGTTTTGATAAACCGCTTTGATTATAATAAGAAAAAAGGATTGAATATGAGAATATCCAATCCGGAATCCGTGTTGCAAGTGAATATACAAACCGACTATTTTGTATACCGATATCCTTTTCCTTTAAAGTTCCTCCAGAATATCCCACATGGACCGGGTGCCAATATATTCATAGATAGTGGCCATCTCCTCAGGCGGTATCGTCATACCCGTCCGGATCCATTCGAGCACAATATAAGACATCGAATTCCCATAATAGTGAGCCAGATTCTCCGGATTCATCCAGGCATGGCGAGGATGCCTCCTCTCTGCCCCGTTTTCCCGGAAAATATCCAGCAGCAGGGCATAAGCGCATTCCTCCACGATCTCGGAAAAAGAATTCTGCCCCTCGATCCTGACCGCATGCATGTAAAACTCTTTGTCCTGCAGAAAATTGCTGAAGATCAGGATCAGAGATTCCCGGTACATCCGGTTGGAGATCAGGATCCGGACTGGATCGAGGATCTCCCTGCGGACGATCCAGGCAAGGAGATCATATTTGTCCTGAAAATGATTATAAAAAGTCACACGGATGACACCTGCCCCGTCCGCGATCTGCTTGATCGTAATCTTCTCAAAAGGCATTTTCGTCACAAGCCCTTTCAGGCTCACGGCAAGCTTTGTTTCAATGTCCCTCTTTTCTTCCAAACAAAAGACCTCCTGCCATCAGTCAGCAATCTTTGCTTACAGTGCGGCAACAATACTTCTTAATAGCTGTTTTCCATAGCTGTTTTCCTGTCAGACCCTGTAAAAAAAGTCACAGACAGACCAGACAGCCCAGACTGAGCAGCCTTGCTCCGGCTTAGTTAGTATCGCCTTACTCCAGCCCGGTTATTATAACACATTCCCACGGGATTTGTCAGAAAAATATAGCAGCTCCTGTTTCCTGCGTTTTCTGTTCCCTTTTTTTAGCATCCCTGTTTCTAATTCATGTTTCCGATTCCCGTTTCCGGGTTTACAAATAGTTTTCGTTACTGCTCCCGCTTCCGCCTGCTGCCGGAGTTTTCAGGAAAACACACTTACCAGCAGATACAGCAGCGGCTGATGCAGCAGATAAATCAGCAGGGAATATTGTCCGATCAGGTTCAGGAGCGGTGCCCTCAGATGAAAAACCGGCCTCGAAAACACTTTTCCCTTTTCCATCAGCCTGCAGAGACAGATCCCTGTCTGAAAAAGGAAGATCCACGGAATCAGGGAAAAATAATCCGTAGAGAAAAATCCTTTCATCGGAAAGCCCGCGGCTGTCAGGATCCAGCCCCCTGCACCTTCCCTCTTATACAAAAAGGCAGGAAGCGCCAGGCGGAAAACAGGTCCCAGCTGCAGATATCCCCGGTTCACCCATCTTGTCACATGAAAGAAAAAGGCACTGAGCAAAACCCCTGCGGCCGGTTTAGTAAGCCCGCCTGTTGATTCAACGGCTGCAGCCGTTTTGACAGGCCCGCCTGAAAACTCATCTTCCGCAGTTCTCCACCCGCAAAGCTGCTCTGACCGCCCTTTTTTTATCTGCCGCCCTGCGCCGGCCAGCAGCATGGCAGCACCGTGAAAAGTCAGTACTCCAAAGAGCACCCTCTCCTCATACATGGCAAAAACGGTCACTGCGCTCACCAGGATCCCGCAGGCACTGACCAGCAGACCTCTGCGAAAAATATGCTTCGAAAACGGCACGCAAAAACCTGCCAGCAAAATAAAAGACCTGCAGATGCTCTGCTGCCACAGATGCCCGCCGATCCCCTCATACCACGTGCGCGCGGTGCTCATTTCCGCTCCGAAACGGGACAGATACAGCAGATCCCACATCCCGTGATACAGGACCATACTGATGATCGTCAGACCTCGGATCATGTCCAGCGTCTCCAGCCTTCCGCCTGTCCCTCCGGCTTTCTTGTCTGTTACTGTCCACGCCCCCTCAAAGGGCGTGGACATGGACCGCTTTCGCGCGGCGGATCCAATACGCTTCGCTGTGCGCAACACACTCTGCGAGGGTGTTCGCACCGTTGAACCCGGATTTTTCGCGAAAAAGCCGCGAAAAACGCCTCGAGCTTCGAGCCGGTCTGTATAGTAACTCCTGTCTATATCAGCCATATCAGTATATCATTAATCCTCTTGTGAATCTTTAAAAAAAACGGTAAACTCGAATCAGTTCCAGTTATTCCTGAAAAGAAAAGGATCGATCACAGGAACAAACCGCAGCATCAAAGTCAGAAAGTAAGGGACTGTCCGAAAATACCTTAGGAAAGCCGCACAGGATTTTCTTTGGAGTACAGGGAAAAAACGCATGGCGATAATGGATCTTCGATTCATGGGCATCGCCGGGGCTTTTTAACGCAGTGATCGGAAGAAAAGACTTGCAGGTATTCCTAAGTCATTACGTGACAGGTCCTAAAGTCAGGGAGCTGATTATCATGGAAATAGAACGCAAATGGATCGTCAAAAACTGGCCGCAGGAAACCGATTCTCTTCCTCTGCTCAAAGAGGAACTGATGCGGCAGGGCTATATCACCGTTCGTCCCACAGTCCGGATCCGGGAGGAGTCCGTCATGGGAGGGGACACCGATTACGTTGTCTGCTTCAAGTCCTCAGGCACCCTTGCCCGCAAGGAAATCGAAATATCCGTCAGCGAGGAAAAATTCAGGGAACTTGAAGACCTGATCGGCATTCCACTTATCCCCAAGCTCCGCCGCACCTATCTGCTTCCCGACGGTCTCCACCTGGAAGTCAACCTTGTCGACGAGGGCAGAAAAACTGAATTCATGTACGCGGAAATTGAATATTCCTCCGAGGAGCAGGCTCTTTCCTGGGACCCTGCCTCCGTCGGCCTGCAGGAATATCTGTCTGATGATGTCACAGATCAGCCGACCAGGACCATGGGCGCTTTCTGGATCCTCACCCGCCTGAAGAATAAAAGCTGACGATATTTCCAAAGACTCTTAGAAGAATCTTTCTTATTGAATCTTATAGAAGTAGAAGATCCCTGTAAAAGGCTCTTTATAGCAGACCCCTCTAGAAGGTCTTTGTAAAAGATTCCCTGTTGAAAAAACCTCAGTGATATCTTGCCATCTCACTGATCAGGTGCATATCCTCAAACGCGGCGGGAATCCTGAGCTGAGAATCACTCCCGCCCGCAGTCTCATTGGTGACCGCACCGTAGAGGATGTAGCAGCCCCTCTTTTTCTCCACCCGCTTCAGCTGAGTCACCGACCAGTCCACCATACGGGGAGTCGCCATGGTCATCGAAGCCGCCTGATGATAGACGATTTTCTTTTTATAGAGGTCGATCGACCCCGTCTTAAGCAGCCTCGTCTTCCCATAGGAGAGAAACCATACTGTCGGGAAAGCAAAAATCGAGGGAATGACATAGATGACAGTCAACAGACCGATCAGCTTCAGCAATACCGGGGGGACACTGTCTACCCTCAGTATACCTGTATTGATCAGCGCAATCTCCAGCGTTGCAAGAATAAGCCCGGGCAATGTCCAGCTCATGATCTTGTTATAGATCCGGCCGGCTCCATCTTCATAAACGCTGTTATCAAAAACCAATGTCCGCATGCGCAGCCCCTTTCCACTTTATCGCCCTTGTAGTCAGTTTTTTCTTATTTTAATTGTCTTAATTGCTTTTAATTGACAATTTTTAATTGGGAATGATCTGTTATATAATAATCTGAATTAAAATCAATCTGAATCTAAAAATGATCCGGCTCTGTCTTCATCTGTATCTATACTGATCCAACAATATTTATAATAATCTATCACAAACACTTAAAATAATCTAACATACGCAAATAATAAGTAAAAGGAGAAATGTCTATGGAAAAGATTGATCTGCATATGCACAGCTCTTTTTCAGACGGGACAGATACTCCCGACCAGCTCGTGAAAAAAGCGAAGGCTTCCGGAATCGGTCTGATCGCCCTCACGGATCACAACACACTCGCGGGGATCGACGCCTTCCGCGAAGCCTGCCATAAGTACGACCAGGCCGGAATAGACGGGATCGAGCTGAGCACAGGCTGGCCGGAGCAGGACACCTCCCCCGGCACGGAACCTCCTGAGATCCACGTATTGGGTTATTTCCCGCCCTCCTCGGATTTTTCCTCTCCCGCTTTTGAGCCCCTGCGCAGAGTGATCCGGGAATATAAAGTGACCAAGATCCGGCACAATGAGGCCATTGTAAAAAAAATGGAGGATGCCGGCATCGGAGAGGGCAGAGTCACGGTGGACGGCTTTTATGCCTACGCGCACACAATTAGCGATTCCGGCAATTACAACCGGGTCCACATCGCCCGCTATCTCGTGCATCTGAACGTCGTCTCCTCCATAAGCGAGTCAATGGAGGTCTATATCGGCAAAAAATGTCCCTACTACGTTCCCCGCAAGACCATCACGGTTGCAGAGGCAATCGATGCCATCCATGCCGGAAGCGGAGCTGCCGTCATTGCCCATATCGGGGAATATCATTTTTCAGGGACCAGGCTCCAGACCTTCTTTGACTACTGTCTGCAGAACGGGGTCGATGGCTTCGAGCTGCTTCACCCGCACAACACACCTGAAGACGCAATGCAGATCCTCGCTCTCGCTGACCGGGTCCTCCGTACAAGCGGTCGTACCCTGCTCCTCACTGCAGGCTCGGACTTCCATGGAGCCCACAAACTCAACCAGCAGGCAGTCCCCTGGGGTATCCCCTATTCCTGGGACGTTCCGGAGGGCTGAGTATTTTTCGGTTTCCAATAATACGCCAAAGGGGATGGTCCCTCCTGACTGACCAGGAGGCCATCCCCTTTTTCATCATAATAAACCAGTGTGCCGTCTGGCGAAAAAAGTTCTATCGCCCGGCAAAAATACTTTTACTGCCCAAAATCAGGCAAGCAGATCCTCACCGGGGCCCATCATGGGGATATCGACAGCTGTCGCATCCTCCAGATGGAAGACCATCATCTTATGGCCGGTCTTTTCATTATAAATATCCTTCAGCATAGGCATGACTTCCAGTCCTGCCGCCTCGTATTTGGGATCTGTGTCAAAGACGACCCTGCCGGTATACCGCAGCCAGTGTCCATCGGGTTTTGCTGCCACGATCTCAACCTTCGGATTTACGGTCATTTGCTTATAAACATCCTTGAAATCGCCGACACCAAACATCTCCTTGCCTTCCATTTCCATATGGAATCCAAGGGGACGAAGCTTCGGCTGGTCTCCATCAACCGTCGCAAGGAAAAACACCCCTGCCTCATTCAGAAAATCATGGATTTTACTCATCTGAACTACCTCCTCTTTGTCATTTCACCAGAACCGGTTTTCAGTTTTATTTTATTCTAGCCTTTATTCGCACACAGCGCAACTGACACAGTGTACCCAACCGCTGCTGCTACAGTACAGACGTTACAGACAGACCGGTTCGAAACTCGAGCGTTTTGCGTAGTTTCCATCGCAAAAACCCGAAGAGAGACAGGTCTGTACTTCCTCTACTGTCTGATCGACCCGGAGAGTTCATCGATGAGATGAACGCGGAAGGTACCTGTCCCGCCGTGTTCCGCCGCAGTGTGTTCCTGAGCTCTTTCCGCGCAGACATTCATCATCCCGCAGCAGGCCGCTGCGCTCAACGCGCTGTTCTCTACCGAGAGAAAGGCACCCAGAAGCACGCTCAGCATGCAGCCTGTGCCAGTGACTCTCGTCATCCAGGCTGATCCCCCATGCACAGAATAGACACGATCCCCGCTGACGACAAAATCGGTCTCCCCGGAAGCGATCACGATCGCTCCGGTCATTCGGGAAAGCTGCCGCGCACAGCGCACGGTCTCTTCGGACAAGGAAAAATCCGAGGAGGGCTGGTCTTCAGATATCTCCGCGCGAGACTGTCCGTTTTTATCCGCCGGGCCCTCTGTTTTTTCCTGCAAAAATAAATCATCCACTCCCCTGGCGGTTCTGTGGTCTGTCGCCAGCGCCCGGATCTCCGCCCCGTTTCCCCGGATACAGGCCGGATGCACGGCGTCGATCAGTTCCAGACACTTCCGGCGCCGGAAGGCCGAGGTGGCACAGCCGACGGGATCAATGACCACCGGTCTTGAAGGCCCTGCGGTATCTGCCTTTCCCGCTGCCATCATGGCTTCCAGCGACTCCGTCGCGCCCATGTTGCACACCAGGGCGTCGCAGACTGCGGCGAACTCCTCCATCTCCTCCGGATGATGGGCCATGGTCGGCGAAGCCCCGACAGCCAGCAGGGCATTGGCACAGTCGTTGACAGTGACAATGTTGGTGATGCACTGGACAACAGGGTGCCTGCGCAGTATCTCCATTTTCAACCTGCTGACCTGTCCCGGCAGGCACAGTTCCTGGGCCGCTTTCCACAGATCCCGTGTCCTTGACTCGATATCCTCGGCCGCGAAGATCCCGCTGACAATGGCAAAACCGCACATTTTGCGGCCTTCCAGTTCGCGGATATTGTCCAGGGTGACCCCGCCGATCGCGACGACCGGTATGGAGACACTTTCGCAGATCTGCTGGAAATAAGCGGGATCCATGGGCTTTGCGTCCTTTTTGGTGGATGTCCCGAACACCGCGCCGCTCCCCAGATAGTCCGCGCCGGCCTCCTGAGCCGCCAGCGCCTGCTCTACCGTTCTGGCTGTGACCCCGATGACCGCGTCCTCTCCCAGCAGTTCCCGCGCCTTCGCCGCCGACATATCGTCCTGCCCCACATGCACACCGTCAGCGCCGATCTTTTTTGCCAGCATTACGTCATCATTGATCAGAAGGGGCACCCCGTACTGCCTGCAGAGCGCCAGGATCTCCCGCGCCTCCTGCTCCAGTGCCTCTCCCTGCAGCTCCTTTTCCCTCAGCTGCACCATCGTGGCGCCTCCCCGCAGCGCCTCCTCCACCTGCTGCGCCAGAGTCCTCCCGCGCAGCCAGGATGTATCCGTCACTGCATATAACAGACAGTTTTCCACTTTCAAGCTCATCACATCATCCCTCTATACTCTTTACTTTTATAACCGGTATCAGACGCTGCTACTTCATAACTTCCAAAATAACAGCAGGTTTTTTCTTACGATTATTGTGTCAACAAAGCTCCGCCTTGTCAAAGCCCCGCCGATGTTACCGGGAGCCTCACATACTAAAACAGCAGGAATGTGCCGGTCTTATTTCAACAGGCAGATACAAAGATTAACAGACCACAGACAGGTATTGTGCTCCCCGCCTGTGGTCTGCCTGTTCTCCGTTCCTTCTATTAATTCCGGTTCTTCTTTAATTCCGTTCTTTTTTATTCCACTTCTTCTCTCAAGATGACCTATCACCCTACTTCTTCTCTCAGGCGGCCGATTATTCCGCGGCTGTGCAGCCCCAGTGTGACCACAGCCGCGATCAGGGTGCCTCCCACGGTACTGATCAGGAAGGGAACCACGAACATGAAGAGGGTCGCTCCCGCATTTCCCATGACCATGGAAGCGACCGGATAGGCCAGAATCCCGCCGATCACTGCAGTGCCAAAGATCTCCCCGATCCATGCTGCCGGAAGGGTCTTAAACCTCTGGTACAAAAGTCCCGAGAGCAGGGCGCCGCACATGCTGCCCGGAAAAGCCAGGGGAGTCCCGAGGCCGATCAGATTGCGGATCAGGCTCGCGATAAAAGCGGAGGCAAGCCCCCACGCAGGCCCGAGAAAAACCGCACACAACACATTGACCATATGCTGCACCGGGGCGCATTTTGACCCCAGCACAGGAAATGAAAACATCGATCCCACGACCGCCACGGCGGCAAAGATAGCTGTTAAGGCAAGTTTCCTGGTATTGACAGACTGTTCATTCGCTGACTGATTACTCATTGTGCATCTCCTTTTGATTCCACGAAATGCCCCCTGCCAGAGAACCGCCCGAAACAGTACAGAATGTTTTAATATATGGATTTTTACGGTACTTTGAATCGCAACTGTTGTATTTCCCTTTAAAACAAAATTATTTACGGTAAAACACACAAAATTGAAGAAGGTCCATTTTACTTATAAAATCCGGATCTCAAAAGAGTTTACCGAAATCCGGGATTTTATAGTCAGGACTTCAAATAAAATTCCCGTCGATCGCGAAGGCATGGTTCATGGGGCCGCTTCCCTTTCCGAGGTCCAGCATGGCAGAAAGCGCACCGGAAATATAATTTTTGGCGCTCTGCACGGCCGTCGGCAGATCGTACCCTTTCGCCAGCCCGGATGCGATGGCGCTCGAAAGCGTGCATCCGGTCCCGTGAGTATTGGGATTGTCAATCCTCTTCCCGTAAAACCAGGTCATTTTCTTCCCGTCATAAAGAAGATCATTGGCATCCTGGATACTGTGCCCGCCCTTGCAGAGCACTGCGCAGCCATATGCCTCATAGATCTCCTTCGCGACAGCTTCCATGTCTTCCATTGTCTGTACTGTCCTGCCGGAGAGCACCTCTGCCTCCGGAATATTGGGCGTGATCACCGCTGCAAGAGGCAGCAGTTCCTTTTTCAGAGTTCCGATCGCATCCTCACTGATCAGCCTCGATCCGCTCGTGGAAACCATCACGGGATCGACAACGATATTTTCCGCTCCATAATAACGGAGCCTTTCCGCAATCACCTCGATCAAAGCAGAGGATGAGACCATTCCCGTTTTTACTGCATCCGGTCTGATATCCGTAAAAATACGATCCAGCTGCTCTTTTAAAAATCCGGGAGTGACCTCCATAATATCTGTAACGCCGGTCGTATTCTGTGCAGTCAAAGCCGTGATCGCGCTCATGGCATAAACGCCATTCGCGGTCATGGTCTTGATATCTGCCTGGATGCCGGCGCCTCCGCTGGAATCACTTCCGGCGATTGTTAATGCGGTCCTCATTGTCTTCCTCCTTTCTCTCACAGGAATCAGCATTACATTTCTATAGCGGCAGAAAGTGGTGCCCCCAATCGGCCGCTTACTGGTTTATCCTCCTTTTCCCCACTCCGGTCAGACTGAAGTCTGGTCCGGACAGGGGGAGTCAGATTCTGTTCATCCAAACATCCTGAAAAAAATCACCCGGCCGCCTCGGAAATACTCCTCCAATAATCTCGCAAATGCCCTTACAGACATTTTGCAAATCTTTTGCAGATATTCCCCTGAGACGCTTCACAAATGCCCTTATGAATGTTTCACAGATGAACAAACGGGATGCCCGCGCAAGGCATCCCGCATAACTGCGATTTATTTCCCTACGTTGGCATTACCCAAATCAGGTTCCGGGTCGAAACATCCTCAGTTTCCTCTCAGCCGGCTGACTGCCAGCTCCCCTCTTGTGTTTTTAAACACCTAAACCATATCTTTTGCTATTATAAGCGCTCTTTTGAAAGATTTCAATGGTTTATTCTTCATTGCGCAAGACTCCAGGGCGAGTCTTGAATATTTCCGTCTGCTTTTTTCTTCCTTTTCTGATTTCTTTTTTCTTTTTTTAAGCTATTTCTTACTCTTATTTTAAGCTGTTACTCACTCTTACGTTTTTTTCTGAGCTTGCTTAATCGTCTTACTTACCGTCTCCAAAACCTCCGCCTGCGGCGGCTTTTTCTCCTGAAACGCCCGTTGCTGCCGGAATCCTGCAGAAACATTGTCCAGGCAGCGATCAGGATCATCATGCAGGCGAGAGCATAAATAATACCTACTCCGGACTCAAACGCTTTCTGCGAGCGCAGGGCAGTGGGATTTTTTGCTCTCCCGAAAAATTCCGTTTCCTCCACAGGGCTCTGCGGCTGACCATCGTTAACGTATCCCTCAGGAACCTGGCCATTCACGGCATTCTGCGGCTGACCATCGTTAACGTATCCCTCAGGAACCTGGCCATTCACGGCATTCTGCGGCTGACCATCGTTAACGTATCCCTCAGGAACCTGGCCATTCACGGCATTCTGCGGCTGACCATCGTTAACGTATCCCTCAGGAACCTGGCCATTCACGGCATTCTGCGGCTGACCTCCGTTAACGTATCCCTCAGGGAACTGGCCGTTTACAGCGTCCTGCGGCTGACCTCCGTTCACAAGTCCCTCAGGAGTCTGGGAATTCACAATATTCTCACCCTGACCGCTGTTCACGACATTTCCAGGTGCCTGATTATTGGCAGCCTGTTCATCTCCCTGCATAAGGCTGCTCATATCTCTGTTCGTCTCTGCAGCCGTCTGACTGCCAATGTTGAACCCTGAACCAGTATAAGCCCACGCTTCCGTCCCCGGCAGCACCGGAGCGAAGCGGTTCAACACAGGATTTCCCGGAGTCAATATTGAAAAAATAATCGCACACACCACAACAAATGCGGTGATTTCCATATTTATTTTTAATACAGACCGGCAGAAGAAACAGAATCCGTCTTCATCATTATCCGGCTTCTCTGCCCTTCTCCTGTACTTCCCTTTACTAAACATAATGCATCCCTCTGTCTGCCGGGCGCTGATGTGCATCGTACACACTTTCTGACTTTCCTTATTAACCCCGTCATTCCGTACAATGTCCTGCGTCCGCACAACGGATACAATCAAAAAAAGGGTCCCTCATACACTCATTTATACAATTATTGTACACGAAATTATATAAAGAAACCGTCAAAACAAAGAATAAAATGGGCATTCATGATGATCAGGCCAATCCGGAACAGTGGAGAGTCAGCCATCTGACTCCCAGATATGGTATAATTAAGAAGATTTACCAGGCAAATAATGTATGGTCATTAAAAAGGGAGGACTGCCATGTCCAGATTCAGACAGTATACTGACCGTGTCACTCTCCAGAGCGACAGCTGCTACTGCTGGAGACAGGATACAGAAAGGAAATATGAGCTGAGCCGCCTCAAAACCGGATTTACCGCATGCGCCATAATCGCAGTGTTTATTCTTGCCTTCGGGGTATTCCTTTCCATATTTAACGGTACATTTAACGGTACTCCAATAAATTATACTCTAAATGATATTCCGGCAAGCATATACGTCTTTTTCCTATGCGCGGCAGTTTTCATGCTGATCTCCATCCTTGTCTTCGGCCTCAGCACGCTTTTGGTCGATTCTCCCGGGGAGATTTATACAATGTGCGACACCTTTATACAAACGGGAGAAGGTCAATCCTCGGAGTATTTTTATTTCAAAAAGGCAAAAAAAGTGACTCTGACGCCGAGATACATCAAACTGAAGGGACGATTTGGGACCATGCGCGTCTATGTCTCGCCTAAGGACATGTCCTTCGTTAGAAACTATATCCTGAGCAGGGTCTCAGGCGATGCGGACATCGTGTACGTCTGACACATGGCTATGTTCAGGACGATGACGGTGATTGGGGGGGGGCTCAGGCGACGCGGATATCGTGTACTTCTGACACCCGGTCACGACAGCTCCGATTGCCCATTCAACCGGGTCTCAGGCGACACAGACATCGTGTACGTCTGACACTGGAAGAGCCGGAAAAAACTACTGTCGCATTATCGTGACTTCACAACTGCCGTGTGTAGTCTCCAGGGAAAGGATCACAGGTATGTGTTATCGATATTTTATGGAAGAATCACCGGAGCTGAGGCCTTTTGTGGAGGCCGCCCGCCATTCCGCGCTCGGGCGCAGGATGGTCAGCCAGCTGGGAAGGCCGCTGGTTACGTCCGGAGAGGTGAGGCCGACAGATATCGCTGTTGTCTCTGCTCCCAATCAGCATGGTCAAAGGACTGTGTTCCCCATGGTCTGGGGATTTTCCGGACGGTCGTCTCTGCTGTTCAACGCCAGGGTCGAGACAGCCGGGCAGAAACCGACCTTCCGCGAGTCGTGGGAGCGCAGGCGCTGTATCGTGCCCGCGTCCTGGTATTATGAGTGGGAGCATTTTCAGTCTCCGGACGGAAAGAAAAAGACCGGGGACAGATACACGATCCAGCCGCAGGGGGAGACGATCACGCTTCTGGCAGGCATGTATCGGATGGAAGAAAAAGACGGTATGCTCATCCCGCACTTCACGATCCTGACCAGGGAGGCCGCCGAAGAGATCCTTTTCATCCACGACAGGATGCCGGTGATTCTGAATGCCCGGGATGCGGCTGCCTGGATCGATCCAAAAACAGACCCGGCGACCGTTAAGACGATCGCCGGGCGCGCACGCACGGATATGATTTTTACAAAATGATGGCTTTATTTCTTATTGCCGGCTTTGAGCAGCGCCTGCAGGAGGGCTGTCCCGTCAGCAGCGCCGTCATTCTCTTTCTGGTTTGCGGAATCGTTTTTCTTTCCACCGCCAAAGAGGGCGCCGAAAATGCCGGAACCTGCAAGAGCCTCCAGAGGAGATGCCGGGGCCGCAGCAGCGGCCGGCTTTCCGGAAGCGGCCGAAGCAGTGGCGGCTTCGGAGACGCCGCTCATGAGGGCGGGAGCCATGATGGAAAGCACCTGCTTGATCTGGGCTTCATTGAGGCCGGTCTGGGCTGCGAGATCGTGTTCCACCTTCTTCTCGTTATTGCCCAGGATGTGGCCGATGATCTTTTCGCCGTCATCTTCATCCGCGTCATTGAGCTGTTGGGCCATGTCTTTTTTATTTGTGTGCTGGGACAGGGCGCCCAGAAGGGACAGTGCGCCGCTCCCCGAGCTGGTGGCATTGCCTGTCATGTACTTGAGCAGAAGCGGGATCGCCAGCATCATCAGCTTCTGGATCTGTTTGTTGGACAGACCTGTCTTTCCGGAAACAGAGCCGACTGACGACTGAGTAGTCATCGCCCCCAAAAGTAATTGCAGCAGATTCATACGAGTCCTCCTTTCAAAGAAACATAACGCAGCAATCGTCTGCGTGTCATGACGCTTCAACTCCAGACATATCGGTATTATTATACCACAGCGGGTACGCATTAATGCTGATATTTTAACATTTACTCACTTGAATCTGAATTTCCCGCTGTTTCCCGCCAGGGTGATAAAGGGTTCCAGTTTCCTGACGTCATGGTCCATATAGGCATGAACAAGCGCATCTCTCCCCATTTCCTTTTCCACTCCCCGCACGGCCGGCAGATAGATCAGATATCTGTTCTCAGGATTTTTCAGTTTATCATATTGCTCTCCGCAGATGAGACTTGTCAGATATTCGGTCAGTGCCTCGTTGACCCGGCTCCAGGCTTCGTTGACCAGAACCCCGGAGGACCACACACCGATCGAGAGCTGAAACCTCGCTGCCCGGTGGACAAATTCATGTACCAGACGGGGCTCTGTCAGCGGCAGCCCCTGATCATGGTAGCAGTAGATAAACCCTTTTCTGAAATCACACAGGGCGGGAGCATCGTTTTGAAACATGTTCCACCCGACCGGATCCTTGTAGCTGACATAAAAAACGTTCCGGTCGATGGGATCTATTCTCCGCCCTGAAATATCCATTCCCAGAAATTCCCTGTGAAGGCTGCCGTATTTTCCACCCAGAATGCGGTTTATTTCCTGTCTGTGGATACGTATCCTCATCCTTCTCCATCCCCCGGCTCCTTCTTCATGTCTGCGGACACAGCATATTTGTCCCCATTGAGATAAGGACTTGCCAGGCTCCTTCCTCATATCTGCGGACATTGAGATAATGACTTCCCAGGCTCTTTCCTCATGTCTGCGGACACAGCAGACCGCAAGCGGTCTGCTGTGTCAAGGCCTCAGAGCGTTCGTGCAGGCACGACGTTCACTCGGCTTTTCCGCAATGCTTAGGAGCTATCACGAATTAATCTATACATCTTGCTTGCCTGATTTCCCGAGATCTGCGTCAAAAAGCCTCTCCGTATCTTATCATCACTTTGTAATCTTGATGTTCTTAACTGCGCTCCAGGCGGAGATGTAGGTCGTGGAACCGACCTTCTTCACGCTGCGGATGCGGACGTAATAGGTCTTGTTCTTTGTGAGCTTTGCTATAGCGGTGGACACTGTAGCTGCCGAGCTGATGTTGACGGTCTTTTTACTACTGAAATCACTCTTGAGATCGTACTGCACCTGATAGCCGGTGGATTTGGCATTTTTCGCCCACTTGACGGTCATCTTTCCTGCTGCACTGTTAGTGAGGGAGGGGGCCGCGGGCCGGCTCAGGCGATAGGTCGTCAAGGTCCTTGCCGTTGCCGTGCTGGCAACTGCTTTGCCGCCCAGGGTGGCGTAAGGCACGATCTTGTAGGTGTACTTGGTGCCGTTGGTGTTGGCATCCTTGTCGGTGTAGGTCACGGTCGCGTTTTTCTTGATGGTGGCGATCTTAGTGCTGCCGCGGTAGACATAATAGCCCGTCGCGCCGGCCACCTTAGCCCAGGTGAGTTTGAAACCTGTCGCCAGGTTTTCCGCCTTCAGGCTCGACGTGGCGGCGGGGACGATGTTGAGGGTCACCTCAAGCGTCGTCTTGTTGAAATTGTCAGCGGCGGCGGAAGTGATCTTGAGCTTGATGGAGCCCACCTTGACGCCCTTGACGGCAAAGGTCTTCTTCGTCTGATCCAGCGATCCTGTAGTGGCATAGGTTTTATCGGAGGAAGGAGAGATGTTGGCCTTTGAGCCCGTCACGGCGCAGACGATCTTTCCGCCGACTGGCACTGTGACGGTCGTCGTGGTCTTCGTGGCTGCCGCCGCTGCCGCCGTGGTGCTGCCGGTCTTCACGGCGAGCTTCTGGGCAGCCTTGTTGATCTTATAGGTGACTGTCCCGGATCCGGTGAGCTTGCTGCTCTTGGCGGTGACGGTAATGGTCTTCGTGCCGGCGAAGGTGACATCCTTTGGATAAGCGACGGTATAGTCCGTACCGGAGACAAAGGTACGGCCGTTGTAGGTCACTGTCACCGTAGACGGTTTCTGGACTTTTCCGTTATAGGTGTAGCCCGTGGAAGGAGCATTTGTCGTGATCCTGGCCTTCGACAGGTTTAGCTTTGTGACTTTGGCCTGGAAGGTAGTGCGTCCGAGCCTGTAGTCATTAGTCGCGGCAGCCTTGACTGTGATCGTAGCTGTACCCGCCCTGACAGGCGTGAGCTTACCGGTCGAGCGATCGACCTTTACGATGCGCTCGTCACTGCTCTCAAAGGACAGGGCACCCCTGGCTCCGGTCACCTTTGCCGTCGGACTGTCAAAGAAGGTCATCGTGACATTATTCGCGGAGATTTCCTGAATGCTCTTGCCCGTCCGGTTCAGTTCGACCCTGCACCATCTCTGGCTGATCATCTCTCCTTCGTTAAACAGCAGGGCTCCGATATAAAATTCGTTTTTAAATCTGCTGTCGGCACAGACGGATCTGCGGAGGATGCGTTCGACGCGGTCGCCGTTGACAATGACGGATCTCCCATCCCGGCCGAAGGAGTACTCCTCTCCCGTCATATTGACAAAGACGGCTCCTTCTTCGTCAATGATATAATCTGTCCCCTCGTTCAGACCGTTCAGCCGGTCTCCCAGGTCTTCCCTGCTGTCAGCCGCTCTGTAGTTGACGATCAGGATCACATCGCCGCCGAAATTGCCGACTGTCTGCGGATGCAGGGCAAAGGTCTTCTCCTCGTCGTCGTTAATCGTGTCGTCATCTCCGTTCTCAAACATGTCATCATAGTGTTTTTCTTCAAACTGGTAGCGATTCCGGATTTCTCTCTCTCCGCCGTCTTCATTCCAGACCGCGCGCAGTTCAAACCCGATCTGCCACTCGCGCCGGCGGGTGATGGTGAATGTATCGCCGGAGGCGGCCTCGCCGTTGTCGAGCTCTGCCGCGGCGCCGTCCCTCATCTCCGTAATGCGGACGGCACTTCTATCGATGAATTCCCAGTGATAGCCGACATTGTCCAGAACCTCGTAGCCGTCCTGGCCCAGGACATAGCGGCGGACTTCAAATTTCTGATCCTCGATGCTCTGACCCACGTCCAGATTGCTGTCAAGCTCAAGGGGCCAAATCTCCGTATACTCGCTGCGCACCCAGAAGGTCATGTCCTGACGGGTGCCCGTCTCGTTTCCATCCGAATCGAGCACTTTCACTGCGACCCGCACACCCTCATCGATCCAATCCCTGCCTGCAGGCAGTTCATTGAAGCTCAGGGTCGCTCTGGAGGGATCGTCCGCATGCTGCTCAATGGACGCAAAGGCATCGCCTTCCTCGATGGACCAGAGATAGCCCATCCCCTCTGTCGTACTGTGCTGGTCTCCATTTTCGTCCAGGTACTCGCGATATGCTTCCGCAAAGAGCTCAAGGGTCCCTCCGGGGAAGGCATTCCATTCATGTCCTTCACTGTCCATGTGAACGCTGTAGACATCACCAGCGACATGAAGGGCAAATTCATAGCTCTTCTCTTCACCGTCGATGTCCTCATAGGTGACCTTCAGGACGGCTTCGCCGCAGTGCTCCACGCGGTAATACCACCAGTAATCATCGTCACTCTGATCCCTGTGGAAATCCGTAATGACTTTTCCGTCTTCGCCTTCCCATGGATCGTCGCGGATAACTTCGACATTCAGGACTCTGTACCAGATGTCCTCCCCGTCCGGATACTGGCTGTTTTCGACCCGGCAGCTGTAGGAGCTGCCCACAGTCCCGTCCCAGCCGGGCAGCATGTCGCGGTCCCACTCCCGGTCATAATCAGCGCGGGCTTCCCTGACGTGGTACCAGGCGTCTGTATCACTCAGGCGATTGTCCTCGTTGTGTTCCGCGTCTTTGAGATAGACTTCCGCGACAAAGCGGGGATCGTCGTTGTCCTTCACAGAAGCCAGATATTCCTCTGTCAGGGCGATCCGGACAGCGCCGTCTGTCTCCGTCACTGTGTAATCGCTCTCATCCAGCATGTCCTCCCAGTGGTCATAATCCCAGTGTCCGGCCGTTATAACCAGGTCAAACCTGTCCTGCCAGCCCTCTCCGAGATTCTCTGTATTAAGTACCAGCCCGGGGATTTCTGCCGCATCCGTATAGAAATCGACATCATGCTCCTCAAACCGGATATTGTAGTCCCTGCGCAGCACCTGGTGGTTTGTCTGCGCCTCCTGGCGATTACCTTCCTCATCGGTCCAGACAGCCCGGATGCTGAATCCGCTGTCCCAGTCTCCGCGCCGCAAAATGGTAAAAGTATTTCCGGATCCGGACCCGCCGTCGTGGATCTCGACGTTATTCCCGTTCTGATTTTCCGTGATCCGGAAGGCATTCTCGTCATAGAACCACTCATAGCTGACATCATAATGATCATCGATCAGCTTGTAGCCGTCCTGCCCCATTGCAAAGTAGCGCGTCTCAAACTTCTGGTTTTCGACAGAGTCGCCCACTTCCATATTGCGGTCAAAAAGCAGCGGCCAGACCACCGCATAATCCCTGCAGATCCTGAAGCTGGTGGCATCATAACCTTCGGTCTCATTTCCTTCCGCATCCAGGACGCGCACGCCGACACGGACGTCGTAATGATCCCAGTCCCCCTCTTCCGGCAGATCTGTGAAACGCAGGGTCGCTCTGGACGGATCGTCCGCGTGGACCTCGATGTCCGCGTACTCGCCGCCATACTCAAAGGACCAGGCATAGCCCATGCCCTCCCCGGAGCTGTGATAGTCATCATTTTCATCCAAAAATTCGCGGCTTGCTTCCGCAAACAGCTCAATGGTCGCGCCGGGGAGAACGTCCCGCTCACGGCCTGTGCTGTCCATATAGACATTGTAGACATCCCTCCCGACATGGAGCGTAAAGACATAGCTCTGCTCCTGCCCGTCAATGTCCTCATAAGTGACCTTCAGGTCCGCCTCGCCGCAGTGCCCGACCCGGTAATACCAGCTGTAATCGTCCGCATTATAGTCATTCTGATTCCTGCGGAACTCGGTGACCACGTCACCGTCTTCCCCCTCCCAGGGCTCATCCCGGACGACCTCGACATCCCGGACGCTGTACCAGACCTCTTCTCCATCCGGGTGCTCACTGTTTTCAATACGGCAGCTGTAGCAGGCTTTCACCATGCCGTCCCAGCCGGGCAGCATGCTGCGGTCCCGCTCACGGTCCGCTTCATAATCGACACGGGCTTCACGGAAGCGGAAGTCGCGCGGTTCGACCCAGACGTTCTCCCAGCCGTTTTCAGCCCGGGTGCTCTTCAGGCTCAGCATCAGGTCTGCGCTGAACATCTGATCATCCTCAAGTCCGCGCGCTGCGATTTTGTCTCCGCAGAGGATCAGATTCTGCCCGTCACAGGTATAATCCACCCCCTCTGTAAAGGTCTCTTCAAAGTCGTCGCTGTTCCGGAGACCGACCGTCGTGTCGATCATATAATCCGTCCCGTAGACTGCTCCGTCCGGGAGTCCCTCTGTCTGAAGAGGGAAGGCGCGGTTTCCGTCACTATACACGCGGTCATCATCCATGTCATCGATCCGGAGGAAATAATCCCTCCCGTCGAGATGAAAGACCTTGCTCTCCCAGCGCGGTTCGTCCTGCCCGACGTTCCAGCAGACAACCAGCCTGATATCTGTCTCCCACTGTCTGCGCCGATAGATGGTAAAGGTGCGGGGACCATCCCAGGTGATGGCAGGTCCCATGGACGACTGGGACTCGTTTCCATTTTTGACCTGCACTCCATTCTCATCATAGATCCTGACCGCTTTGTCATCATAGAACCAGTCATAGCTGACGTTGTCACAAACGTCGTACTCCGCCCCGTCGGCGCCGGGATAGGACCGGACCTCGCAGGTGACAGCCTGCTCCTGTCCGACCTCCAGCCCCGGCTCCAGATTGCCGGTCCAAAGATGGGATTCGGAACCTTCAGACTGCGAAGACCCGGCCGGGTGAACGCGCAGCCAGCCGTCGGTCCTGCTGATCCGGTTTGCTTCCGTATGGTCTGCGCCCTTTTGATAGACATCCACATAAAAACGTACGTGGTCATCCCGTGAAAGAGCTCTTACCTCTTCCAGATAGTCATTCGTGTACGCGATCCGGACAGTTCCTCCCTCCTCACTCACATTCACTGTGTAGGCACTGTCCACCAGTTGATCCACATAGATTCCATCTTCATGATCCCAGTGCCCCGCCGTCACGGCAAGCTCCAGCTTCTCCTGCCAGTCCTCACCCAGCCCTTCTGTATTCAGGACCAGTTCTCCGGGTTCCGCTGCATCCGAATTGAAATCCACATCATACTCTTCAAAGCTGATCGGATAATCTTCATCATTCAGAGGCCAGTAATGGACATCCTCACTGTACTGCTCGCCGATGTCGTGCAGCGTCCCGTTATGATCGACATAGGTGAAATTGGCCGTTACGCGGCCGTTTAATTCGCCCTGGGCAATGCGGCGGATCGTGAACTCAGTCACGTCCTCAGACGCGGGCACGGCATTTTCCCCGGTCGGATCCACCAGATTCCCCTCAGGATCAAAGATCTCAAAGACGGTGTCGTCATATTCAAAGGACCAGGAAAGGTCAGACACCTGCCCGTACTTGTCTGCGATATAGTAAGAATAATAGATGAACGAAAACGGTACTACTGCGCTCTCCCCGATCCGGAGCTGATCAAAATTATGGGGAGTGATCTCGAAATATTCATCCTTCAGGGCAATGCCGCTGATCTCGTCACTGGCCCGCTCGATCGGATTCCCCGATTCGTCCGTTCCGTCATACACTGTCACCCTGACCGTGACAATGTATTCAAAATTGCTCTCGTCATGGTCACAGGCCTCCATATCGGGAACCCCGCCGAACTCCAGCGTCGCGGTCGGATAATCCCCGATTTTCCCCTCGATCCCGTCTTTGAACGAGACCGTGCCGTTCCCGGCCCCGGTTGTCTCGATATTCACGATCTCCCACTTATAAAGGAAACCATCCCGGATCACTTCATGGGGCGTCCAGTGCCAGGCTTTCGCTTCCAGGAAGACCTCCTCTCCCGGACAGACAACCCCGTGGCCGTCCACACAGTTGAGGATCACAAAATAATCCCCCTCCTCGCCTTGCGACATGGCATCATCGTCGGCCTCTTCGGGTTCGCCTTCCTCCACAGCGGCAGCTGCTGCAGGTACAGCCTCCGGCTCCTCCGCCGCCTCTTCCTCCAGAACGATTCCCACGGCTTCGTCCCCGCCTTCTTCCGCATACACGGAAACAGCAGAAAATGAAATCGTGGAAAAAGTCAGGACGCAGGAAAGCAGAATACTCAATGCTCTCTTAAAATACATCTCTTTTTCCTCCTTTTTGCACCCTGTAAATTGACAACAATTTTTATCTCAAGAAGACCGGCACCCTTCTCAACAAAGTCCGGAGCTTTCATTGATGTTCTATCCCCAAATTGAAATATCCCATATTAATTATAAACGAAAAACAGGGTGAAAAGTGATTATATTTACAAATAGTCAGAAAAATGTGTAAGAAAAATGCAGTCGAAAATGTGATCAGAAAATCTGGTTGAAAATGCGAAAAAGCCGCCGATCTTATTCCCTGTTTTTATTCCCTGTTCTTATTCCCTGTGGGCTTTCCGGTACTCCCGGGGTGTACACCTGTAGATCTCCTTAAAGATTTTTCCAAAATAGCTGTCCGAAAGGAAACCGCACCGCTCCGCAATTGAAGAAATGCTGTCCCCTGTGCGCTCGAGCATCATGGCTGCCATCTGGGCACGGTATTCGATCAGGAACCGGACCGGAGGACGGTCGATCGCCCTGTGAAAACAACGGGTGCACTCGCGCGGGCTGATTCCGGCCGCGCCGGCAATCTCGTCGAGGCCGATCGGCTCGCCATAATGCGCGTAAATAAACTGAAGCATCTGCTTCATCCGATCCAGGTCGCGTTCATTTCCCTTCTGCTCTGCAGCCCGGACCTCTTCCGTCTCCTTCCGCAGTAAAAGAAAGAACCTGCTCATGACCTCGCGGACAGCCAGCTCATACCCCTCCGGCTCATCGCGCAGCAACTCTGTGAGCTGCAGGATATGATCGATCATCCGGATCCGGTGGGCCGTATCAGGCTTCAGGTGCACGACAGAAAGACTCTTGCTGCGCAGGATGGGAGCAAAATATTTCCTGTCAATATACCCTCCGAATTCGCCCGCCAGGAAACGGGAATCAAAAGTATAAGAATAATAATTCACCGGTGCAGGGAAATCATAAGCATGCATGATGTTCCTGTTGATAAAAACCACTTCCCCCGGCCCGGCCTCAAACTCCACATCCGGAGAGTGAAACCGGAAAGTACCTTCCTCAACATAATTCAGCTCGATCCTGTCATGCCAGTGCCAGGGAATATGGTTCCCCGTGAACAGACGGCTCTCATCAAAATAACATAAAAAAGGAAGGCCGCCGGATTCCTCCGACAGCAGTTCCTCGCTGTTATCCCCCAGCGTCAGACTCCGTTTCAAATACTGTATCATGTCAAAATCCTCCTGCCTTATCCTGTACTTTCCCTTTATCCCCATCACGCAGTGAATGTCTGCAGCCGGAAATGATTCTTTCGTGATCGTCAAACTTTATCCCCGTCACGCAGTGAATGTCTGCAAATTCTGAATGTCAATGAGTTCTGAATGATACCCATCATATCCGTGTCTTCAATACTGATCATATCCATGTCTTCATCGGGGCGGCAGCTTGGCGGATGTAAAACTGTTTTTGACGACCAAATGATAAAAAGCAGTCAGAAAAAAGCACGCAGCTGAAAACAGGCTGATCAACAGACCGGTTTTCAGCCCTGGTGTATGATAGGCAAATCTGAGCTCATGGTTTCCCTCGTCAAGCCGGACAGCCATAAAACCCTCATCTGCCCTCAGGAGATCCAGCTTCTCCCCCCTGTCAGCGACCGTCCATCCTTCGGAATAAGGAACTGACGCGAAGAGATATTCCGGGTGATCGCTCGTTATTTTGACGGACATCGTGTTTGTACCGAATTCAACTCCGCCATAAACATGACCCAGTTCCCTGATGTTTTTGTGGATGCCTGCAACGGGTCTGGCATAGACCTTGATATGATCAATGGTATAGATTCCGGCATTATTAAATGTTATACGGATACGGTCGCAGGATTTCTTTACCCTCCCGAGATTCATCAGCCAGTTTCTTTTTCCCCCGTCGCTGTGGCTTCTGTAATTCATCCCGCTGAAACTGTTCCTGACGTTTCCCAGGACTTTCTCTCCGAGCATTCCGGCAGCCTCGACATTATAGGTCGACTCGAGCCCGTTTTCGAATTCGATGTTATCAAAGTAAAGATACAGTTCCGCATCTTTCTGGCTCGAAAAAAGGAGATCCAGCGTTCCGCTTCCCTCAGCCACTTCAATGGTATTGCCTTTTACCTTCAGGCCATCACTCAGATTGTCAACAGTGTATGGTACCGATTCATCCTCAATCCGCAGTTTTTTCCCAATGGAAATATTCTCTGCATCCTCAACCACGCAGGCCTGCATCAGAATCTGCTGCCGCTCATAAGGCGTATAGGATTCATACTCTTCATAAGAGACCGCCTGATCAAATCTCAGAAAAGCTGATGGCCTGATATCTGCTTTCAAAGAAGTCACCGCTGTGCCATAGGAATCCGCTTCCGCCTCGGCTTCTCCAAAACCGACGGGGCGATACAGATTCCCGGACGGAACCAGAAAATGTCCGACTGAGGTCAGCGCCAATAGTTCGCTTCTCCGGTCCAGACCGTTATATGCATGCGGATAAGCATACGCCCTCAGCGCGACACTGTTGTGAAAGCGGTTGATGAAGGAATTGTAGCCGCTAAAATAGAAATTCATCCCGCTCTTTTGATACAGCCAGCCGGAATTCCGGATCACATCCAGTTTGTACGTATTGTACCTCTCCCCGTCAGCGAAGGGGATTTTCTTCAGCAAAGTGAGCCCGCCCCTTTTGGTAAGCTGTTCATATGCCGTTCCGGCCTCAATGCCGCTCCCGAAACCATTCTCGTACCCTTTCGAATACTGATAATAGGACGAAATCGCGAGGGATGTGCAGACGAGCATTACCATCAAACCCTTAAAATGCAGATCCGGAATTCTATCGCTCACAGAAAGGATAAGACATACCGCCAGAGTAAACAGGAAAATCACGAGATACTTTAAACGATCCACGCCGCAGAAAAGCAATACTGCCATAAAATAAAGGCAAATAACGGCAGTAATCTTTATAATCTTTTTCCGTTCCATCTGCCGTATTTCAGGAAGCATCACAGTGACAGCATAAGCCGCTGCCAGCGAAAGGCCGAAAACCCAGCGGTTTGCTGCATAAGCGAATCCATTCATTACAGATCCCGCATAGGGGAAGCACAGCGCCAGCGCCATTATAATGAGTTCCGTTTTCAAAAGTCTGTACTTTTTCTCCCGAGTCAGGAACAGACCCGCAGAAGCGATCAGGACAAGAACAGACCACCCCACCTTGCAGTCCCGTCTCAACATATCGAAAGAGGAGGTTAATCCGGCCAGTAATCCGGCGTAATAGGTTTTGTCATACAAGAACGGAATATAGGTTTCGAGCCCGAATCGGTCCATGCCCATGAGGTTTTTTGCAACCGGAAACAGAATAAAAGCCGCCATGCCTGCCGATAAAAATGAATATAGCAAAAATCTGCCGGCAATTTCCAGAAATCGGCTCAGCGTATGCTCTCCGGGACCGCCAAACGCCCAGCTCAGAAATATGTGTCCTGCGATCATAAACGCGATCATGTAGGTGAAATAATAACTCCATACAGCCATCGCAGTCAGAGAAGCCGAATAAAGAAGGGGATTTCCGTTTTCAAATAGTTCCTCTGCCCCGTAAATGATCAGCGGAAGCATATACATGGGCACGATAAAAGGAGTCTGATATAGTCCCACATAGGCACAGGCGGAAAATGTATACACCATCGCGCCGCAAAGCGCGGCATAATTTTCACTTTTTTTGCGGAAAGCCAGCAGGGAGAAGGTGATCCCGCACAGATACAGCCGCAAAAACACAATTGCCGTAAATATAATCTCCGAATACCGGGGCGGCGTAAATACGCTGACCAGCATAAAGGGATCAAATATGCTTCCCTGATTACTGGTGGAAAGCGTCAAAAAGAAATCCGCGCCATAGCCGATAGACGGATCCCAGACAAGCACTCTGCGCTCCCGGATCATCTCCCTGATCCACTGCCCGATTCTTATAAAAGTAATATACTGCTGGTTAAAAGTATCCGTCTCCCGCAGAATGGTCTTTTTATACCCCATCAGGTAAATACCGAAACACAAAAAAAGCGCTGTCATAAAAACAGCTGTGTATATAGTAAAATACCGAAGCCTGTCCTGAGAACTACGGACATCAGGGGCGCTCGTCACTATATGGCTTTTTTCAGCAACTTCTCTGCGGCCGCCCCTTGTCGGGCGAAGAAAGGCGGGCTCCGTGACAGTGGATAAAGGCGTCAGACTCCGTTTCAAATACTGTATCATGTCAAAATCCTCCTGATTCAATGTCCATATAGTGATATTTTACCACATCTTTTTTCCCTCAGAGAGCCATCGTCCCCTTATTTTTCATCATTTCCAGGACTTTTCTACTTCCCTTTACTCTTGCAGAACATGTCCAAATCAGGATAGTTTCTGTCATCAAATACGCTAAAACACGGAGAGATTCTCCGCTACAATCAGAGCATAACAAAACACAGGAACGATACGCAAAACGCAGTGATCGAATCCTTACAAAACACAGGTACGGTGCACATAAACAGGTATCAATTCCTTACAGGCCACAGGTACGGTGCACAAAAGCAGGTATCAATTCCTTACAGGCCACAGGTACGGTGCACAAAAGCAGGTATCCATTCCTTACAAAACACAACCCCCAAAAAAGAAAGCAGAAATAACCCTCAAACACCAAAACATGATTACCAGTCAAAAAGGGAGGCAAAGAAAATGACAAAAAAGAACAGAATGATGACCGGTTTGATCTGCGCAGCAGCAGCCATGGCCCTGATTACAGGGTGTGGAAACAGCACAAGCACAGGAACCGCGGCTAAGACCGATAGTGCACAGGCTGCGGACGGTGCCTATGACATGGCCTATGTCGTTTCCGTCGAAGACGAATGGCTGGGCCTCCTGAAAGATGAGGTTGAAAAGGCGGCGGAGAAAAAAGGAGTCAATATGGAAGTTCTCTACTCCGGAGACGACACCCTGAAGCTGATCGATTGTGTCGAAGCTGCAAAAAGCTCTGGAAAAGACGCGGTCCTGATTAACCTGACTGCTGCCGAAGAAGCAAAAGCCTGTATCGAAGCAGCCGGAGATGATATGAAAGTAATCTTCGTCAACCGCGAGCCGGATGACCCCGGTCTTCTGAATGAAAACGTGGCAGCTGTCGGCTCGGATGAACGCACCTCCGGAAGATTTCAGGGCGAATACCTGGCAGAGTATTTTAAGGGAATCGGAAAAACCGATGTCTCCTACGTTCTCTTAAGAGGTACAGACGGTCTCGTACATACGACACTTCGTTCTGAAGGCGTGATCTCCGCGATGGAAGAGGCAGGTCTCAAGCTGGAAAAGAAAGCCTTCGTCGAAGCAGACTACGACAGGGATACAGCTAAACATGAAATGGACACTATTCTTCCCGGGCTCGACTTCGATTGCATCATTGCCAACAATGACGCAATGGCAATAGGCGCGATCCTTGCCATGGAAGACGCAGGCCTTGATGCCGGTTCTGTTCCGATCGTCGGAATCGATGCAACCGAAGACGCAAAAGAAGAGATCCGCAGCGGCAAAATGGCAATGACCGTTTTCCAGAGCGCCAGCGGCCAGGCAGAAGGTTCCGTTCAGGCTGCCATCAACCTCATCGAAGGAAAAGACCTGGCACAGGACACCGGCTGTGAAGTATCCGCTGACAACCCCTACACCCTGTACTTCCCCTTTGTCCCCGTCACCGCAGAGAATGTCGACAAATTCTGAATATCAATGAACTCTTAATTCGCAGAAATTCCTGATTCAGAGGAATTGCTGGTCCAGATGAATTCCTGATCCAGATGAATTTCTGGTCCAGATGAATTGCTGGTCCAGATGAATTGCTGGTCCAGATGAATTGCCATTCAACGTTTATTACATCCTCTTATACACAGTTAAGTTATACACAGTTAAGGCCGGAAGCTGAGATGACCCGCATCTGCTCAGCTTCCGGCCTTACTGTATCTTGCAGTATCTTGTAGTATTGGAAAATGTATTGCAATCAGAAACGTTACAGGCTGAAAGTATAATGCAGTGTATTGCAAATGCAAAAGAAACTGTGGTATTAATGAAATGAAGACTGTTCACAGCAACAGTTCCTGCCGCCGCACGGCAGGAAGAAATAAACAACGAGAGCCAGGCGAAAACCGGACAAGAACTGAACTAACTGGTAATGAGCGGGACCTGAAATCCGCAGAAAAGGAGGAAATACATGTATGCACTTGTCACCGGAGCAAGCGCCGGAATCGGCATGGAGATGGCAAAATATCTCGGGACGCTGGGTTATGACCTGATCCTGAGTGCGCGGAGCGAAAACCGGCTGGAGCAGACACGCAGGGTCATCCTAGGCAGATACCCCGACCGCAGCGTTCACCTGATGCCCGCGGACCTCTCCCGCAGAGAAGAATGTTTTCGTCTCTACCGGGATGCCTCCGCCCTGGCCGGAGACGATGGAATCAGCTTTGTGGCAAACAACGCCGGTATGGGGGTCTATGGACTCTTTCTCGAGACTGATCTGGAAAAAGAACTCGACCTGATCGACCTCAACGTGACCTCCGTCCATATCCTCAGCAAGCTCTTCCTCCGGGACATGGTAAAAAAGGGCCGCGGCGTCCTCCTCAACGTGGGATCCTGCGCCGGTTTCATGGCCGGCCCGACCTTCTCCAGCTACTACGCCTCCAAAAATTACGTAGTCAGACTGACAGAAGCGATCCACGAAGAGCTTCGCAGGGCCGGATCCCCCGTAAAGGTCTCCTGCCTCTGCCCGGGACCGACCGATACCGCCTTTAACCGCAACTCCGGCGTCGCCGTCTCGGGAAAACAGATCTCCGCCGTACAGGCCGCGAAGGAAGGCGTGGACGGGGCACTCCGGGGAAAAATGATCGTCATCCCCGGAAGAAAAATGCCGATCATTGTCACGGCCTCCAGACTGATGGGAGAACACCTCTCTACCAGGATCAACTACCTGCTCCAGGTCAAAAAAGCGGGTCCATCGTAGGAGACATGAGGACATGGGGGGGACATGGGGGGGGACATGGGGACGGTCCTTTTAGGAGACATGGGTAGGAGACATGGGGACGGTCCTTTTGGGTCTGTCCCCATGTTTTTTGGGGGACATGGGGACGGTCCTTTTGGGTCTGTCCCCATGTTTTTCGAGTTATGGGGACGGTCCTTTTGGGTCTGTCCCCATGTTTTTTTACTGGCATGAACAAGGGGACGGATACAAAAGGTCCGTCCCCGCAAGTCACCCCCGCAAGTCACCCGCAAGTCATTTCTTCGGAGAAAGAGTAACTGTCCCGCCCTTGCTCTCGCCTGTGACACGCATGACAACTTCTGCTCTCAGATCACTGATTTCAACCTCGTCCCCATTCTTAAGCCCCTGACCTGTATAAATCGTACTCAGCTCTGTATAAAGGGCATCATCCCCTTCATCAGGGATGATAGTAACGATTTCCACATCCACAGTTCCGCTCTCCAGGTCGACTTTCAGAAGGCCATCATCAAAGGAAAACTTTGCCCTTGTTTCCAGCAGGTCACTCTTTTCCAGGTTCTTGAGTTTAAAGGTTGCGCCTTTAGGGCCGCTTGTGATCTCAGACCCGCTGCAGGCCGCCAGAACCGCGACCAGCAGCAGGACCATGACTACCGATATGATTCTGTTTCCGCACTTTTTCATAATTTGCCTCCTTTTTTGTTTCTGTTGTTCATCCAAAGCCCTGTCTCTATCCCGATTTACCTTTACTTCCGGACCTCTGCCAACGCTTTGCGAAGCTGTTCGATTTCCTGCTTCTGCATGTCAATAGTTTCTTCTTTTTGTGACAATTCCTTCTTTTGATGCTCGATAGCTTCTTCTTTTTGTGACAGTTCCTTCTTTTGCTTTTCGATAGCTTCTTCTTTTTGCGACAATTCCTTCTTTTGCTGCTCAATAGCTTCTTCTTTTTGTGAGAGTTTCTTCTTTTGCTGTTCAATCGTTTCCTGCTGTTCCTCAATCATCATCATGACCGTATTTTTGTCCAGGATAGAGAGTTCTTCTGAGAACATATAGATCATCTCCTTAGTGTTTCTGCACATTGCGCAGATTCTGTCATATAGGGGACGGAAGGTCCCGGGAAACTGATCCAGGATACGCAGAATGATCTGCGGATCGTCTGAAGACAGGAATGCAAGCCAGGCTTCTCTCTCGGTAATGAAGCAGTCATCCGTCCGATGAAGTACAGAATCAAGATGCTTCCGGAATATATCGAGCGGAACAAAGATGTAATTTTGCAGGAGATTCAGCTTCAGACCGGTATCTGGCAAAACACAGGGACGGTCCTTTCGTATCTGTCCCCTTATATCCGGATTACAGACATTTTATCAAGAAATGACTCCGTCTGTCATTCTTTTTCTATCAGATCCTGTTTTAATGGTATATTTTTACTATGAATCCTATAAAACCTATAAATGCACCATAAACACATGAGGTATAAAGCAATGACATACTTTGCTGTTGATACACTGAAAATAAACAATCAGATGGAGTCTTTATCGGGGATATACCGTGAATTATTGAACGAAGCGAGGGAAATACAACAGCTTGCGTTAAATCTTGACTCGGATATGAAGAAACACAGGGACGGTCCTTTCGTATCTGTCCCCCTGTTTTTTCGCTGGTATAAACAAGGGGACAGATACAAAAGGTCCGTCCCCTTGTATACAGGTAATGAAGGAATCGTAGAATAAAAGAACAGAGCCCCTGATCCAATGGCGAGTTAGAGGCTCTGTTTTTTCCCAGTTTACCTTTTCTTCCGGGCTTCTGCCAAGGCTTTGCGAAGCTGTTCGATTTCCTGCTTCTGCATGCCTATAGTCTCTTCTTTTTGCGAGAGTTTTTTCTTTTGCTGTTCGATAGCTTCTTCTTTTTGCGAAAGTTCCTTCTTTTGCTGTTCGATTGTTTCCTGCTGCTCCTCAATCATCATCATGACTGTATTTTTGTCCAGGATAGAGAGTTCTTCTGAGAACATATAGATCATCTCCTTCGTGTTTCTGCACATTGTACAGATTCTGTCATATAGGGGACGGAAGATCCCGGGAAACTGGTCCAGAATGCGCAGAATGATCTGCGGATCATCTGAAGACAGGAATGCAAGCCAGGCTTCTCTCTCGGTTATGATGCAGACGTCTGTCGGATGAAGTACAGCATCAAGATGCTTCCGAAATATATCCAACGGGACAAAAATGTAATTCTGCAGGAGATTCAGCTTCAGACCGGTATCTGAAACAGGGCAGAATGTATGAACGTAATCCTCTGGAAACTTGTGGAAATCTTCTGTAGAGGTCTCCATAAAGACTATTGTATATACCGGGCGGATGTATTTGTAGCTGAATTTTGCCTTCTTTTCAACTCTTTTCCCGCTCTGCTCCAAAGTATCATTTTCAGAATATTCTTTCCGGATCCGCTGATATTGCCGTAACAGGAGATCTGCATTGTAACAGGCAGCCCGCTCCCCGGGGAAATTATAACCGATTTTCTGGACTTCAACGTTCACTACACTTCCGTCAGCTGTTTCCACGATTATGTCCATGATGACCAGGGTGTAGTCAGCACCGAGATGAGACTCATTGGGGAGGATCTGAACGATCTTCACATCCTGTCCGATCAGGACGGAGATCATACGTGAAAGCTCTGCAGCATGCGTATCAGGATTAAACACATATTTGAAATAGGAATCATAAAGGATCCGTATACCTTTGTTCCCGCAGCAAAAGTCCAGAAATTCCTGCTGACGGGAAGGTGTCCATGAATGAAAAATGGCGGACAACTGCGGAGATTGTTCAATCTCCTCCCGTATCGATACAGAATCTTTGTACTGTGGAAAAACCGTACGCAGTGTCAGGACTCCGGAAATGTTACCGCCCGGCTGAAACGAAAGCGACGAGTTGAAGTCCGACACAGCTGCTTTTTCTCCTGAGGCACCTGTTATGTTTGCATTGCTTGTAGTCATTTTCTTTGTCATTTGCACCTCCTGTAATTATGTATTGTAATTATGTATGCGGAGGAGCTTTGGCACCGTGAAGGCATAACTGCCAAAGCCCCTCAAAAACAAGGCTCTGGCAATACTGCCGTACAGCACCATTATGACAAGGCACTCAGGGGAATAGTGAAATTGTCCCGGTGAATGCCTTTAGATAATTTTATTCTAACAATGCAAAACCACGTTTGCAATATCTTTTCCAGTTGCTGTCTGGAAATGGGACAATGGCTGGAAAAACTAACCCAGGGGTAGAGCACAGGGGAGACATGGGGGAGAGACATGGGGACGGTCCTTTTGTGTCTGTCTCCCTGTTTTTCTACTGGCATGAACAAGGGGACGGATACAAAAGGTCCGTCCCCGCAAGCCTCTGGGAAAAAATGAAAACACCAGCTGTTCTAATATAGTTTTAATCAAACTGATGTAGGATATAAATGATAACAAAAGGAGAGTCCTGCAGGCCTTTTAAATGGATCAGGAATCAGCCTGCGAACAGAGGAGTGGAAAAAATCATGAAAAAGGAGGGAAAAAAAGTATGCTCAAAACCGTCAAGCGCCTTGCCGCCGTCTGCCTTGCCGCTGTCATTGCCATGGGTTTTGTCCCTGCTCTGAATGCGGAAGCTGCGACATTGAAAAAGCCGGAAAACTGCAGGTTTGTAAAGTGGCTCGAGAACGATGATTTCGATGACTGCACCATCAAATGGAATAAAGTGTCCGGAGCGGACGGCTACCAGACCGTGCTCACCTGGACGGATGGAAGCCACGCAAAATGGAACAACGTGAGCAAGTCAAAAGACAGCATCAATTACTATAATATTGATGATGATCATGTCTGGATGGTAAAGGTACGCGCCTATAAAAATACTGCAAAAGGAAAACAGTACGGTGCCTGGTCCAATCTTGCTTTTATCACGCCTTCCCCGGACGACTACAAGCTCAAAAACGTGAGCCCGAACTCGAACAATCTGCAGGAGCGGATCACCTGGGATATCGTCAAGGGATGCAGCGGCTACAACATATTTGTGACGACCAACCCGAGGGGAACCTGGGTCTGGAATCAGTCCACAGCCACGAAGGCCACTGCGACCAGCGCTGTCATCAGCAAATACCGCGGCGCAAAGCTGAAAAAACACACCACCTACTATTTCCGCGTCGTGACGCGCCGCATCCGCAACGGCGTCTTCTGCAGTGTCCCGATGCCGAGCGCAAGCTATTACACAGGGACCTTCCGGTTTAACTAAGGCACCGCTTATACCGATACGATCCTGACCCGAATAAAGCGGAATGATGTTTCATTTTCGCTGTCTGATATCCTATTAGCATAGCACTCTGGCATTTCAGCCTCTAAAAAGCATCGCAGGCGGATCAATCCTCGATCCGCCTGCGATGCTTTTTTGTGTATTTCGGAGACATGGGGATGGTCCTTTTGTGTCTGTCCCCATGTTTTTCTACTGGCATGAACAAAGGGACGGATACAAAAGGTCCGTCCCCTTGTATCTGCGTCCCCTTGTATCTGCAATGGTGGGTCAGAGGCTCTCTTTCTTTCCCGATTTACCTTTTCTTTCTGGCTTCTGCCAACGCTTTGCGAAGCTGTTCGATCTCCTGCTTCTGCAGGTCTATAGTTTCTTCTTTTTGTGACAGTTCCTTCTTTTGCTGTTCGATAGCTTCTTCTTTTTGCGAGAGCTCCTTTTTTTGCTGTTCGATAGCTTCTTCTTTTTGCGAGAGCTCCTTCTTTTGCTGTTCGATCGTTTCCTGCTGTTCCTCAATCATCATCATGACCGTATTTTTGTCCAGGATAGAGAGTTCTTCTGAGAACATATAGATCATCTCCTTCGTGTTTCTGCACATTGTGCAGATTCTGTCATATAGGGGACGGAAGGTCCCGGGAAACTGATCCAGGATACGCAGAATGATCTGAGGATCGTCTGAAGACAGGAATGCAAGCCAGGCTTCTCTCTCGGTTATGAAGCAGTCATCCGTCCGATGAAGTACAGAATCAAGATGCTTCCGGAATATATCGAGTGGGACAAAGATGTAATTTTGCAGGAGATTCAGCTCCAGGCCGGTATCTGAAATCGGACAGAATGTATGAACGTAATCCTCTGAAAACTTGTGGAAATCTTCTGTAGAGGTCTCCATAAAGACTATTGTATATACCGGGCGGATGTATTTGTAGCTGAATTTTGCCTTCTTTTCTGCTCTTTTTACGCCCTTCTCCGGGGTATCACTTTCTGAATATTCTTTCCGGATCCGCTGATATTGCCGTAACAGGAGATCTGCATTGTAACAGGCAGCCCGCTCCCCGGGGAAATTGTAACCGATTTTCTGGACTTCAACGTTCACCACACTTCCGTCAGCTGTTTCCACGATTATGTCCATAATGACCAGAGTATAGTCAGCACCGAGATGAGACTCATTGGGGAGGATCTGCACGATCTTCACATCCTGCCCATTCAGGACGGAGATCATACGTGAGAGCTCCGCAGCATGTGTATCAGGATTAAACACATATTTGAAATAGGAATCATAAAGGATCCGTATTCCCCTGTTTCCGCTGCAGAAGTCCAGAAATTCCTGCTGACGGGAAGGTGTCCATGAATGAAAAATGGCGGACAACTGCGGAGATGCAGCAATCTCTTCCTGTATCGATGCAGGATCTTTGTACTTCGGAAAAACCGCACGCAGTGTCAGAGCTCCGGCAGTGTTACCGCCCGGCTGAAACGGAAGCGATGAGTCGAAGTCCGACACAGCCGCTTTTTCTCCTGAGGCCCCTGTCCTGTTTGTATTGCTTGTAGTCATTTTCTTTGTCATTTGCACCTCCTGTAATTATGTATTGTAATTATGTATGCGGAGGAGCTTCGGCGCCGTGAAAGCATAACTGCCAAAGCCCCTCAAAAACAAGGCTCTGGCAATGCTGCCGCACAACACCATTATGACAAGGCACTCAGGGGAATAGTGAATTTGTCCCGGTGAATGCCTTTAGGATTTTATTCTAACAATGCAAAAGCACGTTTGCAATAACTTTTCCAGCTGCTGTCTGGAAATGAGACAATGGACGTATCACGGTCACACCATGGTCAGGGTGTGACCCAATGTCAATCAGTTAGTTTATAGGGGTGGTTTCCCGTAGGGGGGCCACCCCAAATTTTCTGGCTTCATTCACGAGTTTGCTATTCGTCCTGCGTACTTATGCCGCCTCCATTTTCGCCCACCCACCAAATCCGGCAGTTTTCTCTACGCTGCGGTCCCACCCTTGCTCAAATGTCGGCGGCACCGCATGCCCGTCTTTTTCCATCCACGGCAGTTTCAAAAAAATCGTAAAAATCCGAAAAATTTTCCCCTTAGGGGGGTTGACAGAAAGCCCAAAATGTGCGGCCGCTCTGATTT
>NZ_FNFZ01000063.1 GCF_900101015.1 Sarcina sp. DSM 11001 | reverse complement strand
TTCAGTAATGGCTGTATCCTCTCCTTGAACCACCATATCAGCACGTAGTGCATGTACAGGTTTGCAATTATCGGAGAACAGACCGCCCCTTATGCAAAGTTCTGCGTTATGTAGAGTTAAGTGTTGTAATCCTTGAATTATCAAGAAATCGTCTTTCTCTATCTCGACATAATTCGTCTTCTGAAATATTTCTGACACCATTGGCTACTCAACCTTTCAGTATGCCTGGAGAAAAAAATAATTATCAGACTTATGTTTTCTCCGCCGTATTGCTATTCTGTTCCCATCAACAGAAAGGCGGTGAAATATATGACTCTGACAGTAATTACAGAAGGTCTGCTTAAGCTTCTTGAAGCCAACCATTATAACCCTGCAACCATCAGGTTTTACCAGCGTGAGTGGAACAAAATAAGCAGTTTTCTCTATGCCGAATACTCTGATGAAGAGTTCGAAATGGAACGGGGGCTGGCGTACCTTGAAAATCAGTATGGTTTTGTCACCAGATACAATGACGGAACCTTATCTCAACAACGAGTCCAGTTGTTGCGTGTGGTCCATATGCTGGAGGACTACAGGCTGCACCAGGTTCTTACGCGCCGTTATCATGCATCAAAGAATCCGATCGTTCTTGGAGGAAAGTATTCGGAAATCTTTAAGGATTATTGCAGTTATCTTGGCGGAACAGATCTTGCAGCAAGTACTGTAAAGCATTATTCAAGTACTGCTCTCGTTTTTCTGGACTTTCTTTCCCAGAAGGGTATCGAGGATCCTTCAGCAATCGATTTGTCCGGCTGTAATGGTTATCTGAAAACACTTGCCGGTTTCAGTTTTAAAACCGTGGAGCAAAACGTGTGCGGGCTGCGTTTCCTGTTACGTTATCTTCTCGAAAACGGACTGTTATCTGAAGATTATGCATCGAAGATCCACATGCCTCCTGTCTCAAAGCAGGCGACGATCCCCTCGGCCTGGACTGTTGATGAGCTGAAACAGCTGATCAGCGTTATTGACAGGAACAGTCCCATCGGAAAGCGTGACTACGCCATGATACTGCTGGCGTGCGTGTTGGGCCTTCGAATCAGTGACATCAAGAGCCTCAGGTTTTCGAACTTCGACTGGAACAACAAAGAACTGTTCCTGGTCCAGAAGAAAACGAAGAAGCCTTTGAAACTTCCGCTTCCCGACCTCATTGGCTGGGCTGTTATTGACTACATCCGTGACGGGCGTCCCAAATATGATGCCTCAGACTTTGTTTTTATCAAGCATATGCCGCCGTTTAATCCCTTATCCGACAATGATCATCTGCAGCGGCAGATTATATACCACATGAATAAAGCAGGAATCCACCGCGACAGGAACAAACACTCTGGTTTCCATTCCCTGAGACATTCCGCCGGCTCCATGATGCTTGAGATGGGAACATCTCTCCCGGTGATCACAACCGTGTTAGGCCATTCGGATATGGATGTTACAGCGATTTATCTGAAGACCGATCTCAGTAAACTTGCGGAATGTGTCCTTCCGTTGGAGGGTATTGACCATGTCCAGTAAGTTTAAAAGTATTTTTGCAGATGACTTCAAAGAACTCATTGCTGTAAAACGGGCCCTCGGATTCAAGTATCTTACCGAAGAAGGAGCGTTCCTCAGGATTGATGAATTCCTTGCCAGCCACTATGTTGACACAAAGGAGATTTCACGTGAGCTTTGTGAGGAATGGTGCAGGAAACGCAGTTATGAGTCCCCTGCCAATCATGGCTCCAGGGTCAGTCAGATGCGTGTATTCTGCAGGTATCTGAATGATGTCGGAATAAAAGCATATATCCCGCCTCCACGTATGACAAGGAGCCCCCCGAAGTATGATGCCCACATTTATACACCTAATGAACTCAGGTGCTTTTTCGAGGCAGTTGACAAAAGCCAGTCGGTTCCATCTGAATGTCCCTACCGCGGGATGGTCATGCCGGTTTTCTTCCGTATCCTTTATACCAGCGGAATGCGGGTATCCGAACTCAGACTGGCACGCATCAAGGACGTTGACCTTGAACGATGCTGTATCCTCGTGCGAGGTGGAAAGAACCGAAAGGACCGGATTGTTCCGATCCATCCCGAACTCGCTGAGCGATGCCGTACACTGAAAGCAGAGATCCACAGTGATTCAAGTGATGATGAATACTTCTTTATGCAGTATCCCGGACGGGCAATGACGCTTGGAAACATTTACAAGAACTTCAGGAAATATCTTGTAACAGCCGGTATAGCACACACGGGCCATGGCCCAAGGGTTCACGATTTTCGTCACACTTACTGCACAAACCTCCTTCTCAAGTGGAGCAGGGAAGGTAAAGACCTTATGGCATATCTTCCTTACATGAGAACGATGCTCGGTCACGAAAGTTTCGATGAGACAGCCTATTATCTCAAGCTCACGGCAGATGTATTCCCTTTCATCAGGGAGAGTCTGAAGAAGTCGTTTCCATCCATGATTGATGAGGTTTCCTTCAATGAGCGTGAATACTACTGACTTTGCCAGAATGGTTACCGGGTTTCTCACAGACTATCTGCCTCTTCAGCGCGGATATTCGAAGAACACGATCCTCAGTTACCGTGATGCCTTAAAGCTATTTATCGTATTCCTTACAGAAGAGAAGGAAATACAGTTGTCAAAGTTTACCATGTCAGGGTTCACCAGGATACTTGTTGTCGAATTTCTTGAGTGGTGCCGGGCAAAAGGCGCATCTGTCTCTACAGCCAACCAGCGATTAGCAGCGCTGAAGTCTTTTGCTTCCTATGCCCAGATCGAACGGATCGATTATATGGCTCCCCTGCAGGATGTTCAGGGCATACGTTCACGCAGGACGGAGGGAAAAGAAATCGCATTCCTTAGCGTTGAACAGATGACGTTATTGATCAACCAGCCCGATGTTAACACTCGATGCGGACTGCGTCATCGAACAGCGCTGACCCTTTTGTATGACAGCGGATGCCGTGTGCAGGAACTATGCGACATCCGACTCTGTGACGTTAACACCGGAAACAATCCAACGGTTAAACTCCACGGAAAAGGTGACAAGTACCGCACAGTAGTCATTTCTGATAGCACGGGAAGCTTGTTGAAGGAATATATTTCTCGTCAGCGGAATGGTGCTTTGCAAAACCAGCCATTGATTGTTAACCGCACTGGCCGGAAACTGAGCCGCGATGGTGTTCAATACATGATCGATAAATATGTTCGTGAAATCCAGGCGGAGAATAAGGCATTCCCGGATCATGTCCATTGCCATCAGTTTCGCCACAGTAAGGCGATGCACATGCTCGCTGCCGGGATCAACATAGTATATATTCGCGATTTTCTCGGCCACGAAGATATTTCTACTACTCAGGTGTACAGCCGCGCTGACAATAGGTTGAAGAATGAAGCGATCAATGCGTTAGCACCCAAGCTTGTAGCAGAGACCGGACTCCCAGACTGGAGAGCAGATCAGGACTTACTCGGTTTCCTTAATTCATTCAGGTAGGGATGTTATGCTGAGATGTTTATATTGCGATGCTTGTTTTTCAACAGTTTCCTCCATTAACTCGGCATAACAACTAGCTCGACATAAGGATCCTTATGCGGATATCCGCATAACGCCCCCTGGCCCGATCCTTCCTCTGTCGGCTCGTATATGAAGTCCTTCATAATGCCTGCCTTCAGCATCCGTCTGACCAGT
>NZ_FNFZ01000024.1 GCF_900101015.1 Sarcina sp. DSM 11001 | reverse complement strand
CTTAGTACGAGAGGACCGGGGTGGACGGGCCGCTGGTGTATCTGCTGCGCCGCCAGGCGCAAGAGGCAGGGTAGCCAAGCCCGGCAGGGATAAACGCTGAAGGCATCTAAGCGTGAAGCCCCCCCCAAGATGAGACATCACAAGACCCCTTGAAGACCACGAGGTGGATAGGCGCGAGGTGGAAGTGCGGCAACGCATGGAGCTGACGCGTACTAATAGGTCGGCTGCTTATCCTCAGTTCTGGCACCGCCGCGAAGCGGAGGATGCCGGTCCTGCAGGCAGCAAGTGCTCGACAGTGAGATGTGCGCTTCTCTTATTCAGTTTTGAAGGTATGAAAATAACAAAAGCACCGGAAAACCGGTGCTTTTTTTGCGCGTAAGCAATGAGCCATGCGCAGACAGGATGCCATACATCCAGTGAGAGCCTTGCTCTCAACTGGATGTATGGCAGACTGGATGCATACGGCGAATGCCGCGACAGTGAGCGAACACTTTGTGTTCGCGAGCCTGTCGGCATGGCGAATTGCGTAGACAGCATGCGCAGACAGGATGCCATACATCCAGTGAGAGCCTTGCTCTCAACTGGATGCATACGGCGAATGCCTTTTTTTTGCTCATAGCGTCAGCTTCTGCACATTGATCTCTCCCTCCGGACCGATCTGCAAAACCGCAAAACTACAAATTCCACAGCTTGCCAGGACAGAAGCAGGATTTTTCGGGTCGCCGACAAGGCAGCCGGGATTGATGAAATAGACCTTTTTTCTGCCCTTTCTACAGGTAATCTCCGTAAACTTGTGTGTATGTCCGAAGATAACGATATCTGCGTCCCACTGGTCTGCCCTTCTTAGGAGCAGCCCGGTTTCGGGAACATTGTACTCTTTTCCATGTGTCATCAGGATGCGGTGCAAGATATGGTCAGGCCTTTTTTCTTTTACGATTTTCGCAGTAGATTTTGCGGTGGATATATCTGCATTTGATTTTGCGGTGGATATAGAAAAAAGGCTTTTTTTGATCAGAGAAAGAAAAGGAGAAAAGACTCCTGAAAGGGCAGAGTCAGGAAGGAAAGAATCAGGCTGGCTATAGCCCGTCATTGCAGGGTCAGGGATAGCAGAATAATGAAGTTCTGTGCTTTTATAAATGACGGGGCTGGCAGACTGTTCTGTGGAAATATCGATCAGAAGCTCTTCCGGGTAGTCGGTATTCAGGTAGTAATCACAGTTGCCGCATACGATGTAAAGAGGAATAGTCCCTGCTGCTTTCAGCAGGTCGTCCTTTTCTGCTTCGACATCGCCGGAGATCAGCACAGCGTCAACTTGTCCGGCTTTTTTGATCGCCAGCCGGATGTTGTCTGTAAAGGTGTGGACGTCTGAGCAGAGAAGGAGCTGCAACATGGTTTCCCCCTATATTAAAGATCGGGCTGTAAGCAAGTTTTCCTGTCAGTCTGTCACAGCAGGGCATGGAGTCCCAGGACGAGGTGTGTCACAGCAGGACCTGAGGACCTGAAGTCCCGGGACACGGATTGTTACAGCAGAGCCTGGAGTCCCAGGATCAGGTGAGCGGCAGCAAAGGTGTAGGGGCCTGTTCTGGAAACTTCTATATCGGAAGGAAGATAACAGCTCTCGCTTTTGGCTGGTGAGCGAAGGTCCTGGGTGAGGATGGAAGAGGTACGGACGCAGACGTCGCGCATTTTCCGCCTGCTGAGATGGCCGTTTTTGCGTGCAGCGGCCAGCGCGCGCATGGCGTAGGCGGAGGCAACATGCTTCCATGGTGTGTGGGCGATATAGGTCCCGCCTGCAAAAGTACCGTCGATAGATTCCACCTCAATCTGGCATTTTTCCGTGACAAAACGGTCATAGACAAAGGAGGCGGCGGCACGGGGGTCATAATCCTGCTCAATCTGTTCGCGGACATTGCGGGGAAGGTCATAAAACAGGAGGAGATACATGGCAGAGACTGTAAGGCGGGGGGCATCCGAGGAACTATAACCGAATGTACCACCGCGGTTTTTTTCATAAATGCTTGTGAGAAGCTGGCGGAAGGCATCCCCCACTTCGGGTTTTTCAAGGTAACCGTACTGATAGAGGGACTTCAGAGCCCACCATGTGTTGACGAGGCGGCACTCCTTTTTACCGGCGCGGAGGATCAGGGGACCCCAGCCGTCTTCGGCATGCAGGAACCAGAGATTGGCGGCTATTTCGTCATACATGTCGAAAGATTCGATCACACCGGACGGGCTCTGTTTTTCTTTTGCGATCAGGCAAAGGAGCATAGAAGTGTTGATGACGGTCGGCCGGTTGACTGTTTTGCTTGGAAGGCCGGTGGGCAGGACCGCCTCTGTCAGAGTCTGCAGGGCACTGCGGTAGGATTCACGCTTTTTTTCATAAAACCCTGTCTCGCGCAGGGCGAGCAGACCCTCGCAGGTGTTGGCATATTGGGGGTCGGCAGCTGTCCCGGTGATTCCCCAGTGGGCGGGGCGGGAAAGAAGCCAGTTGAGCAGAGACCGCTGACAGCTCTGCATCTGTCTGCGGATCCTGCGCCGGGAGGCCAGACTGTAGCGCATTCCGCCGAAAAAGCGGCAGACGGAGGGCGATACAGCGAACCAGAAAAAGAGAGCAAGCCCCGCCGAAGCGGCGATATTGATAAGCGGGACTGTTGCGATCTGCAGTGTCTGGACAGGCAGGCGAAGCAAAATGACTGCGGCAAGAACGGCTGCTGTCAGGACTGCAGTGATCAGTAGGCGGAAAAGAGTGCGCATAGGACTTGCTCCTTCAAGTAGTTACATTTTATGCTGTTATACTTTATACTGTTATATTGTGAATAAGGGACAATGTAAGATCAGGATTGTTTATTCCTGCCGTTTTGATCGGAATGTATGAATCCGGCATCTGAATCCGGACTGCCTATTCCGAAGGGAAGGTAATACTGCCGAAATCAAACATGTCGCCCATTGTAAAGGTGCTTTCAGAAAAAGCTTCCTCAACCATTTTGCGGAGCCGGTCAAAGGATTTGCTGTCCCGGCTCTCGACGTAGAGGTGTGATGTCATGCGGGCGTCAGCCAGGCCGTCGTGCTCCCTGCCGGAAAAATCCAGGCCTGCAAGGTTGACAGCCCTGCCGAGGTTCATGACTTTTTCAAAGTGGAGCAGCTCGGAGAATTCCTGCTGAAAGTCCCGCCAGTTATTATACATATAGGTCAGTCCGGGGAGGTCTGTAAGATTTTTGAGACGGGTCTCGTTCATGATCTGCCAGATATCGCTGTCGCTCCAGGAATAGATGGTATAATCTTCTCCGCACCAGTCGATAAAACGGGTCAGGACATCTGCGAGTACGGATGCTTCCGCCACATCTTCAGTAGTGATCCCGGTGAGTTTTTGAAATTTGGCATATATCTTCTGTACATATGCCGGATGAACGAATTCACAGAAGCTGTCTGTCTCTTTGTTCTGCTCATTGAGCTTTACTGCGCCGATTTCGATGATTTCCTGGGTACATATTTGTCTCTCTTCCTTAAAAGAACGCGGAATCGGATGCATTTCGAGATCGACAAAGATTTTGTTCATAACTTTCGTCTCCTTGTAGTCTGCCGTATTGACACTGCGCAAATGCAGTATAGGGTGATTGTATCACACTTTTGGTATATTAGACACATAAAACAGAATCAGCCAGAGGGCCAAAGGTCGACAGAATCAGCCAGAGGGCCAAAGGTCGACAGAATCAGCCAGAGGGTCAAAGGCCGACAGAATCAGCCAGAGGGCCAAAGGCCGACAGAATCAGCCAGATGACCAATGACCAAAGAAGAGGTGATTATGAGTACGTTAAAACTGGAAAAGTCAGGTGTTTCAGAATCAGGTGTTTTTACGATAAAAGAATACAGGGCTGAGGGGGAAATCGATTTTATCTCTCTGATCCGCATGCTTCAGGCTGGATCCTGCATTGTCCAGGAGGTGGTCTCCTACGTTTTCGAAGGGGAAGATCCCCTGGGGCTTGATGCCAGGTCCTTTTCTGCTGAAGAGTTCATAAGCATGTACCCGGAAATGAAGTCTTACGATAAGGGTCTTGCCTTTGATGTCATCCTCCTTGCAAATGGTCATCCTGTGACCATAGAGCTTACGGAAGGAGAGCCAGTGATCGCGACGAACTCGCTGGATAAAGAGATTGAACTGCCTGACCTTCTGGTACCCGAACAGGATCATTTTTCTCCTGATCCTGTAAATGATCCGTTTAAAAATTCCTGGAATAATCCGGCAAATAATGCCGGGAAAGATTCGATAAATAATACTGGGAATGATCTGGCAAATAATGCCGGGAATGATACGGTAAACGCTGCTGAAAATGATTTGGCAAATCATTCAGCAGGCCGTGTCCGGAAGATGGCGATTGCAGCGATGCTTCTGAGCAGAAAACCGGAATTTGAAAATGTGAATATGGATCTTGTAGTCCGCATGTGTCTGCTTCATGGCTTTGAGTCCCGCCCGGATCAGGACAATACAGCCGCAGGGAATACGTGTCATCAAGAAGACCTGCTGCCGCAGAATGAACCGGGAGCCAAAAGGATAGAGGAAACAGTCCGGCTGCTGGATCAGCCGGAGTGGAAGGATCAGCCGGAAACGCAGTGTATCCTTGAAGAGATGAACCGGATGGAGACTCTGGAGGCACAGGTATACAGGGCGCTGGACCGGGCCTGCTCCGGCAAATGAAAAGGGTTGTTTTGCTTTGTCCGGTATGTTAAAATCTGTCTTTGGTAAAAGTTCTTCTTACGACAATACTTGTTTTATCGACAAAACCTTTCGTGTCGTTTGTGACAAACGGTCATGATAAAGTCATGATAAAGGAGAATATTTAGAAAAATAAGAAGGAGAAGGAGAGAGTGGCGAAAGGAGTAAAAGAGCCGAAATTCCGTCATGAACTCAAGTACCTCTGCTCAGCTGCTGAGTTGAAGATGCTTGAGGTCAGGCTTCAGGATGTCATGAGACCTGATCCTCATACGGATGAGAACGGGTGCTATCTGATCCGGAGTGTTTATTTCGATGATCTGTATGACAAGTGCCTGAATGAAAACGAGAGCGGAGTCAGCCCCAGGGAAAAATGGCGGGTCCGTATCTATAATGCCAATGACAGGAGGATCTCGCTGGAGTGTAAGCGTAAAGAATACGGAATGATCCAGAAGAAAAGCTGCCGGATCACCCGCGATCAGTATGAGAGGATGGCAAGGCTGGAGCCGGTCCCGATCACGGATGAGAATCCTGCCCTGCTGAACCGGATGCTCCTGCTGCAGCGGACACAGCTGATGCAGCCAAAGGTGATCGTGCAGTATCTGCGCAGACCTTTTGTCTGCGATGAGGGAAATGTACGTATAACGTTTGATATGAATATCACGTCGTCCCCCTCTTTTGACCGCTTTTTTATGAAGGATATCTGGGAGAGACCGGTCCTTCCGAAGGGTCAGCATCTTCTGGAAGTCAAGTTCGATGAGTACCTGCCGGATTATATTTATCACGCGATCCAGATGACAAACATGCGGCTGGAGACTTTTTCCAAATATTATCTGTGCAGGCGGTACAACCTCAACGGCTTTTCTGTCACGAGCTGATACCGGATGGTACAGAAAAAAGGAATCCGGGAAGTCAGGAAATATTAAATCCGGAAATTCAGGAAATAGTAAAATCCGGGAATTCAGGGGATATTATAATTTATAATAGATTAGTTCAGAATAGATAACTCCATAGATAAATAAATTCAGAATAGATAAATAAAGGAGAGGATCAGAATCATGTCATTTTCAGATATTTTTAAAAAATCATTTCTGCAGGGTTATTCAACCATTGAGCTGACTACCAAGGGAATCATCGTAGCCCTGTGCTTTTCGCTGGTGCTTGGTGTTTATATCTTTTTCTGCTACAGATTCCTTACCAGGCGCACCTTCTACTCCAAAAACTTCAATATCTCTCTCGTGTGCATGTCTCTGATCACAACAGCGATCATTCTGACGATCCAGTCCAGTGTCGTGGTTTCCCTCGGTATGGTCGGCGCGCTGTCGATCGTCCGTTTCAGGACTGCCATCAAGGAGCCTATGGACCTGGTCTTTCTGTACTGGGCTATCAGTGTGGGTATTATCTGCGGTGCGGGTCTGTCTGAGATCGCGATCATTCTTTCCCTTGTGGTCACGATCGCAGTTCTGATCCTGAACGTCATTCCGCTTGGAAGAGCCCCGATGATCCTCGTGATCAGCGCGGAGAATGACAAGGAGACAAACAAGGCGATCCGCCAGATCGTAAGGAAGTACAGCCGCTTTTACTCTGAAAAATCCAGAAATATTTCGGGTGGCCAGCTCAATCTGGTCATGGAGCTTTCCGTTGCGGGCGGGTCTGACCTGACTGCAGAGCTTTCTTCGCTTCGCACTGTGCATTCTGTTTCTCTTCTGACCCATGACGGAGAAGTGACGTTCTGAGTGACGTGATGAGTGTACTTCTGAGTGACATTCTGATCAAGTGACGAACCGGTTTTGGCTGCGTTGGGGTAAAATCCTGAAAGAAATATAAACATGATTATTTCGCAATTTGATTACCGGATGTATCAGGATGAAATCGCGGAGCTGCGTGAGGAAATGACGCAGCTCCTTATTTCTATGGAGCTTTTTCATCAGTCCCATTCACAGGAGGAATTTGACCGGTGGTGGACAGGAGAGGGCAGGGAGAGAAGGTATTTTTCCTGTAAGGGAAGAGTCGAAAAACTCCAGAACCTCCTGGCCTTTGCCCGGGTGGAGGAGCAGGATCATCCTAAGATGAGACCCGGCGGCAGCGGAAGCTGATTTTTCACTTCAGCGGTAAAAACAGCCAAAATCTATATTCAGGGCATGACCTGCGGACCTAAATGCTGTATCATATAGTTAATAGTATTTGACGGATATTTTAAACAGATTTCAGCAGTTCGGAAGGGAGGTTTCAGGGATGAAGCATATCGGTTGTTTCGCAACTCAGAAGGAAGAGAGAGAGCATCTGAGAAAACTGAAGGGCGAGGAGAAGTATGAAGCGCTCAATGAGATGATCGCGGTTTCAAAGCATATCGCGTTCTTTGGCGGTGCCGGGGTTTCAACAGAGAGCGGGATCCCGGATTTCAGGAGCAAGGACGGACTGTACAATCAGCACGATGTCCGGTTCGATGCCTATCAGCCGGAATACCTGCTGAGCAATCCCTGCCTGGAGAGAGAGCCCAAGGTCTTTTATGAGTTTTACAGGCAGAAGATGGATGCCCGGGGAATCCTGCCCAACAAGGCGCATTACAAGCTGGCTGAAATGGAGGCAAAAGGAAAGCTCGAGGGAGTGATCACGCAGAATATCGACGGCCTGCACCAGGCAGCCGGAAGCAAGGTGGTCTATGAGGTGCATGGATCCACTCTGCGCAATTATTGTGACCGCTGCGGAAAGAAATATCCTTCGGACGCGATCTATACCAGCGAAGAGGCCGTCCCGCACTGCAGCTGCGGCGGCAAGATCCGTCCTGATGTCACTCTTTACGGGGAGATGCTTCCCAGTGACGCATGGTCCGGTGCAGGGAGGCTGATCTCCCGCGCAGACCTGCTGATCGTGGGCGGGACTTCGCTGACTGTCTACCCTGCCTCCTCTCTCGTGAGTTCCTACAGGGGCAAATATCTTGTCATCGTCAACAGGGACAAGACTTCGCAGGACAGCTCCGCGGATCTGGCTTTCCACGACAGTATCGGCGAGGTATTTTCCCACATCGAGGTTTAAGAAAATTTAAGAAAGTGTAACCTCGTGCAGGCGTTCTGCGCGAAATGGTCAGGTTATTGCCGCACGGCTTTTCAGGCGGCCTGCGGCATTTTGCGTAAAAAGCACCGCACGGATGAAAGTATATGGCGGGCAGATCAGCCTTCCTGTCTGACAGAGAGGTATATTTGTGAAGGATTTAAAACTGGATCCCCGGAATGATTTGAGGCGTGCTGTCGTCGTGGCGTTCGCTTCCGTACTTATGGCACTCAACATCAAGACGTTCGTGCGCACGGGAGGGCTTTATCCGGGCGGCGTAACCGGCCTGACGGTGCTGTTTCAGAGAATCGCGCTGCAGTATTTCCACGTGGAGCTGCCTTTCTCCGTGGTCAACATTCTGCTTAATGCTTTCCCCGTCTATGTGGGTTTTAAGTTTATCGGCAAAAAGTTTACTCTGCTGTCCTGTGAAATGATCGTTATCTCAGCGGTCCTCACAGACCTGATCCCCACCCATCCGCTCACCTATGATACTCTGCTGATCGCCATCTTCGGCGGTCTGATCAATGGAGTGGTCACTACGCTCTGTCTGCGGGTGAACGCGACCACAGGCGGTATGGATTTTATTTCCATTTACCTTTCCCAGAAGCGCGGTCTGGACGGGTTCACGATCGTTCTGGGTTTTAATGCGGTCGTCCTCCTTATTGCCGGATATTTCTTTGGCTGGGATAAGGCGCTGTATTCCATTATTTACCAATATACAACGACGCAGACGCTGCGCCTTCTTTACCGCAATTACCAGCAGGAGACCCTGTTCATTGTCACGGACAAGTGGGATGAGGTCCGAAGAGCGATTTATGACACCTGTCAGCATGGTTCTACCATCTGGGCGGCAGAAGGCGGCTACAAGGAGGACTGGCGTAATGTCGTCTACTCGGTCGTGGCCAGGTCTGACGTCAAGCGTGTGACCAATGTGGTCCGCACGATCGATCCGGGAGCTTTTATCAATGCCATCCCCACGGAGCGGATCACGGGACGATTTTATCAGGAACCCAAGGACTGAACCGGGTTATGGCAGACTGATGCTGAATATGGGATTTTGAAAAAAACAGATGCGGAAAAAAGTCTGATACAGGCAGATGTGGAAAAAGAAAGTCTGACCCGGACAGATGCGGAAAAGGAAGTCTGACCCGGGTAGATACAGAAAAGGAAGCTGACCCGGACTGGATCAGCAGCATATTACGGATACAGGAGCCGGACCTGAAGGGCAGCAGTTGCCAAGGGCCGGCTCTTTTATCATTTCTGACTGGCATCATAGACCGGCATCATAGACCGGCATCATAGACCGGCTTTACAGACTGTCCTATCTGACGTCCTTTCTGACAGGTTTAAAAATGGTTATTCCGGGCTGTTTTGTATGGATTTCTGTATTTTTTGTGCACTTTTTTTAAGACAGGTATATAATAATGTATAGGTTTATATATCCGGCAAACAGTCCGGCAAACAGTCCAGTATATAGTCCGGCATACAGTCCGGTATAGAGTCAGGAATACAGGAACAGAAGCCGGTCAGGTCAGAAGGGAGTTGAGAATATGGCATCGAAAGTCTATGGGTGCATCGCTAAGATCGCCGACAGCATTATCGCAAATAAGGAGTTCCTGACAGAACTTGACCGTGAGATCGGCGATGCGGATCACGGGATCAATATGGCAAGGGGTTATACGGAGGCTCTCGGCCAGCTTCCGCAGGATGAAACGGATATTGGTGCGGTTTTGAAAAAAACCGGAATGGTGCTGATCTCCAAAGTTGGAGGCGCTTCAGGCCCCCTCTACGGGACTGCTTATATGAAAGCGGCTAAAGCAGCTGCCGGAAAGACAGAACTGACTGTCCAGGACGGAAAGGAGATCCTGGAGGCGATCATCGGCGGGATCAAGCAGAGAGGGAAGGCGGAGCGCGGGGAAAAGACCATGCTGGACGCGATCATTCCTGCTTATGAAGCCTATGCAGCTGCCGCTGACGGGGGAAAAGACCTCGCCGGCTGCCTGGACGCCATGTGCGCGGCGGCAAAAGAAGGTGTGGAATACACAAAGACCATTCGTGCGACCAAGGGTCGTGCCAGCTATCTCGGAGACAGGAGCATCGGGCATCAGGATCCCGGCGCCACCTCATCCCTGCTGACCATGGAAGCTGTCAGGGGCTTTGTCGAGGAGGGATAAAAAGATGGTAGGGATAGTCATTGTCTCTCACAGCAGGCTCGCCGCGGAAGGGATCCGTGAACTGGCGGCACAGATGGCAGGACCTGATCTTCGCATCATTGCCTGTGGAGGAATGGAGGACGGGAGCATCGGTACAGATGCGGTCCGTATCCAGAATGCCATGATCGAAGCGGACAGCGGGGACGGAGTCTGCGCCATGGTCGATCTCGGAAGCGGGATCATGAGTACGGAGACGGCCATGGAGCTTCTGGAATTTGATGATGACCATTCGGATCTGCGGGTCATGATCGCGGATGCCCCTGTCCTGGAAGGCGCTGTCAGCGCAGCGGTCTCGGCTTCTGCAGGAGACCCCCTGGAGGCGGTCATCGCGGCAGCCGAGGAGGCAAGGGGCATGAAAAAGCTCAGTGACTGAGTAAAGATTCCTGTGGGAAGCCATCGCGGCAGCCGTGGAGGCAAGGGGAATGAAAAAGCTCAGTGACTGAGTAGGAACTGGTTCGGAGTGAAGGACTGAAAAAGTAAGTACTGAGATACTGCGTGAAGGAATGAAAAAACAGGATGCCTGCTGGTAGATGATTACAGTGTGCACTGTGGTGAAATATGTCAGGAATGGAGGTAATCATGAAAAAACTGATCAATGGAGTCGACAATGTAGTTGATGAGATGCTCAACGGAATGACAGCCGCTTTCCCCCAGTACATTGAGCGTGTACAGGGTACCGACGTTGTCGCCCGTACCGGGGCGAAGAAGACGGACAAGGTCGTCCTGATCAGCGGCGGCGGCAGCGGTCATGAGCCTGCCCACGGCGGATATGTCGGCAGGGGAATGCTGGATGCAGCAGTGGCAGGTGCTGTGTTTACATCACCCACTCCGGATCAGGTCTATGAGGCGATCAAGGCTACGGAGTGCGGAAAAGGCGCACTGCTGATCATCAAAAACTATACCGGCGATGTCATGAACTTCGAAATGGCCGCGGATATGGCTGCGGATGAGGACATTGTCGTCGAAAAGGTCATTGTGGCGGATGATGTCGCTGTCGAGAACTCCACCTGGACGACCGGCCGCCGCGGGATCGCCGGCACTGTTTTCGTACATAAGATCGCAGGTGCCTGCGCGGAGACAGGGGCTGAGCTCGCCGAAGTCAAGTGCGTCGCCGAAAAGGTCATCGCCAATGTCAGATCCATGGGTATGTCTGTTTCTCCCTGCACTGTTCCCGCAGTCGGCAAGCCCAGCTTCGAACTTGCTGAAGACGAGGTCGAGATCGGGATCGGCATCCACGGTGAGCCCGGCACGCACCGCGAAAAGATCAGCAGTGCGGCGGCTACGGTAGATACTCTGGTGGGCAAGATCCTTGACGAGGGCATCTATGGTGAGGGCGACGAAGTCGCCGTCATGGTCAATGGAATGGGAGCAACCCCTCTGAGCGAGCTGTTCATTGCCAACCTGCGCGTAAAAGAGATCCTCGATGAGAAGAAGATCAGGATCGCAAAGACCGAGGTGGGCAACTTTATGACATCCCTCGATATGGCCGGCTTCTCTGTCACCCTGCTCAAACTCGACGACGAACTCAAGGGCTTTTTGAACGCACCGGCGGATACGCCCGCTTTCAAGCAGGTCTGAAATCCCTGATAAGGATAACTGATGATTGATCCGGAAACCTTTGGTCCTGCCCGGGAATTGTCCGGCCGCGTTGGCGGAGTGCCCTTTGACGGGATCCGGGAGCCCGTGGACGCAGCGGAACTGTCCGGCTGCGTTGGCGGAGTGCCCCGCACAGCTTTTGAACACTGGATAAAGTAAAACGCATGGAGGTCCAATGTCTTTTTTAGAAATCTTTAAATCTGTTGATATAAACAAAGAATTAAACCGCTGCAGGACTACAAAGGGCGCCATACTGCTCGATGTCCGCACGGAGGAGGAGTACCGTCAGGGACACATCGGCGGAAGCCGCAATATTCCTGTTGAGAAGATCGGCAACGCCGTGAACCTCCTGCATGACAAATCCGCCCCCATTTTTGTCTATTGCCTGAGCGGCCAGCGGAGCAGAAAAGCCGTATCAGCCCTGCGCAAGCTCGGGTATACAGAAGTGTACAATATCGGCGGAATAGAACAGTATCAGGGCCAGCTTCAGAGAGGAAAACGCTGATCCATTACAGGAAACAGATTTCAAGACTTGCTCGCGAGTCGACCTCGATGAAGAATAAAACAGGCATAAAGCAGACAAAAAAACAGGCAAACAAACACACATAAACATTTAAAGCAGAACAGCCGCAAAGGAGAATCACACTCCTTTGCGGCTGTTTTCCATTACCGGGTCTTCCGGAAGTATCCTGCAGAGGTCTCCTCGACACGCCCGTCTGTTTTCAGGCGCAGAAGACATGGTATGACCCTGGTGAGCCCGAAAGAACCGGCAAAAGTCTTCCTTTCGACAGGGATGTTGTTGACCTGCTCAATGATCCTTTCCAGATGCATTCCGTCCTCCGGGGAGAGGACCTCGAGGATCATTTCCTCCAGGGAATCGACCTTTATTTCCGGCTCTGCTATTTCCAGTGGCTCAAATATGTCTTCCGGCTCTGCTTTTCCCGGTGGCTCAAATATGTTCTCCGGCTCTGTTTCTTCCAGAGAATTAAACATGAACGCAGACTCTATTTCTTCCAGGGGACCAGGCTTTTTTTCACACTCTTCTTTTCCGTCAGTTTCCGGAAGGCATAGCCCGCCACCTGCCTTGAGATACCGGGGTTCCCGACGGTAGTCGCTGCAGAGAGGAGAGTTGCGGCTGCGGCTGCCTTCTCGACCTTCTTCGGGTTCAGACCGGCTGCTTTCCCGCCCAGCGCAAAGTACAGGACATGCATGGGATCCGGAACCTTTGAGGATATTTTCCCGTAGACCGTTTTTCCTTCGGCTGCAGCCAGGGCTTCCTTTTTCTCCTTCTGGGAGATCATCATTTTCAGTGCGAACAGGGCGGCCAGCTTTACAGCCTTGTGCTGCAGTTTGGCCTTTTTCTTTTGCTGTTTCCTTATCTGATTCATGGTTTCCTCCGGACAGATTGGCACCGGCGGCAGCGGCCGGCCGCCCTTTGCCTGTTTCAGGAGCAGGAGTGTCTGTTTCAAAAAAGTATTCGAGCAGGTCTTCCGGGCAGGTCGCAGGTGCGGCTCCCTGCCGGATCAGGCGGTTGCAGCCGTCGCTTAGACTGTCGCTGACGCGGCCGGGAAGGGCAAAAACATCTCGTCCCTGTTCAAGTGCCATATCGACAGTGATCAGAGTCCCTGATTTTTTGCGTGCTTCAATGACCAGGACAGCGTCCGCGAGCCCGCTTATGATCCTGTTGCGCAGTGGGAACAGGCGGGCCTCCGGAGGAGTCCCGGGAGGATACTCCGAGAGAATGCCGCTCTGTTGCAGCAGTCTGTCGTAAAGAGAGCGGTTTTCCTCCGGATAACAGATATCCACTCCGCAGCCCAGCACCGCGTAGGATCTGCCTCCCGCGTCAAGCGCGGCTGTCTGCGCGATGCCGTCGATCCCTCTCGCCATGCCGCTGATGATCGTGATCCCCCGGGAAGCCATCCGATAGGAAAAGCGTCTTGCCTGTTCCCTGCCGTAACCGGAGGCAAGCCGGGCGCCGATCACGGCCGCCGCGGGAGATTCGAGCCCGGGAAAAGGGGGCGGATCAGGGGGGAGAAGCGGTCCCCGGCAGTAGATCCCGAAGGGCGGATCCGGGATAAACCGGAGCCGCGAAGGGAAGCTTTCTTCTATTATACAGGAAAAAAAGATGCCTGTGCGCGCAAGATTCTCTTCAATGCGGGCAGGATCCTGTTTTCTGGCCCGGAGAATAAGCTGTGCAGCCTGCGCCGCATGTTTTCCTGAAGGGATGGCTTCCGCGCACAAAAAAGAAAGCTGCGGCTCCGGAGCAGTGTAGAGCAGGCGGGCAGCTTCGCCCCAGTCTGCCGGACCCGGGAAACAGTCTCCATCCGGGTCTGTCCGGCTGAACAGACTGGATTCTCCTGCAGACTGAAGAAGCGGAAAGATCCTTTTTCTCCCCAGTCCCCTGATCTGGTCCAGCCAGCACAGATATTTATGGGTCTCTGTATTCATTGACGATCATCCTCCCTTCAGGTCCTCCGGCCGGCGGAATGAGTAGGCCAGGTAGAGATGGTTCTCGCGGATGTTTTCCTGTCCCTCCAGATCAGCGATGGTCCTTGCGACCCGGATGATGCGGTGATAAGCGCGCACGCTCATGCCGCTGGTCTCAAAAAGCTCGCGCAGGCACCCTTTTTCCCTTGAACCGAGAGGACAGAATTTCTCCAGGTCCGGCGGGCGCATATCGGCGTTGAAAAGGATCCCGCTGTCACGGAATCTGTGCTTTTGCCGCTCACAGGCCTCCATGACGCGGGAGCGGACCTGCGCGCTGGATTCCTCCTGCTTCCCTTCACTCTGAAGATCGTCGATCCTGGCGCGGGGGACGGTCAGGTACAGATCCATGCGGTCGAGGAGCGGGCCGGAGATCCTGGACAGGTATCTCCTGATCTGGGAAGAGGTGCACCTGCAGCGGTTCCTGTCCGGATAATAGCCGCAGGGACAGGGGTTGCAGGCCCCCAGCAGAATAAAGCGGGAGGGGTAGCTGTAGCTTCCTGACTGCCGGACGATCGTAACGCTGTGCTCTTCGAGGGGCTGACGCAGCAGATCAAGTAATTCTCTGCCGAATTCAGGCAGCTCATCCATAAACAGGACTCCCCGGTGGGCGAGGGAGATCTGGCCGGGCATGGGGATGATCCCTCCCCCGACAAGAGCGGCGCCGGTGATCGAATGGTGGGGCGCCAGGAAGGGTCTGTCCAGAACGACGGGAGCTCCCTGGGGGAGGGCTCCCGCAACGCTGTAGACGGCAGAGACCTCCATACTCTCTTCAAAGCTCATGGGAGGGAGAATGCCCGGCATGCACCGGGCCAGCATGGATTTTCCTGTCCCCGGAGGTCCCGTCATCAGCATGTTGTGAAAGCCCGCCGCCGCGATCTCCATGGCCTTTTTGGCGAAGGACTGGCCGCGCACGTCCCTGAAATCAGCACCTGTCCCCCGGAATCTGCCGGAGTAGAGTGCCTGAACATCTACCTTTGCGGGAGGAATCACCCTGTCCCGCCTGTCGGGTGCCGTACACATATACATGATCAGCTCATTGATGGACCGCACGCCGACCACCCGGATCCCCTCGACGACTGCCCCCTCGGTTTCATTTTCCTTTGGCAGGATGCACAGCCTGATCCCCTGCTGCTTTGCACACTGCACAATGGGCAGGATGCCCCGCACCGGCCTGATCTCACCGTTCAGACCCAGCTCACCCGCGACCAGAACATTTTCGAAGTCCTCCTGACGCAGGAGCTCCATGCAGATGAGCTCGCCCACGGCGACCGGCAGGTCAATGACGATGCCTCGCTTGGGGATGTCCGCGGGGGCCAGGTTCACAGTGATCCTGGCGGAAGGGGAAGAGATCCCCGCGTTTTTCAGGGCGACACGGACCCGTTCGCCGGCCTCCCTCATCTCCGCGCTCATGAATCCGACCATATGGAAGGAGGGGAGACCGCTTGAAATATTGGTCTCCACCCGAAGCAGATAGCTGGTGATGCCGTGGACGGCCCCTGTCATGATCGTACTGTACATTTACTGCTTCCTCCCCGAATCTGCCGGTTGACCAGTCCTGATTGCTGCCGGCGGCGTCCGTTTCATGCTTCCTCCCCGAATCTGCCGGTTGACCGTAGCTTACTGAAAAATTCAGCCATTTAAAACGGCAGTATGAGACAAAGTGGAACAGGTTATATAGAAAAAAATCCATGTATCATCATCTGACCTTTTGGGAAGAATTATCCGACCTTTTCGAGTGATTGTCAATGAAATATTTATTCGACATATAAAATTTTCGGATGGATTGAAAATGTGTTAATATAAGAATGTTAAATAATTAAAAATAAATTTTTATCCAACATAATAACTTTATTATCATTTATTATGAACTAATCGACTTTTTGGATGAAATAGAGTAAACTTACAGACAAAGCTATCTTGCATACCCCGGGAGGGGAAGGATGCAATAAGGATGGAATAAGGATGCATTAAGAAGAAAACGTAAGGGCTCATCGGTCTGGAGGTGGATGATGAAAAAGAGAATGGCAGTTTATATTTGCTGTATGTCCATACTGTGTGTGCTTATCGCGGGACAGAGCCGGGTGACCGCACAGGAAGTATCCAAAGAGGGTACAACACAGGAAGTTTCTGGAGAGGAAACGACACAGGAGGAGACCGCAGCTGCAGGGAGTACCATGACAGAGTCGACGGACAGGATCCTGGCAAACGGCCTTTTTTCAGTGACTATGCCTGAGGAGGTTGAAGGACTCTATGTGGGGCTGATTGATGACCGGTCAATCTTTATCTGTGACAAGAAGTCGCGTGAGGAAGGGGCACCCGGGATGGTATTTGAGATTTCCGCAAAAGAGCCGACAGAGGAATACTGCTATATTCCTTCGCTGAAAAAATATGGTGAACTGACGTCGTCAGACGGGACTATATACGATATGACGTTCAGAAAGCCCACTGATGCACAGGCCAGTTACAAGGACGGCAAGAGGTCGGAGACCTATGATAAACTTCTGGATTCAGGGGTACAGGTTATGGGTACCATAGCTGGCACGAAGGGAGGTTTCTATACTGCCGGTGCGGGAATAAAAGGGGAGGATCTTTATCAGGATGTGCTGAAAAAATATGTGACGGCAATCAATGAGAAATGGAATTCCGCCCTGTTGGAGGAAGAAGGGATGAGCCCGGCCTATGAGCTGATCGGTAAGATTTACGGGGAAGCTGCCCTGGACCGGATCTGTTACGCATACAGCGACCTTACTGATGAGGGCGTGGAGGAACTTCTGGTCGGTGAGATCCCTGACGGAGAGCAGGTATTCAAGATTTATGATATTTATACCATCAAAGAACACAAACCGGTTCATGTCCTGAGCGGATGGAATGAGAACTGGTATGTTGCCGGAGAACTCTATTTGTACAATGTGTATCGGGGGTTGAACGGGGAGGAATACTGGTCGGTTCACAGTCCTGATTACAGTATTGTTTATGAAAAAACAAAAGGTTACTCAAATGGGATGGATATCTTTGTGATTGACCCCAGCAGGAATGAAGACCAGCCATGGTTTTTTTATAACGGGCCGGATAACTGGAAAAATGTTTCCAGGGAGGAGTACGAAGAAAGATATAACAGGATCGTAAAAGTGAAAGAAATCGAGCCCAAACCCTTGTCAGAGCTGGCCGATGACCGGTGAAGCAGGGCTTCCGGACCGGTATTAGCCGGGGGATTATCGGATTTTTATCGAATTTTTGCCGGGGTTTCCTTCCTGTTCTCAGTTTCGGGAGGTTTACAATGATTATGAAAAAGAGTAAAATAAAAAACTGTCTGTCACGGCCGCAGACGTGCAGCAGCAGACAGTCTCGATCGGGAGAATGTCAGCCTAGTTTGGTCACGGCCGCAGGCGTGCAGCAGCAGATGAGCTGAGCAATAAAGAATAGGAGACCCATATGGCATTGATTAAGAAGCCTGTCACAGGCATGAAGGACATTATGCCCGAAGAGATGGAGATCCGTGATTATGCGATCTCTGTGATAAAAAAGACTTATGCTGATTTCGGTTTTTCGTCCATCGAGACGCCGTGCGTGGAAAATATTGCCAATCTGACCAGCAAGCAGGGCGGCGACAATGAAAAGCTGATCTTTAAGATTCTGAAAAGAGGAGAGAAGCTCAAACTGGAGTCCGCGAAATCGGAGGAGGATCTGGTGGACGGCGGTCTCAGATATGATCTGACAGTCCCTCTTGTGCGCTACTACGCAAATCACGCCAATGATCTGCCTATGCCCTTCAAGGCTCTGCAGATGGGAAATGTGTGGCGTGCGGACCGCCCTCAGAAGGGACGCTACCGCCAGTTCATGCAGTGTGATATCGACATCATCGGTGAGGAGACGAACCTGGCGGAGATCGAACTGATCCTGGCGACCACCACGACGCTGGGGAGGCTGGGCTTCAAGGGCTTCCAGATCCGCATCAATGACCGCCGGATCCTGGCCGCGATGGCGGCTGCCTGCGGATTCCCCGAGGAGAGGTTCGGCGAGGTCTTCATCATTCTGGATAAGATGGACAAGATTGGGATGGACGGCGCCGCGAAGGAGCTGGTGGAGAGCGGATTCTCTCAGGAGAGTACAGATGCCTATATCGGCCTTTTCCGCGGTCTTGAGGAGGCGGAGGACCAGCTGAGATTCCTCGAGGAGAAGCTCCAGGGCGTGATCAGCCCTGAGGTCATCCCGGACCTGCGCACGGTCATTGACAGCGTCAGCGCGGTCAGGGCTGCGGATTTCCGCATGGTCTTTGACCCCACGATCGTCCGCGGCATGGGTTACTACACTGGCACGATTTTTGAGATCGCCATGCCGGAGCTGGGGATCAGCTGCGGAGGCGGCGGGCGCTATGACAAGATGGTAGGGAAATTTACCGGCAGGGATGTCCCGGCCTGCGGTTTCTCCATCGGTTTTGAGCGCATCATCCTGATCCTGATGGAGCAGGGCTTTAAGATTCCCGGACGTCCCCAGAAAACAGCGTTTCTGATCGAAAAGAATCTCCCCGCGGAACGTCTGCAGGAGGTCATGGTGCGTGCCCAGGAGGCCCGTGCGGAAGGAAAACAGGTGCTCATCGCCCGTATGGCAAAGAACAAAAAGTTCCAGAAACAGCAGCTCAAGGACCGCGGTTATGAGGACTTTGAAGAGTTTTATAAAAACCCGATCGCGAAGTAAAGGGAACCGAGAAGAAATAGCACGAGAAGAAATAGTACGAGAAGAAATAGTACGAGAAGAAATAGCATAGGAAAGAAGGACTACAATTAAAATGGCAGAATCGATGAAAGGGCTGCACCGCACATGCCGGTGTGCCGAGCTGACAGAGGAGTATGTCGGAAAGACAGTGACAGTGATGGGATGGGTCGCCAAGCAGAGAAACAAGGGCGGAATCGTGTTTGTGGATCTGCGGGACAGGAGCGGCCTGATCCAGCTGATCTATGAAGAGACGGACTGCGGCGAGGAGAATTTTCGCAAGGCGGAAAAGATGCGCGCGGAGTTCGTAGTCGCGGCGACCGGTAAGGTCACTATGCGCTGCGGCGCGGTGAACCCCAATCTTCCCACAGGCACGATCGAAGTGCGCGTGACGGACACCAGGATCCTTTCGGAATCCGAGACGCCTCCCTTCCACATCGTGGAGAACAGCAATACCAAGGAAGAGCTCCGTCTGCAGTACCGCAGCCTTGATCTACGCAGACCGGATATGCAGCGTAAGCTCATGCTCCGCAGCCGGATCGTTCAGGATATGCGCACTTTCATGGACAAAGAGGGCTTCCTCGAGATCGAGACGCCCATCCTTTGCAAGTCCACGCCGGAAGGCGCAAGGGACTATCTGGTACCCAGCCGTGTGAAGCCCGGTACCTTCTATGCCCTGCCGCAGTCTCCCCAGCTCTTTAAGCAGCTGCTGATGTGTTCTGGATATGACCGCTATTTCCAGATCGCCAGGTGCTTCCGCGATGAAGACCTGCGTGCCGACCGCCAGCCTGAGTTTACCCAGGCGGATATGGAGCTGTCTTTCGTGGATATAGACGATGTCATCGATGTCAACGAGCGCCTGATCCAGTATGTGGTGGAGCGCGCGATCGGCCTTCATGTCGAGATCCCCTTCCCCCGCATGAAATGGATCGATGCCATGAACGACTACGGCTCGGACAAGCCCGACACCCGTTTCGGTATGAAGCTGGTGGAAGTAACAGACCTCGTGAAGGGCTGCGGGTTTGGTGTTTTTGCGGACGCCGCTGAAAAGAAGGGCTGGAGCGTCCGGGGCATCAACGCCAAGGGCCAGGGCGGGATGGGCCGCAAGCAGATCGACAAGATCGTCGAGATGGCGCGCGGAAACGGCGCAAAGGGCCTTCCCTATATCTCCCTGAAGGAAGATGGTTCTGTCAAGTGTTCCTTCGCGAAGTTTGTCTCCGAGGAGGAGATCAAGGCCCTGGTGGACCGCATGGGCGGCGAGCCCGGCGACCTTCTGTTCTTCGCAGCGGATAAGAACGGCATCGTCTGGAATGTCCTGGGTGCCCTGCGCCTGAAGCTGGGCGAGGACATGGGTCTCATCGATCACAGCCAGTTTAATTTCCTCTGGGTCGTCGACTTCCCTCTCCTTGAGTGGTCAGAGGAAGAAAACCGTTTTATGGCGATGCACCATCCCTTCACCATGCCGATGGAAGAGGACTGGGACCGCATTGATTCCGATCCCGGCAGTGTCCGGGCAAAGGCCTATGACATCGTTCTCAACGGAGTCGAGCTCGGCGGCGGCAGTGTACGTATACACCAGAGCGACATCCAGGAAAAGATGTTTGAGGTCATCGGCCTCTCCAAAGAGGAGGCAAATGAGAAATTCGGTTTCCTGCTCACTGCTTTTAAATACGGCGTTCCTCCTCATGCAGGACTCGCCTACGGTGTTGACCGCTTCGTCATGCTTCTGGCCGGCGCGGACAGCATCCGTGAGGTCATCGCCTTCCCCAAGAACAAAGACGCGGCAGACCTCATGAGCGGGGCACCTGACGTGGTCGATCCCGTGCAGCTCACAGACCTGCATATTGCAGTGGAAGAGTAAAAAGAGTAAAGCAGTGGCAAAGTAAGCTAGAACAGAACAGAAAAACAGAACAGAAAAACAGAACACAAAAACAGAACAGACAGGGACCTGCAGAGGAATGAACGGTACAACGGTACAGATGAATAATCTGTATAATGATCTGCAGGCAATCAGAAAAGAGACCTGGGCGGCAAGGAATGAACGGTGCCGCACAGGTCTGTTTTTGTTTAGATATAATGGATTTGAATCCGATCCGGAATAGTTTCGGCACAGACGGCCAGGGTGTAACCGGGGGGACCGCTCAGCAAAGCATATTCAGCCGGAGACAGCAGGTCCTCTTTTTTCAGGACAGACAGGCTTCCTTTCTGTATTTCTCCAGCGGTATCCATTCTCTTATCCAGCGTATCCTGTCTCTTATCCTGCATCGATGGGATCAGCGGAACCGGCCGGATCAAAAAGCTGTTCAGATCGGCCCTCAGGCCGCATCCGCAGTATTTGAGATACGCCTCTTTAATGCTCCAGAGACGGAAAAAGAGTTCCAGCTGATCCTCCCGATCCTTTATGGCAGCCAGAAGCTCATATTCGTCAAGGGGGAAAAACCTCCTGGCGATGCGCAGTACATCACTGTGAGGGGGACTGGTTGTCTGAATATCCAGACCGATCTCCCGGTCAGAAAAAGCACCTGCAAGATAATTGCCGGAATGGGACAGGTTGAAGAAAATCCCTGTTTTTCCTGTAATCTCTTCAGAAAAAGAAGGTTTACCGTCTCTGCCCAGACAAAGCATTTTTGACGTCAGCCTCTCCGCAAGAGAGTCTGCTCCCATAAAGTGCAGTCCTTTACGAAGAAGGAACAGGCGGGGATCCCTGTCCTCCGCTTGCGGAAGAGGACAGGTGTGAAGCTTTTTTGATACAGTTTCCTTTGATACATTTTCTTTTGTTTCATTTTCCTTTGCTTCATTTATATCCAGGATCAGGACTGAGATCATATTTTCCTCATGCTTTCATCGGGGAGCTATATGGGAGTTACAAGCCGCCCGCACAGGCTGTTCATCGGCAGGCCCGGGGCAGCACTAACATTTTATCAGATTCCCGGAATCATTGCGATGACAGAAAAGAATCATTGCGATGACAGACCCCCCTGTGATCACAGAAAAGAATCATTGCGATGACAGAAAAAAGTTCCGTTATGATCAGAGAATCGACGGGAAATCAAAAGGAGTCTTCGGTCTGTGATCTGATCATTTTTCAGGTATAACACCATGGGTCAGCCGATAAAGCAGTCTCTGTGGATGACAGAGGGATCCATCCTGTTGAGATTCGTACATCCTGTAAATGCCATTGCTTTGGCCAGCTCGCCCTTGGTTTTTGTGAGATAGTCAAAGACGCCGTCTTTCCTGTCATTCGTATAGGCTGACATCAGAGGCCTGCCGATGCAGACACCTTTTGCGCCGAGGGCGATAGCCTTGAAAGCATCCATGCCGGTCTGGATCATGCAGTCCACAAATACTGGGACATCAGGTCCTGCCAGCTTTACGATCTCCGGCAGGATATACAGAGGCGGCAAAGCATATTCGATCCTGTTGTTGTGATGCGACACCACCATGCCCCTTACACCGGCCTTGAGCGACTCCTTTGCGTCGTAAAGGCTCAACACGCCTTTTGTGATCAGAGGCAGTTCTGTGGACCTTACGATCTGTGCCAGTTCATCCGTTGTCAGGGCTTTCATTTCTTCTTCGTCTACGATGTCGGGAGAACCGTCCTCCGAGAAGGGATGGTCGATATCAATACCCACTGCGAGCAGTCCCAGTTTCTGTGCGTGCTCAATCTTTTTGTAAATGAGATCGCGGTTTGCATAGGGCTTGATGATTTCGATCAGGCGTACACCTGTCCCGGCGAGCATCTCGATCTCGCTTTCTTTCGCTGCTCCATACCACATGACACATCCTGCTTTTTTTGCACCGAGAGCGATGCCGCGGGCCATGCCGCCTTCCCCGAGCTGTTCGAGATGGGAGAGGGCTGCCGTCATGACCGGAGACGCGAACGTTTCCCCATACAATGTGAACCCCGTATCGGGATTATCCGAATTCATATAGCGTGTTTCAATCAGCAGAGAGTCCAGATAGTTTCTTGTGATCCTGTTGGAATTACCAGCCTGTGACATTGTAAAACCTCCTTCTTTGCCTGCTTGCCTGCTTCCGCTTTGGGGCGAATCTCTTTATACAAGGCGGAAATCATTTCATATAAGAGAATTATAAGGCGCCGGGAAGAGATGGCATATGGAAAAATGTACAGTGCCCATCTCTTGTTTTCCCTCAGGACCAGGTACGACACAGGGCGGATGAACCCTGTCGTCCGCTCCCTCACGAGCTTACATGTCCCACAGTCCGTGATTAATTTGCGGTTTAATTGCGATGACAGGAAAAGGTAAATCTGGTATGATGGAAGCGTAGAGTTAATGCCGGAGAAAAAGACTGAGATACAGATCCGGATTTATATTGAGGCATAAATGCAATTTTGGTCTGGTCCCGGAAATCTGCCGGGAGACAGAGAAACTGGATAAACGAGAGGGAAAGTCATGAAAAAAAATATCTGGGCCGCCTTGCTGTGTATTATATTTGCCACAACACTTCTGGTATCGGGATGCAGTTCTTCCGGTACAGTAAGTAAAACGACGGGTGACAGCGCCGGGAAGGGGCAGGAAACGTCCGGTAAGCAGCTGGAGGATTCGGAGTCTGTTCCTGAGGAGGGGATCCTTGTCGGCAGTGATTCCTTTCTGAACGAAGGGGAATCTGAAGAAGAGGCTGAAGAAGAGACTGAAGAAGAGATTGAAGAAGAGATTGAGGAAGAGATTGAGGAAGAACCTGAAGAAAAATCCGGCGCAGAGTTAGAAGAAGAGCCGGAAGAGCCAGGCTCCGGGGAGGACGGGAGCATTTCCGCAGAGGTTTCCGGACAGGAGACAAAGAAGGAGGAGACGCCGGCCGGAGCAGCTGCCGGGACTGTAAGTGATGATACTGCATCCAAAAAGGAGACTGCAGAGGCAGAGGCAAAGGAAAAACAGCCGGAAGAGAAGCAGGAAAAAGGCAAGACAAAAGAAGCCGCGGCAAAAGAAGATCAGACGAAAGACGGCAGCCGGGAAGAAGGGCAGAAAGAAAACAAGGAAGTAACTGAAGAAGAAACTAAAAAAGACGATACTGAAAACGAAGAGAATAAGAAAAAGGAAAACAAGAAAAAAGAAGAGAAGGATATCCTGAAAGACCTGCAGGCAGGGCTGGAAGGTGAGTATATTCCGGATGGGTTTGAACCGGAGGGAAATTATGTACTCATTTATGATTCCGGATACACTGTCAAAACACGGTATTCCAAGGTCGGGCTGACTTATTATTGGGAGAGCGAGGAGTTTTTCTTTAAACTCAATAAGGATCTTCCTGATATGAAGGCTTATGTGGCACATATGCTGTTCAACACGGCAGAGCCGATGTCAGATCCGGGTGAGGAAGTCTTCCCTTACGATGAATCTTATGTGCTCTACGTGGATCTCGATAACGGGAACAGCTATCAGATCGCCAAGTACAGTCTCGACCGGACGGGCCGGATCTTTGTCCGGGAGTTATTTGAATCCTTCCGCCAGAGATTTGAGGGAACCTTCTGAAAAAACTTCCTTAACCCTGCTCAGAGAGCAAAAAACAGCTGGAAAGTAATAAAAGACAGCTGAAAAGTAATAAAATAAGAAATAAAATATGTGAAAAGTGTTTTACAATCATGCGGACATGGTGCTATAATGCCAAAGTGTCCGCTTTTATATGTGTCCTTTTTTCGGGACGCATAGTGCGGAACAGGGACCGGGACGTGCGTCCCTGTTAATCCTATACATGTTGGAGGAGTTGATCGAAAATGAAGAAATCGAGAGCGGTCATATCCCTTCTGCTCGTGGCGGCCATTACATGCCTGATGGCGTACACTGTGCTGATTGGATTTGGCAAGGGACACAGAGGATCGTATCACAACATTAAGAAGGGTCTGGATCTCGCGGGCGGCGCGAGCATCACCTATCAGGCAGTGGGCGAGCAGCCCCCGTCACAGGAAGACCTCAATGATACAAAGTACAAGCTGCAGCGCCGTGTTGATCAGTACAGCACGGAAGCGCAGGTGTATACCGAGGGAACGGACCGTCTGAACATCGAGATTCCCGGTATTTCCGGCGTGGCTGAGACAAACAAGATCCTGGAGGATCTGGGCCGTCCCGGTTCGCTGTACTTCATTCGCCAGACGGATGCAGAGGGCAAGGAAAACTATCAGCTCGGTGTCACCGAAGAAGGCAGCATTGAGTATACGCTTACCAAGGATCTCGACAAGATCATCGCGGACGGAGATGCTGTCGTCACCGGTACTCAGGTCACTGATGCCAAGGCGGGCTACCAGCAGGACGATATGGGCAACAAGCAGATCGTTGTCTCCCTGACCTTTAATGATGAAGGAAAGAAGGCTTTTGCGGATGCTACGACCAAGGCTTTTGCCGCAAAAGAGTCGATCGGTATTTACTATGACGGCCACTTTGTCAGCGTCCCCTCTGTGCAGGCGGCGATCACTGACGGCCGCGCGGTGATCACAGGTGAGAATACGATCGAGGAGGCGGAAAACCTGGCTTCCACGATCCGTATCGGCGGACTGAAGGTTGAGCTCGAAAGACTCCGCTCCCAGATCGTCGGCGCCCAGCTGGGGCAGGACGCGATCCGCACCAGTAAATTCGCCGGCATGGTCGGTTTTGCGCTCGTCGCTCTTTTGATGATCGTGATCTATCTGCTGCCGGGTTTTTCGGCGGTTCTGGCTCTGTGCATCTATGTCCTGATGATGGCACTGGTGCTCAATGGCTTTGACATCACCCTGACTCTGCCCGGTATCGCGGGTATCCTTCTGTCTGTCGGTATGGCAGTCGACGCGAACGTCATCATTTTCGCCCGTATCCGTGAGGAGCTGGCCACCGGCATCGGTGTCCGCACGGCGATCAATAACGGCTACCACAAGGCTCTTTCCGCCATCATCGACGGCAACGTGACAACCCTGATCGCGGCGGCAGTTCTGGCTGTCCTCGGATCCGGTTCCGTCAAGGGCTTTGCCTATACACTGGCTATCGGTATCATCCTTTCCATGATCACATCCCTGTTCGTGACCAGGCTGATCATGAACATCTTCTATGGACTGGGCCTCACCGACAAAAAGCTTTACGGCGTCGGTAAGAAGAGAAATCCGGTTGCTTTCGTCGAGCACAGAAAGATCTTCTTTGCGGTCTCTATCGCAATGGTTCTGGCAGGCTTTGTCGCCATGGGCGTTTTCCAGGCGAAGGAGGGCAATCCCCTCAATTACAGCCTTGACTTTGTCGGAGGCACGGCGACCAGTGTCAGCTTTAATGAGGACATGAGCCTCGCGGACATCGAAAAGCAGGTCATTCCGGTCTTTACAAAGGTGACCGGAGACAATAATGTACAGGTACAGAAGGTCGCGGGCAGCAATGAAGTGATCTTCAAGTCCGCAGTCCTCGATACCGAGAAGAGCACAGAGCTCTCCAATCAGCTGGTTGAAAAATTCAAGGTCAACAAGGACAGCATCACTTCGGAGACCATCAGCTCCACCATCAGTGATGAGATGAAGCGCGACGCGCTGATCGCTGTCGGTGTTGCCCTGGTGCTCATGCTGCTTTACATCTGGTTCAGATTCAAGGATCTGCGCTTCGGTGCGTCCTCTGTCCTGTGCCTGGCTCACGACGTGCTGGTAGTACTCGCCTTCTATGCCTTCGTGCGGATCAGTGTTGGCAGCACCTTTATCGCCTGCATGCTGACGATCGTAGGTTATTCCATCAACGCGACGATCGTTATCTTTGACCGCGTCCGCGAGAGCTTGCGTACCCGCGTGAGGAACCAGAGCCTGGCAGAGCTCGTCAACGAGAGCGTCACGGACACTCTGTCCCGCAGCATTTTCACTTCCCTGACCACCTTCTTTATGGTGCTCACGCTCTTTATTTTCGGCGTGGCCAGTGTCAAGGAGTTTGCCCTTCCCATTATGATCGGCATCATCTGCGGCGCTTATTCCTCTGTCTGCCTGGCGGGTTCCATCTGGTATGTTCTCCGCAAAAAGGCTGATGACGCAGCCCAGGCGGCTGCGCCGGCCAAAAAGCAGAGCAGCGGTTCCGGAAACCAGCAGTCCAAAAAGAAAAAGGACGATTATTCCAATCTCTCCAAGAAGGAGCGCAGGGAGCGCCGCCGTAAGGAAGAGGAGGCTAAAAACAAGTCCAAGATCACCGTCTGATCCGGTATACAGGCAGGGAGGATGTACCGCATCCTCCCTGTTGTTTGTTCTTTATCGCGGAGACAGTTTATGGCTAAATGGATGGTTTATACAAAGAAGGCAGATTTCCGGGCGATCGCGCAGGAATGCGGGATCTCCCAGGTGCTGGCGCGCCTGATCCGGAACAGGGACATCATAGGGGTCGAAGAGACCAGGCGTTTCCTTAAAGGAAATCTCGCGGACTTGCATGATCCCCGCCTTCTTCCGGATATGGAAAAGGCTGTCGGGATCCTGAGCAGCAGGATCAGGGACGGGGCTTCTGTGCGTGTGATCGGGGATTATGATGTTGACGGGATCTGCGCCTCCTACATCCTGATGAGGACTCTGGAGGTCTGCGGGGCAAAGGCCGATGTGGTGCTCCCGGACAGGATCAGGGACGGATACGGCATGAATCCCCGGATGTCCCTGGACGCGGCCCGGGACGGGGTGGGCGTGATCCTGACCTGTGACAACGGGATCGCCGCGGCAGAGGCGGTCAGGACCGCAAAGGAAGCAGGAATCTGTGTAGTGGTGACAGACCACCACGAAGTCCCCTTTGAGGAGGATGCTGACGGCACGCGCAGGTATATCCTTCCTCCCGCGGACGCTGTTGTGGATCCCAAAGTGCGCGACCCGCAGACAGGAGAGACCGTGTATCCCTTCCCGGAAATCTGCGGGGCGGTCGTGGCCTGGAAGCTGGCGGATCTCCTCCTGCAGGAGCTGGCTCCGGACAGCCGCTCCCGGGTCCTCAGGGACCTGCTGCCCTTCTGTGCCCTTGCAACTGTCTGTGATGTCATGCCTCTGCTGGATGAAAACAGGATCCTTGTGAAGAAAGGACTCGAGGCAGCTGCCTCCACCGCCAATATCGGCCTCAGGAGCCTGCTCATCGTCAACGGACTGGAGGGAGCAAAGCTCACCGTCTACCACGCCGGGTTTGTGATCGGGCCCTGCATGAACGCCACAGGACGCCTGGACAGCGCGGAGAGGGCTCTGGCCCTTTTTCTCGAACAGGATCCCCGGGAAGCCCTGCGCAGCGCGCAGAAGCTCCGCGAGCTCAATGACAGCCGCAAGAGCCTCACTGAACAGGGGGTTGACATGGCCCTGAAACAGGTCAGCGAACAGCACCTGCTCGACCACAGGGTCCTGGTGATCTATCTGCCGGACTGCCATGAATCGCTCGCAGGCATCATCGCGGGCAGGATCCGCGAACGTTTCTGCCGGCCTGTCTTTGTCCTGACCAGAACGGAAGAGGGCCTGGTCAAAGGATCCGGCAGGTCGATCGAAGCCTATGACATGTTTGCTTCCATGACGGCTGTGAAGGACTGCTTCGTCAAATTCGGCGGGCATAAAATGGCCGCGGGTCTGTCCATGGAAGAGACGATGATCCGTCCCCTGCAGGAGCGCCTGGAGGAACACTGCTGCCTCAGGGAGGAGGATCTCACCGATGTGCTCCACATCGACATGGAACTGCCCCCGGGGCTGTGGACCCGGGAGATGACTGAGGAACTCAGCCTCCTCGACCCCTGCGGTACTTCAAATCCAAAGCCCATGTTTGTCGCCCGGGGGATCCGCCTGCACGGGATCCGCATTATGGGGAAGGGCCGCAATGTCCTCAGGCTTGAGGCCGCCGGAACGGACGGCAGGAGCCTGCCGCTCATCCGTTTTCAGGAGGATGGGATCTTTCGCGAGGAACTGACTGAAGCCGCGGGCAGACCTGCCTGGGAGGCTCTGCTCAGAGGATATGCGGATATACCCGTGAGCATGGTCTATTACCCTCAGATCAATGAGTGGCGGGGCAGGAAAACACTGCAGTTTGTGGTGCGGGATATTCATTACTGAAGTATTTGTGAAAAGTTCAACCGACCGGATGAAGCGATTTGATCATGTGCTTCACAGGATCGGTTTGAAAACCGGATGATCAGACAGTTTAATCAATCCGATCTGTTGAACGGATTTTCCGGACAGACAGTTCCTTACTTTCAGGATTATCAGGTGATCGGAATCAGGAGGAGAGATGGCTATGAAACTGGAATCTCTTGTAAAAAATATTGCTTACCACTTTATCGGGCAGGATGGAAAACAGATCCTGGAGGAAGCCCGCGTGCGGGAGCTTCTGGATACTGAAATCACCGGGATCACCAATGATTCCAGGGAGGTCCGTCCGGGATCACTGTTTTTCTGTATAGAAGGAGCTGTCAGTGACGGGCATGACTATGCAGGAGGGGCAATTGAAAAAGGAGCAGCCGCTCTGGTCGTCCAGAAGATGCCTGATCTTTCGGCGGAAGCATCGGAGATCGGCGGAAGGAGGTTTCCTGCCATCATCCGGGTAGAGGACTCCAGGAAAGCGATGGCTGTGATGAGCGCTGCCTTTTACGGTGATCCGGCGAAAGAGATGAAGATCATCGGCGTCACGGGAACTAAGGGCAAGACCACCACGACCTATATGGTGCGCTCGATCCTGGAGGCGGCCGGAATCCGGACAGGCCTTGTGGGGACCATCGAGACCCTGTATCCGACGCCTGAGGGAGAGGTCCGTATCCCTGCTGAGAATACGACTCCCGAGTCCATTGTCCTTCAGAAAACCTTCCGGGATATGGCGGACTGCGGTGTGCAGGCAGTTGTCATGGAGGTCTCTTCCCAGGCTCTCATGCTCCACAGGACGGGCGGCTTTGTCTTTGATCTGGGGATCTTTACCAATCTTTCCCCTGACCATATCGGACCCAATGAGCACAAGGATTTTGAGGACTATCTCCACTGCAAGAGCCTTCTGTTCAGACAGTGCAGGACCGGGATCCTGAACGGGGACGACCCCTATTTTGAAAAGATTCTGGAGGGCCGCACCTGTGCGGTGGAGACCTTCGGCCTGGGGGAAAACTGTGACCTGCGGGCGAAAAACATCGGTCTGATCCACACCCCCGGCGAGCTGGGCATCACATTTGATACAGAGGGGCTTCTCTCCCTCCATGCCCATGTGCCGGCTCCCGGAAAATTCAGTGTCTATAATGCCCTGTGCGCCATAGCGGTCTGCAGGCATTTCAACGTGCCTGAGGATGCGGTCTGCAGCGCTCTCAGACAGATCCATGTCCGGGGCAGGATCGAGATGGTCAAAGTGAGCGATGACTTCACCCTGATGATCGATTATGCCCACAACGCTATGGCTCTGGAGAGCCTGCTCAGGACGCTGCGGGAATATGAGGCGGGACGTCTGGTCTGTGTATTCGGCTGCGGAGGAAACCGCGCCCGGTCACGCCGCTTCGAGATGGGAGAGGTCAGCGGGAGACTGGCGGATCTCACTGTCATCACTTCGGATAATCCGCGTTTCGAGGAGCCGATGGATATAATAAAAGATATCGTCACCGGGATCACACCCACCGGCGGTGCCTATGTGGAGATCCCGGACCGGAAAGAAGCGATCCGTTACGTGATCGAGAACGGCCGGCCGGGAGATATCATTGTCCTCGCGGGAAAGGGACACGAGGATTATCAGGAGATCAAAGGAAAGAAATACCCCATGGATGAGCGTGATCTGATCCGGGAGGTATTGGAAGAAAGGCAAGAATAAGCGGCTGCGGCGTACAGGTTCGAACCGATCTGACCAAAAGCCGGATATTTCGTTTGCCTTGATTTATTCATAAACCGAAGCACTACGCAGCTGAACAGGCAGGGTATGGAATCCGGAGGCAGGTCCTATGGCTGAAAACAGGGAAAAATATGCGCAGGTGATCCTGGATATCTCTGCCCGCGGCCTGGACCGGCCGTTTACCTACAGGATCCCGGATGCCCTGGCTGATACGCTCCGGGCCGGCAGCATCGTCATGGTTCCTTTCGGCGCCGGAAATGTGCTCCGAAAGGGATATGTGACCGGTTTTACCGACAGGACGGCTGTGGCACCGGAAAAGATCAAGGAGATCGACTCTGAAATAGAACCTTCCCGGGGCTATTCCATGGAGGACAACAGCGAGTTTTATCTGCGGCTTGCCGCCTGGATGAAAAACAGATACGGATCCACCATGGCGACTGCCCTCAGGACGGTCCTGGCTTCCCGCAAACCCGGGAAGATCAGGGAGCTGCGTCAGATCCGCCTCCTCTTGAACACTGAAGAGGGGATCCGGCAGCTGCACATCTATGAGCAGAAGCACCAGACTGCCAGGGCCAGGCTCCTGAAGGAACTCCTGGAGGTCCCCGCTCTCCCCTGGACGCTGGTGACGACACGCCTGCATGTCTCCGCCTCTGCTATCCAGGCCATGAAACGGGCGGGAGTGGTCAGTGTGGACACTGTTCAGGAGCTGCGCAATCCCGTCAATGTCTCACCGAGCAGCCGGACCGGGATGGAGCTGAGTCCTGCCCAGAAACAGATCGTCGACACAGTGGTCAGTGATTTTGACAGCGGGTCTCCATCCGTGAGCCTGATCCACGGGGTCACCGGAAGCGGGAAGACAGAGGTCTATATCTCCATCATTCGTCAGATCTGCGCCCGGGGGAGGCAGGCGATCATGCTGATCCCGGAGATCTCTTTATCCTTCCAGACGCTCATGCGCTTTTACAGCCATTTCGGGGACCGGGTGAGCGTGGTCAATTCTTCCCTGTCCGACGCGGAGCGGGCAGACCAGTGGGAACGCGCCCGCAGGGGAGAGATCGACGTGATCATCGGACCTCGAAGCGCTCTTTTTACACCCTTTGCTAATCCCGGAGTGATCGTGATCGACGAGGAACACGAGCACAGTTATAAAAATGAATCCATGCCCAAATATCAGACCCGCGAAGTCGCGGAGGAGATCGCAAGGATGCACGGCGCCCTGCTGGTCCTGGGATCCGCGACGCCTTCCCTGGAGTCCTACTGGAGGGCGGAACGCGGCCAGATCAGGCTGTTCCGCCTCAGAGAGCGTCTCACCGGAGGAGCCCTGCCCGCGGTCAGGACAGTGGATATGCGGGAGGAACTCAAAAGAGGAAATAAATCCATCCTCTCAGCGGCGCTCCACGAAAAGATTTCAGACCGCCTGAAAAAAGGACAGCAGAGCATGCTGTTCATCAACCGCCGCGGATATGCGGGCTTTGTCTCCTGCAGGAGCTGCGGCTATGTGGTCAAGTGCCCCCACTGTGATGTATCCCTCTCCCTGCACGGAAACGGCAGGCTGGTCTGTCATTACTGCGGCTATGAGCGCCCTTCCTTCAGGACCTGTCCGGAGTGCGGCTCCCGCTATGTCCTGGCTATGCGGGCGGGGACCGAGAAGATCGAAGAACAGCTCCGCCTCACCTTTCCCGACGCGAGGATCCTGCGCATGGACGCGGATACCACCAGGAGAAAGGGAAGCTATGAAAAGATCCTCTCCGCCTTTTCCTCAGAGGAAGCGGACATCCTGCTGGGGACCCAGATGATCGTCAAAGGACACGATTTCCCCGGCGTGACCCTGGTGGGGATCCTCATGGCGGACCTGTCCCTGTACGGAGATGATTACCGGGCCGCGGAGAGAACCTTCCAGCTGCTCACACAGGCGGCCGGCCGCGCAGGCCGGGGGACAGAGCCCGGGGATGTCGTGATCCAGACCTATCAGCCGGAACACTATGCGATCCGCCACGCGGCAAACCAGGATTACATCGGTTTTTATGAGGAGGAGATCGCTTACAGGAGGCTTCTTCGATACCCTCCGGCCGCCCATATGATGGCTGTCCAGATCCAGTCGGAGGATGAGGACGCGGCACTCAGGGCCGCGAACGAGATCCGCAGGAGCCTGACTCTGGCTCCCCTGCCGCCACAGGCGGCAGGGTTTCAGATCATAGGCCCTTCCGGCGCATCTTTGAAAAAGATCCGTGACCTCTACCGGTTTGTGTTGTATATTAAAGCGGAAAAATATGATACACTGATTCAATGCAGAGAGCAGATCGAACTGCTGACGGCTCAGGAACGGCAACCGGCGGCAGGACTAAAAGACAGCCCCGGCAGTCCCGGTGCCCTTCATCAGCCGGAAAAGATGACCAGGCAGGGAAAAGCCCGGTCCGGTCCTGCAGCAGGAGGGAATCTGTTCCGGAAAACAGAGATTCAGTTTGATTTTGACCCGATCAATCCATTTTGAAAGGAACAATTGAGAGGAATAATTGAGAAGAATGATTGAGAGGAATGCTCGATCCGCCTGATCATGTTCCGTCTGATCATGCTCCGTATGATTCTGTTCCGGCTGTATGGCATGCGGACAGACGGAAAACCGGGAGAAAAAGCGGAAACGGTCAGTCACCTGAAACATAGAAATTAATGTAAAAATACATAAAAGATAAAGACAGATAAAAGATAATAGCAGGTAAAAGAAAAATTAGGAAAGGGAGACTATGTCACTTCGAAATATCAGAGAAATGGGAGATCCTGTTCTGGAAAAGAGGGCAAAAGAGATCACTGAAGTAACCCCCCGCATCCGGGCACTGGCTGCGGATATGCTGGAGACTATGTATGATGCCGGCGGAGTCGGGCTGGCTGCCCCTCAGGTGGGCATTCTCAGACGCATTGTCGTCATCGATGTCACTGAGGAACAGGATGAACCCTACACGATGCTCAATCCAGAGATCATCGAACAGGACGGAGAACAGACAGGGTACGAAGGATGCCTGTCCGTCCCCGGTAAGCTCGGAGAGGTGACCCGCCCCAACCGTGTCGTCGTCCGCTATAATGATCTGGATATGAATGAATGGGAGATGGAGGCGGAGGAGTTCCTCGCCCGTGCGATCTGCCATGAGCTGGATCATCTGGACGGTCATCTTTATGTAGAAAAGGTCAACGGCGAACTGCACGATGCCTCTGAGTTTGAGGAAAATGCAGAGGAAGGAAATGGAGAAGAGGACAAGCCTGAGAAACGGCCTGAATGATCAGGATCAGGTAACCCGGCTTGTGTAATCAGGATAACAGGAGGTGGATTTGAAGATCATATTTATGGGAACCCCCGATTTTGCAGTTTCAGCTCTTGACGCCCTGTGCCGGGACGGTCAGCAGGTGATCCTTGCGGTCACACAGCCGGACAGGCAGAAGGGACGAGGCAGGAAAGTCATCCAGACTCCGGTGAAGATCTGCGCGGAGAAATGGAATGTCCCGGTTTTTCAGCCGTCTCGCATCCGGGATCCAGAAGCCATCGAAAAGATTCGCCAGCTTGCTCCAGACCTGATCGTCGTCGCCGCTTTTGGACAGATCCTTCCCCAGGAGCTGCTCGACATCCCGCGTCTGGGATGCGTCAATATCCATGCTTCACTCCTTCCCAGACTCCGGGGAGCTGCGCCGATCCAGTGGGCGGTCATCAACGGAGACCCTGAGAGCGGGATCACTCTGATGCAGATGGACGCAGGACTCGACACAGGCGACATCCTGTTCCAGGAAAAAGTTCCGATCGGTCCCGGAGAGACAGGGGAAAGCCTCTATGAAAAGCTCGCCGTGCTCGGCGGGGAGATGATCGTGCGGTATCTGCCCATGATCGAGGCCGGGGATATCCACCCGGTCCGGCAGAACAATGAAGAATCCACCTATGCGCCCATGCTCCGCAAGGAGATGGGAGAGATCGACTGGACCCTTCCGGCTGCGGAAATAGAAAGAAGGATGCGCGGCATGCTCCCCTGGCCGGGGGCATATACCACTCTCGACGGCCATGTCCTCAAGATCTGGAAGGCAGAGGTAGTGGAAAAAGAGGCAAATCCGGGAAAATCCGGACAGCAGTCGATGCCGGGCATGGTTTCCGCAGTCGACAAAAAAACCATCTATGTGACAGCCGGAGAAGGAACTCTCGCTCTGTTGGAGGTTCAGGCGGAAGGAAAGAAGAGAATGGGAACGGATGCGTTTCTGCGGGGAAATGCTGTCGGCGCCGGAAAGGTTCTTGGAAACTGATGGCCAAACCCATGGCTGAACGACTCACGCAAGGCATCTGGAGTGGTATATCAAGTTCTCGGGAACTGATGGCCAAACCCATGGCTGAACACCTGCACCGGTTTTACCACCGGATTTCTGAAGCTTCGCCGCACTTGAAGTTTTGTCACTGATTTTGAAAAATATAATTTTTTTATAATTTGGCAACACTTTTTCAACAAGTCAGCGTCATAATCCTGATTGGAACTGAGACAAGGCAGAAAACAGAGACAAATCAGTAAACTGAGATAAAACAGCAAGCACAGACAAAACAGTAAACTAAGATAAAACAGCAAACACAGACAAAACAATAAACAGAGATAAAACAGCAAACAGAGCTAAAACAATGATGAAACAGTGAGAATGAAAGGCATTCTGAAAGGAGGCCTCTTATGTATTATGGATATGGATTTGACACAACCTATCTGCTTGTGATCATCGGCGCGGTCCTGTGCCTTGTGGCAAGCGCCCATGTCAAATCGACTTACAGGAAATACGCGGGTATCCGCTCTGCGTCCGGTATAACCGGTGCCCAGGCAGCGGAGGCGATCCTGCGCAGGAACGGAGTAGTCGGTGTGACCGTCCAGCACGTAGCCGGCGAGCTCACGGACCACTATGACCCCTCCAGGGGAGTGGTCAATCTGTCGGACGCGACCTATAACTCCACTTCAGTAGCTGCGATCGGAGTGGCGGCCCATGAGTGCGGGCATGTCATGCAGCATGAGACCGGATATCTGCCGCTCAGGCTCAGGACAGCCCTGGTGCCGGTCGCGAATATCGGCAGTAATCTGGGCATCTGGATCGTCATGCTGGGACTGATCTTCGGACTGAACCAGTCTCTGGCCATGATCGGAGTTTATCTCTTTTCTTTCGGAGTCCTGTTCCAGCTGGTGACGCTCCCTGTTGAGTTCGATGCTTCTCACCGCGCCCTGGTCATGCTCCAGGATTATGGGATTCTTGGCGACACGGAGGTCAAGAGCAGCCGCGCCGTCCTCAATGCCGCGGCGATGACCTATGTCGCCTCTGCAGCGGCTTCCGTGCTCCAGCTCCTGCGTCTGCTCATGCTTGTCAACGGAGGACGTCGACGCAGATGAGCCCGAAGCAGATAAGCCGCAGGAAAAATAAGGGGGATACTGCCGGGAAGGCTGTCCCTGTACAGAAAACAGAAAACGGAAGGGCAGTGAAGGACGCCAGAGAGGCTGTCCTGCTTGCCCTTCTTTCGTATGAAAAGGACGGGACATTCAGCAATGTCCTGGTCAAGAGGACACTGGATGACTGCTCCCGGATGACGGCTTCGGAGCGCGCCTTCATCAAGCGTCTGCTGGAGGGAGTCATTGAGCGCAGGATGTGGCTGGACGCCAGGATCGAGCAGCTGACACACCGGTCTGTGACCCGGCTGCATCCCGTTATCCGGCAGATCCTGCGGATGGGGATCTATCAGATCTATTATATGGACGCGGTTCCGGACAGTGCGGCCTGCAATGAATCCGTCCGCCTTGTCAGGTGCCATGCCCCTTCAGGGCTGTCCGGTTTTGTGAACGGCGTTCTCCGGAACTCTGCCAGAGAAGCTGCTGCACAGAGAGAGCCGGAGGACGGAGCCCATCTCCGCCAGTCCATGCCGGAATGGCTTGTCAGGATGTGGGAAGAAGAGCTGGGGCAGGAACAGACAGAGCTGCTCCTGGCTGCCCTGATGGAGATCCGGCCTGTCACGATGCGGATATGCGGAGATCCTTCACCGGAGGAAACCCGGGACCTTCTGGACCGGCTCCGCTCGGCAGGAGTCCTGATCGAGAAGGGCAGATGGCTGCCCCGGAGCTATTTCCTGCGTAAAACGTCGGACCTGAGCAGGCTTCCCGGATTTGCCGGGGGATTGTGGACAGTCCAGGATGAGAGCTCCATGCTCGCCGTGGAAGCGGCGGGGCTGCAGGGTTCTGAGACAGTGTATGACGTCTGCGCCGCCCCGGGGGGCAAGAGTTTTCTGGCAGCGGACATACTGAGGACGCTGGGAAAAGAGAACTGCGGACATGTCTGTTCCTTTGACCTGACGCAGAAAAAAACAGACAGGATCAGAGAGGGAGCCGCCCGCCTGCATCTGCCCAATCTCACGGCAGCTGCCAGGGACGCGCGCACTGCCCCGCCGGAGGAAGAGGGAGCCGCCGATGTCCTGCTCTGCGACCTTCCCTGCTCCGGGCTCGGTGTGATCGGCAAAAAAAGGGATATCAAATACCGGGCCAGCCTGGAGGGAATCCGGGATCTTCAGGAGCTCCAGCGGCAGATCCTGTCCAGTGCTGTGAAATATCTCAAAAAGGGCGGGACCCTGATCTACAGCACCTGCACGATCAGCAGGAGGGAAAATGAGGAAAACGCCGAATGGATCGCCTCTGTACTGGGGCTTGTGCCGGAGGACCTCTCTCCTTATCTTCCTGCCGGGATCCCCGGCATCAGGGGCAATACCCTCCAGCTGCTGCCTCATGTCCACGGCACGGACGGTTTTTTTATAGCCAGGTTCCGAAAGATGTAATATTGATGTGTTTCGCGGTTCATGGTCACACCCCGGCCGGGGGCGACCGGAAACTGAGGATTACTTTTATGACCAGTTTACAGGAAGAAAAAACCGGCGCATCCGGGCAGGGAGAAGACTCCGGAAAGCGCGACCTGAAATCCATGGATCTGGAGGAACTGACCAGACTCATCAGGGAAAAAGGTCTGCCCGCCTTCCGGGCGAAGCAGATTTTCCAGTGGCTCCACGTCCGCCATGTCCGCGGGTATGAGGAGATGACCAATCTCCCGGCTGCCCTCCGCCAGAGCCTGGCCGGAGAATATCCTCTGGTGACAGCTTCTGTGGCGGACAGACAGACCTCCCGTATCGACGGGACGCAGAAATTTCTTTTCCGCCTGCCGGACGGGTGCCTGGTCGAGAGCGTTTTTATGCGCTATAAATTCGGCAACAGCGTCTGCATTTCCTCGCAGGTGGGCTGCCGGATGGGCTGCAGGTTCTGCGCCTCGACGCTTCACGGACTGGTCAGGTCCCTTTCTCCATCGGAAATGCTGGAACAGATCTACGCCATCAGGAGGGAGACAGGAGAGAATATCTCCCATGTAGTAGTCATGGGGATGGGAGAACCCCTCGACAACTATGACAATCTTATCCGTTTTCTGCGTCTTTTGACCTGTCCTGAGGGGATGAATCTGAGCCAGCGCAATGTGACGGTCTCGACCTGCGGGATCGTCCCTAACATTTACCGCCTGGCCGAGGAGGGGCTGCATATCACTCTCGCCCTGTCTCTGCATGCCTCTACGGATGAGGAGCGGCGCAGGATCATGCCTGTCGCCAACAAATATTCCATCGCGCAGCTCATGGAGGCCTGCAGCCGGTATTATCAGAAAACAGGCAGGCAGATCACCTTTGAATACAGCCTGATCAGCGGAGTAAATGACGGCCCCGCCCAGGCTCAGGGGCTGGCGGAGCTTGCGAAACCCCTGAAGGCCCATATCAATCTGATCCCGGTCAACCCGGTGCGCGAGCGGGAATTTGTCCGGCCGGACAATACAGCAGTCCAGGCTTTCAAAAAGAAACTTGAAATTAACGGCGTAAATGTTAGTATTAGAAGAGCACTTGGAAAAGATATCGAGGGCGCATGCGGACAGCTGCGCAACAGATATTCAAGCCGGGAAAATAGAAAGAACGAGACTAGTGTGCCGTCTCAATCATAAATTAGAATTATTGAGGCGTCACACCAGACGATAAAACCAGGGAGACGGAAGATCATGCCTTCATCTTTTTCTATTACGGATACTGGAAGAAAGAGAAAAAACAATCAGGATTACGTGTTTACGAGCGACATTGCCATGGGGCCTCTTCCCAATCTGTACATCGTTGCGGACGGGATGGGCGGCCATAATGCCGGAGAGTACGCATCCCGCTACACGGTTGACACAGTCGCTGCGAATATCGTACAGTCGCAGGAAACGAATGCTTCCCGGGCTCTGGACCTCGCGCTCAAAGAGGCGAACAGGGGTCTGCAGGAAGAGGGCGCGGCGAATCCCGCAATGCACGGCATGGGCACGACATTTGTGGCTGCCTCTGTCTCAGGATCAAGGCTTCTGGCCGCAAATGTGGGAGACAGCAGGCTATACGTTCTGCACGCGCCTTCCAGGATCAGGCAGGTCACCGTCGACCATTCCTATGTGGAGGAACTGATCCAGGCGGGCAAGGTCGACAGGGAGACTGCCCGCACGCTTCCCAACAGGAACATCATTACCAGGGCAGTCGGTGCCGAACAGGAGCTGGTCGTGGATTTTTACAGAGAAGACCTGCTTGACGGGGATATCCTCCTTCTGTGCTCGGATGGCCTCACCAATATGCTGACCGATGACCGGATCGCGCAGATCGTTTTTGAAAACAGGAGTCTGGAAACAGCTGCCGACAGGCTTCTCTATGAGGCAAATATGGCGGGAGGGCAGGACAATATTTCCGTCGTACTTGTAAACCCTTTTGATACAGGTCGCTGGCCTAAATAAAAGGAACCGGATACCGGGCGGGATGTGGTGTTGTGACCGTCCCCATGAACCGGTTTCCACCCGCAAACACAGATCAGCGGCACACCTCTTCCCGGTGAAGGAGGGTGCGGCGCAGACTGCATGGAGAGTGACATGATCAAAATAGGTATGTTAATAGCGGACCGCTATGAGGTGCTTGAAAAGGTCGGCACCGGAGGCATGTCCGATGTCTATAAAGCAAAAGACCACCGCCTTAACCGCATGGTCGCTGTCAAGGTGCTTAAACAGGAGTTTTCCGAAAACGCTTCATTCGTTTCCAAGTTCCGGGTAGAAGCCCAGGCCGCTGCAGGCCTGATGCATCCGAATATCGTCAATGTCTATGACGTCGGGGAGGAAAAGGGAAACCACTTCATCATCATGGAGCTGGTAAACGGGATCACCCTCAAGCGCTATATTGAAAAGAAGGAAAGGCTGACGCCGAGAGAGGCTGTCACTGTGGCCATCCAGGTCGCCATGGGACTTGCCGCGGCTCACCGGAACCATATCATCCACAGAGACATTAAACCCCAGAATATCATTATTTCCAAGGAAGGGAAGGTAAAGGTGACTGACTTCGGGATCGCGAAGGCCTCCACCAGCAATACCATCACTTCCAATGTAATGGGATCGGTCCACTACACTTCTCCCGAACAGGCGCGGGGCGGATTTAGTGATGAAAAGAGCGATGTCTACTCCCTGGGTGTGACTCTGTATGAGATGCTGACTGGGAATGTCCCTTACGAGGGGGACACCACCGTTGCTATCGCGCTCCAGCATATACAGGATCCTTTCCCCAGTCCCCGTGAAAAGGTCCCGGATCTGCCCTACAGCGTGGAGCAGATCGTGCTCAAATGCTGTGAAAAGAGCCCGGACAGGCGGTATCAGACCATGGATGAGCTGGCGTCTGACCTCAGGCGCTCCCTCAATGATCCGGATGGTGATTTTGTCAGGAGGATCGGGGAGGAGAATCTCGCCGAGACCCGTGCCATGACCAGCCGCGAGAGGGAAGAGATCCGGAAGAGATCTTCTCAGACCGCGGGGGCTGCTGCAGCAGGCACAGCCGGAGCTGCCGCAATGACAGCTGACGGGAAAACAGAGATGGAAGCCGGCCAGGGCCAGAAGCGGCCCGCGGGAGCCGGGGCAGATGTCCGTCCGGCAGACAAAGAGACAGGAGCTGTCTCCGGTCCTGAAAATACTGACAGGGAAAATGCCTCCGGCCGTCCCTCTTCCCAGGATCCTCTGTTCCATCCGAAGGACAAAAATGACGAGGATCAGGAACTGGAGATCGAGGAAAAGAGGCTCGACAGGCTTGTCCAGATCCTCTCGGTCCTTGCTGTCATAACAGTCATCGTCGTCTTTATCCTCGTGCTCCATAACAGGGCAGCTTCCTCAGCGAAGAAGGATGAAGAGGCCGCTGCGGCGCAGACACCTGTGGAGGAAAGCCAGCCGGAAGAGGCTGTACAGGAAGAGGCGCCCGAACAGCAGCAACAGCAGGTTTCCAATACCGTGGCAATGCCCCGGGTCGTCGGCCTGACAGCCAGAGAAGCACAGGAGGCGATCGAACGCGCCGGTCTCAGGTGGGAGATCATCTATGACATCTCCGACCTTTATGACGAGGGAATCGTCATGGCTGCCAATGCCGCGGAAGGCCAGATGGTCCAGCGCGGCGCGACCGTCACGATCACCGTCGTCAGAGTGGACAGGGTCATGGTGCCTGAAGTGGTGGATCATTCCAGAGAAGAAGCGGAAAACATCCTGCAGGAGCTCGGACTCTTCCCTGCTGTTCAGGAGGTATACAGCGACGAAGTCAACGCCGGATATGTCGAAGGTCAGGATCCTGAGGCGGACACTGAGGTCCCCGCTGGCTCCGAGATCACATTATATGTGAGTATCGGCCCTGATCTTTCCGGTCTGATCCAGGTCCCGAACATCCTGGGCCTTTCTGAACAGGAAGCCGCTACAGCGCTCCTGCAGGCCGGGCTCGTTCCGGGGGAGGCAGTTGTCACAGATACCAGCGGCAGATACGCGCCGGACACCGTGATCGGCCAGTCCATCCCCAGGGGAGATTATGTTGAGGAAGGGACCCAGGTCGACATGGAGATCAGCGGGACTGCAAGCTACAGTTATTCCGCGAGGATCGAGGCGCCCAGACGCAGCGAGGATCCCGACTATCAGGAGGGAACTGCGGTGACCCTTGTCATCGTGACCGATGACGGAGAGACCATCCTGAACAAGACCACAACGGAATTTCCATATCCGGTCTCCTTTACCGGGATCTCCTGTGAAAAGGGAACACTCTATATGAATTATACGAACATTGTCAGAGAGGATCCCCAGACAGGAATCTCCAGTGATGAGGATGAAGCGGCAGAGTACGGCATTCCCATGGAGATCACAAGAGAGCTGACATTTACAAATGAGTGACAGAGTGAAGGGAAAGATCATCAAGAGCATAGCCGGATTCTATGAAGTCCACACACCGGAAGCGGTCTACAGATGCCGCGCCAAGGGGATCTTCCGGGCGCTGGGAAAGAAACCGCTTGTCGGCGACGATGTGGAGATCGACATCACTGATACAGTGAGCGTACCCATGGAGGGAAATGTCCGGGCTCTTTTTCCCCGGAAAAACGAGCTCGTCCGGCCTAATGTGGCCAATGTCGATCAGGCTCTGCTGCTTTTTGCCATCACCCATCCCGCCCCGAGCTACAATATGCTGGACCGTTTCCTGATCACTATGCAGGAGAGAAAACTGGACGCGATCCTGTGTTTTAACAAAAAAGACATCGCGTCCCCTGAAGAGATCTCAGAACTTCGTCAGACCTACGAGGCCTGCGGATGTACGGTCCTTTTTATCAGCAGCTATATACCGGAGAGCCTGGAAGAGATCCGCGGGATCCTCAGAGGAAAGACCACCGTCCTGACCGGTCCCAGCGGCGCAGGAAAGTCGACTCTGATCAATGTCCTGTGCCCCGGTGCGAACATGCAGACCGGCGAGCTCAGCCGCAAGATCCGGAGGGGCAAAAATACCACCCGCCATGTGGAACTGCTGGCAGCCGGCGAAGACACTTACCTTGTTGATACACCGGGATTTACATCTTTGTGGCTCCAGGATATTGAACCCGACCGTCTGCATTGCTATTATCCCGAATTTGAACAGTGGGAGAGGGACTGCAGGTTCAGCGGATGCGTCCATATCAATGAACCGGACTGTGCTGTCAAGGATGCCCTCGCCCGGGGGCAGATCAGCAGGATCCGTTACCGGAATTATTGTGAGCTCTATGACGAGCTCCGCGGACGCCGCCCTGTATATACGAAAAAATAATGATCAGGGAGATCCGGGACAGCCCCGGAACAGTTACAAGTCTCTTACCGGCAGCTTCAGGACGCTGATTGACAGTTCGAAACTCTGACCTGCAGCTTTAAGACTGTGACCGGCTTGCTGACAACAGTACAGGGAAAACCACTATAAAACTGTAGTACATTTTTACGGACAGGATATATAAACAGATAGAATTACCTAATGAAATATGATATTATTAGCATCTGAGTATTTATTATCTGTATGCACAGGTTGTTCAGGCAGTACCGATCCCTGCCAGGAGGACTATTTTAAAGCGGGATCAGAAAAACCAGGCATAGGTCGATAAACAGGATACTTCAGTACAATACTTATTGGACGAGGAGGAACTATTCTATGAACAGTCTGAACAACTGCATCAACTACCTGTTAACGGGGGCTCAGCATACAGTTTTTCAGTATATGAAAAAAAATCTTGCCCAGTTTGACATTACTCCGATTCAATACGGGGTGCTCGGGTGCATCTGGGAATTTGATATGCACAATCCCAAAGATATAGCGGCTCATCTCGGCGTGGAAAATTCAACTATTTCCGGTATCCTGGAGCGCATGGAGAATAAAGGCCTCATCCGGCGCATGATCGACAGTACTGACAGGCGGTATATCTATATTGAGCTGACAGATGTATCCAGAGATCTTGAGATCCCGGTGAGGACGGTCGTGACGGAAGTGGACAGGAAGGTCCTTGAAATATTTGATGAAGAGGAGAAAGCTGCACTTAAGAATGCCCTGCGCAGACTTTATATGCAGTCGATTGAAGAGATTATTCAAATTTAATGTCCAAAACAAAAAAGGAAAAATCCGGCTCCGGCCGGATTTTTTTATGTGCATTATGAAAACCTGTCGGGACTGCCTTCGCGGTCTCAGCCACGATTTTTGGCAGAACAGTAGTTACGCCCAAAGAAAGGGGGGGATGAAATGAAAACTTCGAAAACCTGACGGAACACAAGCCTGGGAGAAGGTGAATTCTGCGAATTCATGGTTTTCCGGATGAATCATTTGACTTCAAACAAATCAAAGACACCGGTATCTCTTCGGGGGGGGTGAGGTGTGGGGTTCAAGATTGTGCAAACTGCACAATTTTGCATATTCCTTTTTGCTCTTTTCACGAATATAGCTGAAACTGCTTTGAAGGGCTTGTTCTTTTAAGGCTTTCGTGCTAGTATTATACCATAAGTTCAAAAGGCTTATATTTTTTTGCACAAATAGTTAGCGCACTAATTATTTGAGTTAAACATGTTTGGCCGCATCCCGCGGCTGGGGGGTTTCCCGAAAGGAGGAGTTTACTAAAAATGAATTTTGGAATCTTGGTTTTGGTTCTTGCCCTGGTGCTGTTCGGCGTCTTGGCATTCCTTCAGCTCAGTGCGCTGATCCTGGCGCCTCTGGTATCGATCTTCGTTATCGTCTGCAGTAAGTTCCCTGTGGAGCTGCTGCCGGAAGGCGTAGAGAAGATGACCATTCTGACAGGTCTGAAGCAGCTCTTCATGCCGGCAGCTTCAGCGTATGTCACGAGCTACTTCCTGGTATTCTTCGTAGGCGCTCTGTTCGGTGCTGTCTATCAGTTTACCGGTGCTGCGGAGTCCATTTCTAAATGGATCGCCGGCTTCAGCAAGGGCAAATATGCTGCACCCATCATCTTCGTCATCACCATGATCCTGACCTACGGCGGTGTTTCCGGATTCGTCGTATTCTTCGTTATCTATCCTATCGCTCTGAACCTGTTCAAGGAATCCAACCTGACCAGACGTCTGATCCCGGCCGCGATTTCCGCAGGCTGCTGGACCGTCTCCATGGTCGCTCCCGGTTCTCCTTCCATTCAGAACGTCATCGCGATGACAAACCTGAACACACCTTCCACAGCTGCTTTTGCACCTTCCATGGTCGCAGTTATCGTCGAGTTCATCCTCATCTTTGTATGGCTCGAGTGGAGGGCACGTTCCTTTACAGCTAAGGGTTACTACTTCGACGATCCCAGGCTGAAATTCCAGCTGGATCCCGAGGAGCTCGGCCAGGGCGGTCGTGAAGATCTTCCCCACTGGGGCATCGCTCTGACTCCCATCATTATCATCCTGGTTCTCTTCAACGGCTTCAAGGTTCCCGTCGAGGCTTCCGTTTTCGCAGGTGTTGCTTCCGCGACTATCCTGATGTGGAAGAAGGTTCCGGGCGGAATCAGGGAATGGCTGAAGGTCTTCAACAAGGGCGCAGCTGACTCTGGTGTCTCCATTCTGAACACCGCGATCGTCGTCGGTTTCGGCGGTATCGTCCAGAAGACTCAGGGCTTCCAGGATCTGGTAGCAGCTCTGAAGACATGGAACATCTCCCCGCTGGTATTCGTTATGCTGACCGTCGCAATCTGCGCAGGTGCATGCGGTTCCGCTTCCGGCGGTATGGGCGTCGCCTTCAACGCTCTGACTGATACTTATATCGAACTCGGTGCCAACCTTGAGCAGGTCCACCGTATCGCAGCTATCGCAGCCGGTACTCTGGATACTCTGCCTCACCAGGGCGCACAGATCACCCTGCTGGGCATCTGCAAGATGACTCACAAGGAAGCTTACTTCGATATCTTTGTAACACAGATCGCCATCCCCTTCATTGCCTGCTTCGTATTCATCGCCTGCTGCGGTTTCATGTAATTCCTACAGGCCCGGATATGAGAGTGTGGTCATAATCTGAGGATATGATCCTGACAGCTGTGCTGTCGTAACACAACTGTACACAAAATGCTTTATCAGTTTGTTTTATAAAAACATGTCTTTACGGCAGAAAGATCTGCCACCTGATCAGAACATGTTCCTCCCGCATCCTGCGGTATTTAAGGCGGGGCGCGGGAGGATGAAGAAACAGGCGGGGTATCGGGATTACTCCTGCCAGGCGCTAACTATAAACATGAACTGAATTGGGGCTGGTTCGGGGGTTCCTTTTAAGCAGGAAATTTTCTTGAGTAAACTAATCTTAAGAGAACTGTCCTTAAGAGAACTGTTCTTAAAGGTGGAAAGAAAACAATTTATCGGGTTCCGCTTGGATACCTCGTTTACTGAAATCTGAAAACGGTGTACAATAATGTGTGACGGCTGTCCTGAAATGGACAGCAGAACAATAGTAACCATTCATTTTATGGAGTCAAATCATCCAAAGGAGGAAAAAATGGCTTACGAATTCAAGAATTTACTGGTTGACATCGCTGATGGTATCGCAGTCGTGACGATCAATCGTCCGAAGTCCCTCAACGCTCTGAACAGCGAGACTCTGGCTGAGCTGGATGCCTGCTTCGCACAGATCGAGGCTGATCCTGAGGCAAAGGTTCTCATCCTGACCGGTTCCGGCAGCAAGTCCTTCGTCGCTGGCGCTGACATCTCTGAGATGGTCAACGGCACAGCTCCCGAAGGCCGCACCATGGGCCTCCTTGCCCGCGTTGCTTTCAAGCGCCTTGAGGATATGGAAAAGCCCACCATCGCTGCAGTTAACGGCTTCGCTCTGGGCGGCGGCTGCGAGATCTCCATGGCTTGCGACGTGACCCTGGCTTCCGACAATGCCAAGTTTGGTCAGCCTGAGGCTGGTCTGGGAATCATCCCCGGCTTCGGCGGCACACAGAGACTTCCCCGCCTGACCAACAAGAAGATCGCGAAAGAGCTCATCTTCGGCGCTGACATCATGATCTCCGCTGACGAAGCTATGCGTATCGGCCTTGTAAACCATGTCTATCCTCAGGATCAGCTCATGGATGAGGCTAAGAAGCTTGCCGGCCACTTCATGAAGAGCTCCCCTTACAGCATCGCAATCGCGAAGCAGGCTATCAACGTTGGTCTTGACACTGACCTCGACGCCGGCCTGAAGCTGGAAGCTAACCTGTTTGGTCTGACCTTCGCTACCTTCGACAAGAAGGAAGGCATGACTGCATTCCTTGAGAAGAAGAAAGAGAAACACTTCATCGGCAAGTAATTTCGTCTTGCTTATATCGTAGGAATACGGTAACCATACATTTCCCATTTAAAGGCCCGTGTCCTCCGGGATACGGGGCGATACTGCCGCAGGCGATCCTGCAGTCGCCTGCGGCAGTTTTTTTCGAAAAAATCATTGAATCATTTGAAAAAATGGAATATTTTTACTTTTCATATAAAGGAGTAAATCATGTCAGTTAAGCCTATTATCAGCGCAGCGGAAGCTGTTAAGTTTTTACAGGATGGAATGACATTCGTTACCACAGGCTTTGTTGCATGCCAGATGCCTGAGTCCACCAACAAGGCGATCGAGAAGAGCTTCCTTGAGACCGGCCATCCCCGTGATCTGACCCTGCTCTATGCAGCAGCACAGGGCAATCGCGACGGCAGCGGCGCAGACCACTTTGCACACGAAGGCCTGCTCAAGAGAGTCATCGGCGGCCACTACAACATGGTTCCCGAGCTCGGCAAGCTGATCTTCGACAACAAGCTGGAAGCCTATAACCTTCCTCAGGGAACGATTTCCCAGCTTTTCCGTGATATCGCCGGCCACAAGCTCGGCACCATCACTCATGTCGGCATGAACACCTTCTGCGATCCTCGTCTCCAGGGCGGCAAGCTCAATACAAAGACAACTGAGGATATCGTAGAGCTGGTCAATATCGCCGGCGAGGAGAGACTTCTTTACAAGGCTCAGAAGATCGATGTGGCCTTTATCCGCGGCACATACGCAGATGAACTGGGCAATGTCACATTTGACCACGAGGCTGCTCCCACTGAGTCCACTGCCATCGCGCAGGCTGCAAAGAACAGCGGCGGCAAAGTCGTTGTCCAGGTCGAGAAGGTCGTCCAGGCCGGCACGCTTGATCCCAAGCTTGTCAAGATCCCCGGCATCTATGTCGATGCGATCGTTCTCGCTGAGTCTGAAGAAGATATGGCACAGTGCCAGGGCACTCCCGGCTGGGATCCCAGCATGACCGGCGCGATCCGTCTTCCTCTGGATGCTCTCGCTGCTCCCAAGATGAGCGCGAAGAAGATCATGGGCCGCCGTGCAGCTCTCGAGCTCGAGGCGGACAAGGTCGTCAACCTCGGCATCGGCGCTCCTGAGTTTGTCTCCGCAGTCGCTAATGAAGAAGGCATCGGCGATTACATGACTCTGACCGTTGAGGCAGGTCCTGTCGGCGGCGTTCCGCAGGGCGGCAACAAGTTCGGCGGTTCCATCAACGTCGAGTGCGTTCTGGATCAGCCTTATCAGTTTGACTTCTACGATGGCGGCGGTGTTGACCTTGCTTTCCTCGGCCTGGCTGAGTGCGACAAGAACGGCAACATCAACGTCTCCAAGTTCGGTCCCCGTCTTGCAGGCTGCGGCGGCTTCATCAACATCACTCAGAACGCCAAGAAGGTCTTCTTCATCGGAACCTTCACAGCCGGCGGCCTGAAGGAGCACTGCGAGAACGGCAAGCTTATCATCGATCAGGAAGGCAAGCAGAAGAAGCTCATCGACACTGTCGAGCAGATCACCTTCTCCGGCGAGTACGCCAACAAGACCGGCCAGCCCGTTATGTACATCACCGAGCGCGCTGTGTTCAAACTTGAGAAGGACGGCGTCCACCTCGTTGAGATCGCTCCCGGCATCGACCTGCAGACCCAGGTCCTTGACCTCATGGAGTTTGCACCCATCATTCCTGAGGGCGGCCCGAAGCTTATGGACGAGCGTATCTTCCGCGATGAGCCCATGGGCCTGAAGTAATCCGGAATTTTGTCAATAATCTGATGATCTGGATCTTTTCAGGAATCAAAGCTGTATTCTGAGCTGAATATGCTATTATGTTACAGGGTTCTGCACAAGACCCGCGAGCGGGTGGGTCCTGATCTGCGGGGCCCTGTAGACAATAAACCTGCAGCCTGTTGTTTTCGGAGGTACTATAGATGACTACCATGAATCTCGCTGATACGATCATTATGTTTGTGGGTTTCTACTTTCTGATATCTACGGCGATGATGAAGGTTCACGGCAGAGTAAACCGTATGCTGATCAGCAAAAAGTACGACCCCCAGAAGGCCAGAGACCTTCCAGGATTTATTTCCTGCATGTACTTGCCCAATCTCGTGATCGGTTTTGTCACGATGGCTGTCGGCGCGGCTCACTTTGTTGTAGCCGACATCCTTGGAAAAGAAGACATCGGCATATATATCTATATGGCTTATGTCATCCTCTTTGTCATCTATGCCTTTGGGCTTGCGCGGGCTCAGAAAAAATATCTGTCCCCGTCCTGAGAACGATAAACAGGTCCGGGTCTGGTGAACTGCCGGGAGCTTGCACAAATGATCATTACTTATTGAACCGGAGGACACCTGTAGATCAGATCCGGAAGCTGCCTGTTGACAGGCAGACGGCAGAATGAAAACAAAATGAAAACCGGCACAGCAGAGTGATCTGTTGTGCCGGTTTTTTCAGTTAAAGAATTTTTCAGATAAAGCATTTTTCAGTTAATCCATCCAAACCCCACATGCCGATGCGGTACCGCCACAAACAGGCCATGAAACATGAAAGGTCGCCGCAGATTTGAACTTTCACACTTTTATCCATCCGGTTAAAAGTCGCGGCCCGAGCCGGAGTGGGAGCTTCCTGAGGAACCGGAGTAGCTGCTGTGGAAGGTGGAGGAGCCGCCTCCTGAGGAGTGGTCCCCACTGTCGGAGCTTTCTCTTTTAACGGGAGAGTAGACCTCGCTGACTCTGGAATCTAGGAGCCTGTTCGCGATATTGCGGATCCGGATGCTTTTTTGCACAATGTAGGAATTTGCGTTTTCCTTCGTCTGGGGAGTGGCCATGCGGGCTTTGGCTTTTCCCAGGGAGAAAGAGCCGAAGATCAGCCCCGCCAGCATTTCAAGGATGGTCGTAAATCTCCAGGAAGCCGATGACCGGGGAGCGCGGCCGGTGCGCAGCATGTGGCCGGTCTGGTCCAGCCACTGGCTGGCTCCCTCATAGTATTCTCCGCCGGAGATAAGACCGTCACAGCGGTTCTCCAGACGGTTTTTGTTGACTTCGGAAAGCTTTTTAAGCCCCTTTCCGGAAGCGTAAACATTGACGCCTCCCACATAGCCCGGCCGTTTGAAAATCGTGAGCTGGATCCCGTCATATTCATCGGAGAATCCGTAGCCATGGGACAGAAAGTACTTTCTGCTGTAGGTGTCGCGGTCGAGTACGCCCTGGCTGCGGGCAGTGTGGATGACTACGTCGACACCGTACTTGTCTGAGAGGTCCGCGGCTTTCTGTGTCAGCTTTTCAATCTCGCTGTCGGACAGGATCTTTGCGTCATCGACGACACGGGGGGCATCCGGATCATGGAACCTTTCAAAAGAGGCCTCGTCCATGACCGCCCATTCCTCAGAATAGGGTGACCCGGTCGTGTAGAGGCGGCGGATGTTTTCGATCCAGTCTTCCACACCGGTGCCGTAGTCGCCGGCCTTCATATAGTCGTAGAGCATGTCATCGATCTGGTTCGCGACTGTCTCATCGTAAAGTCCTCTGGTGACAGGACCCGTACAGCAGCACCACCAGCCGCGGTTGCCAGGTTCCATGCAGATCATCAGGCATACGCCCTCTCGGTCAGGACCGATCCCGTATCCATTGAAATCGTAAAAATCGGCCGCGTAGACAGAGCGGGAGAGTCCGTAGGTGGAGACATCCGCGAGGATCACAATGTCCTTCCCGAGGGAAGCTCTGATTTCTGCGAGACGGGCTTCCATCTGCTGTTCTTCTTCTCCGGAAAAGATATCTGCGATGTCGATCACACGGGGGGCCTTTTCGTCGTGATAAAAGGGAAAAGAGAGCGGATCCTTCGGATACCAGGCGGGAAGAGCCGGGTCCCCGTCTCCGACGCGGAGATCGTCATCGGGCTTCTCACCGTCCGGCAGCATCCGGTCACGGTCAGAGAGTGCAGTCTGATCCTGACTCCCTTCCTCCGGCCCGTTCTGCGTTTCTGTGGTCTCTTCTCCATAGGGATCGCTGTTATCGGGATCCTTATTATCGGAATCCTTATTATCGGAATCCTCGTTGGGACCCTCATAAGGATTCTCATCGAGTCCCGGATCGGTATCTGCTCCGGCTCCCTCTGCCTCCGTATAGCCATCCTCCGCCGGGACGAGGGCGCTGTCCCCTTCTTCCTGATCGGGCTGTGTGCTCCGAACTGCCGCGTCTGTCTGGAAATCATCCGCTGCCAGATCTTCGGAAGTGGAACCGGCTGCAGCTGAACCGTTCACGGCTGAAACAGCCGGGATCCCGCCTGCCCTGGCCTGATGCCCGGCAGCGGCTTCTGAGCCTGCCCCGCCGTCCTTCGTTTCAGCGGCGCAGACGGTTGCGGAAACAGACAGGAAAGAATCCGGCAAAAACGGTCCTTCCGGCAAGGCGGGGAATACACCGGGAAAAATCAGACAGCCGGTCAGAAGAAGGGAAATCAGGATGGATTTCCATTTCGTGCCTGTTTCGTTTCTATTATTATTCTTCATACCTGTATTCTTTATACCTGTATTCTTCATACCTGTCTTCTTTAAACCTGTATTTTTCATGCCTGTACTCTTCATATCTGCGATGGTGACCTCCTCTTCACAAATATGCATGATGAAAATACGCACTGGTCTGTGACTATATAGTGTGCCGTTTCAGCATACCAGTGTTAAAACCGGTCATTCGGATTCCGCTTGAGATGTTTAAAATGTTTTTATGTGCCTGTTATAAATGATTATCTGTTAAAAATGATTATCTATTATGAATGATTATTATGTACGATTATTATAAGTGCCTGTCATGAATGCCTGTTTTAAAGGATCGTCACATCCCGAGCAGGTATTTTCCGACAGAGTATGCCAGAAGGCCGCCGCTGACGAGAGCAAAACGCTTAAAGAAATACAAAAAGCTCACGCCGCTGTCAGTCGGCAGGTCACCCACGACCTTTCCAGTCTGTCCGTTGACTGCGAAGTGATAGTTCTTGCCGGCGTGGGAAATGTCAAACATATAGACCGGGAACAGGATGTATTTGGCGTCCAGCTGAGCATGGAGGCTGCTGTCGGTCGGAGTCACGGACCCGTAGCCCGCCCCCGCCTGAGCGGTCACGGCGGAGACTGTGCTGGTCTGCATCCGGTGCTTTGCCCTCGCGGAGATGTCTTCCTTTTTCTGGTCGAAACGGTCAGCGGTGAAGCCGGCGAGATAGCGCATGTCAAAAGGCTTTGTCTCCCGGGAGTCAAAGGGCTCGAGGGAGTCCATCAGGCGGTCCTCAATTCTGGTGCTGGCATCCACAGGGAGGTTCTCAAAATCCATTGCGGCTTCGCGCACCAGATGGTAGTAGTCGGTCTTTGTGATGATATAGTCCCCGCGGCGGGCAGATGAGGTCGTCTGCGCGTCAAACTCAAAGGTGCCTGAAACTCTGCCGTTAAAGACCCAGAAGGGGACGTAGACGCCGGTGACCCTGCCCATGGTGCTCTCACTGAAGAAGCGGCGGGGCAGGAGTTTTTTGTCTTTGTAGAAGTGGTTGACGGCGTCCGGGAGGTCCTTTGCCTGGATCCGGAAGGGAATCACGCCGTCCGGACGCAGCTTTCCGGAGACCTTGTCCGTCAGCACGATATTATTGCCGCAGTAGGGGCAGGTGAGCGCGACCTGCTCAGCAGGGGCGATGACCTCAGCCCCGCAGGAGACGCAGTTATACACGGGCAGATTTCCGGCATCCGGAACAGTGACCGAATCTGTGATATTTGCAAAATCAAAACCTTCAATACTGTCCGTACTGCTGTCTATATTATTGTCTGTATTGCCTGCGGACTGCCCCTGCCCCGGGCTGCTCTGACTGCCCTGGGGTGCACCGGCGCCGGTATCTGACTGTCCGGCATGTCCGCCCTGAGCAGGGCCGGCACCGGGCTTTCCGGAAGCGGCACCGGGCTTTTTCATCGGTTTTTGCCCCTCCGGCTTTACCTCTGTGGTCGTGCCGCAGTAATCGCACACCAGCTTTCCGGAAGCCGGGTCAAACCGCAGCGGCGCCCCGCATGCAGGGCATTTCTGTTCAGCGATCTGGCTCATATTGAATTCTCCTGATCTGTATAAAGTAAAAAACGAGCATGCATATGGTAAAAACAACATTCATGAAATATTGTAACCATTATACCATGAAGAGGACGGCATGTGCAGTTTTGATGGGGGAAAGAAGATGAGGAGAAGAGCGGGTGGTACAGTGCGGACCACCTCGAAATTCGAGGCCTTTTTTCGTGGTTTCCAATACAAAAACGACCTGAAAACAGGCTGAAAACAGGACCGGGTTCCTCTGTTTCACCTTCTGTCCGCACATGATATAATACTTAAGGAAACAGCTTCAAGAATAATGACATAAAAACAGATTCAGATGATTCGGGAAATGCCGCAGAAACCGTTTCAGGAAAGCCGCACAGGGCGTCTTGAATTGTTCTTCGAAGGGAGGAAAAGGGATGAGGGAATGGACGAAGGAAGAAAAATACCGTTATCTGAAGGATCCGCAGGAGCTGGAGGAACTGTATGGACGGATCTCGAAATCCGTCTATCGCCAGCATTTCCATATTCAGGCGGTGACCGGACTGATGAACGATCCAAACGGTTTTGTCTGGCATGACAACAGGTGGCATCTGTTCTACCAGTGGTGTCCCTGGGGCGCCGTGCACGGGCTCAAGCACTGGTACCACATCGTCTCCAAAGACCTGGTGACCTGGAATAATCTGGGCGTCTGCCTGCTTCCCGATCAGGAGGACGGCTATGACAACAAGGGTGTCTACTCCGGGTCGGCCATGCCCATAGGCGACAAGATCTATCTTTATTACACCGGTAACCACCGCGACCCCGACTGGACGCGCCACGCCTATACCTGCCTGGCCCGCCTGGGCAATGACGGCTGGCCGGAAAAATACCCTCTGCCCCTGTTCGGCGCCAATCCCGGCTACACGGAACATCAGCGAGATCCCAAGATCACCCGGGTCCCCGGACAGGACAAATATTTCATGATCATCGGGGCGCAGACTCTGGATAAACGCGGCTGTGTCCTGGTCTATTCCTCCGAGGACCTCCAGCACGGCTGGACCTTCGCGGGAGAGCTCAAGGTTCCCGGCTTCGAAGCCTTCGGGGATATGTGGGAGTGCCCTTCGATCGAGCACATCGGCGGGCATGATGTCCTGCTCCTGTGCCCTCAGCACCTGACCCTTCCCGGCCGCGGCGGAAGTCAGAACCACAATGGATACATTCTCGGAACCATGGACTGGGAGACCCTGACCTTCACGCCGGACGGCGCCTTCCATGTGCTCGACTTCGGCTTTGATTCCTATGCGGCGGCCTGCGCCAACAACCTGCAGGACGCTGACAAGGCGATCCTCATCGCCTGGATGGGGCTTCCTGACGTCTCTTATCCCACGGATGACGAGGACTGGGCGGGCTGCCTGACCCTCCCCAGGGAACTGACTGTCCGGGGCCGGCGCCTGATCCAGCAGCCTCTCCCCGAGCTCAAAAAGCTCCGCGATGAAAAGATCGACCTGACGGACCCCGGGGCCAGAAATGAAGCCGGATGCTTTTCCCTGCCCGCCGCGGCAGAGGTGGAGCTGGACTGCCGCAGGGGAGATGTGCGGATCGACATGTTCACGGATAAAAACGGGAGCGGAGGTCTTTCGATCATTTACGACGAAGAGAAAAAAGAGATCACCGTAGACCGCGGCGGAATGCACATCCTTTTCAACGAATCCGAGGGAGAGAGCCGGACCAGGCCTCTTGAAAACGGCCTTTCGCACCTGCGCATTTTTGTCGACAGCAGCTCGATCGAGATTTTCGTCAATGACGGCGACGCGGTCTTTACTTCGCGCATTTTCCCCGACCAGGAGGAACATTATTTCAAAGTTCAGGGAGATACCTTCAACCGTATGTGGACTCTGAAAAATGCGGTCAAGGATTCCTTCCTGATCTGAACCTGTGATCTGAACCTGTAATCTGAACCTGTAAACCCCCCAGATAATATTGTGACAGGAAAAAACATGAAGAATCAGTCAGAACTGCGGGCGCTCCTGCGGTCGATCGACCACAGGGGCTATCCCGCTTACAAAGGACTTCGCGGATCCTATGACTTCGGGGATTATCTGCTGCACATTGATCATGTCCAGGGAGACCCTTTTGCGGCGCCCTCCGCCGTGAGCGTCAGTGTGTCAGCTGCCAGGGCGGCCTTTCCGCCTGCTTATCTGTCCCCGGCCCACAGAAAGACAGCCCTGGAGGACTTTCTGGTGCGTCTTTTTGGGAAAGAAACAGAAAAATACAGCAAAAAGGCACGCGGATCCGGCAAGAGCGGCCTCATCAGTGTCAGCCGGCCCGGGCAGGAGGTGATCCCGCGCAGTGCCTGCAGTATTGACAGTGCGGGAAATGTGACTTTCCGGATGGAGATCGGGTTCCCGGCGAACGGGAGGACGATTAATGCCGGAGAAATGGATAAGATCCTGTTCGATTTTCTCCCATCCTGCGTACGGAATGCCCTGTTTAACCGGAGCGTTGACCGGAAAGCCCTGAAGGCCGCTGTCGACCTGGCAGATGACCAGGATTATATCCGGAAGGAACTGGATAAAAGAGGTCTCTGTGCTTTTGTGGCGGATAAGGCTGTGCTTCCCCGCGCGAGTGGAGTCAGCGATCTGCCTATGAAGGGCGCGGTTCCCTTTTCCTCACCGGAAAGCATGCGGACAGAGATGGACCTGCCCCACGCTGGCAGGATCAGCGGAATGGGAATCCGCCGCGGGATCACGCTGATCGCGGGCGGGGGCTATCACGGGAAATCCACCCTCCTCCATGCCCTGGAGAGGGGCGTCTATAACCACATTGCCGGTGACGGCCGTGAATATGTCATCACGGACAGGTCCGCGATGAAGATCCGGGCGGAGGACGGCAGGAGCATCGCCTGCGACGATATCAGCCTGTTTATTTCAAACCTCCCCGGTGGAAAGGACACAGTGCGTTTTTCTTCGGAAAACGCCAGCGGCAGCACCTCCCAGGCTGCCTCTGTCGTGGAGGCTGCGGAGGCGGGAGCCCGGCTGCTGCTCATTGATGAGGACACCAGCGCGACCAATTTCATGGTGAGAGATTCCCTTATGCAGAGGGTGATTGCGCCTGACAAGGAACCCATCACACCCTTTATCGACAGGGCCCGTCTCCTTTTCGAGAAACACGGGATCTCCACGATCCTCGCGCTCGGTTCCAGCGGCGCGTGGTTCATCCCGGCGGACTGCATCCTCCAGATGGATGAGTACCGTCCGGTCGACATAACACAGAGGGCAAAGGAAGCCGCGCAGGAGGAGATGGCGGGATCACTGCGCGGGCGGGGCACTCCGGATCTCACGGATGCCGGGCCGTCTTTACCGTCTTCAAACCTTTCCCCGCGCCGCGTGCCGCTCCCCGACCGGACATTTGCGGCAGACAGGATCAAGACCAGGACCCTGGGCAGGGACGGTTTTTCCATAGACCGAAGCACCGTGGATCTCCGATATGTAGAACAGATCGTTGACCCGGAGCAGAGCGCGGCCCTCGCCCAGTGCCTGCTGTATGCGGGGCGGCATCTCATGGACGGGAAAAGGACGGTGAGGGAGATCGCTGACATCCTGGAGGATCTGATGAGTGAAAAAGGGCCCGGAGCCGCCGCGGAAGGAAGCTATACAAGAACAGGACTGGCACTGCCCCGGCGGGAGGAGATCTGTGCCATGCTCAGCCGCTTCCGGGGGCTTAGGATACGGTGAAAAACGTTTCACCCCGGTTTTCTGCAGCAATGTTTTCTGCAGCAATGTTTCTGCAACAAAGTTTCTGCGGTAATGTTTCTGCAGTAATGTTTCTGCAGTAATGTTTCTGCAACAATGTTTCTGCGGCATGCAGCCATGTGATGCTTTGCGACAAAGAAAAACAATGAAGAAAAAAACCACATAACTACGCGGATTTTTGGGCTTCAACGTCATTTTGAAAGCAGTTTGAGAACAAATTTGACAACAAATACGGTCCGATAAGGGCAGATTTGCTGCCATCAGATCCAATCAGATGTTTCGCAAGGACACTTTCTAAGAAATTAGAAGGTGTCCTTTTTATGTTGTGGTGAGGTTTTATTTGAAGTCAGGAGAAGTTGTTATAGCGAAGAAGCGAGGGTGCTTCTTCAGTCTTATGTGGGCGTGCAGTAGATGTCATCTTCATTGGCGGATCTGGTTCCGGAAAAACAAGGGGGTACGTCAAGCCAAATTTGATGCAGTGCGAAAGTTCATCTTATCCGGTTTCATTCGTAGTAACTGATCCAAAAGGTACAGTCCCTGATGAGTCGGGCACCCTTCTGGTAAGGCCCGGTGGATATGACGGATAGTACCTGTTATTCAGCGCTCACGAAGGATTCTCTTAGCTGCTGCAGAAAACGCTCCGCGATCGGTGTAAAGGCCTGATAGCGGTTCCAGGCAATATAGAGCATGGTCTCAAGCGCCGGTTCCAAAGGGCGGAATACAAGTCCGCTTTCTTTGGAAGTATCGATCAGATCCCGGAATGTCAGCAGATATCCGAGACCTTCCCGCACGAAGATGGATCCATTGTAGGAAAGCCGGAAAGATCCCTCCAGCCTCATTTTCGAAAAAAAACTCCCTGCCCACTTTTTTATGTCTCCGTTCCAGGCCTGCTCAGAGCAGAACAGAGGCAGCCCTTTCAGGTCTTCCATGCGGATCACATCCTTTTCTGACAGCGGGTTCCCTTCCGGGATCACCAGCCCCCATACATCCTTTTCGGGAAATGCCAGATACTCATATTTCCGGCTGTCCGGAAGCTCCGCCAACACCAGGAAATCCAAAAGTCCCTTATCCAGCTTGTCCGCAATCTGCTCGGTATCGCCGCTGGTGATGTGGTAATGCAGGTTTGGGTAACGGGTCTTAAAATCCCTGATCACACGGGCCAGATAACGGATCTGATAAGACTCCGCAAGGCCCAGATACAGTTCTCCACCGTTAATGTCATCGAGGGAAATAAATTCCTGCTCTATTTTATCTGCCATGCTGATGAGGTCCTCCGCCCGGTTCCGGAGCAGTACTCCTTCCTCTGTCAGCCGGATGCTGAAACTATGACGGATAAACAGCTTTTTTCCAAGCTCACCCTCCAGGGATTTCAATGCCTTGGAAAGAGTCGGCTGTGTGACGTGCAGGATCTCAGCCGCTCTGGTCATGTTTTCCTCTCTGGCGACCGCAAGAAAATAACGCAAAGTCCGGATCTCCATCAGAAATGCTCCTTTCCCTGTGTTTATATCAAGACATTCCTAAATAGAATATCATGATATGAATTATAACTATTAGCACGTTGCTTTACAAGCTGTTAAGATAGCCTTGCCGGCAGGGAATAAAAGTATCCGGCAGTGTGTTAAAAACAGATTTCAGAAAGGATCCTGCAGGTATGGATACAAAGGAACAGCTGATACAGGGGCTCTCGGATGCGGGCTGCAGTATGGGGGCGGCGGAGCAGATTGGAAGCCTTTACGAAACCGGCAACTACCGGGAAATGCTGCACCAGATGAAGGTACAGCGCTGCAAGCTCATGGAGCAGATGCATGAGAGCCAGAGAAAAGTAGACCACATGGATTTCCTGATCCGGAATCAGGAAAAAAAGATGAAGTAAAAATTGAAATGAAGAAAGCGAGGACAAGGATCATGATGAAGATGGAAGAGCTCACACTGACGCAGGACTGGGACAAGACCTTCCCGAAGAGCGGCAAGGTAGATCACTGCAAAGTGACGTTTGTGAACCGCTACGGCATTACCCTGGCGGCGGATATGTATGTGCCGAAAAATGCGGAGGGAAAGCTCCAGCAAACGAAGCTTGCTGCCATCGCAGTCTGCGGACCCTTCGGCGCTGTCAAGGAACAGTGCAGCGGACTTTATGCGCAGACCATGGCAGAGAGAGGATTCCTCACGGTCGCCTTTGATCCTTCCTTCACCGGTGAGAGCGGCGGCAATGTCCGTTACATGGCTTCTCCCGACATCAACACCGAAGACTTTATGGCAGCGGTCGATTTCCTGTCCCTTTGTGACAAGGTCGATCCGGAGCGCATAGGCATTATCGGAATCTGCGGCTGGGGTGGTATGGCCCTCAACACAGCAGCACTGGACACACGCATTAAAGCAACGGTTGCTTCTACCATGTACGACATGACCCGCGTCAATGCCAAGGGCTACTTTGACAGTGAAGACAGCGAGGAAGCCCGTTACCAGAAGAGAGCGGCCATGTGCGCCCAGAGACTCGCAGATCTTAAGGAAGGGAAATACGCCCTTGGCGGCGGTGTTATTGATCCGCTTCCGGAGGATGCTCCGTATTTTGTAAAGGACTACTATGATTATTACAAGACAGAACGCGGCTATCATGCACGGTCTCTCAACTCCAACGGCGGCTGGAATGTCATCGGCTGCGAGTCCTTCATAAACCAGCCGATCCTGAAATACACCAATGAGATCCGCTCCGCAGTGCTTGTGATGCACGGAGATGCGGCACACTCCTGTTACTTCGGAAAGGATGCATATGCAGATATGGTAAGAGACAGTAAGTATACGGACAATAAAGAACTTCTGATCATTCCGGGTGCTTCTCACACCGATCTCTATGACGGCGGCGGAAAGGATGCGATCCCCTTTGATAAGCTGGAGAGCTTCTTTACGGAATATCTGAAATAAGAAGGATACAAGGCAGACCATGAACAGGAAAAAGATTATATCCGTTATTCTGACACTCATACTGCTCCTGGTCTGCGTTTCCGCCTGTCAGGCGGCGAATCCTTCCCGGACTGGGGGAAAGGAATCCGATATAGAGCAGGATGTTCCGGAGACCAGGGAAGAGGAAAACAGCAAAAGCTCAGCGGAAATCCATCAGTCGGATCCGGAAACAGCTCCGGCAAAAGATTCTTCCGGACAGATGACCAACTCAGAACATATCACGGATGAAGAAACTATGATCTACGCACACATCGGGAACAGCATCCTTACGATCAGACCGGAAAGCAATTCGTCGGCAGAGGCATTTATGGAGCTGCTGCAGGACGGAGATATCACGATTGACATGCACGATTACGGCGGATTTGAGAAAGTCGGTCCGCTGGGAACGGAGCTTCCGACGAATGATGAGCGCATCACGACGGAGCCGGGAGATGTGATCCTTTATCAGGGAAACCAGATCACGATCTACTATGATAAGAATACCTGGAGTTTCACCCGCCTCGGCAAAGTACAGGGGATGTCTCCGGAGGAGATCCGCGCCACGATGGGTAACGGAGATCCGACAGTGATCTTCTCCCTGAAGGAAGGCACGGGATCCGTGAAACCTGTCGGAGGATTTGACTTTGAGAATCATACGGTCCTTCTGAACAGCGGCTATGCTATGCCGATCATGGGACTCGGCACATATGCACTGCATCACGATACTTGCGTGAATTCGGTGAAAACGCTGCTCAAAAACGGCGGCAGGCTCATCGATACGGCCTATATGTATCACAATGAGGAGGCCGTCGGGGAGGGCGTCCGCCAGGCCATGGAGGAGTACGGCATTCCCCGGGAAGAAATCTTCGTGATCACAAAGATATATCCAAGTCAGTTTATTGATCCGGAAGCTGCAATTGATACGGCGCTGGAAAAGCTGGATATCGGCTACATCGACATGATGCTACTCCACCATCCCGGAACGGACGATGTGAAAGCCTATAAAGCGATGGAGACCTATGTGGAGCAGGGAAAGATCCGGTCCCTGGGCCTTTCCAACTGGTATGTGGATGAACTGACGGAGTTTCTTCCACAGGTCACGATCATGCCGGCTCTGGTGCAGAACGAGATCCATCCGTATTATCAGGAGCAGGATGTTGTCCCGTTTATCCAGGAAAAGGGCATCGTGGTCCAGTGCTGGTACCCCTTAGGGGGCCGGGGCCATACGGCGGAGCTTCTTGGCGATGAGACGATTAGGTCCATCGCGGAAGCCCACGGTGTATCATCTGCCCAGGTGATCCTCCGGTGGGATCTGCAGCGGGGCATCGTGGTGATTCCCGGCTCTTCCGATCCTGAGCACATCAAAGAAAATCTCGATCTGTTCGGCTTTGAATTGACGGATGAGGAAATGGCGGCGATCAGTTTTTTGGATCGGGGCGAGAAACACGACTGGTATTGACAAGGAGAAACACGAAATGAATATACTCGTTTTAAACGGCAGTCCCCGCCCTCAGGGCAATACCGTAAAAATGGTTGCTGCGTTCCGGGAGAGTGCTGAAAAAGCCGGACATATAGTAAATATCGTGAATGTGTGCCGGAAGAACATCAAAGGATGTCTCGCCTGTGAATACTGCCACGGAAAAGGCCAAGGGCAATGTGTCCAGAAGGATGACATGCAGGAAGTATACGGATATCTGCGGGATACAGACATGCTTATCCTGGCTTCTCCCATTTATTATCATGGAATCAGCGGTCAGCTTAAGTGTACGATCGACCGTTTCTATTCCGCGCTGTATCCGACAGCGCCTGTGTCACTCACAAAGACAGCCATGTTTTTAAGTTCCGGAGATCCGGAAATGTATGAAGGTGCGAAGTTTTCCTATGAGGGAGATTTTCTGGGTTACCTCGGCCTTGAGAATATGGGGATGTTCACCTGCGCGGGAGACGTGAAAGAGTCAGTTCTGGAAGAAATCAGAAAAATGGCAGCCAGCCTATGAAATAAGTATCAAAAGGAAAATAGAATACGATAATACAATATATGTTTTATCAGGGCTTGCAATTTTAGCAAGCCCTTTTTTTGAGCAAATGCAAAAAAGTCCTTGACAAGCGGTTACTGGCAACAGCCCCAAACGATTATTTGTCATCATAGTGGCCACGGCATGCTGCGATATAGATCCGGTCGCCTTCGATGTGATAGACCAGACGGTCTTTCTCATTGATTCTTCGGCTGAATTCACCCTGCAGGCTGCCTTTTAATGCTTCTGGCTCACCGATGCCGTCAAGCGGCCCATTGCGTTCGATGTCTTTGATGAGCAGGTTGATGCGTTTGATTGTCTTCTTATCCTGCGTCTGCCAGTACAGGTAGTCATCCCATGCATCATCCGACCAGATTTTTTCACTCATCGCCGACCTCGATCAGTTCATGGACGGTACCTTTACCGGCTTTCAATTCCGCTACAGATTTCATGATGTATGCCTGATTGGAAGCACTGTAGAAAGGATCTTCCTGTTTGATGTCAAACGGGATACGCCGCTCACGAAGAACCGCTTTTACATATATATTAATGGCGGCAGACGTAGTGAGTCCAACGGAATTGCAGAAGGAATCGAAAGCGCTTTTATCCGATTCATCCACACGGGCTGTTAATGTTGCAAGTGCCATACGATCACTCCTTTCATTATGATTTGTCTTGAGTGTAACACTAAACGAATACAAAAGCAAGCTATAGTGTGCAAAATGAGAATCGGAAGATTGAATGAAAATCAACTGCCCGGTTGGCTGTTACAGGAATATGTGTAGGGGAAAATGAAAAGAAAAGGAAAAAGCAGGGAGTCGAGTAGAAGGCGGCCGCTCGATGATTGGATAAAAAAACTATTGAATCCCTAAGCCGGTTCAAAAACCTTTGCCAGTGAACGACAGATCAAGATCGCACCGGATACCATTGACAAATACATCGGCTTTTTCATGGAAGCATTTCTGATCCGGAAAGCCGAACGGTACGATGTAAAGGGAAGGAAGTACATCAAGACGCCCGTAAAATACTATTACTCCGATCCGGGACTGCGGACAGAGCCTGCACATCGATTCCGCATATCATCAACGCTGCATGGCTGGATCCACTGCCGGATTTCAGCAAGGGAAAATCTATTGGCATTCAGGAAGGAGGTTAATATGTTCGAGAAATCTAACTACGAAAAAATGCTGGAAGAAGAAGAGTATTATCCGGATCAGGAACTCACGGAAATGGCTTATATGTGCAGTAAGGGACTCATTTTAATAAACTCAAAACCGCCCCGTGATCCCGAAAGAGACCGATTCCTCAAATCCTTTTTTAAAAATATGGGCGAGCGAGTGACGATCAAAAGCAATTTTGCCTGTGACTATGGCCGTCATATTTCGATTGGAGACGGGACGATAATAAATTGCAATGTGACCATCCTGGATACGAATTATGTGACACTTGGCAAAGATGTTTTTATCGCTCCCGGTGTTGTGATCAGTGCGGCGACGCACCCTCTGGACGCTGAGCGCAGAGTGACAAGACATTTTCAGAGTCACCCGATCGTAATCAGGGACAGAGTCTGGATTGGCGCAAATGCCACAATCCTTACCGGCGTGACGATTGGTGAAAACGCAGTGGTTGCAGCGGGGTCTGTCGTGACGGAAGATGTCCCTGCAAACTGTCTTGTCGGCGGCGTACCGGCAAAGGTCATCAAGGAGATTCCGGCGGATGGGCACGAAGGAGACAGAGGGGCTGCAGCTTTATGCTGACTATGATGACAGGACGATCACGCTGCACATTTTTCATGGACTTTCGGACTTTCGCGGGATCTGTGCATTCCTGAAAACACTGTTCCCGGAACGGCCATTAAGGACTGGGGACATCACAGGTTTGATGAGTTTCCCCTGACGGATATTCATCATATGCACGAAAGTCTGTAATTCACAGAAGACTTTCATTGGAAAAGTTTCCGCTTACGTCGCACTGGTCTGAATGTGCTATGATTTTATCGAGGGCATTTCAGTAAATGCAGGGTGAGGATAAATAGAACAACGAAAGCAGATCAGTCAGAATGGATTCCAGAAGCGCAATCAAGGTACAGTTTATGAAGGAGTATGCCGGGAAAGATTTTCAGGCCATCACAGTGAAGGCACTTTGTGCCTCCACGCCGGTTGCCCGTACGACATTTTATTCTTATTTCAACAATACGGATGAGGTCAGATGTGAAATCGAGGATGGACTGATCCGGGGCCTCATTGCCGTTTCAGAGAAGGTATCGGGCGGGGACATGGCTGACATGGACTTTACAGTATTTATGGATGAGACGGAGCAGTATATCCGGGATAACTGGTCTGATATTTACCTCTTCCTGGTAAGGCAGCCCAACCACCGATTTATCCGCAAGTGGAAGGACGCGATCATCGCGAACTTCTTCCGGCGCTATCCGGGGATGAAGTATTCCAGAAACCGTGATCCGATTGCGGAGATTCTTGCCTCATCTATGATCAGTGCCTATACCTATTGGATGGAGCATCCGGAAGCTGTGCGTCCCAAGGAAATCAAGCCCCTTATCATGAAGGTGCTGGATTCCCTGACGACATCCGCGTAAAACCAGATACAAATCCGGACGCAAAACCAGACGCAAAACCGAACGCAAAACCAGACACAAAACCGGGCACAAAACCGTACACAAAACCGGACACTATTCCGTTTTGTGTAGTGTTCCTAAGTTCAGAACCCTCCTATGATGAAAGAAACGGCAGAAAGGAAGCCGGTCGATTTTCACATAAGGAGGGCTTTTTCATGGCTGACATCAAAATTCATGTATTTCACACCGGCGAGGTGTGCGTGGCGCCGGATCTTCCCTTTGGAGGGGACAAAAGCAATGCCATCAAGGCTTCCGGTATATTCGGGAAGAAAGAGGACAGGCTGTGGCTTCCGGTCTCTGCCTATCTTATTGAGCATCCAAAGGGACGTTTTCTGGTAGATACCGGCTGGGCAAGGGAAATGAGTCCGGACGGGGAATTTGATAAGAGGGCACAGGTCAAGTCTCTTGGCAGCGTCATCCTCTATGAAGTGAATCAGGGCCGGATCGGCCTGGGAGAGTGCATTGACGAACAGCTCCTAAAGCTTGGCATCAGGGATTCCGACCTGGATGCAGTACTTCTTACCCATCTGGACTGCGACCATGCCAACGGCTTGAAGCAGGTGAAGGGCGCAAAGAAGTTCATGGTCGCTGCAGACGAGTTAAAGTTTGCCTCAAAAGCAACCAACCGGGTCCGCTATTACAAGGGCTGGTGGGAGGATATCCCGCTCACAGCCTTTGACTGGAACGATACCCAGGGACCTGTGGGCAAGTCCTACGACCTTCTGGGAGACGGATCCATCGAACTGATCAATATCCCCGGTCATGCGGACGGTCTGTACGCGGTCAAGATCAGGAACGAGGATGGCAAGTTTGTCCTGCTCTTCTCCGACGGCGGTTATGCCAGAAAGAGCTGGGAGGAGCAGATTACTTCAGGTATTGCGGCGGACAAGAAGCTGCAGAAACAGTCCCTTGCCTGGATCCGTGAACAGAGCCTGGATCCGGACTGCATAGAATCCCTGGCCAATCACGATCCGGATATAGCGCCGCATGTGATCGAGCTGTAAGAGAACATCATAAACAAGGAACGGCAGCAGATGAGAGAATTTTTAATCCCGATTCATATCAGAGAAGAGGAAGAGCTGTATTCTGCCTTTGACCCATCAGGTCTGACACTGAGCAGCAGCCTGACGGACGTTTCCGTGAATCCTATGACAGATTGCTCCGGAAATTGCAGGACCGGAACAAACGGGATATGTTAAAGTGCAATATCCGGGCAGCACGTATGATGATTATTGGGATTCTCTTTATCCTGGTCGGGCTTGTATCTGCGTCACAGATCAGGGAGATCCCGACAGTGGTCATTTCTACTATCGGATCTTTTTCCGTATGGGAAGCTTCTGCGGAGTGTATCGAGGTCCTGCCTTCCCTCTTAAAAAAGGACCGGATTCTGAGGCGGATGGCTGATGCCAGGATTATGTATACGAGGAGTGATATTGATAAATGAAAAGACAGCACACAGCCTTGATCACGGGAGCATCCGGCGGGCTGGGCCTTGAGTTTGCCCGGATCTGCGCATCAAAGAAATATGATCTGGTCCTGGTGGCAAGGAATGAAGGAAAACTGTATGCCATCAAGAATGAGCTGGAGTCTGAATTCGGCGTGAAGGTTCATGTCTGTGCAGCAGATCTTTCCGTGAAGGACGCGGCATTGGATGTTTTCGATTATACTCTGGAGCATAAGCTCCCGGTCGATATCCTGATTAACAATGCGGGATTCGGGGACTCCGGAAGCTTTGCGGATAGGGACTGGCAGAAACAGTACGAGATGATCCAGGTCAACATTGTAGCCTTGATGCAGCTGACGCATTGTTTCCTGAAACCCATGATGAGACAGGGGTACGGAAAGATCCTGAACCTGTCATCAGTTGCCGCCTTCTCTGCTGGGCCGGACATGTCCGTGTATTATGCCTCCAAGGCATTTGTCCGCAGCTTTTCGGAAGCGGTCGCCGAAGAAGTAAAAGGAAGCGGAGTGACCGTCACAGCCATCTGTCCCGGTCCTACTGCCACCGGGTTTGAGAAAGCGGCTTCTATGAAAGGCGGATCCGTTATGTTCCGAAAAGCGGCCAGCGCGGCTGCTGTGGCGGGAGAAGGCATCCGGGCCATGGAAAAGGGAAAAGTCCTTCATTACCAGGGAACATTCACTAAGCTGATGGGATTCGGTGCCAGGATCGCCCCCAGATCGGTTACCAGGAAGTTTGCAAGACAAATGAACCACTGACAGCAGCACAATTCAAGACCCGTTCGCGAGGGACGCTCCGACACACCTTTCGTGTGTAGGAGCGTTCTTTCTGTGTGCTGGGCATCTTATACACGTGCGATATAAAGCTTATGCCTGGGAGTCAGCTGAGACCATATGACAGCATCGAGGGGACGCAAGTTCCCGAAGCTTTCCTATAAGGTTGTCAGAGAGAATTCTGCCGAGATTTACAGAGAGTTTGGCTTTAAGCACCTGTCTGAAGCGACTCAGTATTACGTAGGTTTATGGTACCTGGTACCAAGGTGGTCAAAATAAGATTTTTGGCACACTTTCTATACATAGTGCACAAATTTAAGTAGTGGATTTGTGTATTTTGTCAATTGACATACCCTTAACAAAAATGCGGCGCCCCTGTTAGAAATCACATTTCAAGTTTCTAACAGGAGGTGCTTTTTTATGGATCAACTCTCAC